>CAZTJC010000087.1:7854-13463 GCA_964613945.1 uncultured Acetobacteraceae bacterium
TATGCGCCGCCTCCCCCGCAGCCGTCGCAGTATCAGCCCGGCATGTTCAACCGCGGCGGGTCCGGCTTCCTGGGCTCGGCGTTGACGACGGCGGCAGGCGTGGCCGGCGGCATGGTGGTCGGCAATGCGCTGATGAACGCGTTCAGTGGCTCGCATGGTGGCGAGGCGATGGCCGCCGGCACGGGCGGTTTCCTGGGTGGCGGCGGGGCCGATGCCGGGACCAATGCGTTCGACGGTGCCGGCACCGATCAGGCGGGTGATTTCACCAGCGGGTTTGGCGGCGACCAGGGCGGCTTTGGCGGTGATCAGGGTGGCTTCGGCGGCGGTGGGTTCGACCAGGCCAGCAACGACCAGGGCGGCGGCTTCGACGGTGGGTTCGATGGCGGCGGCGGTGGCGGGTTCGATGGTGGGTTCGACAACACCTAAGGCCTGTTGCTAGGCAGTGAGTTTGGGGGCGGTCCTGATTGGGGCCGCCCTTTTTCATTTGGGATACGGCGGGTGATGGTGGGTTTCCACCCATCTGACGACGGGGAGTTGGTATGGCATTTGAGAGTGGGCCGTTCGTGGTGCGGCCGGAGTGGATCGATCACAACGGACACCTGAACCTCGCCTATTACATCCTGTTGTTCGACGAGGCGACGGATGTGCTTTGGGGGTCGCTGGGGCTGGGCGATGCCATCCGGGCGATCGGGTTCGGGACGTTCGCGGTGGAGACGCACACGCAGTATCGGGCCGAGCTGATGGAGGGCGAGACGGTCGGGGTGCGGTCGGTGGTGCTGGGGGCGGACGGCAAGCGGCTGCATGTGGCGCACGAGATGTTTCGGGCGCGGGACGGGGCGGTCTCGGCGCAGCAGGAGTTGCTCTATTTGTGCGTGAACATGGCGACGCGGCGGGCGGCGGGGTGGCCGGGGGAGATCGCGGCGCGGCTGGCGGGCCGGGTCGGGGCAGCGCCGGAGTGGGTGGGGCGCCGGGTCGCTATGCCGGCTGCAGGGCCGCGCTGAGCCACGGGGACGGGACCGGGGTCAAGGTGGCGTCGGCGCAGGTGAGCCCGGCGGTGCCGATGGCGTCGAGGCGGAGGGTGGCGAGCGCCCTGCCCTCGCCGTCTTTCTGACGGCCGGAGCGGATGGTGCCGCATTCGACCTCGCCGTTGAAGATCGGGGTGCCCGGGGCCGGTAGCGGGCCGTCAACGGTGACGGCGACGAGGCGGCGCTTGACCAGGCCGCGGTATTTGGTGCGGGCGGTGAGCTCCTGGCCCATGTAGCAGCCCTTGTTCCAGTCAATGCCGCCAAGCTCGTCGAAGCCGGATTCGACCAGGGTGCTTTTTTCGGATTCCAGGTCGCGGGAGCCGTCGGGGAGGCCGAGGGCGAGGCGATGGGCGTCGTAGGCGGCGGCGTCGGTCGTGGGGGTGACGTCGCCGAGGATGCGCCAGCCGGCGTCGGGGAGACGGGGATCGGGGGCCTGGAGCGGGGCATCGGGAACACCGTTCCAGGCGGCGTAGACCGGGAGGTCTAGGCGGCTGAGGGTCACTTTCGCGCGGAGGCGGTAGCGGGTCAGCAGTTTGATCAGCAGGTCGCGATGGGTTTCCTCGACGTCGAGGAGGAGGCGATCGGGTTCGGCGAAGATGAAGAAGTCGGCGAGCCATTTGCCTTGCGCGGTGAGCAGCGCGGCCCAGACGGCGCGGCCCGGCGCGGCTTGGGCGACGTCGTTGGAGACGAGGCCCTGGAAGAAGGAGACGCGGTCATCGCCGGCGATCTCGAGGACGGCGCGGTTGGGCAGCAGGGCGATGTCAGTCATGGGTCGGACGTAAGAAGTCGGGAAACACGGTGCAAGGCATCTCGACGAGAGGCGGGGCTGCGCGCACCGTTCGGGCATGACTGATCTCCTCCCTGCCCTGGCCTCCGCTCCGGCTATCGATGCCGCCCGCCTTTGGTCCGACCTCATGACGCTTGGAGCGATCGGGGCGCTGCCGCATGGGGGGTGCGACCGGCTGGCGCTGACGGATGCAGACGCGGCGGGGCGGCGGTTGTTCGCGGAGTGGTGCGCGGAGGCCGGGCTGGCGCTGACGGTGGATGCGATAGGGAACATGTTCGGGCGGCGCGAGGGCAGCGAGGCCGGGTTGGCGCCGGTGTTGATCGGCAGCCACCTGGACACGCAGCAGCCCGGCGGGAAGTTCGACGGGCCGCTCGGGGTGCTGGCCGGGTTGGCGTGCGTGCGGGCGATGGATGCGGCGGGGGTGCGGACGCGGCGGCCAGTGGTGGTGGTGAACTGGACGAACGAGGAAGGGGCGCGGTTCGCGCCGGGGCTGATGGGGGCTGCGGTGCATGCCGGGGTGCTGCCGCTGGCGGTGGCGCATGCGGCGACCGATCGGGGTGGGCGCCGGGTCGGAGAGGAATTGTGGCGGATCGGGTTCCTGGGGGATGGGGCGGGGCCGGCGGAGGCGGCGGCGTATTTCGAGCTGCATATCGAGCAAGGCGATCGGTTGCAGAATGCCGGGCGGACCATCGGGGTGGTGGATGGGACGGAGAACAACCTTTTTCTGGTGATCGATTGCTGGGGGGAGAACGGGCATGCGCAGGCGACGCCGATGGGGCAGCGGCGGAATGCGCTGGTTGCTGCGGCGGCGCTGATCACGGCGGCGGAGGCGATCGGGGTGGCGGCGACGGACGGTGGGTCGGCGGGGGTGGCAGCGATCGATGTGCTGCCGAACAACCGGATCAACATTCCGCATCACGTGCGGCTGTCGTTCTCGGCGACGCATCCGACGACGGCGGGGATTGAGGGAATCCGGGCGGCAATTACGGCGGCGGCTGCTCGGGTGGCGGCGGAACGGGGGGTGCGGATCGAGGTGGAGGAGGCGCCGGTGCGGCCGGCGGTGGATTTCGACGCCGGGCTGGGGGCGGCGGTGGAGCGGGCGGCGGGGGCGCTGGGGTTTGAGACGATGCGGCTGCGGAGTCGGGCGGGGCACGACGCGATCCGGATGGCGCCGTTCTGCCCGAGTCAGATGATCTTCGTGCCGTGCAAGGACGGGATCAGCCATAGCGAGTTCGAGGACATGACGCGCGAGGATGCGGCGGCGGGGGCCGCGGTGTTGTTGCGGGTGGCGACGGAGGCGGCGGGTTGAGGCTGGCGACGGCCGGCGATCTGCAGGGGGTCGAGGCGATCGTTCGGGCGGCTTACACGCCGTATGTCGCGCGGATGGGGCGGGAGCCGGGGCCGATGTTGGACGACTACGGGGCGCTAATCTCGGCGGAGCGGGTGCACGTGATCGAGCACGAGGGGGTGGTGCGCGGGGTGTTGGTGCTGATCCCGGAAGCGGAGACGATGCTGCTGGACAACATCGCGGTCGACCCGGTGGTGCAAGGGGCCGGGCTGGGGCGGCGGATGCTCGAGTTTGCCGAGGCGGCGGCCGGGGCAGCGGGGTTCCGGACGATCCGGCTTTATACCAACGAGGCGATGACGGAGAATGTCGGGCTGTATTCTCGGTTGGGGTGGATGGAGACGCATCGGGGCGAGGAGGACGGGTTTCGGCGGGTGTACTTCGTCAAGCGGTTGGGGTGATACCGGAGTCCGGACCGGGCTGTGCTAGAGCGCGCCCATGCGGATTGCTCATGTGATGGCGGGGGCCCGGACGGGCGGGGCGGAGTTGTTCTTCGAGCGGTTGAGCGCCGCGCAGAGTCGGGCGGGCGAGAGCGTGTTGGCGGTGATCCGGCGGGATGCCGGGCGGGCGGCGCGGATGACGGCGGCCGGGTCGGCGCCGGTGGAGCTCCGGTTCGGGGGCGTGTTGGATTTCGCGACGCGGCCGGGGTTGCGGCGAGTGCTGCGGGGGTTCGAGCCGGCGGTGGCGGTGGCGTGGATGAATCGGGCGGCGCGGGCGTTGCCGGCGGGGCCGTGGGTGAGCGCGGGGCGGCTGGGTGGGTATTACGATCTCAAGTATTACCGGGGGTGCCGGCATCTGATCGGCAATACGCGCGGGATCGTGGATTGGGTGCGGGCGCAGGGGTGGGCGGCCGATCGGGTGCATCACCTGCCTAATTTCGCGCCGGACCTGGCATCGGGGGTGGCGCGGCCGGGGGCGCGGCGGGTGCTGGCGTTGGGTCGGCTGCATCAGAACAAGGGTTTCGACGTGTTGATCCGGGCGATGGCGACCGTGCCGGAGGCGACGCTGTCGATCGCTGGGGATGGGCCGGAGCGGGCAGCGCTGGAGGGATTGGCGCAGGAAGAGGGCGTGGCGGCGCGGGTGAAGTTCCTGGGGTGGCAGCAGGATACCGGGGCGCTGCTGGCGGGGTGCGACGTGCTGGTGTGTTCGAGCCGGCATGAGCCGTTGGGCAACGTGGTGATCGAGGCGTTCTCGGCGGGGCGGCCGGTGGTGGCCGCGGCGGTGGCGGGGCCGGCGGAGCTGATCGAGGCGGGGCGGACCGGGGTGCTGGTACCGCCGGAGGATGCCGGGCGGTTGGCCGGGGCGATCCGGACGGTGTTGGACGATGCCGGGTTGGCCGCAGGGCTGGCGGCGGCGGCGCGCGAGGTGTGGGTGCGGCAGTATGCGGAGGCGCCGGTGTTGGCGCGGTGGCGGGAGACGCTCGAGTTGATGGTGGCGCGCTAATGTGTGGGATCGCTGGGATTTCGATGTCGGTGGGGTTTCCGGCGCCGGATGCCGGGGTGCTGGCGGCGTTGAGCAAGGCGCTGGGGCATCGGGGGCCGGATGGTGGCGGGCATTCAGTGCTGGGGCGGGTGGCGCTGGTGCATACGCGGTTGGCGATCATCGATGTGGCGGGGGGCGATCAGCCGCTGCATGCGGGGCCGGCGACGCTGATCGCCAATGGGGAAGTGTATAATTACCGGGAGTTGCGGGCGGGGATGCCGGGGGTGGCGTTCGCGACGCAGAGCGATTGCGAGCCGCCGCTGCATCTTTGGCTGCGGGATGGGCCGGCCTATGCCAACGAGCTGCGCGGGATGTACGCCATCGCGATCCATGAGCGGGCGCAGCGGTCGGTGACGCTGACGCGGGATCCGTTCGGGATCAAGCCGTTATACGTGGCGTCCATTCCGGGGGGGATGGCGTTCGCGTCGGAGGCGCAGGCGTTGCTGGGAGCCGGGCTGGTGGAGCGCCGGGTCAATGCGGGGGCGCGGGACGAGCTGCTGCAGATGCAGTTCACCACGGGGGCGGCGAGCATCTTCGAGGGCATCGACCGGGTGCTGCCGGGGGAGAGCATCCGAATCGTGGACGGGCATGTGCTGGACCGGTCGCGGGTGGCGAGTTTGCCGGACGGGGCGCCGGTAGTTGCGGCTTCCGAAGAGGAGGCCTTGGGACGGTTGGATACGGCGTTGATGCGGAGCGTGGAGCTGCATCAACGGAGCGACGTGCCGTATGGGATGTTCCTGTCGGGGGGCGTGGATAGCGCGGCGATCCTGGCGGCGATGGCGCGGTTGAACAGCGAGCCGGTACTGGCGTTCACGGCCGGATTCGACGTGAAGGGGGCGGCGGACGAGCGGGCGCAGGCGGCGACGGTGGCCAAAGCGGCGGGGGCGCGGCACGAGAGCCTGGAGATCAGCGAGGCGATGGTGTGGCGGCACCTGCCGGAGATCGTCGCCTGCATGGACGACCCGGCGGC
>CAZTJC010000088.1:0-2085 GCA_964613945.1 uncultured Acetobacteraceae bacterium
GCCCCGGCCGACAACCACGTCTACAATCGCGGTCCCGTCATGAACCTGATCGACAGCCCATCCTACCCGAGCGGGCACACGACCTACGGATACATGGGGTCGCTGGTGCTGGCGGTGCTGGTGCCTAGCCGCTACCAGGAAATGATCGTCCGCGGCGCCGAATACGGCAACGATCGCATCCTGCTGGGCGCCCACTACACGATGGACGTCCTCGGCGGCCGCACGCTGGCCATGCACGACCTCGCGCATCTGCTCGCCAACGACCCGGTCTATCTCGGCCGCAAGCTGCGCAACATCGCGGCCCCGAAAGTCTCGGGCCAGCCCCGCCCCCGCGCGGACAGCATTACCGACTACCAGGCCGCCCTGACGGCTGCCCGCACTGATTTGGTGACGGCGCTGGAGGCCGGTTGCGCCGACAAGGTGGAGATCTGCGCCCGCGAAGACATCGGCCGCTTCAGCGACGCGGCCGCCAACGCCGCCTTTTATGCAGTCACCCAGACATACAGCCTCCCCGTCGTGCATCCGGAGATGGTCGGCAAGGTCGAGGATGTCGCCCAGGTCGCGCCCGAAGCCGGCTACCTGCTGACGGCGGCGTTCCCCTATCTGTCGCTCGAGCAAGCCAACCGCATCCTGACCGAAACCCAGGGACCCGGCGGCGGCTTTCTCAACGACGGCTCCGCCTTCGGGCTTTACTCCCGGCTCAACCTCTACGCTGCCGCAGGCCGGGCCGCCGCATCAGCGCCGAAGTAGCGAGATGGCGTCACCCTCCCCGAAGCGCACCAACATCCTGCTGCGGGCCTTCCGCGCGCTGATGCCGCACGATGAGCAGTTCATCGAGAGGTTCAGCGAGCACTCCCGGCTGATCGTGCCGGCGGCGGAGGCGTTTCGTGCGCTGATGTCCGGCGACGGCCGGGCGCAGGAGCATGCGGCGGAGATCAACCGGCTCGAGGATGCCGCCGACCAGGTGACGCGCGCAACGGTGTTGGCGATCCATCGCAGCTTCATCACGCCGTTCGACCGTTCGCAGATCCTGGATCTGATTACGGCGCTGGACGACACGGTTGATCTGATGAAGGATACCGGCCGCCGCATGATCCGCTACGGCGTGGCCTTCACGCCGGAGATGCAGGGCATGGCCGATTGCGCCGTCCGCGCCTCGACCGTGATCCGCGATGCCATGCCGCTGCTGGGCGCTATCGATAAGAACGCGCAGAAGCTCAGCGACATGTCGATCGAGGTGCGTCGGATCGAGGGAGAGGCCGACGACTTGCTCGACCGCGGCCTGCGCACCTTGTTCGCTGGCGATACCTCGGCCGGCCACAAGCTGACGGTGGAGAAGGTTTACGATCTCGTCGAAGCCGTTGTCGACCGCTGCGAGGATATTGTCGATGTCATCGACGGCATCGTCGTCGAGCAGGTCTAGGCGGAGTCATGGAAAGTCTGCTCGTCGGCACGCCCGTGCTCGTCGCGCTGATCGCGACGGCGCTGCTGTTCGACTTCCTGAACGGGTTGCATGACAGCGCCAACTCGATCGCCACCGTGGTTGCCACGCGCGTGCTGCGGCCGTTCACGGCCGTATTGTGGGCATCGTTCTTCAACTTCATCGCATTCACGGTGTTCGGCCTGCACGTCGCGGAAACGATGGGCAGCGGCGTCGTTGACGCGAAGCTCGTTGATCCCCTGGTGATCTTTGGCGCACTCAGCGGCGCCATCACCTGGAACGTGGTGACCTGGCGGTTCGGCATCCCGTCCAGCAGCAGCCACGCCCTGGTGGGTGGTCTGATCGGCGCGGCGGTGGCCAAGAGCGGCCCAGTGGCGGTGATCTGGGGCGGTGTCGGCGTGATCGGCTCGGCTATCGTGCTGTCGCCGCTGATCGGGCTGGTGCTGGCCATGACGCTGGTCCTGGTCACCTCCTGGCTGTGCGTGCGGGCCACGCCGTTCGCGGTGGATCGTCGCTTCCGGGTGCTGCAGTTCGTCTCCTCGGCGTTGTTGAGCCTGGCCCATGGCGGCAACGACGCGCAGAAGACCATGGGCATCATCACCGTGCTGCTCTACTCGCAGAACCTGTTGAGCGGCGCGTTCCAC
>CAZTJC010000088.1:2185-13409 GCA_964613945.1 uncultured Acetobacteraceae bacterium
GGGCATCATCACCGTGCTGCTCTACTCGCAGAACCTGTTGAGCGGCGCGTTCCACGTACCGCTTTGGGTCGTGTTGAGCTGCCAGAGCGCGATGGCGCTCGGCACTCTGTGCGGTGGCTGGCGCATCGTGCGGACCATGGGCTCGAGGATCACCCATCTGACGCCGATGCAGGGGTTCTGCGCCGAAGGCGGCGGGGCGCTGGCGTTGTTCGGCGCGACCTGGCTTGGCATCCCGGTTTCGACCACGCACACGATCACCGGGGCGATCGTGGGCGTTGGTTCCGCCCGCCGGGTCTCGGCCGTGCGATGGAGCCTTGCCCGCGGGATCGTTCTCGCTTGGGGGATCACCATTCCGGCGTCGGCCACCGTCGCTGCTTGTTGCTACGGGTTGGCACGGCTCATCGCTGGTTAGTTGACAATGGCGGGATGATGAACCTGTCTAGACAGGATTGAGCAAGCACCCGAAGCCGTCCGGCGTCACCGCCCTGCAATATGCAGCGCTCCCACTGCAGGAGCGTGATGGCGAAACCTGTGTTCTACTGGTGACCAGCCGGGAGACACATCGCTGGGTGCTGCCGAAAGGCTGGGGAGAGAAAGGCCTCACAGGCGCGCAAGTCGCGGCCAAGGAGGCGTTCGAGGAGTCCGGTATCCGGGGCGTCATCGACGACGTACCCGTCGGGACCTATCGATACACCAAACGTTTGCGCAAGGAGTCGACCGTCGAGTGCGAGGTGGAAGTATACGTGCTCACGGTGGACCAGCTGGTCGCAAACTGGCCTGAACGAGCCCAGCGCCGCCGAGAGTGGTTCACCTTGGCACAGGCAGCGCTGGTGATCGATGACGGGGAGTTGGTGCCGCTTCTGCTGAAATTGGCGGCGCCGGATTGAGCACGGCATGGCACGCGACGTACCTTCTCACGCCGGGTCACACCTTTCCAGAGCGGGGCGGAGCAAAAGGACGAGTGGAACGATGACGGCAGCCGTCGCGGCGGCCGCGAGGATACCGACGATCTGGCTGGAGTGATCGGCAATGGCGCCGTATGCGATCGGTGCCAAACCACCGGAGCCGATGACGCCCGTGTAGAAGAGGGCAAACGCACGGCCGGTGTCGCCCTTGGGTGCAAGGTCCGGGACCGTGCCATACAACACCGACGACGTGCCGTTCAGGACCAGACCGAGCACCGGCAGGGTTAAGAGCATCGGCACGAGTGGCAGCAGCAACGTCGCAGCCATCAGCAATGCGGTGGCTGCCTCGGTCGCGACCACGCTCCACACCACGCCCAGATGCTGGCCGAGCCAGCCGCAGGCCGCCTTGCCGAGCGCACCACCAATAAACAATAGCGCCAGGCCGAGGCCGACCTCGCCGCCCGTCGCACCGCGCGCATGCAGGAGGAAGGGCAGGAAAAGCAAGTATCCCATGCGCGTCGCCGTATCGAGGGCGCCGATGGTCAGCAGCAGCCCGAAGCCACGGCCACCTCGGCCCTGCACCGCTTGCTTGGCTTCCGCCGTTGCAACGAAGGGCCGCCGGGGCACGATGGCCAACAACGCCAAGGCCATCATGAGCCCGATCCCGGCCATCATTCCGACGACCGGTTGCCAGGCGATCACGGTCAGCAGCAAGGCGACCACGGCCGGAAAGATTGCCTTGCCCAAGTCTCCCGCAAAATTATAGATCCCGAGCGGCCCGCGTGAGGCGCTGCCGTAGGTATCGGTCACCAGCAGCGAGGCGCGCGGGTGCTGGACGCTCGATCCGACGCCGGCCAGCACGAGCCCAGCGCACAGGCCCGGAAATCCGAACGGCAGCGCCATCAGCAGAAACCCCGCTGCCGCCACGACGGTGGCCAGCGTCAGTGCGGCGCGCGGGTTGAGCCGCGCGACCAATCTGTCACCAGGCACCTGCAGACTGCCCATCGTGCCGTAATACAGGGCCCGTACCAGCGCGAGCCCAGCATACGACAAGCCGAACTGGGACTGCCAGATTGGCAGCAACGCATAGAGCTGGTCCGTGTATCCATCGTGCAGCATGTGGGCGAGGCATGCGCCCGCTAGGTTGCGCCGCTGCGGTGAAAGCCTGGTTTGCTGCTCGATCGATGGCGTCGCCATCGCACTCGTAGTGGGCATGGTTGGTCCGGTGCTCTGGGACCGCCCACTTTATGGATGCGAGATTAAGTGACTAGACTGCTGTTCATCACGGGATCTGTCTGTTTTCCTCACGGTTCGCATGCGCCGTTTGCCACCGCTCAATGCCCTGCGCGTATTCGAGGTCGCGGCCCGTACCGGCAGCTATGCCGAGGCGGGAGCGGAGCTCGGGCTGACGCACGGTGCTGTCAGCCGCCAGATTGCCGGGCTGGAAGCCTGGTTGGGTCAGCGCCTTTTCGTGCGGGCAGGCCGCCGCATGGTCGCCACCCCGGCCGCGCGCGCTTTTGCGGCAGAGGTCAGCCTGTCGTTCGACCGGGTCATCGCCGCCGCCGACGCCTGCGGCCGGTCCGATGCGCGCCGCATCCTCCGCGTCAGCGCGCCGACGACCTTTGCCATGCGTTGGCTCATTCCCCGGGTGGACCGCTTCCATGCCGAGTGGCCCGAGGTGAAAATCGTCGTCACCACGGTGACGACATTGCATGACGAGTTGCGCGGCGGTTTCGACGTCGCGATCCGGCGTGGTGCGACGGATCAGGATTTCTGGCCGCAGCATCGTGCAGTCCCCTTCCTGGAGGAAGCCGACACGCTGATCATGAGCCCGGCGCTGTTCGATTGTCAGCCGGTGCGGCATCCCGAGGACCTCGCACGCCACGTCCTGCTCGTGACCGAGACCCGACCCGGTGACTGGACCGACTGGCTCAACCAGGCTGGCTTGCCGTCCATGGCCGAGCCGCGTCGACGGATGTTCGACCATTTCTTTGTCACCGTGCAAGCGGTGATGGATGGCCTCGGGGTCGGCATTGGCCCGCTGCCCGTTCTCGCGGCCGATGTGGCGGGGGGGCGTCTGCTCACACCGCTGCCAAGCATCGTCGTGGCGCGGAGGGGGTATGTGGCTCTGGTCCCGTTCGATGCCGACAAGACGGCGTCGCTCGCCGGGTTCATCGAATGGCTCACGACCGAGGGAGCAGGTTAGGCTGTCTTCCCCTTTTTGAAGGTATTCACCAATGACTACCGCGAACGTTTCCATTCACCGTGCTCCAACCGACTTTGCGGACTGGGACGGCGTTCGCACCCTCATCCAGGGTGCATTCGCCTATATGAACGGACGCATCGATCCGCCATCCTCGGCTCGACTGTTGTCACGCGAGTCCATGGCCGCCGATGCGGCTGCTGGCGCATTGCTGCTGGCGACGCGGGCAGACGAACTGGTTGGGTGTCTCTTCGTTCGGCCTAAGGATGATGCACTCTATCTCGGCAAGCTCGCTGTGCGGTCCGGTATGAACGGGTTAGGCATCGGGAGAGCCCTCGTCGACGCGGCACGGGACGAGGCCGTCAAGCGTGATCTCGGGACATTGGAGCTGTCGGTTCGGATCGAACTGAGCGAAAATCATGCTGCTTTCGCGCGCATGGGATTTGTGAAAACGTTAGAGATCGCGCATCCAGGATATGAGCGGCCCACCAGCATCACGATGCGTGCTCCCATCAGGCGATAGCTTCCGATAAATTGCGAGACCGGATCGCACAAAGGCCCGCACCAAAGCGCCGCGCAATCTGTCTCTCGATTACACAATTTGTCCAACCAGAAGGATCTCACCTTCAGAACATGAGTCATAACGATAACGGTACGATAAAGCTGCTTCCTGACGTAGACTGCGACCATCCTCCCAAGATCGACCGCTACGACCGCTAGCGACCCACGCTTGTGACATTAGTCGTTGTCGCAGAAATAGTGGAGGACGTGCGAAAAGTCGGATGAAAATTTCGGCCTTAGAATAGCATTCTATTGGAACGTGGTTCGGCTGGATTTAAACGTCGGAAAATTGTTTTTCAAAGTCGTTGCGCTCCCGACTTTTCGAACAGTCTGAATGACGTTCGATACATCGCATTGCGGCGTTGCTCAAGAAAGCCGATGTTAACGTCGATGAGCCGCGTGCCGAATGATCTACGCCCGTCCCGAACGTCACGGCCCAAGCCCGACTAGGTGGAGGAGCATCCCGGTCAGCGCACAGGCCAACAGAGTCGGGATCATGCCGAGCTTGAACCAGAAGATCGCGACAATGGCGGCAAGCGACAGCGCAAGCGCCAAGGGTTCGAGACTTGCAAGCAACGGCGCATCGAACCCGAGCGGCCCGGCGCCGACGCGGACGGTCTCGCGAAACCACGTGTGTAGCGCGAACCAGACGGCGAGGTTGAGGATCACGCCGACGACGGACGCGGTGATGGCCGACAGCGCGCCACTCAACGCCTTGATGCCGCGCAGCCGTTCGATGAACGGCGCGCCGAGGAAGATCCACAGAAAGCACGGGGTGAACGTCACCCAGGTCGTGAGCAAGCCACCCAACGTCCCGGCCATCATCGGGGAAAGTGCGCCGGGATCACGGTAGGCAGCCATGAAGCCGACAAACTGGGTGACCATGATCAGCGGCCCCGGCGTGGTCTCGGCCATGCCGAGCCCGTCCAGCATCTCGCCCGGGCGCAGCCAATGGTAGTTCTCGACCGCCTGCTGCGCCACGTAAGCCAGCACGGCGTATGCCCCGCCGAAGGTCACCACCGCCATTTCGCTGAAGAAGATGGCGATGCGGCTGAATGTCGCCTCGGTGCCGAAGGTAGCGACGAGCGCCAGCACCGGCACGAACCAGAGCAGCAGCCAGAGCGCCGCGGCGCGCCGTGCGGTTCCGGCCGAGACGGCGGCATGAGCAGGCTGGCCCTCGCCGAGCAGGCTGTCGGCGTCGGCCAGAGCGTTTGCGGCGTGCTTGCCGCGGCCGCCACCGACCTGGAACAGCGTCGAACCCGCTCTCGTGCCAAACCAACCCAGCAGCCCGGCGGCGAGTATGATGATCGGGAACGGGACACTCAGGAAGAAGATTGCCACAAAGGTTATCGCGGCGATCCCGAGCATCACGCGGTTTTTCAGCGCCCGGCCACCAATGCGGATGACAGCCTGGACCACCACCGCAAGCACGGCCGCCTTGAGCCCGAAGAACAGGGCGGCCACGGTGCCGACATGACCGAGCCCGGCATAGATGTAGCTCAGCGCCATGATGCAGAAGACGCCCGGCAAGACGAACAGCGTGCCTGCCGCGATGCCGCCGCGGGTGCCGTGCATTAACCAGCCGATGTAGATGGCGAGTTGCTGTGCTTCCGGACCTGGCAGCAGCGTGCAGTAGGATAGGGCGTGCAGGAACCGCGCCTCGCCGATCCAGCGCTTCTCGTCGACCACGATGCGATGCATCACCGCGATCTGCCCGGCTGGGCCGCCGAACGAGAGCGCAGCCACGCGGATCCAGACCCGCAGTGCTTCGGCAAAGGAGACACCGTGCTCAGGTACAATACCCCTTGGGCCTCGAACGTCGTAGTTCAACGGTCTATGTCTTTCAGCTGTCGGACCGTGGCGAACGGGCCCGCGAACCCGTTGTGCGTCTCGCCCGCTACATCCCGCACCCAGCGGGTCGCCTTGGTGACTTCCACGGTCGGATGCGAGAGCGAGCTGAACTCGGCCAGCTTTTCGCGGTAGAAATCAGCAGTCCGGTCGTTTGCCGTGGACACCGAGACGATCGCACCGAGGTGGCCGGGCCCAAGGCGCCAGACGTGCAGGTCGGTAAGCCGGTCGCCCTCGGCCTCGATGACCTTGCGGACGTTCTCGGTCATTCCTCGGTCGGGGTTCATGTCGAGAAGGATTGCTCCCGTGTCACGCACCAGCCCGTAAGCCCACGAGGCGATGACCACGGCGCCGATGATGCCAGCCAGCGGGTCCATCCAGAGCCATCCAAAGATCCGGGCCATCAACAGTCCCGCGATGACCAGCACGGACACTGCCGCGTCCGCGACAACATGGACGACAGCCGCACGCATGTTGTTGTCGCGGTTCGCTGCCCCATGGGCCGCGTGGCCGTGTTCCTCAAAGACGACGGGGTAGTCGAAGCCGTTGATCAGAACGTCAGCGGCGAACGCGTGCGGCTCGGGGATCTCCTCGATGCTCTCGAGATAGCCGTCACGCTCGGCCATCTTGAACGTCTGGCGAGTGCCGTCCGGACGGTTGATCTCCACGGTGGCAAGGGTCGGTGTCCTACCCTCGGCCATACGCAGGCGGAATACCGGGGGATGGTTGGTCTCGAATATGGTCAGGATCACGGTCCCGCCAGGCGTGAGGATACGATGCTCCTCCTCGTGCTCGTGGTGGTCGTCATGCGCGTGGCCATGGGAATGGCCGTGGTGATGGTGCCCTCCGCTGGAGAGCAACCACGCCGACGCCACATTAACAACCAGGCCGAGGCAGGCGATCGGCATGGCTTCGCCGAACCGGATCTCGACCGGCGAGAACAGCCGCGTCACGGACTCGTAGCCGATCAGTATCGCGATCATCGCCAGCATCACCGCGCTCGTGAACCCGGCGAGGTCGCCGAGCTTCCCGGCCCCGAACGTGTAACGCGTGTCCTCGGCATGCTTGCGGGCGTAAGTGTAGGCAAGCGCCGCCAGCAGCAGCGCGCCGGCGTGTGTCGACATGTGCATGCCGTCGGCGACCAGCGCGATGGAGCCGAACAACAGGCCGCCGACGATCTCGATGACCATCATCGCGCCGCAGAGCCAAATCACGGCCCAGGTCCGGCGCTCCGACGTCTCGTGCGTGTCGCCGAGGAAAACGTGGCTGTGCGTGCCAGACAAGGGATGGGTGCCGGACATCATGGCCTCCTCACTTCAGATACGTGCGAACGACGGCCAGAAGCTGTTCGGTCGCTTCCTCGTCGAAGGCGCCGGGGTGCTTCTCGGGGTCGACCAGGTGCGTCCGCACGTAGTCCTCGATCACCTCGGCAACAGGCCGGACATCGCCGCCCGGGTGCTGGCGAGCAGATGCATGACCTGCTCGCACCTTGACTCGGCGTCGAGCGCCCGCTCGACAGCCTCGACCTGACCGCGGATGCGGCGCACGCGGGCAAGCAGTTTCTGTTTCTCGCGGACAGTGTGCGTCATACGCCTGTGTAGCATAGGGGGGCACTCTATAACTGGGTTCACGTCGCGATCGATCACCTGCTGAGGCTGTGGTCTGGAGAAGGGACGTGGTTTCAGCTCTCTTCACCCCAGCCGTAAACCAGTTCAGTGTAAACTGTTGCTAAAGTGGTGCATTTTGCGATGGGCTTTCACTCACCGAGGGAGAGTGTCTTCCGTGCAATAAGCAAGCCGCATAGATGCAGCGGTATGATGCGAACTCCTGCCGCTTTCGGGTGTTTGCAACCGTCGGTCTGAACCGTTGCCACCTGAACAGGGTGCATCAGCGATCAAGCCGTGAGTGTCGATCACGCTGTTCGGACCAGAAATCCATGAATGCACGCCTGCGCAAACTGCTCGCCGATCTGGGCGAGGCGTTCTGGATCATCCCGTTCTTGATGGTACTTGGCGGCATCCTGGCCGGCGTCGGTCTGGTGAGCCTGGACCGGAGCGGGCTCGTGCCGCAGTGGCTGATCGAAAGCGCTTGGCTATATAACGGGGGCGGCACCGGCGCACGCACCATGCTGGGCGCGATCGCGTCCTCGACCATCGGCGTCGCGGGCACGGTGTTCTCCATCACGATTGCCGCTCTATCGCTGGCCGCCGGGCAGATGGGGCCACGGCTGCTCCGCAACTTCGTCCGCGACCGTGCCAATCAAGTAACCCTCGGCGTGTTCCTGGCCACGTTTTCCTATGCACTAATGGTGCTGCGTTCCGTGCGTACGCAGGACGAGGGATCGTTCGTCCCACACTTGTCGCTTAGCGTCGGGCTGCTACTGTCGTTCATCAGCGTCGGTACGCTGGTGTTCTTCGTCAACCACATTGCCGGGCGTATCAACGTCGACACCGTCATCGAGCTGGTTAGCGAGGACGTGCGAGATGCGCTTCGGCGATTGACTGTCCACGAGCCCGGGCCCGTGGCACCCGATGCAGCGATGTGGAACCATGCGGCCCGGGTCGCCGATGCCCGATACGGCTATCTCCAACAGTTTCACGCCGACACCCTGGCCGATTGGGCCGCCGAACGTAGTACAGCCATCCGGATGCTGGTGCGGCCTGGCGACTACGTGTTCCCAGGTGCTGCCATCGCCGAACTGACCGTCTCGGTGGACGGCGCAGGAGCTGCGATCCGGGATGCCACGGCGTTGGGCCCACGCCGGGTCGGCTCGTTGGATCTAGAGTTCTCGGTTCGGCAATTGGTGGAGGTCGCCGTGCGTGCTTTGTCGCCGGGCATCAACGACCCACATACAGCCCTAAGCGTACTGGACCGGTTAGGAGCTTCGTTGTGCGAGTTGGTGCCGCTGCACTTGCCGACCGGGATCACGCTGCGAGAGACCAAGCCGGTGCTGGTCGTGCCGACGGTAGACTACGACGGGCTAACGGACGCCATGTTACACATGATTCGACAGAACGCTGCGGGTAGTGCTGCCGTGCTGGCGCGACTGCTCGAGGTGCTGGCAGTAGTGGCTAGCTGCGAGCATGACCTTGCTCGGCGTCCGGCGCTGCGACGCCATGCGCGGCTCGTGATGGGTGATGCCGAGCGGGACGTTCAAACCCCGGACGACCTCGACGACATACGTAGCCGATACACCGCCTTTCTGGCGGCCTGCGATGACGACACTGGCTCCACGCAGCCAAGCAAACAAGGATAAGTATGCATCTCCTCGGGATCGACTGGGTCGGCGTCAACGCCGAGAACGGCCGCAAGCTGTTGCTGTCATTCATATTCATCGCGATCGTGCTGGCGGCCAGCGCCGGCCTGCGTGCGCTCGCCGGGCTGGTGCTGGGCCGGGCTGACTCTGCTTCCGTCCAAACCAAGTTCTGGACGAGGCAGGGCATCAGCCTTTTTGCGGCCGTGATGCTCATCCTGGGCCTGTTGTCGATCTGGTTCAACGACCCGACCCGGCTTGCTACCGCCTTTGGCTTGATCTCCGCCGGCCTCGCCTTTGCGTTGCAACAGGTCGTCACATCGATCGCCGGCTACTTCGTCATTCTCCGCGGTAGCACCTTCACCGTGGGCGACCGTATCTCCATGGGCGGCGTGCGCGGCGACGTTATGCGGCTCGGCTTCATCCAGACGACCATCATGGAGATGGGTCAACCGCCCTCCGTCCAGGGTGCCGACCCGGCGATGTGGATCCGCTCGCGTCAATTCACTGGGCGCATCGTGACCGTCAGCAACAGCAAGATCTTTGCCGATCCGGTCTTTAATTATAGCCGGGATTTTCCGCTCATTTGGGAGGAGATGGCGATCCCGATCACCTACACGGCTGATCGCGAGCGAGCTGAAGCCATCCTGCTCGAAGCAGCGCACCTACACGCCAAGGAGGGTGACGAGATGGCCGAAGCGCAGAAAGCTCATTTGCAGGCGCGCTTCGGGGTCGATCCGATCGATCTCAAATCACACGTTTATTGGCGTATTACGGATAACTGGCTCGAACTTTCGCTGCGCTTTGTCGTCGACACCCATCGCATTCGCGGCACCAAGGACGCGATGAACCGGCATATCATTCGGGAGTTCGATAAGGCTGGGATCGGTATCGCCTCGGCGACCTACGAAATCGTCGGCTTTCCACCCATCGTCATGCAACCAAATCCTAAGCCAAATCCTGCTATGGCCGCTTAAGGGCAACCGGCGCCGTGGCACAGGATAACAGCCAATGACTCCCGACACGTGGCTGGTGATCTTCTGCGTCTTCGGCCTGCTGGTGGCCTTGGGGGCCTCGTCCGGCATCGTCAATCAACTTCTTTGGGTGTCGGAGCCGCTCACTTGCGTCGTAGCTGGCATAGCTCTCGGCCCGCTCGGTGCAGGGTTGTTGCATCTTGATCCGATGGCGCACCCCGCAGATGTTACCATCCTGCGGGAGGCGGCGCGGTTCACACTGGCGATTGCGGTAACCGGAGCAGCTATGCGGCTGCCAGCTTATTGGCTGCGGCAAAACTGGCGAGGCCTGGCCGTGGTGCTCGGGCCAGGAATGGTGCTGATGTGGCTGATCGGCGGCGCCATCGGCATCCTGACCTTCGGTCTGCCGCTGCTTCCTGCATTGTTGTTGGGGGCTGCGATCGCTCCGACGGACCCTGTCCTCTCCGCGCCGATCCTAACCGGACGGCTGGCCCGTCATGCCGTTCCCGGCTTTCTGCGCGACGGCATGACGGCAGAAAGCGCCATCAACGACGGCCTCGCCTTGCCGCTGGTAATGCTACCGATCCTGCTGATGCGCTACTCCCCGCTCGACGCCGGCCTCGAGTGGCTGTTGCATGTCGTTTTATGGGAGATCCTTGGCGCCGTGCTGGTCGGCGGCACCGCTGGTTGGATCACCGCTCGCGCGCTGCGCTGGGCGCGCAACCGACCAGATGCTGAAGGAGCTTCGCTCCTCACCGTCACCATTGCCTTGGCGCTCGCCACCACAGCAGGCGTGCGATTGCTGAGCGGCGATGAGGTGCTGGCAGCCTTTGTTGCCGGAGCCGTGCTGAACAACAGCAATCGCAAGTTCAACGTCGAAGAGCATCATGAGCGGTTTAGCGAGGCGTTGGGTCGGTTCTTCGACCTGCCGGTGATGATCCTGCTCGGGGCGGCAATCCCCTGGTCCGAGTGGACCCAGCTCGGTTGGCGGGCCGTCGCCTTCGCTGTCGCCGTGTTATTGATCCGGCGCATTCCGGCCTGGCTACTCCTCCGGCGCTGGATCCCGTGGAACCGAGAATTTGGGAGCGCCCTGTTCGCAGGTTGGTTCGGTCCGATTGGGGCGGCGGCACTGTTCTACGCCATGCTGATCCAGGATGAGACGGGGTCAGCGGCGTTATGGCCCTACATCTCTCTGGCTATCGGCGCCTCCGTCCTGGCACATGGCATTACAGGCACTCCGCTGACGCGGATGTTTGGCGGCCCGCCGCCGGCGGGCGAGCGTTCATCGACCGAACCGCGGGTTGGCTGACCTGTGGGTCGCGAGCCTCTAACCTCGGAAGAACACCACAGTTACGAGTACGAAAGTCGGCAGCAGGATCGCGCAGGACCAGTCCATGTAACCGACAAAGGACGGCATGCGGATGTCGCGCTCGCTGGCGATGGAGCGGACCATGAAGTTGGGCGCATTGCCGATGTATGT
>CAZTJC010000089.1:0-13314 GCA_964613945.1 uncultured Acetobacteraceae bacterium
GCGCGGGCGCAGGCCCGACCGATCCGGGTAGGCGTGCTGACGGACCTGTCCGGTCCTTATCGCGACACCGGCGGCCCGACCTCCGTGGCTGCCGCCCGGCAGGCGATGGAGGACTTCGCCGCCGCTGGCAACACGATGCCGGTCGAGATCATCTCGGCCGATCACCAGCAAAAGCCGGACGTCGCGGTGGGCATCGCGCGCGAATGGTTCGACCGCGGTGGCGTCGATGCGGTAGTTGACGTCAACAACAGCGCCATCGCCTTCGCCGTCACCGATCTGGCACAGCAGCGGGATACGGTGCAACTCAACACCGGCGCCTTTTCCGCCGACATCGCCGGAATCCGTTGCTCGCCGAACCAGATCCATTGGGGCTCCGATAGCTGGCAGATCGCCAAGACGATGGCGACCGCGCTGTCCGCGACCGGCCAGAACAAGTGGTTCATCCTCACCGCCGATTACGCTTTCGGCACGGCCATGTTGCGCGATCTCAGCGCCTTCGTGCCACGGGTTGGCGGCACGGTGGCCGGCGCGGCGAAATACCCGTTCCCGGGGACCACCGACTTCTCCTCCTACCTGCTGCAGGCGCAGAACTCGGGCGCTAACGTGCTCGCCTTTGCCAATGCCGGCGGCGATTTCGTCAACTGCATCAAGCAGAGCGGCGAGTTCGGCCTGACCTCGTCCGGTATTACCTTGGCCGGGCTGGTGGTGTTCATCACCGACATCCATGCCCTCGGGTTGCAGACGGCACAGGGCCTACGCCTGACCGAAGGCTTCTATTGGGACCTGAACGATCGCACCCGCGCATTCACCAAGCGGCTCCTTCCCAAGAGCCCGGCGAATTACCCCAACGCCGAGCACGCCTGCACCTACGCCGCCACCCTGCACTACCTGAAAGCCTGTGCGACGTTGCCTGCCGGCAAGCCGTCTGGACGCGCCGCCATCGAGGCGATGAAGCGCATGCCGACCGATGACGATTGCTTCGGCGTCGGCCAGGTCCGTGCCGATGGCCAGCATCTGCATCCCGCCTTCCTGTTCGAGGCCAAGCGCCCCGCCGAGAGCACCGGCCCATGGGACCTGTATAAGGTGATCCAGACGCTGTCGCCGGATGAGGTGTGGCGCCCCCTGGCCGAGAGCGGATGCAAGATGGTGGGCGCCGGGTAGCGCCGAGCGCGCGCCATCTGCTCTAAGCTTGCCGCCGACAACTCGAGGAACCAGGGCTCATGGACCAACAGCACGTATCGGGCACCAAGCCCTTGTCCGGCCTGCTCGTCGTCGCGCTCGAGCAAGCCGTCGCGGCGCCTTATTGCTCGTCGCGCCTCGCGGATGCCGGGGCGCGGGTCATCAAGATCGAGCGCCCGGAAGGAGACTTTGCCCGCGGCTACGACGAATCGGTGAATGGCTTGGCAAGCTATTTCGTCTGGCTCAACCGCGGCAAGGAAAGCCTAGTCGCCGACATCAAGGACCCGGTTGATGCGGCGATGCTGCACGCGATGCTGGCCCGGGCGGACGTATTCATCCAGAACCTGGCCCCGGGAGCCGCCGCCCGCGCCGGGTTCGGCTCGGCGGCGTTGCGGCAGCAATACAAGCGGCTGATCACGGTGGACATCACCGGCTACGGCGAGGGTCACAGCTACAGCGACATGAAGGCCTACGACCTGCTGGTGCAGGCGGAAAGCGGCCTCGCGCAGATCACCGGCCATCCGGCCGGCCCTGGGCGCGTGGGCGTATCGGTATGCGACATCGCCTGCGGCATGGCGGCCCATGCGGCGGTGCTGGAGGCGCTGATCGCCCGCGGCATCACCGGCGAGGGCGCCCGGCTGGAGGTCAGCCTGTTCGACGGCATGGCGGACTGGATGAACGTACCGCTGCTCTATACGGAAGGCACCGGCCGCGCTCCGGAGCGCGTGGGATTGGCGCATCCCTCCATCTGCCCTTACGGCGCGTTTCCGCTTGCCGACGGCGCGCTGGTGCTGATCTCGATCCAGAACGAGCGGGAGTGGCGGCGCTTCTGCACCGAGTTCCTCGGGCAGCCCGACCTGCCCGCGCGCGCCGGTTTCGAGAGCAACAATGCGCGGGTCTCCAATCGGCCCGAGGTGGATGCGCTGGTTGCGACCGCGTTCGCCGGGCTGAACCAGGCGGCGGCGTCGCAGCGGTTGCGGATCGCGGGCACGGCTTTCGGCTTCGTCAACGGCGTCGCCGATCTCACCCACCATGCCGCGTTGCGCCGGGTCACGGTGGCGACCGAGCGGGGACCCGCCTCGATCGTGGCGCCGCCGGCAATTCGGGACGGTGAGCGCGTTCCCGCACTCGGCCCGGTGCCGGCCATCGGGCAGCATACTGCCAGCCTTCGGTCCGAGTTCGCTGGGCGCGCCGCGGCGGAATGAAGAAAACAAGCCAGGTGCCACCTTGCCCCACGCATCGCATCGTCGAACGACGATCACCAAGCACGACTGAACACGACAGGTAGAAACTGACGCCAGGGCCGATCAACGGCTTGGCACGGGAGGAAAGCGGTGGTCACCAACTTCTACATGCCGACCCGCATCGTCGCCGGGCAGGGTTCGCTTGGGACGATCGGCACGCTGGCGCGCGAACTGAAGATGTCGCGGGTGCTGGTCGTTTCCGACCCGATCATCTCCGCCCAACGGTTCCATGCCGCCGCAGTGGCGGCCTTGGAGGCGGCTGATTTGGCCGTTGCCCGTTTTGATGAGTGCGGCATCGATGCGCGGTGTTCGCACATCGACAGCGAGGGCGAGCGGGTGCGGCGGGAGGGCATCGACGGAGTGGTTTGCATCGGCGGTGGCTCGGTGATGTGCACCGGAAAAGGCATCGCCATCGTCGCGACCAACGGCAAGCCGATGGCGGAGTGCACCGGCGTCGGCACGTTCGACCGCAAGGCGCTGCCGATGATCATGGTGCCGACGACGGCGGGTTCCGGCTCCGAGGTGTCGCAATGGACGATCGTGAAGGACGAGGTCCGCCATTTGAAGCTGCTCGGCGGCGGACCGCTGTCGTTTCCGGACGCCGCGATCCTCGACCCGGTGACGCTGCGGTCGCTGCCCATGCACGTCGCGGCGCTGCCGGCGGTCGACGCGCTGTCGCATGGTGTCGAGGCATATCTGAGCGGCATCGCCTCGTCGATTACGGACGCGCTCGCCCTGGCGTCGGTGCGGCTGCAGTTTGCCTCCCTGCGGGCGTCGATCAACTCGGAGGACGAGCGGGCGCGGGAGGATAATCTAGTCGCGTCCTGCATGAGCAACATCGCCTGCGGCAACGCCCGGCTGGGCCATGGTCACGCGCTGTCGCTGCCGATGGAAGGACAACTGGATTTGCCGCATCCTTATGGTGTGGGCGTGCTGTTGCCGCACGTGATCGCGTTCAACCTGGCGGTGCTGCCGGACAAAGTCGCGCCGATGGCCGATGCGCTGGAGGTGAGGCATGCCGGTCTGAGCCGGGCCGGGACGATCGAGGCCTGTGCCGATGCGATCCGCGGCCTGTATGCCGATATCGGCTTCCCCGATCGCTTCACAGCCGAGCAATTGCCGCCGGGCCGGGTGCGTGAAATGGCGCAGCGCGCCGTGCCGGGCTTGTATGCCGGCATCGCTGCCCGCAATTTCGACTGGGCGGGCGCTGGCGACCGCACGGTGATCGCCTGCCCGTCAGCGCGGAAGATGACTGTGGCGCAGGCGGAAGCGATTTTTGAGCGCTGCTTGGTGGCGTGAGGACGCCTGACCCTTCCCTGTTCGGCTGAAGCGCTTTGGCTATTTCCCCGGGGAAACAGCAGGACAACTCGCCTCGAGCCAGGATGTCAGTGTCACGATGCGATAAGCGTTTGCAGACCATCGGGACCACGCTACACGTCGCCCATCACGACCTGAGCGACAAAAGCGGATGCACAGCGTTCCAGCCACTCGGCAACGATCAAGGGATGCGCGTAAGCCCTGTGTCATCGTCGTCGCTGCACCCAAAGGCGGCGTCGGAAAGACGACGCTGAGCATGTCCTTGCTCGTGTCTGCCCGACGTGCAGGGTTGCAGGTTCTCGGCGTGAACATGGACGAGCAGCTCGGCCTAGAGCGTTGGTTCACGCGACGAAACAAGGTCATCGCCGAGAACGCTGACATCGGCATTCCCGACATACCAATCTGCAAGATGGCGTTGGGCGAATGGCGAACGATCCCTACCCTATCTAATTACGACATCGTAGTGATCGACACACCGCCGGGTCATGGCGAGTCGCTTCACGCGGTTCGCTCGCTGTGCGGTATTGCCGATCTGGTGCTCATCCCGACATCGGCCAGCGGGCATGATCTGGACGAAGTGGCGCCGTTCGGCGCTAGCATCGCGCCGGGCAAGTCGGCCTTTGTCCTCAACCGGGTCAACCGCCGCACCAAATCCTTCGCCACGGCGCAGAAGGTGCTGATCAAGTTCGGCTCGCTCTGTCCGATCGAATTGCCGCAACTCGAATCCGTGTCCACCCAGTTCATGCGCGGCCTGGCGATCACCGATTTTCAGGAGGCGGGCTACGATTCTTTCGACGGGTTATGGCATTTCGTCCGCCGCGAGGTCGGCCTGGCGCAAGAGCCGGGCGGTGGGTGAGGCAAGCCCGGTAGGGCAGGGGAGGGAGCACTGTGGCTAAGCCGCGAATCAAGGACAATTTCGATTTCGGCGGCGCTCCGGACGGGCCGTCCCGCACTCCGCCAGCGCCGGCGCACGCCACCAGGCCGGGGGCGGTCCGGGCGGTGGAAACCATGTCGCGCGACGTCCAGCCGCACGAACTCGATCTGATCCGTCGCACGGCCGGGATGTCCATCCTCGACGACCCGGCGAAAGTCGCCGCGGTCATCGAAGCGATGGATGCCATCCGGGAGCAAACCGGCAAGATCCTCCGCTCCGGCGTGCAGATCGGCCGGGAGATGATCGCGTTGCTGGAGCGGCTGTCGGCGGATGAGGGGCAAAGGATCGTCCGCGCCGGGTCGGAGCTGTTCGCCGGTTGGACGGCCGGCAATCTTACCAAGATGATTGGCGCCGCGCGCCTGTTCGACTCAGGTTGGGTGGACAAGTCGCTGTTGCCCACGAGCTACACCGTTCTTTACCAGCTCAGCCAGATCGATCGTCCGTTGCTCGAGCACGCGGTGGAGCGAGATCTCATTCGCCCCGACCTATCGCGCACCGATGTGGAGGAGCTTCGCCGCACCATCACGATCGAAGCCGCACCAGCCGATACCGCACAGGAGCTTGCGCCGGAACTCACCCGGATCGACGGGCGGATCACCGAACTGCGTCGAGAACTTCGCACTCTGGCAGCGCGGCGCCAGAAGCTCATCGCGGCCTCGCGGCGGCAATCGCGAAAGGAGTCTGCCTGACGCCGGGTCAGACGTCGCCGGTCGTCCGCAGCCTCGCTGACGGAGAGTGGTCGCTCTGTTCGCTAAAGCGTGGTAGATGAGTGTTATTGATCGAGTGATCATGCTGAACTCGCCGCAGCAAGGACCTCGGCATGTTTGTGTCACGAGTTCCGGCCGATACCCGACGGTTTGCGATCGGATGGAGCCGTCAGTTTCGGACAAGCGATGAACGTCCCGGCGCAGACTGGGACCGAGGGTGAGGTAGAGGCGTGAAGATCCGATCCATCGTAATTGGCGCCGCCGTTCTCGTCGCCGTTGCAGCAGCGGGTGGCCTGGCGTTGGTCTGGCGGCCGGCAATCGCCCCTGTCGCCCGACCGGTCGCGTTTGACCCGGCGCTCGTCGCACGTGGCGCCCAACTGGCGGCGATCGGCGATTGTGCCGTCTGTCACCTCGGCACCGACGGCACGCCTTATGCCGGTGGCAAAGCAGTCGAGACACCGTTCGGGGCCATCTACGCCACCAACATCACGCCCGACGAACGGACCGGGATCGGCAACTGGTCCGAGGCCGCCTTTGCCCGCTCCATGCATGACGGCGTCGATCGGGCGGGGTCGTTCCTCTACCCGGCCTTTCCATACAACCACTACACCCACGTCACGGCCCCGGACCTGTCGGCGATCTATGCCTTCCTGATGACCCGCGAGCCGGCCTATGCCGAACCGACGCCGACGCGGCTGCCGTTTCCGCTCGATATCCGTCCGTTGATGGCCGGCTGGAACCTGCTCTTCCTCAACCACGCGCCGGTTCCAACCGACCCGGCCCGTAGCGCCGAGTGGAACCGCGGTGCCTATCTGGTCGAGGGGCTCGGCCATTGCGGCGCCTGCCACACGCCGCGGAACGCGCTGGGCGCTGAGGACGGAAGCCGGGCCTATACCGGTGGTCAGGCCGATGGCTGGAATGCCCCGGGCCTGACTGCCGCCTCGTCACCCGCCCTGATCGCCTGGACCACCGACGCGATCGAGACCTACCTGCACCATGGCATCGACGACCGTCACGCCGCCTCCGCCGGGCCGATGCAGGCCGTGTCGCATAATCTGTCGCGCGTGCCGCCCGCCGATGTGCGCGCGATCGCCGTCTATGTCGCCTCCATGACCGACCCGGCGGGCACCGGGCCAAACGACCGGCAACGGCAGATCGCGGCACAGATGGCCGCCGCCACCCCGGTGCCGGCGGCGCTACAGGCTAGCGAGGGCGCCGTCATCTTTGCCGGCGCCTGCGCCGGATGCCACGGTAGCGGCGCACCCATGATGCTGAACGGGCGGCCTTCGCTGGCGCTCGGCAGTTCCGTCACCGCCGCCTCGCCGCGCAATGCCACTCAAACGGTCCTCTACGGCCTCCAGCCAGGACCCGACGAACGCGGTGCCTACATGCCGGGCTTCGCCGCTTCGTTGACCGATACACAACTGGCGGCGGTTCTCGGCTATCTTCGCGCGCGGTTCACCGATCGGCCGGCCTGGTCGGATCTCGAGGATCAGGTCAAACACATTCGGCAGGATAAAAGCTCATGATCTCGCTCAACGTGAATGGCCGGGTTCAGACCGTGGACGTCGATCCGGCGACCCCGCTGCTGTATGTGCTGCGCGATACGCTGGAGATGCACGGGGCCAAGTTCGGCTGCGGCCTCGGCCAGTGCGGCTCCTGCACCGTCATGCTCGACAAGCAGGCGGTGCCATCCTGCATCGTGCCGCTTTCCGTCGTCGGTGATCGCCAGGTCAGGACGGTCGAAGGTCTGGGCACTGCGACCCGGCCGGGTCCGCTGCAACAAGCCTTTATCGACGAGCAGGCAGCCCAGTGCGGCTACTGCATCGCCGGCATGATCATGCGGGCGCAGGCGCTGCTCGAGCGCACGACGTCGCCCACGGATGCGGAAATCCGCGCCCACATGCAGCCCAACCTGTGCCGCTGCGGCACCCACGTTCGCATCCTGGCAGCGATCCACCGTGCTGCCGCCACGATGCGACAAGCCGCCATTTCGTCGCCGACGCAGGTGGCCGCGCAATGAACGCCCTGTCGCGCCGTGCCTTTCTCGGCGTCGGCGGCGCGTTGGTGGTCGGTTTCGTCACCGGTGACGCGATCGCCCAGCACGCTCCGGCCAAGCTGCCGGGTAGCCTGGCGATCGAGCCGCACCTGTCCGGCTGGGTCCGCATCGCGCCCGATGGCGCCGTCACCGTGTTCACCGGCAAGGCCGAACTGGGTCAAGGCATCCGCACCGCCCTGCTGCAGGTCGCGGCCGAACAGCTGGATCTGTCGCCGAGCCAGATCACCCTGGTCACCGCCGACACCGCACGGACCCCCAATGAGGGCTACACCGCCGGCAGTCACTCCATGCAGGACAGCGGCACCGCCATCATGAACGCGACGGCCGAACTGCGCGCCATCCTGGTGGGGGAAGCTGCATCGCGTTGGGCCCTCGACCCGGCGGCACTCACCACGTCGGGCGGCCAAGTCCACACCGCCGACGGCCGCAGCCTGGCCTATGGCGATCTAGTCGCATCGCTCGATCCCGACCGGCTGGTCACGACCGGCACCGTCCTCAAGAGCCCCGCCACTCATTCCGTGATGGGCAAGCCGGTGGAACGTGTCGACATTCCGGCCAAGGTGAGCGGCGGCGCTGCCTACGTCCAGGACATGCGCCTTCCCGGCATGGTCCATGCCCGCGCGATCCGTCCGCCGCGCTACGGTGCCACGCTGGCGTCGCTGGACGGCACGGCCATCGAAGCCATGCCGGGCGTCATCAAGCTGGTCCGCGACGGCAGCTACCTTGCCGTGGTGGCTGAAGGCGAGTGGCAGGCCATCACCGCTATGCGCGCGGTCGAGCAGGCGGCAGTCTGGACCGGGGGCCAAACGATGCCGGACCAAGCCAAGATCTTCGACACGATTCAATCCCTGCCGTCGCAGGACACGGTGATCCTGGACCGCAAGGCCGAAACCGCCGCTCCGGTCCGTACGCTGCGCGCGCGTTATCTGCGGCCTTATGGCATGCACGGCTCCATCGGTCCCTCCTGCGCCGTCGCTCACCTGGCCGACGGCCACATGACGGTCTGGACCCATACCCAGGGCGTCTACCCCGACCGCGCGGCACTCGCCGAACTGCTGCGGATGCCGCTCGAGGCGGTTCGCTGCATCCACGCCGAAGGGTCCGGCTGCTACGGCCATAACGGGGCGGACGATGCGGCGGCCGATGCCGCCCTGATCGCGCAGGCAGTGCCGGGTCGGCCGGTGCGCGTGCAATGGATGCGGGAGCAGGAAAACACCTGGGAGCCGTTCACCCCCGCCATGGTCGCGGAGGCGCAGGCCTCGCTTTCGGCCGACGGCACGGTCGTCGACTGGCAGTATGCGATGTGGAGCAACACCCACAACATGCGTCCCGGCAATGGCGGCCGCCTGATGCCGAGCTGGGCGCAGGCTAACCCCCTCGTTCCGTCTCCGCCGATGCCGATCCCGCAACCCGAAGGCGGTGGCGATCGCAACGGCATCCCGCTCTACGACCTGCCGGCTGCCCGTATCGTGTCGCACTTCGTTCCCGAGATGCCGCTCCGCGTTTCGGCCATGCGGGGGCTCGGCGCGTACACCAACGTGTTCGCCATCGAGAGCTTTATGGACGAACTGGCCGATGCGGCGGGAATCGACAAGGTGGCTTTCCGTCTGAAGCACATGTCGGACACCCGAGCTCGCGACGTCATCGAACGAGCGGCCAAGGAGTTCGGCTGGACGGCGGCCGCGACCTTGCCCAAGGGGCGTGGGCGGGGTTTCGCCTTCGCCCGATACAAGAACCTCGGCGCCTATGCAGCCGTCGCGCTCGAAGTCGCCGTCGATCGCGAGACGGGTCGCGTTCGCGTCGTCCGGGCGCACTGCGCCGTCGATAGCGGCCAGGTCGTGAGCCTAGACGGCATCCGCAACCAGATCCAGGGCGGACTGGTGCAATCGGCGAGTTGGACCCTGTACGAGGCCGTCACTTACGGGCCCGGCGGCATCACCAGCCGCGACTGGGGCGGCTACCCCATCATGCGATTCCAGGCGGTCCCGGAGCAGGTGGAAGTGCACGTGATTGACCGGCCCGGTCAGCCTTTCCTTGGCACGGGTGAGGCGACCCAGGGCCCGACCGCTGCGGCGATCGCCAACGCGGTGACCGACGCTACGGGCGTCCGCATCCGCGAGTTGCCCATGAATTCCGATCGGGTGAAGGACGCGATCGGCGTTTAGGGGCGGAGAAGCGTTTATTCGCAGTACCCTCCCGACAACGGGCGATCGCGTTGGTGAAGATCTGACAAGATTTATGTAATTCGATTGCGGTGGCGTTTATTGGGACCGAAGCGCCACCGCAAGTAAAGCCTTTAGAAAGCCAGCCTGTTTAGTCGCAAGTCACCACCGCTCAACTCCAAAGTCCCTTGGACGCCAGCCAGTCCTGCACCAGCCCCGCAACCGCGTCGTTGTTGTGGTCCATCATCATCATGTGGCTGTTGCCCTTGATGCCGCGCTCGGGAAGATCCACGACGTCCACGTTGCCTCCGGCGGCGCGTATGCCGTCGGCGAACTTGATTCCGTTGGCCCGAATGGTCGGCCAACGGCTGTCGCTCGCGATGTTGTCGCCATAGACGACCAGTTGCGGGATATCACGGAGCGCCTCGGGCTTCGGCACCGGCATGGCGGCGGGCTCGAGCAGGACGAGGGCTTTGAACAAATGCGGGCGGGCCTGTGCCACCGTCCAGCCGAAAAAGCCGCCCTGGCTATGCACCATCACCACGCTGGGACCGACCTTTTCCAGATAGGCGATGTAGGCGGCCGTCGTTGCGTCATCCGTGGTGGTCCAACGCGGGACGTTCTGCTTGGTGAACTGCAGGTAGCTTTCCCGATCCGCGGGAAAGGTGCAGCCCGGCAATACGCTCCCACGGGCGAAGCTCCCAGGGCCGTCGCCGATACGGAACCGCTCATAGGGGTTGTCCACCGTCAGGAATAGCGGGTCGCCGCCCATGATCTCCGGCGGCGAAAAACCAGACCGACCGCGCTCCACCGCGTCCGACACATAGACTGGCCAGCCGCGCCGAAGGAAATAATGCTGGAAACCTTCGCGACCATCGGGAGTGGTCTCCCAACAAACGCCCGTCAGCCCGCCACCATGCCACAACAGCAATGGCGCGGTGCTCCGCTGAGGGGAGGGGATCATGTATTGCGCGAACATGCCGCCGGTCATGTAGGTGCCGTTCGGATTGATCTTTGCCGGCATGCCGCCCGGGCTGAACACGACTTCCCGCACCGGTTTGCCGCTGATCTCCGTCAGCCTGCCACCCACGTGGAAATTGCCCCAGGACGCCAGCGATACGGCTTGGTCGGCGGCGGCAGCCCGGTTCGTGGACGCCATGCTGGCCGCTGCCACGGCGGCAAGGCCTGCCTTGGCCATATCTCGTCGATGCATCTGAGCTTTTCCCGGCTTGGTTGCTTTGCGCCGGAGCATCGCGCGGGCACTCGGGTACGTCTAGCCGCAGCTCCAGTTCAAGCCCGCAGAACGGCGCCTATCGCACGACGATGATCTTCGACGCCGTTGCAGTTGTCCGGGAACGCTATTCAGTAGGTGACCGTGGTTACCACGACGTTGAAGTCGGTCCTGACATCGGAGCCCAGGGTCGACGCATGCCGGCCGCCGGCGATCGCTGAACGGTCGTCGATCCGTGCGTCGGGCAAGCTGCGGCTGGTCGGGTTTGCCGGGGGAAGCGCCACGGTCTGCAGCGATGCATCTGCATTGGACGTCGTTGTCACCGGTATCGATTCAGACAAGCCGCTGGTCTTTACATCAACACTCACCGTGTAAGGCACGTTCATGTCGCACCGGACCTTCACTCCTGACTGCGCATTCCTGACCGTGGTTGCATAATCCTGCGACGCCGACGGGCCTGAGCCAATCTGACACAAGGCATTCACTGTCGCCGATACGGCGATCGCCGCGGTCGAGGTGGCGGCCATGCTGGACGACACGCTTGCCACGCCAAACCACACGGATGCGCAGGCAAAGAGGATTGCAGATTTGAAGGACATATTCTCACACTATCATTGATCGGGACGCTGCGAAATCTGCAGAACTTCCGATGAGATTTACTTACGAGATTTGGACTTTAGCTGGGAGCGTAGAAAGCAATACCTTCGGACACAAGATCAGGCCGTGTCGAAATGATGTTTGCACGTTCACTTGAACTTTGGGTGAACAGATGAGTTCCGTGCGACGTGTCGAAAAAGCGATATACTGCGCTATCGCCTGCTTGCGGGGTAGCATTCTCGTAGAAGGCGACGCCTTCGAACTTCATGGCGTCCGGCTTGGTCGTGAGGATTGAATCCCGCTCGGTGGTGCTGGCCGTGTAGAAATGCGTGCCGTCCGCCACGTTGAAGAAGCGGAACACCGCTTCGCTGGAGGGCGATGCGCTGGCATCGGCGTAGCCGCGAAGACCGATGCCCTCATAGGACAGGTCGGTGCGGGTGGCCATCAAGCTCGTTGCTTCCGATCCGCTCGCCGTGAAGAAATGCGTGCCGTCGTTATTGTCGAAGAAGCGGTAAACCGCGATCTGTCCGGACCCGCTGCCGACCATGCTGCCGAGACCGGTGCTCTTGCTGACGGTTACCGGGTTGATGCTGGTCGAGATCGTCGTCCAGTCTCCCCAATACGTGCCGTTGAAGGCCCGCACGGTCACGGTGTCGGCAACGTCGGAAGCGCCACGATCGAAGGTGATCTGCGACAGCGAAGACGCCGTCACGGCCGTCGATGCCGAGGTCGCGGCGATCGACGTTCCGTTGACGCTGAACCAGTCGGCCGATGTGGCCGTATAGGCTTGATAGCTGGTGATGGACTTTCCGAACGGGTCGGCGGCGGCGAAGACGTTGGCCAGGTTGGCGGTCCCGCCCGCGTTGACGTTCAAGCTCGCCACCGACGTGGTCACCACCGGCGTGTCCAGCCGGAAGATGACAACCGAGCTGGCGGAAACGCCAGCCCATTCCTGTGATGCGGCATGGGCTGCCTGAACCACGATGTCGTTTGCCGATCCGTCGTTGGCGCCGTTGACCAGGGCGCCGGCCGCGTTGAGCACGGTGACGTTGTCGATCACGCAGGCGGTGTCGCCGGCGCCCGACACGCAGGTCGTGATGTGTCCGGTGCCGCCGGCGGTGACGAAGCCGATCATGTCGCCGACCCGCACGCTCGAGGCCCAATCGCCGGTCGAGCCGGCCGGGCCGTTGTAAGCGATGTTCCATTCGCCGTTTGCGGCACCGGCCATGTTGACGGCGCTCTGAACCGGCAGCGATGCGCCGGCCTGGGCCGAGATCGTGCTGGCCAGCACCCAGCAACCATCCTTGTTGCAGACGGCGCCGACGAAAGTCTGCGCAACGGCGGCGATGGAGAACGGCGTCGCCTGCGACGGCGCCGCACCGGTGAAGCCGGGAACGGTTGCGACCGTCAGAGTGCCGAGGTAACCGGCCGGGTCGTGCTGGGCGAGCGCGATTGCGTTGATGGCGTAGCTGTTGGCTAGGCTGACGTTGTTCGTGGCGAACAGCGACAGGTCGGTGACGTCGCCCGTGCTCGATGAGGTGTGATAGACGAGCTGGTCGAGAAAGCCGAATTTCGAGTTGTAGTAGCGTCCGTTGCTCGCGCCCAGGGTGAACACGATGCCGGCACCACGCGCGTCGCCGCCGATGGCGCTGAAGTTCAGCGTGTTGCCACCACCGGTGAAGCTGCCGGTCGCACCGGACGATGACGCCGTGTATTCGTTCCGATCATAGGCATTGAGCACCAGATAGCTCGGGCTGCCTGCGGACGGAGCGAGGTTCAGTTGCTGAGACATCGACACGGATTGTGACGAATTGGCGATCAGCGACGCATTATTGAATGAAGTGCTCATGAGGTGGGATTACTTAACGGGCGAATATTTCACAA
>CAZTJC010000090.1:0-12610 GCA_964613945.1 uncultured Acetobacteraceae bacterium
AGAGCAAATCGTCTTTTCACAGTAAAAATACCCTTATGCTTCTCAGCCAAAGCTAAACCTGCGGTTGCAGGACACAAGCTCTGTTAGCGTTAATTGTTTATATCGTGGCTGGCTGATGCGGATTGGTAACACGCTAGCTGCAGACATCCCGAACGCCTGAAATCTCTAAGTGTCTGTCTAAGATCATTCTGTTCAATCTGAGCGGCTTCTTCGACGTTAAAGCGGATGATGTGACGGCACGCGTATCAGGCGATACTGAAGATTGCGTCGGACGTAATGGCCACCTCAGGAAAGCAGGCCATTCAAAGTCAAAGAATGATCTTGGACGGACACTTAGAGCTACGCCGCTGGTTTGAGGAGGGCGTGAGGCTATCAATATCGTTGATGATAGACGCTCAGTTTTGATGGTATTGAAGACGATAAACAAATCCATTCTATAATAGCACTAACGAACCACGGATATCCGTGCACAACGATTGCCCACATGTTAGTCAAAATTAATCTCAACCTTCTCAGCCTCTTTGTGTCCTGATGGTCCGGCTTTGTCCGTCAGCCGATCAGAGAGAAACGCCCGCAGAGTTTGTTGTAAATTAGGGCGGTCGATTAATCGTCGGCGTGATTGGCTCGCACGGCGACAAACGCTATCAAAGCTACGCGTCATTTTGGACGAAGACCAAAGGTGCCCAAACTGTCCAGTAGTTCTTCCACCGCTTCCTTTAATAGAGGATGAAGAATGAGAGAACTTCGTCGAATGTCTGGTAATCGATCAGAGTGGCCTATTGCCGACAGTCCGCTGTCCACCAACACCGCACCAAGAAAATGCCCAAGTAACCCGTCCTAGCCGCCCGACAACGACGACGCATCCAGCACCCAAAGTGCGATGTCCATGTCGAGCAGCACTTTCAATCGGCCACCCTCAGCACCGCCCGGCTGAACGCCGGATCGTCGAACTCGGGCGAAAACCGAACCGTCAACCCCTCCAGCCCAAGCTCCCGTCGAACGGCGGCAGCCCGCTCGTCGCTCATACCGCCCACACCCCGCGCCAGCACCAATTCCAAGAACGGACGACCCTGCTTGGTGATCACCACCCGCTCCCCGCGCGTCGCCGCAGCGACAGCTTCGGCAAAGCGTAACTCAGCGTCGCAAATCGACAGTTCCATGCGACGGCTCCGTCAAACAACCACACCGATGTGCCGACGCTGCGCTTCCAACTCAAATCCCGATCCGCAAACGCTCATTCCCACGACACCGAAAACCGAACCGCCCCCAACAACCCCTTGCGATCATTTATAAGAAATAATACCTATCTACCACCCATGAACACACCAACCCACCCCCTCCCGGAATCCTCCACCGACCGCCGCACCCGCCAGCTCGACTATTTCCGCCGCGCCGCCGACAAGGCCATGCGCGCCATCGACATCGCCAGCGAGCAGCTCGAAGCCGCCCACGCCACCGGCGAGCCCGGCGCCACCGCATCCCCCACCCTCGATCTCGCCCGCGCCTCCCGCGCCCTCACGCTCCTCGTCAATGCCGAGAACCGCGTCGTCGCCGGCCAAGCCCCCCTGCGTGCGCCCGCCAGCGACCCCCGCCGCGCCCTCCTCGCCGAGGTTCTCCACCAGGCCGCCAAGCTGGAACCCGACCCCAGGACCCGCGCCGCCCTCATCCGCGACGTCGACGAGCGCATCGAGGAGGCTCTCCTCCTAGACCCCGACGCCGAGATCGTCATCGGCCAGCACCTCGTCACCATCGCCAACGACCTCGACCTGGCCCTCGACATGGCCAAGCTCTCCGACCGCATCCTCGGCATCGAGAAGCGCATCATCCCGCCACCCGGCTACCACGACCCCCATGCCGACACCGACGATCCGTTCGACCTCTAGCCCCCGCCCGGCCCCGGACGCCGCGCCGCGAAGAAGGCCCGCAGCAACGCCCCGCACTCTCGCTCCCGCACCCCGCCGATCACTTCCGGCCGATGCAGGCAGCCCGGCTGGTCGAACACCCGCGGCCCATGATCGACGCCGCCCCCCTTCGGGTCGTACGCCCCGAACACCACCCGCCCCACCCGGAAATGCACGGCCGCGGCCGCGCACATCGGGCACGGCTCCAGCGTGACCACCAGCGTGCATCCGATCAGCCGCGGCGAGCCCACGAGCCGCGCCGCCGCTCGCATCGCAAGCAACTCGGCATGCGCCGACGCATCATGGTCCCGCTCCACCCGGTTGCCCTCGGTCGCCAGCACCGTGCCGCAGGGTCCGATCACGACCGCGCCCACTGGCACTTCCGCCGCCACCGCTGCCGCCGTGGCCTCCGCCAGTGCCCGATCCATCGCATCCGCTTGCCCGCCATCCCCCGGCGGGGCTACTGAAACCAGCATGAACGCTCGCATCCGACCCGTTATCGGCGTCACCCTCGACGCCGAACCGCCTGGCGGCTACTCGAAATACCCCTGGTACGCCCTGCGCGCCAATTACGCGACCGCCGTTGCCGCGTTCGGCGGCCTCCCCGTCGCCATCCCCCACGACCCGGCGCTCGCCCATGATTACCTCAACGCCGTCGACGCCCTGGTCGTCACCGGCGGCGCCTTTGACGTCGATCCCGGCCTCTACGGCGACAAGCAGCGCCACGCCACCACCACCCTGAAGGAGGACCGCACCATCGCCGAACTGGCTCTGGTCCGCGGCGCCCTGGCCCGCGACAAGCCCGTCCTCGGCATCTGCGGTGGCCAGCAGCTCCTCGCCGTCGCCCTCGGCGGCACCCTCCTGCAACACATCCCCGACAGCGTCGCCGACGCCCTCGAGCACGAGCAGCGCAACCCCCGCGACCAGCCCAGTCACCCCGTCTCCCTGGTCCCCGGCACCCTGCTCGCCCGCATCGCCGAAGCCGACACCATGCAGGTCAACTCCGCCCATCATCAGGCGGTCGGCGCCCTCGGCAAGTTCGCCGTCGCCAACGCCCACGCCCCCGACGGCGTGATCGAAGGCATCGAGGACCCGCGCTACGCCTTCTGCCTCGGCCTGCAATGGCACCCGGAATTCCTCATCGACCCGGCCGACGCCAAGATCTTCCAGGCCTTCATCGCGGCCTCCGGCGGATGAACGACGAGCCCGACGACCTACCCGACACCCCCGAGGCCGCCCCGGATGCTGCCTCGGAAGCCGAGCGCGGTGAACGCATCGCCAAATGGCTCGCCCGCGCCGGTGTCGCCAGCCGCCGCGATGCCGAGCGCCTCGTCGAGGAGGGCGTCGTCCGGCTCAACGGCGCGGTCGTCAAACACCCCGCCACCTTTGTCGGCCCCGACGACGTCGTGGTCGTCCGCGGCAAGCCCGTCGGCGCCGCCGAACGCACCCGCCTGTTCCGCTACCACAAGCCCGACGGCCTGGTGACCACCCACAAGGACCCCGAGGGCCGCCCCACCGTCTTCGACAAGCTCAAGCCCTCCGGCCTGCCGCGCGTCGTCAGCGTCGGCCGCCTCGACCTTAACAGCGAAGGCCTCCTCCTCCTCACCAATGACGGCGCCCTGGCCCGCAAGCTCGAACTGCCCAGCAACGGCTGGACTCGGCGCTACCGCGTCCGCGCCTGGGGCGCCATCGATGAGCGCGCCCTGGCCGGCCTGGCCCGCGGCATCAGCGTCGAGGGCGTCAAATACGGCCCCATCGAAGCCTCCCTGGAATCCCAGGCCGGCGACAACGCCTGGATCTCCGTCGCTCTCGATGAAGGCCGCAACCGCGAGGTCCGCCGCGTCATGGCCCATCTCGGCCTGGTGGTGAACCGCCTGATCCGGGTCTCCTACGGACCCTTCCAACTCGGCCGCCTCCCGCGAGGCGCCGTTGACGAAGTCCCGGGCAAGGTGCTGCGTGAACAGTTGGGCCTGGACAAACCAGCCCCGAAATCAGACAAGCCCCGATGAGAATAATCGCCGGCGCCTGGCGCGGCCGCAAACTGATCGCCCCGGACGGGGAGGGGACCCGCCCCACCGCCGACCGCGTCCGCCAAGCCCTCTTCGACCGCCTGCTGCACGCCGCCTGGGCCGGCCGCGAGGCCGTCGAGGACGCCCAAGTCCTGGACGCCTTCGCCGGCACCGGCTCCCTCGGCCTTGAAGCCCTGTCCCGCGGCGCCGCCCGCGCCGTGTTCATCGAAAAGGACCCGGCCGCCATCAAGGCCCTCCGCCTCAACGTCGCCGCCGCCGATGGCCGCGGCCGCGTCCTCGCCGGTGACGCCCTGCGCCCCCCGCCCGGCCAGCCCTGCACCCTGATCTTTCTTGACCCGCCTTACGGCTCCGGCCTCATCGCCCCCGCCGTCGCTGCCCTGTCCCGCACCGGCTGGATCGCCCCGGGCGCCCTGATCATCGCCGAACTCGGCCTCGAAGACACCGCTCCCGAAGAAGACTTCCTCGCCGACTGGACCCACGGCACCGCCCGCATGATCGCCTGGAACGCCCCGGGCGGCCTACCGCCGCCCGAATAACCGCTCGATCTCCGCCTTCGTCAGCTTCAGCACCGTCGGCCGCCCATGGCTGCAGGTCGCCGCCCGCGGGGTCGCCTCCATCTGCCGCAACAGCGCATCCATCTCCGCCGCCCCCATCCGCCGCCCCGCCCGGATGCTGCCATGACACGCCAACCGCGCCAGCACCGCATCCATACGCACTGCCAGCGCCGTCGCTTCCCCATGCTCCGCCAGCTCGTCGGCCAGATCCCGCAGCAACGGCGCCGGATCCGGCGCCCCCAACGCCGCCGGCAACGCCCGAACCAGCACCGCCCCCGCCCCGAACGCCTCGATCTCCAACCCCAGCGTCGCCAACGCCCCTGCCGCCTCCAGCAGCGTCGCACAAGCCGCTTGCGGCAGATCAACCACCGCCGGCAGCAACAACGCCTGCCGGCGCACGCCCCCAGCCTCGTGCTGCGCCCGCAACGCCTCATGCGTCAGCCGCTCATGCGCGGCATGCTGGTCCACCAACACCAGGCTACCATCCCCGGCGACCGCGAGAACATAGGTGTCGAACACCTGCCCGAGCGGCGCTCCTAACGGATGCTCCGCCCGCGGCTCCGGCATCGGCATCGCCCGTACCGCCGGCCCGAACGATAACGGCAGCGTCGCCTCTGCCAGCCCACCCGGCCGCGCCTGGCTCGACACCAGCCGCAGCGACGGCCGGCTCACCGACTGGAACACTGGTCGCGCCGCCCCCGGCGTCGTCACCCCCCGTGCCAGCGCCCGGCGCAGCCCGCCGATGATCAGGCTGCGCACCGCCTCCGGATCGCGAAACCGCAACTCCGTCTTCGCCGGATGCACGTTGACGTCCACCAGCTCGGCTGGCACCGAAAGGTCGAGCGCCGCCACCGCATGCCGCCCGACCGTCATCACGTCGCGATACGCCACCCGCAGCGCCGTCGCCAGCACCCGGTCCGTAACCGGTCGCCCATTGACCACCAGGCTCTGTCCCGCGGTCGTCGCCCGACTCTCCGCCGCCGGCGCGGCAAAGCCGGTCAGCCGCATCTCGTCCCGCATCTCGTCGAGCGCCAGCAACGTCCCCGCCGACGCCCCCAGCAGCGCCACCACCCGGTCGATCGGGCGCTGCACTGGCAAGTCGAAAACCACCCGCCCGTCGCTCTCCAGCCGGAACGCCACCGACGGCGCCGCCAGCGCCAGCCGCCGCAATGCCGCCGCGGCATGCTCGGCCTCCGTACGCGCCGCCTTGAGAAACTTCCGCCGCGCCGGCGTGGCGAAGAACAGGTCGCGCACCGTCGCCACCGTGCCCGGCGCCCCGGCAGCCGGCATCACCGGACCGACCACCCCACCTTCGACCTTGATCGCGTAGGCATGCGCCGCGCCCGCTGGCCGCGACAGCAGCCGTAGTCGCCCCGCCGCCCCGATGCTCGGCAACGCCTCGCCGCGGAACCCCAGCGTCGTGATCTGCACCAAGGTCTCATCGGTCAGCTTGGACGTGCAGTGCCGTTGCACTGCGAGCGCCAGCTGATCCTCCATCATGCCGCCGCCATCATCGGCGACCTCGATCAGCGCGGTCCCGCCCGCCTCCAATCGCACCGCGATCCGCCGCGCGCCCGCATCCAGCGCGTTCTCGGCCAGTTCCTTGACCACCGCAGCCGGTCGCTCGACCACTTCGCCGGCCGCGATACGGTTCACCAAACCTTCGGGCAGCAGCCGAATCATTCGGTCAGATTACCTCGATCCCCCCTCGGTGAACAGCACCGCTCCTCCGCCTGCAGTTGCCACACTCCGTCATAACCATAGAGTGACCCAATGCTCGCCCCCATCGACGCCACCCTCGAAACCGCCATCCTCGCCGCCGCGCGCGACGTGGAGGCCGATACGGTTGATTTGCTCGAAAGACTAGTCCGCGAACCCAGCCTGCTCGGCGCCGAGCAGGGTGCACTCTCGGTCATGGAGGGCGCCTTCCGCGATGCCGGCCTATCGACCGCCCGCGTTCCGGTCGACCCGGCCGCCCTCGAGCACAGGCCCGGCTGGTCACCCCCGTTGATCGACTACGCCGGCCGCGAGAACGTCGTCGCCACGCATCAGCCGATCCGTGCCACCGGTCGCTCGCTGCTGCTACAAGGCCATGTCGACGTGGTGCCCACCGGACCCGAACGGCTCTGGACCACCCCGCCTTTCGCGCCGACAATCCGCGGCGGCCGACTGTTCGGCCGCGGCTCCGCTGACATGAAGGCCGGTCTGGCATCCATGGTGATGGCGCTCACGGCATTGCGCCGCGCCGGCTGGCAACCGGCCGCCCCGCTGCAGATGGCCGCCGTGATCGAGGAGGAGTGCACCGGCAACGGCGCCTTCGCCGTCATGCACGCCCTGCCGCCCCCTGACGCCTGCCTGATTCCCGAGCCCGGCCCGGGCTTCCCCGCGCTCTACGTCGCCGAGGTCGGTGTGGTCTGGGCCTGGGTCACCGTCATCGGCAAGCCCGCCCATGTCCGCAACAAGCACGAGGGCGTCAATGCGATCGAGGCCGCCTACGTCGTCATGGAACGGTTCCGCGCCCTTGAAGACCAGCTCAACCGCGCCGAGTACCGGCACCCCGCTTTCGCCGTCGACAACCACCCGATCAACGTCAACGTCGGCACGCTGCAGGGCGGCGAATGGAACTCATCCGTCCCGACTGAAACCATCATCGGCGTTCGCGTCGGCGTTATGCCGGGCCATTCCTGCCAAGACGCCCGTGCTCAGATCGAGGCCCTCGTCGTCGCTGCCGAGACCGACGAGCGGCTGCGTGGTGCCCGGCTCTCGGTTCAATTCGCCGGCTTCATGGCCGATGGCTGTACCTTTCCACCCGAGCAGGCCATCAGCTGCGCCGTTGCAGCCCAACACCACCGCCTGACCGGCCAGCCCGTCCCGCATTACGCGGCCAGCGGGCTGACCGATGCCCGCCACTACGTCCTCAGCGGTATCGAGGCCACCTGCTACGGCCCCGACGGAGACAACATCCACGGTATTGACGAAAGCGTCGGCCTCGACGCGCTGCACCAGGTAACCGGAGTGCTGGCGCTGACGATCGCTGCCTGGTGCGGTCTCGAACCCGCCAGCTGATACGTTTGCCACCGAACGGCATGGTTGCGGTCGGCGCGCGCATGGCTAGATTGGGCGGGCCGTCCGTTGGAGGCGGGTCTACCTTTCGTGCCGGTCACCGGTGCGGACAACAACACTCCATGCCGTCCGATCGGCATGGGCAACCAAGGACACGAATGTGGCCAAAGAATCCCAAAACGTTCAGGACGTGTTCCTGAACCATGTGCGCCGCGCCAAAACGCCGGTCACCGTCTTTCTCGTCAACGGGGTGAAACTGCAGGGCATCATCACCTGGTTCGACAATTTCTCCGTGCTGCTTCGCCGCGACGGCCATACCCAGCTGGTCTACAAGCATGCCATCAGCACCGTGATGCCGGGCGCGCCGATTCAGCTGTTCGACGCGAGCAAGGCCGATGGCACGCCGGAGTCGGTCGCGGGCGCCGACGCTGGTTAGCACGGCCACGAAGGTCTCGGGCGGGCCGACCCGGGCCGCCGTCATCCTGCCCTGGGAACGCCCGTTCCGGCAGGATGCGTCGCGCGCAGCCGACGCGCAGCTAGCCGAGGCGGTCGGCCTGGCCGCCTCGATCGGCTTAGTCGTGGTGCATTCCACGATTATCCCGCTTCGCGCCCGCCGCTCCTCTACATTGCTGGGCGAGGGCCAAGTCGAGAACGTCCACCAAGCCGTCCAGGCCAACAACGTCACCGTCGCCGTCGTCGATGCGCAGCTCACCCCAGTGCAGCAGCGCAATCTCGAGCGCGCCTGGAACTGCAAGGTCATCGACCGCACCGGCCTGATCCTGGACATCTTCGGCGAACGCGCCGTCACTAAAGAGGGCGCCTTGCAGGTGGAGCTCGCCCATCTGGACTACCAGCGCAGCCGCCTCGTCCGTTCCTGGACCCATCTCGAGCGGCAGCGCGGCGGCTTCGGCTTCCTCGGCGGACCCGGCGAAACCCAGATCGAGGCGGACCGCCGGCTGATCGACGGCCGCATGGTCCGGCTGAAGAAGGAGCTCGATCAGGTGCGCCGCACCCGCGGCCTCCACCGTGCCGCCCGCAGCCGGGTGCCATACCCGATCGTCGCCCTGGTCGGCTACACCAACGCCGGCAAATCGACGCTGTTCAACGCCCTGACCGGCGCCCAGGTGCATGCCGAGGACCAGCTGTTCGCGACCCTGGACCCGACCATGCGCGGCATCCGGCTGCCGTCGAACCGCCGCATCATCCTCTCCGACACCGTGGGCTTCATCAGCGACCTGCCAACCGAACTGGTCGAGGCTTTCCGTGCCACGCTGGAGGAGGTCGCCGAAGCCGACGTGATTCTGCACGTGCGTGACGTGGCTCATCCGGACAGCGCCGCGCAGCGCGCCGACGTCATCGGCGTGCTGGACGGCATGGTGCGCGGCAACAAATCGGCACCGGGCACGCTCGACGAGGGCTGGCCGCGGCGCACGATCGAGGTGCTCAACAAGGCCGACCTGCTCGGTGGCACGACCGAGGTGCAGGCGCGCGACGGTGCCGTTCCGGTCTCGGCCATCACCGGCGACGGTCTCGACGCATTGCGCGACGCCATCGACGCGCGAATCTCCGCCAGCATGGAGCGGCTCGACTACCAGCTTGCCCCTAGCGACGGCGCGCGGCTGGCCTGGCTTTACGAGCATGGCGAGGTGCTGTCCCGCGATGACGGCGAGGCGGGCGTGCGTATCCAGGTGCGGCTGCTGCCGGCCGATCGCGCCCGCTTCGAGGAAGATAAGCGCGCATGACCCTCTCGTTCACCAAGTCTGACCTCGCCGAGCTGGTGACGTTGGTGCGCGCCGTCGGCCGAACGGCAGTGATGCCGCATTTCCGTTCGCTGCGGCCGGAGGACGTGCAGGCGAAGACCGGCCCGCTCGACCTCGTGACGGTGGCCGATGAAGCCGCCGAGGCACAGCTCACGGCCGCCTTGCTGGCGCGGCATCCCAACTGCGTCGTGGTGGGTGAGGAAGCTACCTCCAAGGATGCATCGCTACTGGATCGCATCGCCGACGCGGAACTGTGTTTCATCCTCGACCCGATCGATGGCACTTCGAACTTCGCTGCCGGGTTGCCGCTATTTGGCATGATGCTGGCCGTGACCCGGTTCGGCCGCACCGTCGGCGCCATTATTCATGACCCGGTCGGCGACGACACCGCCGTCGCGTTGGACGGGCAGGGGGCCTGGCTCGAACGCCGCGACAGCGGTGTCGAAATGCTATCGGTCGCTGCGCCCGCGCCGCTCGGCGAGATGTCTGGCGCGCTGTCGTGGCGTTTCATGCCCGAGCCGACTAAATCGCAGGTGTGCGCTAGGCTACCGCGACTGGCTGGTGCGTGGGACTATCGCTGCGCCGCCCATCAATATCGCCTCGCGGCATCCGGTGGCTGTCACTTCTCCGTCTACAGCCGCCTGCTGCCCTGGGATCACGCCGCCGGCGAGCTGCTGTATCGCGAGGCCGGCGGTTACGCGGCCCGCCTGGATGGCAGCCCCTATAGCCCGGCCTCCACCGAAGGCGGCCTTATCCTCGCCCCGGACCAAGCGAGTTGGACCGCATTGCACGGCGCTCTCTTCGGGCCTGATTGACCGGGTGGAAGCGGAAAGCTAAGCCCCCCGCTCCGATTTTGACCGAGGTATGACGATGGCGCTGGATACCACCGAAACCACTAATCCCGAGGTCGGCGGCATTGCGGCGGACCGCCTACGGAGCTTGATCGAACGGATCGAGCGTTTGGAGGAGGAGCGCAAGGCACTCGGCTCGGACATTAAGGACATCTTCGCCGAAGCCAAATCGGCCGGGTTCGACGTCAAGGTGATCCGCCAGCTGATCATGATCCGGAAAAAGGAGCCTGCCGACGTCGAGGAAGCCGAGACCTTGCTCGACCTGTATCGCCGTGCGCTCGGAATGTAAGAATACTTTTCGATCAGGTGGTGCGGGTGGTCGGACTTGAACCGACACTCCTCGCGGAACCGGATTTTGAGTCCGGCGCGTCTACCATTTCACCACACCCGCATGCCGGCCCACGTTGTGGGCCGCATGACGGTTCGATGCCACAGAAGCCCTCCTCAAGTCTAGACCGCGAACGCCGCCCATGATCTCGTCGAGGTTGCTTTCATGGGATTGCGGTCGGAAACCAGTGGCGTTATAGGAGCGCTCCGCCTGATCCCTGATAGCTCAGTTGGTAGAGCAAGCGACTGTTAATCGCTCGGTCGTAGGTTCGAGTCCTACTCAGGGAGCCAGGGCGGGTTCCGCCCGCATCCGTAGCCGTCCGCGACGCCCGTAATTGCAGGGCGAAGCGTCCGTATAGGTCCGCAGCGATCCGTTGCGTTCCGGAGCGCGAACCGGGTATGCGACCGGGTATCGCAGCTACTGACCGGGTATCGTGCCGCTCACCGACGCCAAGATACGGGCCGCCAAGCCCAACGGAAAGGCATTCAAGATGCCTGATGGCGGTGGCTTGCACCTCTTCATGAGCCCGACCGGCGTTCGATCCTGGCGCTATCGCTACGAACGGGAAGGGCGCGAGCAGACTGCCGTCTTGGGCCGATACCCGGAAATGAGCCTGGCCGATGCCCGGCGCGCTCGAGACGATACCCGGTCACAGCAGCGGTCCGGCCAAGTTGCGGCTCCGGCTGCCAGCCACACCTTCGAGATGGTCGCGCGTGAATGGCACGATCTGAACAAGCCGCGATGGAAGCCGCAGCACGCGGCTGATGTGCTGGAGAGCTTGGAGGAAGAGGCCTTCCCGACATTCGGCGGCGATCCGGTAGACCGAATCGGCGGTAGCCGGATCCTGCAGGCGCTGCGGATCATGGAGCAGCGCGGCGCAGTCGAAACAGCCCGGCGTGTGCGGCAACGCTGCTCTGCAGTTTTCGGATATGCCATCGCGAAGGGTTGGGCCTCAGTAGATCCGACCGCGGGGCTGAAGGCCGCGTTGGCACCGCTGCCGCCCAAGGGACGCCGGCCGGCACTGAGCACGCTGGAAGAGGCGAGGGTGCTGATCCAGGCCATCGACGGCTGCACCGCCAAGCCGATCATTAGGGTCGCATCGCGCTTCATCGCTTTAACCGCGGCTCGGCCAGGTGAAGTCGCCGGGCTTCGTTGGGACGAATTGCACCTCGAGGGTGCTGCCGAGTGGAGGCTCCCGCCCGAGCGGACCAAGATTGTGACCGAGCGGGCCAAGGCAGCATCGGCCCACATCATTCCGCTAACCCCAGCGGCGATCGCATGTCTTGAGGCGATTCGCCCGCTCAGTGGTCGCGCCCCGTTCGTCTTCCCGAATCTGCGATCGATGCACCGCCCAATGTCGGAGAACGCGCTAGGCGATCTGCTCGAGCGATTGGGCTACCGCGGCCGGCACGTCCCGCACGGATGGCGCTCGACGTTCTCGACCGTGCTGAACGAGCGCTTCCCCGCCGATCGGCAGATCATCGATTTGATGCTGGCTCACACGCCGAAGGATCGAGTCGAGGCGGCCTACAATCGAGCGCAGCATACGGCGCGTCGGCGCGAACTAGCTGAGGCATGGTCCGACCTCCTGCTTGAGGGCGCAGCGCCGGCGGCTGATCTGATGACCGGGCCACGGCGATCGCCGTCTAAGAACTATGTAGTATCAAGTATCAACGACACTTAGAGCCCTAGTGCTTAAGCGATGATGCAAGGAATCCAGGATGGAAGACGATTATCATCGCCGTTCAGAGCAAGAGCATCAATTATCAAACGATAATAAGAGCAAGTCCGACGGGAAGCGACGTCCTGCTCCCGCTAAGGCGTACGAAGATCATGACCATGCCAGCGATAAAGCCCACCAGACCGCAGAGCAGTACAACTGGGTTACAACAAGAAATATTGGAATAGCTACACTGCTATTTTCAATAATCGCCGCCGTTAGCACTGCCGGGGCATTCTGGCAGACCAAGAGACAAGCTGATATCGCGCAAAAACAACTGTCTACGTCCAGCCGACCGATTCTAAAACTTTCTGTCGTGGGAGGCAGCGTCCGGGAGAACGTCATTCCCACTAGGGTCTGTCCCCATTGCGTAGGTCACGGCCGCTCTGATTCGCTTTGTTCT
>CAZTJC010000091.1:0-12581 GCA_964613945.1 uncultured Acetobacteraceae bacterium
CCGTGCTCCAGGGCGGAAAACAGCGCGGCAGCCGCCACCACTGGCAACCAGTCCGTAGCAAGTCAAACACGCCACCAAGCTAGCCGTGAATATCCATTTCTGCTAATTGAGTGTTTGTTTGAATTTTTATTTTATCCTCCCACTCATGCCGTGAAGTCCGTGACGGTATAGGTCGGTAACTGCTTTCTCGAGGATGTCGTGGAGCAGACCGCGGTATATGGGGGTTTGCGGGCGCGGGCTTGACGGCGAGGCCCTCTCCCGGAGGGAGAGGGTGCTGGAAGGTTAGTTGCCGTCCAGGGCGTAGGCTTCAGGGAAGAAGAAGTCGTGCCAGGTGGCGGGGCGGGATTTGAGGACTTTGGTGTCGGCCATATGGTTGGCGATCCGCATCATGCCGAACGGCGCGGTGGAGAAGTTGCGGGCGGGATCGCCGATTTGGGTGAGGAGAACGTCGACCGGGGTCTTCTCGCCGGTGACGGTCAGGTAGAGCTCGCAAGCCTCGCGCGGATGGGCGACGATGTAGTCGGCGGCGTCCTGGGCGGCCTGCATGAAGGCTTTGATGGCAAGCGGATTGGCATCGTGGAACTTGGTGGCGGCGAAGTAGACCGCGTTGCTGTATTTCGCCCCGAGGATGTCGTCCGACGTGGTTACGACGTGCAATCCCTGCGCCTTGGCCTCGGCCGCTTGATATGGGGCGCCGGAGAAATGGCCGGTCAGGCCGCCGCCCCGGCCACTGGTGAGTTGCGCCTGGGCGTCGGGGTGACTGAGCGTCATGGTCATCATGTCGAAATGGTCGAAATTGGCATCGCCGTAGAGCTGGCGCGCGGCGATCTGCAGGATGATGGCCTGGCTGCTGATCTTGACGGTTGGGACCGCGATCTTATCGGTGGGCTTCAGGTCTCGCAGCGTCTTGACGTCGGGATTGCTGCTGACGAACCACATCGGGGTCGCCGACGAGCCGGCGAGGCCCTTGACCTGTCCCTTGGTGCGGTCCCAGGCGAGCAGCATGTTGCTGGCGCCGGTGGTGACGATGTCGACGTTGCCGGAGAGCAACGCGTCAATCGCCGCGCCGCCGCCGCCGAAGGTGATCCATTTGGCTTTTAGGTCAGGCACGCCGAGTTTAGCGCCGGCCTTTTCGATCAGCTGCTGCTGCTCCATGACGATGGGCGCGAGATAGATGATGCCGGGCTGCTTGGTGATCCGGATCTCGGACGTCTCGGCACGGGCGGTGGTGGGCAGTATTTGGATGGGCAGTAATAGAATGAGCGCGGTGGCAAGGCGCAGCATGGTCGTCCTCCCTTGATTTGGGTGGACGGTAGCTCGGTCCGGTAGTTGTGGACAGCGGGGGCGAAGGCAGGGATCATCGCGCAAAGATTTGGGATGGAAATGCCGGATAGTCTCGAGCCGCTGTTGGACGTCCGCGGCGTCACGCTACAGTACAAGACGACGCAGCGGATCGTGACGGCGACGCACCGGGTCAGCTTTAGCGTTTATCCCGGCGATCGATTCGTGCTGCTGGGGCCGTCGGGCTGCGGCAAGTCGTCGCTGCTGAAGGCGGTGGCCGGGTATCTCGACCCGGTAGAAGGGGAGTTCCACCTCAAGGGCCGGCGGATCAAGGGGCCAGGGCCGGACCGCATGATGGTGTTCCAAGAGTTCGACCAGTTGCTGCCGTGGAAGACGGTGCAGCAGAATATCATGTTCCCGTTGCAGGTGACCAAGCGGCTGCCGGGAGAGCAGGCGCGGGAGCGAGCGCGGTATTACATCGACAAGGTCGGGCTGTCGTCGTTCGGCGACTCGTATCCGCATACGTTGTCGGGCGGGATGAAGCAGCGCGTGGCGATCGCGCGCGGGATGGCAATGGAGCCGGAGATCCTGCTGATGGACGAGCCGTTCGCCGCGCTAGACGCCTTGACCCGGCGCACGATGCAGGACGAGCTGCTGCGGCTCTGGGACGATACCAAGTTCACCGTCCTGTTCGTCACCCATTCGATCAACGAGGCAATCAAGGTGGGCAACCGAATCCTGCTGCTATCGCCGCATCCGGGGCAGGTGCGGGCGGAGTTGGATAGCTTACCGCGGGAACGGCCGGATCCGGCAGCGATGATCGGACTCGAAACCAAGATCCATGACATGTTGTTCGCATGAACGATATGGTCGAGCGGCCAGACCGCGAATACGACGTGATGGCGTTCGCCGGGTTGGATGCGGTGGAGCGGCCGATCCCGGCCTGGGAGCGTGTGTGGAACCAGGGATGGGTGCGCAAGATCGTACTGATCGTGGCGCTGGCCGGACTTTGGGAAGCGTATGGGCGATATGCCGACAACGAGTTGTTGTTCCCGACCTTCACGGCCACCGTGCAGGCGCTGGTCGACAACCTAGTGAACGGCGTTCTGCCGGCACGGGCAATGACGTCGATTAAGGTGTTGCTGATGGGGTATTCGATCGGCGTTGGATTGGCAATGCTGCTATCAGTGGCAGCGATCAACACGCGGATCGGTAACGATCTGCTGGAGACGCTGACGTCAATGTTCAATCCGCTGCCGGCGATTGCGCTATTGCCGCTGGCGCTGCTGTGGTTCGGGCTGGGCAATGGCAGCCTGGTGTTCGTGCTAATCCATTCGGTGTTGTGGGTAGTGGCGTTGAACACGCATGCCGGGTTCCGAGGCGTGTCACCGACGCTGCGGATGGTGGGGCGCAACTACGGGCTACGCGGCTTGCGTTACGTCCTGGCGATCCTGATCCCTGCGGCGTTTCCGAGTATCCTGACCGGGCTGAAGGTGGGTTGGGCGTTCGCTTGGCGCACGCTGATCGCAGCGGAGCTGATTTTCGGGGTATCGTCAGGAGCCGGCGGGCTCGGATGGTTCATCTTCGAAAATAAGAACCAGCTCGAGATACCCAATGTATTTGCTGGGCTATTGACGGTCATTCTGATCAGATTGGCGGTCGAAAACCTCGTGTTCCGGACACTTGAATTCAGAACGGTTCGGCGCTGGGGTATGCAGAACTGAGTGCGCCGCCCGTTCGTGTTCATCGACGGCGACGGCGGCTTCGACCCGGCCCAGCTCTGCACGCTGGACCGCGCCGAGCCGCTGGTGCTCGTCATTGAGACGGGCAATCCTGCGCTGTTCGAGCAGGCGTTGGCGCTCAATCCGATTGGTCGGATGGCACGCGCGGACGAGATTGCCCGCGGCGTGGTGTTCCTTGCCAGCCCTGCCGCGAGTTTCATCACCGGCACGAACCTGGTCGTCGACGGCGCGCTGACCCGCAGCGTTCAGTTCTGACGGGAAGGTCGGATCGGTTGGTGGACACGTGACGGATTCGAGGTACGGTCTTCCAGGCACGGTGGACGGTGACCATGGTTCCTTTAGTTGGCTATCTCGAACGCATCTCCGGCCGGCCGGGTGATCGCATTGGTGTGAAGGTTTCCAGCCAGGTCCGCGAGCCCTACGCGGCGGACTTGGTTCGTATCATCCATGCCGACCCGAACCCGGCCGGGCCCGGCATGAAGCTCGAGCCTGTTCCATGTGCTTTCCAGGGCGAGTACCCGTCACGGGTACAGGCGGTGACCCCGGGATCCTACGGCGTAGTTGAGGCAAGCTTGGGCGTTCCGGAGGGCGGCGCGATCCGACTCCGCGTGCAACCCGGCCATCTCGACAGGCCTCAGCCGGTTCTCGCTCTCGGCGAGGTCGTGCTGCTCGTCGGTCGGGCGGGAGTCACACTGACGATGGGAGGTCGGACAGTTTTAACGGTGCGCGCATCGGCGGTGCGTGGGAATACCTGTTCCGTGCCGTCGACAAGACAGGACGGCTGATCGACTTCATGCTGTCGGATCGGCGGAACACGCGCGCGACATGCCGCTTCTTGGGCAAGGCTCTGAACACGATGCGGAACTAGCCGCTGGTCTCTATCACGACCGACAAACTCGGCTACTATCGCAAGGCGATTGGGCGCTTGCGGCGCGACGGCATACTGGCAGATGACGTGACGCACCGAACCTCGAGATACCTGAACAACATCATCGAGGCTGACCGCGGCGTACTGAAGCAACTGATCCGGCCAGCGCGTGGGTTCCAGACGATGAAGACGGCCTATGCGACCATCAAGGGTTTCGAGATCATGCGTATGATCCGTCCTGAGCACTGCATTCTTCGTGAGCCGGGGGCCGCAAGTGAGGTTCGCTTCGTCAACAAGCTATTCGGCCTGCCTGCATAGCGGTGCCGATCACGAGGCCGAAACGCGTCCATAAGGAGTATATGCAGCAGAGCCGTCAGCACCGGCAGTCCCGTCTGCATCGTATTTCGCTGAGCTCCGATGGGAAGGGTCAGATCGCCATCGGTCGTTCTCACGCCGTTTTCTGTGCCTGCACAGCGTTCAACAGACCAAGCCGTCCCATGCAGCGCTCCCACCGAGCGCTCATCGTCTCGAGCGCAACGTCGATCGCCGGGTCGACGACGTTGCGCCGGGCCGCGCGCGCGAGCTGGAATTGCAGCGTTTTGGCAGACCGCGCCAAGTCGTCGGCATCCGACATGTCCTCCCCCAGCCAGGCGAGATGATCTGCCAGAAGCCCGAAGGCACTGCCGAATTGGCGGGTCGTATTGAAGCACAGGGCGTTGATGCGGTAGGGATCAGATCCTGCTTCGGCTAGTAGGCCAGGCAGGGCGCTCGCGAATTCAGCGACAGGATTACTGCATCTGCGCGTCGATGCGTATCGGCCGAGCCATTGCAGCGCCAGCGCCCGTGCTTCCTCGTCCGATGCGGGATCGCGAACGGGCCGCGCCAACTCCGCAAACGGAAACAGCATTGGCCGGTGGTCACCGAGCCCGAGCACGCCAGCATAGTCATTGCCGGAAAGGCAATACCGGCCCGCATTATGCAAATAATCGAGCGATTGACGCTCCGCCTGGATGGCGACGATCGCGATCGTCGTCTTCGTATGAGTATGGCCGTAGGCGTTCGCCTGCGTGTCGGGCAGGAAGAATGCATCCACTTCCAAAATCGGCACCGCGCTTGCGTCGATCTGAGCGACGATCTGGGCCGCAGTCTCGCGCCACAAGGCCATCTCGTGCACGACTATGCCAGACGCGGCCAGGATGTCGGTGCTTGCTGGCTTCAGAAAGGTGAAATGATCCACCTCCCAATCGAGCGCCACCGCCGCTCCGAGCAGTGGCAGCGGGTCGCGCCCCAGCCCGTGTAGCAACTCGATCCAGAGATCAAAGTAGCAGTTTGTCTCCGGCCAGACCCGATCGGTCGCGTGTAGCCGATGCGGGCTGTAAATATCACTCATCGCCAGATCCTCACGGGATCATAGCTGGAGTGCATTGCGGACCGTGTCGGGCCAATCCGCGATCGTCAGCCCGTGCTCGTGGAACAGTGCCAAGGTCAACCGTTCCATCCCGAAGCCGACGCATCCGGTATGGGCGACCGACCCGTCCCTTTGCTCGATCCCGCAGATCGTGCCGAACAGGTCTTGATGATAGTTGAAGCTCATGCAGGCGGTTGTTTTCGGTTGATCTCCTGCTTGCACCAGCATCTCGAACTTAAGGGTCTGCTCGCGCTGGCTATCTGCCTTGAGCTGCCCCGCCCGGCCGAAGAACGGATCATTCGCGAGGTCGGTCGCGACCTTGAGGCCCAACCGATCACCGATCTCCGGAACCCGGTCCAGCCAGCTCTGCCGGAACGCCAGCACCTCGGCGGGCGAGCCGATCCGGACATACTCGCGCATCCGGAACATCTGCATGCGCGCCGGGTCAATCGAGGGCTCATGGCGAAAGCACCAGGATGCGACGTCGAAGGTTGCGCCGCCCTCCAGCAAGGGGCCGCGCTGCGCGATGAGCGGGTAGAGCGGGTAGCAGGCTGCAGGGGTCAGCACCGCCTCCGCCGGTGCCAGTCCGCCGCTCCAGTCCTGTCCTTCGGCAATGCACGCGAGCAGGGCGCGGTGTTCGCGTTCATTGCCGCAGAAGCAGTGGATCGACCCGGCGAGCTGCGGAAAGCCACGCATATAACCGCTCTTCTCAAAGGCCCCCCGGGTCATGGCCGGCGGAAACCGAATGACCTCCGCCGCGGGCTCGCGGCCCAGCACGGAAATCAGCCCATCCAGCCCATCAACGACCGCCTCGAAGGTCCCGCTCCGGGCCGTCAGCCCGGCGACCTCGGTCGGGATCAACAGACCGGCGTCGAACAGCCTATCCGCGAAGGTGGGCAATGGCTTGGCGATGTGGTTCAAGGGAACAACTCCTCTTCTCCCCGGTAGCCGCTGACGAGCGCGGCACAATTAGCCATGATGCGATCGTTGCCGATCATCAGCGCTGCGGAGTGGGCGTCCCGGAGATGCCGGCCCAAGCTGCCGTCGCCGTCGTTGCGATAGCCGGCAAGGCCTGATGCCAACATGGCCTCTCCGATCACCTGCACGACTCCCGTGCTCACCGTCAGCTTGAGCTGGTTCATGCGGAGCGCGAACGCGATCGAGTGCAGCGCGTCGACATCGCTGTCGGCGGCTTCGAACCGTCGTGTCGCGTCGCCCACTTGAGACCGGAGCGCCTGCAGTTGCGCCAGTGCCTGCGTAAGGCGCAGCGAACCGGCCGGGGCGGCACCACCCGGAACGGCCCGGCGTCGCACGGTCCGCCGCGCACGTTGACAGGCAGCAGAGGCGATCCCGAGCCATGCAGCGGACCAGGTAATGTGCGACACCGGCAACATTGTCTGTGCCGAAATCGTCGCGTATGAGTCGGGGAGCACCTGCGCAGGATCGGCGGCGACGCTGAGCGAGTAGCTCCGGCTACAGGTCCCGCGCATACCCAGCGTGTCCCACTGGGCGACCGGGTCGAGCATGCATTGTTCACGTCGGGCCAGCACGGCGACCTGATCGCCGGCATCGCTCTCCGGTGCGCGCCGCGCCGTGATCAAGAGCGCGTCCGCTTGATCGGCATAGGAGATCACGCAACCGGCCTTGGCCACCGAGATCTGACCGCTTGCAGTCTGCACCGCGCACTCGCTGCGTCGGACATCGCCGCCACTCCCGGCTTCCGTGGTGACCGAGGCAATCAGGAGTTGCTCGGCCGCGATCCGCGCGAGGAAGTCGCGATGCCATGCCGAGCCGGTCGCGTGGCGGACGAGGCTGGCAATCTGAATCTGATGCATCGCGAACACCATTGCGGCGTTGGCGCAGCCCTGCCCGAGCTCATAGCACGCCGCGACGATGTCCGAAAACGGCGCACCACGACCGCCGAAGGCCCGGGGAATGGCGGCGCCGAGAAGCCCGGCCCGCCGCATCGCCGTAAGCGCCTCATGCGGGAAGCGCGCTTGCTGATCGACTGCATCCGCGGCGGGCATGGCGACGGTCTGGGCGATGCGGCGCGCTGCGATCGATACGCTCTCTTCGAGACCGAGCGCGAGACCGTCGGGGGCTATGGCGCATTCTCCTTCAGTGCGACGACCGCTTGCCGCAACATCGCAACCGAGCTGAAGGTGCGCCGGTTCAGCCACTCGGTCGTGAACTCGATGCCGAACCGGTCCTCGATCGCCAGCATCAGATCCACTGTCGCGAGTGACGACAGCCCGGCGGCGTACAGATCATCGGACGGCTCCAGGGGCCGTGGTTGAGCCCGCAACCGGACGACCCCGTCCAATATCTCGAAAATCTCGTCTTCGATCGTTTGCACATCGGTCAGGTCGGACATCATGCAGTCTCCAGATAGCGTGAAGAGTTTTGGGACAGTGTTTTGACCCGCATCGACGCCTGGCCGCGCAGGACGAAGGAGGCTGCCAGGTCGAGGAAGCGGGCGCGATGGTGCGGGTCGCTGAACTGATGGTCCGCGTCGTCGATCACGGTCAGTTCGACGCCGGCCGGTAGGCGCGGGCGCTCGCCGAAGGCGCGGCGGAGCCGGACATGCCCGTGATCGTCATTGGCCATGACCAGACTGACCGCGCAGCCGCGCGTGACGAGCGCCTTGACGTGCTGCCGGGTCTCGCGCGGGTCGGTGCCGAAGCCGCGCAGCGCCACGCGGAGGCGGCGCGGCACGAACTGACGACTTTTGTCATCGAGCTGGCGAAGCGCGGAAAGGCCACGGCTGGGGAGGAGGCGAGCGAGACCACGGCGTTCGGTGCCGATCCGGCTAGCGCCGGGGCTGGCGGTCAGCACCTCGGAGGCAAGGCTGCGCTGGAAGTTGAAGTAGACGAGGTTGCCCGCGAGGATGGCGGCAATGCGTAGATCTGGGATCGCGGCATGCCAAGCGGCATAGGCTCCCGCGCAATAACCGACGATCTTCACTTGCGGGAAGCCGATCACCTCGAGAGCGTCGATCGCATGCCGTAGATCTGCGACGCGGTCGACCCGATACATCGCCACGAGCCTTTCCTGGCCGAGTTCGCCGGCGCTCTCTCCAACACCGCGCATGTCGAAACGGAGCGACGTAATACCCTGCGCCGCGACACGCCGCGCGAGGTCAGTCCACATGCGCGACATTCCCGAGCAGGGATCGATGCCCATGGTCGGCAGCAACAGCGCCGGCGCGCCGGCGATTGGCGCATGAGGTCGGCATAGGATGCCGAACATTCCGGCTTCCGGGCCAAACCACATCGACGTTTCGGAGCACCCTTCGGCGATGAGGCCGCTCGTACATGGCGGGCTCGCAGTCATGCCCTGAACCGGGGGAGCTTCGCGACCGATATGGTCGATGATGGCCGTAAACGTGGCGGTAGGCGGCACGATATCGAAGGGGCTGGTTCCTACAAAGGCGGCGTGACCATCAAACGGGATTACATCGACGCTGCCGCCGAGAGATCGGAGGCGGTCGGGCCAGGGCGAGCTTTTGCCGGGTCGCTCGTCGAGCACCAGCAAGGCCGGTGGGGATTCGCGCAACGGCACTGGCATCGCTGCGATGTCCGACAGGGTCGACGCCGAGAGCGGCATGCCTCCGATGTAGATGTCTCCGTCTCGCGGTCCGGCGCCGCTGCTGCCGGAGAGGCGGGCTCGTGCCCGAACATGTCGTACCAGTGATGCGCCGGATTCTGGCGGGTCGAGCAATATGAGGCGTTCCGCGTCGACCCCGCCCGCCACGGCGTCGATGGCCAGCAGCGCGCCGAAGCGATGGCCGAGCAGGACGACCCGGCCGTCATGACGCGAGGAGAGCCAAGCCGCGCAGGCCCGGACGGCATCTCGCCATGCTTCGACCCGGCGCGGATCGGTCGACATTCCTGAAGAGTTCCCCATGCCTGGTAGGTCGAAGCGCAGGGTCGCAAAGCCGTGCTCGCCGATGCGGGCCGCAAAATCCCGCCAGATTCGTCCGGTTCGCAGCGCCTCGTCTCCGAGCGATGGGCAGAACAGGATCGCCGGACCGGACCCGACGCCATACATCGCATGGCACGGGCCGGCCAGCGAGGGGATCACCGCGGGGATCATGCGGCCATTCCGTAGGTGGTCGAGGAAAAGCCGTTCAGTGCTCGAACGGTGCCAAGGGCATGTCGGGGATGAACCGGACGAGGGATGAGTTCGACGACGCGGCGCTCTCCTGGCCAGAGATGGAAGTAGTTCTCCGCCGGAATAGATGAATCGTCGTCGATCTGGACGAACTGCGCGAAGTCCCGAGCCGTGATCTCGACTGATCCCTCCTGCCATCGCACGGCCAGCCCGGGATCGCGCCGTGGCAGGGTGGGACCGGCCGGAAAGAGCGTCGCGTCGGAAAGGCGCGTGCCGGTCTCGGCATCGTCAAGCGTGGCGCCGAGGACGGCGAAAGTGGGCGGCCCAAACTGCCACGCATTTGCCAGATCCCGCCAGCGGCCCATAAGCGCTGCCGCCGGCACAGCACGCTGGGCGTGCGGCGCGAGCTCGAGGTGAATTTCACCGAGCCTTTCCACTCCACCGTCTAGAGTCAGCCCGCGCAGGGTCAGTAGAGTTTGCCGAGGCGTTGGCGTCTCGTTGATCGCGTGAACGACGACACCGTCATGCGTGAGATCGCGTAAGATGACCTGGATCGGTTGGCAGACGCTCAGGAGCCCGTACAAGGCCGATTTCGGCCGGCCATCCTCGGCAACGATCCCCCAACCGGCACCCGGCAGCAGGTCTTGCGCCATCAGAACGAGAGCGCCAGCGCAGTGCGCATCGGTCCGCCAAGTCGCCAGAGCGCCTTGCATAAGCCAGGCGACCGTGCAGCGGCCGAGCTCCTGCCAGGCCGCTTCGTCCTGCCGCCGGACGGCCAGTGCGGCGACGCCGAAAAGCGCCAACACGTAATGATCTCGGATGTCATCGAAGCTCCAGGCCGCGCCAGCTTCGCGCAGTGCCGCCGTCTGCCCATGCTGCCTCCGCATGGTGGATGGTTCCGGCAAGTTGGCGAAGGCGAGACATTCGGCGGCGAAGCGCACGCCGGCGGCGCGCAACTCTTCGAGCGGACGCTGGAACGCGCCCACGCCGAAGTAATGACTCACCGCAGCCGATGCTGCGAAAGGCAGGGCACCCTCCGAGGCGGCCAGCGGCGATTGCGGAACGTACGGAACGTCCGGCCGGTATGAAGCGGCTTGCTGGGCCAGCAGGTCGTCGAACAGCGCCGCCCGCCAGTCGGATGGCGCACGCCCCGACATGGCGGCCGCTTGGGCGCATTCGGTGCCGCCGCAGAGGACCACGAGCGAGGGATGCGCCTGCACCCGGTCGAGAAAAGCACCGGCCTCCTTTCGAACCATCTCAAGGAAATCCGCACCATCGGGGTAGTCGAAGCGTGCGAACATGAAGTCGTGCCAGACCATGATGCCGAGTTCGTCGCAGAGACGGAAGAACTCGGTGTCCTCGTACGTCGTCATCCCGCTGACCCGCAGCATGTTCAAGCCGGCGCGCCGAAGCTGACGCAGCGCGGTATCCAGGGCGGCGGGGTCGGCCGGGCAGGTGGAAGCGTTCAGCCCGGTCCAGATCGCCCCGCGACAGAAGACGGGGACGCCATTGACGACGAGGCCGAAGCCGGACGAGGGCTCACGCTGTGCGATCATTCGGAAGCCGACCCGCCCTAGGTTGATCGACACGCCGTCGATCTCGGCCGTGACGGGCAGCGTGGCCGGGTCGCCGTGGGTGTGCGGCCACCAGAGCGGCGCGTCGGAAATGTCGAGCGTGGCCTGGAGCCGCGCGTCACCGATCAGCGGAACAGTCCGGCCCCCGGCAGTGACGGTGCCGCGGCGCCCGTGTAGATCGGGACCGTCGAGGGCGACCGTGATCCGGCCCGTGCCGTCCGGCGATAACACCGAGCGCAGGTCGGCATGGGTAATCACCGGCGTGTCAGCGATGGGCTGGTGTAGCACGATGGGCCGGGTCGGCCCGATGATTGGTGCGTCACCCGACCAGCCGGGCATGTGACCCAGCAACGTCGTGCGGACATGACGCAAGTTTTCGTCAATAGCTAGCCGTCCTCGCCAGCGCGCCCGGCGACCCGGCCAAGTGCGCCGCAGCACCGGGCGAAGCGCCCGAAAGCAGAGATCCAGCCGCGACCCACCTGTCGGCGGCACGGGAATCGTTAACGGGAGGAACATGTTTTCGCTGGTCGCGACGAGCGCATCGTCGATCCAGATTTCGGCCATGGTCGCCAGACCACCAAACTCGATCCACGAGCCAGGGGGCAGCGTCGTCTCGCGTCGAAACCAGTGGTCATGGGCGTGGAGGTCGACACCGGGTATTTGGCGGAACGGCTCAAGGATGGAGCCGGGTCGCCAGCCTTCCGCGTTACCCGGCGGCGATACGCTCGCTTGAGCAGCCGGCAGCGTCAGACATCGCCACCCCGAACCGAGCAGCGTTGAGCTCAGACCTCCTTGACCAAACAATTGAGCCAAAAATCACGCCCCCAACGCATGCTGTCAGCATCGTCTGGAAACGTTGCAAAATCCTTAACGGCAGCTCTTCAATGCCGTCACGGTGGTCCCACAGCCCGGGCCCCCGATTGATTGTCGATGGGCCGGGACGGCACGACCTAGTCGATCGATATGTCCGGAGCGCTGCAACTCAACGACCCGTCCAGGACGTCTGGGCGTTCCACGGCCAAGGTACAGACGCGGCCACCTACGCCAACAAAGCAGCGTACGCCTTTGCTACTCGGAGATAATCGTTATTCCGGACGGCTGCCCGACCGGTGTGCCTCAGAACGTTGGCACATAGTCCAGCGTTTTAGGGTCATACAGTGCGGCGGTAATTGGCTGGTCCACCTGGGCTCGTCAGCCGCCAGGCGCAAGATATTCTGACGTCTGGACGGCGCGAATGCCTTTTGCCGGCCGATGGCCCCGAGCTAAAACTGCAGAGGAACGTCTAAAAGTTCATGCGCGACAACTGGCTGTCGAACCGCGTACTCACCAATTACGCCAACATCGTCGATCACGGCTGCTACGCCCGAAACAGGCTCGAGCAGCCGTGGAAGATCATGTCGATCGGTATGCGCGACCTTGGCATTGCTCCTTTCAGAAGGAATCCAGCGCAAAATTGTCGAGCATGGTGGTGGCTAACATCCGCTTGGACGTGAAGTTTTTGCCCTTCACACCCCCTATGCTTGGTCTTGGACACCTCAATCTAGGCTCAGGACCCTTTACTCGGCTACGGGTTACGTGATTCTCAGCGGATCGGA
>CAZTJC010000092.1:0-12342 GCA_964613945.1 uncultured Acetobacteraceae bacterium
AGTTTGAGCAATGAATCGTGCGCCCGCTTATGGTAGCTGTAATCGGCGCCATTCTGCGGGGCTGGCGCCTTCTTGTTTGAGAAATTGGCGGCCAAGGTGGCTTTGGTCAGAGAAACCGCAGGTAAGTGCAATGTCGGCCAAACTGCGGGAAGATTGAGCCATCAGTGACTTGGCCCGGTATACACGTCGTTTCATGATCCACTGATGGGGTGGAACCCCTATCGATGCTCTGAAGGCACGGGCAAAATGGCTGGGGGATAGGCCGCACTCCTTTGACAGGGCGACAATGGATGGGTCTCCGCAGAGGTTTGCTTCGATGAAGTCGAGTGCGCGGCGAATCTGCCAGGTCGTCAAGCCACGTGTAGTCCGAGACGTCGACTTCAGCCCACCATATGTGCGTGCGGCATGATCGTGGACCGCCAGGGCAACATACTCGACGAACGCGGTCGTGACCCGGGCCGGGTCCATGATCGCAGGAATGAGCGCCAGCGCCAGGTTGTGGAGAACCGGGTCGTCCTCGCCCATCTGCCTAGCGTAAAGGCCGCTTACAGGGCCGAGTCCAGCCTCCAACGCCTTCTTTTCCAGCGTCAATCTAGGGATGTGGAACAGAACACTGTCATGCAATGCATCCAGGCTGACCTCGTTGCGGCTGGTCAGGTCGAATAGATAGACTTTGCCCGGTGACTGCACGACCGACTGCACGTGGCCGTCGATGGACACAATCGAGTAGCGGGCAGGCACGATCGGCACGTTGAGGATGAACGTTTCTTCTCGCTCCGGCGGGCCGGAAAGCCCTGGTTTAGCGACTGAGCTGCTGAATCGCGAGATGGCAAGTTGAGCCGAGCCGGCGATGCGAGCCTGGATTGTCGGCGGCGGCGGCATCTTGAACCGTTTGCTGACCGCTTCAGAAACTCGCTCCGCAAGCACTCTGCTCACCATCCCACCAATGACCTCCCCAGCTTTCCCAAACACTGCCTCCAACCTTGACCGACTTCCAGATCATCACAGACCCGTGATCGACGTGGTGATTGGTTTGTTCCAGGCGGAGCCGTTTCTTTCCAGGCCAGAACATTCCGCTTCATTACGATCGCTTCATGCCGATGCGGAGGAATGATCGGGTGCACTGGTGTTCAGCTGACCTCCGCATGGAAACGCACATCCATCAATTCTCACTGTGGCGGGGCTGAACCGTGCGGCGACCGCTCGTTCGTCAAGGCACGGTGCAGATGATCTGCGACAGCGTGCAGTACGGCGTCGGACGCGGCTTCGTCCGTGTCGCGGATTGCCCGGGCGATCGCGACTCCTCCGGCCATCGCCGAGAACGCGAACAGCGCCAGTCCAGCAGAACCCTTCACCTGGTCTGACGCCAGGGCGCCATCCGTCAGTGCGGCAAAGCGGATCAGCCCGTCATGGAAGGCCGTCCGCGCCTCCTCGGACTGCCAAGGCATCTCGGACATCAGCGCCGCCGTTGGGCAGCCATCTCCGGCATTGTCACGATGCTCCGGCGATAGATACCGGGCGAGAAATTGCTTCAGCGTCAGTCCCGTGAAGCCGATCGCGCAATCCTCGAAGGCACGCGTCAGCGCGGCCGATTGCAGTGCCTCCTTGGATTTAAAGTGGCTGTAAAGCGCGCCATGCGTGAGCCCGGCCGCCTTGGCGATGTCGGCCACGCTCATCTGCTCAAACCCACGCTCGCGAATCTGCGTCGCGGCGACCTGCAGGATCGCATCCCGGTTCTCAGCGGCCTGCTGCTTGGAAACCTTCATACAAACCCTCGCCGCGCGTCTTGCACTGCGCAAACATAATGATTGCGCACACCATTAATACCCTTGACGCGCTTTGATGGCAAGCCCAATCAATAGTTATGGTTGCGATCGCAATCATTGAATAACAGGAGTGACGGGTATGAAGATCGATGGTTCAGTGGTGCTGCTTACCGGTGCCAATGGCGGCATCGGCCGCGCTTTCGTTCAAGCGTTGCTCGCTCGTGGCGCGGCCAAGATCTATCTCGGCGCTCGCGACGCAGCGTTGTTGACGCCTCTCCTGACCACATCGGATCGGCTCGTGCCGCTGACGCTCGACGTGACCAAGCCGGATCAGATCGCGGCTGCGGCAAAGGCCGCCTCGGACATTACGCTGGTGATCAACAACGCCGGCGTCGCCACGTTTGCCGGCGCACTCTCGGCCAAGGACACGGGCGGCGCTCGGCAGGAAATGGAGGTCAACTATTTCGGCGTGCTCGCACTCGCACAGGCGCTGCGCGACACGCCCGCCTTCCAGCAGGGCGGCGCCATCGTCAACATCCTGTCCTTTCTTTCCCTCGTGACGCTTCCGGTTGCGGGCACTTACTCGGCTTCCAAGGCGGCGGCACTGGCGCTCACCCGCACCCTGCGTGCCGAGTTGAAAGGCCGCGGCGTGCAGGTGCTAGGCGTGCTGCCGGTGCAGGTCGATACCCCGATGGGCGCGGCCATGCCAGAGCCGCGGCTGACTCCGAACGACGTCGCCACCGACACGCTGGACGCGCTCGAAGCCGGCGAGGACGAGGTATTCCCCGGCGTACTTTCGCAAGGTGCCGCGCAGGCGTTCCGGGCTGATCCCGTCGGCATGCAGGCTCAGCTGGCGAGCCTTGTCCACACCATCGCCTAGACCTTCCTGACGGGGATGCCACCATGCTGAAACAGCGATCGTTCATCCTGGCCGGGGCCGTGCTGGCCGCTTCCGGCAGCCTCGCAGGATGCAAGCCATCCGACGCCGATGCGCCCGACCCCCGCATCGCTGAGCGTCAGGTCGTCGTGGCCCGCGCTGAGACCGCCGCGGCGCTGCGTCGCAGCTACACCGGGGTCGTGAGCGCCCGGGTCGAGAGCGGCCTGGGCTTCCGGGTGCAGGGCAAGGTCGTGGCGCGCCTGGTCGACACTGGGCAGGTGGTAAAGAAGGGGCAGCCGTTGATGCGGATGGACCCGACAGATTACGGCAATGCCCGTATCGCTCAGACCGGCAATGTCAGCGCCGCGCGCGCGAAATGGATCCAGGCGGCGGCGGACGAGCGGCGCAACCGCGGCCTCGTCGCCACCGGTGCCATTTCGCAATCGGCCTACGATCAGGTGAAAGCCACGGCGGACAGTGCCAAAGCGCTGCTGGATGCCGCCGTCGCGCAGGAGCGGGTCGCGCAGAACCAGGAGGATTACTCGCTCCTGCTGGCCGACGAGGACGGCACTGTGATGCAGACGCTAGCCGAGCCCGGCCAGGTGGTGGCGCCGGGACAAGTGGTGGTGCGGCTGGCGCATGCCGGGCCGCGCGAAGCCGTCGTGAACTTGCCGGAGATGATCAGACCGCCGCTTGAGTCAGACGCTTCGGTCACGCTCTACGGCACCGACCGCCCCGTCACGGCCCGGCTGCGGCAGCTTTCGGACACCGCCGATTTCCGGACCCGGACCTTCGAGGCCCGCTACGTGATGACGGGCGCAGGCGCGGCCGCGCCGCTCGGGGCGACCGTGACCGTGACGGTCGGGATGCCGGAGCGGACCGGCTCGCTCAGCATCCCGATCGGCGCCCTCACCGACGAGGGGCATGGGCCCGGCGTGTGGATACTTGACGGTGGCACCTCGAAGGTCACCTACCGGCAAGTGCAGGTCCGCTCGTTCGGCGCCGAGACGGCCGAGGTGGATGGAGGCTTGAAGGCCGGCGAGACGATCGTCGCCGCCGGCGGGCATTTCCTGCACGACGGCGAGGAGGTCCGCCCCGTCGCGGTCCGGGCAGCAATGCAATGAGCGGCTTCAACCTCTCCGCCCTGGCCGTCCGGGAGCGTTCGATCACGCTGTTCCTGATCGTCGCCCTCGTGCTGATCGGCGCCTTCTCCTACATCAACCTGGGGCGTGCCGAAGACCCGCCCTTCACCGTCAAGACTTTCACCGTCATTGCCACCTGGCCTGGCGCAACCGCGCAGGAGATGCAGGACTTGGTCGCCGATCCGCTCGAGAAGCGGATGCAGGAGTTGCAGTGGTACGACCGCGTGGAGACCTACACGCGCCCCGGTCTGGCCGGCCTGGTGGTCACCTTGCGCGACACGACGCCGCCCGCCGACGTGCCGGAGCAGTTCTACCAAGCGCGCAAGAAGCTCGGTGACACCGCCCACTTGCTGCCCGAGGGCGTGCAGGGGCCGTTCATCAACGACGAGTATTCGGACGTCGATTTCACCGTTTATGCGCTCGAGGGCCACGGCCTGCCAGAGCGCCAGCTCGTCCGCGTCGCCGAGACCATCCGCCAGCGCCTGCTGCACGTTCCTGGCGTCAAGAAGGTCGACATCATGGGCGAGCGACCGGAGCGGGTATTCGTCGAGTTCGACTATGCCCGCTTGGCCACGCTTGGCGTGGCGCCCGCCGACGTGTTCGCCGCGCTGTCCAAGCAGAATGCGGTGACGCCGGCCGGGTCGATCGACACCAGCGGGCCGCAGATGTTCCTGCGCCTGGACGGCGCGCTCGACAACCTGCAGGCGATCCGGGACACCCCGATCGTCTCCGGCGGCCGCTCGCTCCGCGTCTCCGACATCGCGACCGTGCGGCGCGGCTACGAGGACCCGCCGACCCTGCTGATCCGCCACGCCGGCGAGCCGGCCCTAGTGCTCAACGTGGTCATGACCGACGGCTGGAACGGCCTGAAACTGGGCCACGCCTTGGATGCGGAGGAGGTGAAGCTGCAGGCCGGGCTACCGGTGGGCGTGACGCTGACCAAGGTCATCAACCAGGCTGCCGTCATCGAGGATGCGATCGACGAGTTCATGGTGAAGTTCTTCGTCGCCCTGGCCATCGTGCTCGGCGTCAGCCTGCTCACGCTCGGATGGCGCGTCGGTCTCGTGGTCGCCGCGGCGGTGCCGCTGACGCTGGCGACCGTGCTGGCCATTATGATGATCACCGGTCGCGAGCTGGACCGCATCACGCTCGGTGCGTTGATCATCTCGCTCGGCCTGCTGGTCGACGACGCGATTATCGCGATCGAGATCATGGTCGTGAAGCTCGAGGAGGGTGCCGACCGGCTGGCGGCAGCCTCCTATGCCTGGAGCCATACCGCGGCGCCGATGCTAGCTGGCACGATGGTGACGGTGGCCGGCTTCCTGCCGGTGGGCTTCGCCCGCAGCACGGCCGGCGAATATGCCGGCAACATATTCTGGATCGTCGCCTTCGCCCTGATGACGTCGTGGATCGTCGCCGTGGTGTTCACGCCTTATCTCGGCGTCAAGATGCTGCCCGACATCAAGCGCGTCGAGGGCGGCGCCCATGGGCAGATCTATCAGTCGCGCGCCTACAACCGGCTGCGCAGCATCGTCGGCTGGTCGGTGCGGCACAAATTCGTCGTCGCCGGCACTGTCGTTCTGCTGTTCGTCATTTCCGTTCCCGGCCTGGGCATGCTGAAGCAGCAATTCTTCCCGAACTCGGACCGCACCGAAGTGCTGGTCGAGGTGCAGATGCCGGAAGGGACCAGCATCGAAGCGACGAGCGTAGTTGCCGCCCGGGTCGAGGATTGGCTGAAGAGCCAGCCCGATGCCAAGATCGTCACCACCTATGTCGGCGGCGGCGCCCCGCGCTTCTTCCTGGCCTACAACCCCGAACTGCCCGATCCATCCTTCGCCAAGATGATCATCGTGACGCCGGACGACGCCGCTCGCGACCGGCTGGAGAGTAAGCTGCGCCGCCGCGTTGCCGAGGGCCTGGCGCCGGAAGCCCGCATCCGGGTGACGCAGTTCGTGTTCGGTCCCTACAGCCACTTCCCCGTCATGATGCGTGTCATGGGCCCCGACCCCGACATGCTGCGCGGGATCGCGGCCGAGGTCGGCGCCGTCATGCGGGCCAATCCACATACCCGCCAGGTCAACACCGACTGGAGCGAGCGGGTGCCCACCGCCCATTTCGTGCTCGACCAGGCTCGGCTACAGCTCATCGGCCTGTCGCCGTCCGAAGCGGCGACGCAGCTCCAGTTCCTGCTGACCGGAGTCTCCGTCACCCAACTCCGCCAGGATATTCGCACCGTTCAGCTCGTCGCCCGCAGCGCTGGCGCGGTTCGGCTCGACCCGGCCAAACTCGCCGATCTCACCTTGACCAACCGGGACGGCAGCCTGATCCCGCTGAGCCAGATCGGCCATGTCGAAATCCGACCGGAAGACCCGATCCTGCGCCGTCGCGACCGTGTGCCGACCATCACGGTGCAGAGCGACATCGACGAGGCGTCGCAGCCACCGCAGGTCTCGACCGAGATTGCCCAGGCGCTGGCCCCGGTGATAGCGCGCCTGCCGGACGGTTACCGGATCGAACTGGGCGGCAACATCGAGGAGTCCGGCAAGGCGAACCGTGCCCTGGCGCCGATCTTCCCCGTCATGGTGCTCGTAATTCTGCTGATCCTCGTCGTTCAAACCCGATCGCTGTCGAGCATGACGATGGTGGCGCTGACGGCCCCGCTCGGCCTCATCGGCATGGTGCCGATGCTGCTGCTGTTCGGCCAGCCCTTCGGGTTCAACGCCATCCTCGGCCTGATTGGCCTGGCCGGCATCATCATGCGCAATACGCTGATCCTGATTGGCCAGATCCACGACAACGAGAGCGAGGGGCTCGATCCCTTCCACGCTGTGGTGGAGGCGACCGTGCAACGTAGCCGCCCCGTCGTGCTGACCGCGCTGGCCGCCGTGCTCGCCTTCGCCGAGCTGACGACCTCCGTCTTCTGGGGCTCGATGGCCTACGTGCTGGTCGGCGGCACCCTGGCGGGCACCATTCTCATCCTGGTGTTCCTGCCGGCGCTCTACGCCATCTGGTTCCGCGTCCAGGATCCATCCCGCGTCAAGCAGGCGCCAGAACCCGCGCGCCTGGTCGGAGAAGCTCGATGAACATCCTCAAACTGGCCGGGCTATTGGCCCTCGGTGCCTGCGCGGTCGGGCCGGACTACCAGGCTCCGACCACGGCACTCGCACCGTTCCATAACGCCGCCGCCGTCCACGCACGCAACCCGGCCGTGTCGCCCTCCCTCGATACGTGGTGGACGGCGTTCCACGATCCGGTGCTGGAGACTTTGATCCGCCGCGCGCTAGCCGAGAACCTGGATCTGGCCGCCTCGTTCGCCCGCGTGCAGCAGGCCCGGGCCGAAGCAAGCGGCGCCGGCGCGGCTCTCCTCCCCACCGTTGACGCCACCGCGCAAGCCACGGCCTTGCGGCAGTCGTTGAACTCTCCGCTGGGCCGGATCGGCAGCGCGTTCCCCGGCTACGACCGCGACCAACGCCTCTACGACGTCGGCGCCGCCGCCAGTTGGGAAATCGACATCGCCGGCGGGTTGCGACGCGGCAAGGAAGCGGCCGACGCCGCTGCGCAAGCCGCTGCGGCCGAGCTGACCGGTGTGCGCATCACGGTCGCGGCCGACGTCGCGGACGCCTACTTCCAGATCCGTCGCGATCAGGCCCGGATCGCGACCGTCCAGCAGCAGATCGATGTCGACGCCCACCTGCTGACGCTGATCCGTCAGCTCCGGTCGCGCGACGTCGGAGACGACCGCCAGGTGTCGCAGGCCGAAGCCGTGTTGGCGCAGGCACAAGCATCGTTACCGCCGCTCCGCATCGAGCTCGACGGCCAACTCAATCGGCTCGACGTCTTGCTGGGCTCACAACCCGGCACCTACGCCGCCGAACTGTCCAAGCCATCCGACATTCCAGCCATCCCCGCCATTCCGGACACCGGTGCGCCCACCGACTTCCTGCGCCGGCGTCCCGATATCATCGCGGCTGAGCGGCAGCTTGCAGCCTCCAACGCCCGGATCGGCCAGGCGCTGTCCGACTACTACCCCAAGCTGTCCCTCTCCGGCCTGCTCGGCTTCGACAGCCTCAGCGCTAACCGCCTGTTCACAGCGGCAGCGTTCCAGCCGGCGATCTCGGGGGCGTTGCGCTGGCGTATCTTCGATTTCGGCAAGGTCGACGCCGAGGTCGGCCAAGCCCGCGGCGCGAACGCCGAAGCCCTGGCACGCTATCGCCAAACGGTCCTGCGCGCCGCCCAGGACGTGGAGGACGCGTTCAAAACATTGGTCGAGTTGGAAGCCCGGACCGTACAGCTCGAAACCGAAGTGCGGTCCCTCCAACGGTCGCGAGATCTTTCGCAACAGGCTTTCACGGCCGGGTCGATCCCGTTGACGGATGTGCTGGATGCCGACCGCCAGCTTCTGGTGGCGCGCGACGCCCTTGCGCAGAACCAAGGCGACGCCGTGCGGGCGGCGGTCCGCTCGTTCCGTGCGCTCGGCGGCGGATGGTCGGCATGAGTGAACAATCGAACCGGAGATCGGACCCATGACGAACGCTGTCGTCTTCCAAAGCACGTTCGTGGTGGATCACGTCACGATCCAGTCCCGAAACGCGTTCGACGCCGTCAAAGCGAAGCTCGAAGCCCTGCTTCCGCCGCTCGATGGCGCCATTATGAAGGACCTTGAGAACGGAGAGGCCGAGCGAGCCATGCAGCGCATGGAGGCTGGGCCACCGCTCTCGATCTTCACGGCCCGCGACCATGGCGGCCTGCTGATGGTCGTCGGCCTGCAGCGCCGAGCGATCCAATACGAGATCGGAAACCCTCTCAAGGCGTCCAAGATGACCCGGCACCACATCGCCGCCGCGCTCTACGCGCCGATCCGCGTGTTGCTGCGCGAAGACCCGGACGGAGGCGTCGCTTTCGAATACGACAGGCCGGTCTCGATGTTCGGGCAGTTCTGCGATCCCGACGTCGATGCCGTCGCGCAGTCACTCGACTGCCACCTCCAGGCCGTGCTGACCGAGGCGGCGGGTGGTTCGTGACCGGCGATCAGTCGCCGATTACGACGTCTGCGCTTCGTTCGGCCGGCCGCCGGTAGCGCGGCGGACGACCTTGAAGTCTGGCCCGGTCAACGGCCGCCCGGACTGACGGTCCACCAACACCGGGTCGGCCGGCTCGCCCGACACCGCGTCGACCAACACGACCTCCACCCCTTCCGGCGCGAAGTGGCGGTTGCCGAAGGCTAGCAGCGATAGCAGCACCCCCCTAAAATCCCGTCCACGATCGGTCAGAATATATTCGTCCCGCGGCGGACGCTCGCTGTAGCGGCGCTTCTCCAGCAGCCCGGCCTCGACCAGCCCCGAAAGCCTGCGGCTCAGCATATTGGGCGCGATCCCCAGGCTCCGCTCGAACTCGTCGAATCGCGACAGCCCGGCGAACGCGTCGCGCAGGATCAGCATGCTCCACCACTCGCCGACATGCTCGAGGCTGCGGGCGATGGGGCAGGTCATACTGTCGAAGCGCTTGCGTTGCATGCGCCTGATGTAATCAAGTCACTTGCATCCCGCAAGCTAGTGGCTAGTATCATGAAAGCGACTCGTTAAGCCGCAGCGCAGGACCTTTTCCAAGGAGGCACCGTGTCCACAACACTCGCCCACCGTGATCTCGACCAACCGCCCGCAGCGACGCGCCGGCAATTTGGGGTCAAGCGACTGGCGTTGTTCGCCGCTGTTGCTGTCGTCATCGCCGGCGGGGCTTGGTGGGGGGCGGAGTGGTGGAACAACGGCCGCTTCATCGAGACAACCGACGACGCCTACGTCGGCGGCAACGTGACCACCATCGCGCCGCATGTCTCCGGCTTGATCCAGTCGATTGCGGTCAGGGATCATCAGTTGGTTCAGGCCGGGCAAGTCCTGCTCCGGCTCGATCCGAGCGACTACAAGGCCGCACTCAGCCGCGCTCAAGCTATCGTTGCCGGTACGGAAGCGATGCTGGACAGCCTGAAGGCACAGCTCACGCTGCAGCAATTGGTGATTGATCAATCAGCGGCTGACCTGACGGTGAAATCGGCCCAAGCCAGCTTCACCACGACGGACGCCGAGCGGTACCGCAGCCTGGCCGCGACCTCGGCGGGCTCGCGGCAGGATCAGCAGCGGACAGCGTCGCTGGAAACACAGGCGCACGCGACCGTGCTGTCCGCGGCGGCGGCGCTGCAGGCAGCCCGTCAACGGATCCCGGTGTTGGAAGCGCAGGTGAAGAAGGCCGAGGCCGACGTGATGCAGGCGCGGGCCGAGTTGCAAACGGCGCAACTGAACCTTGGCTATACCGAGATCCGGTCGCCGATCGACGGCTTCGTCGGCAACCGTTCGGCCCAGATCGGCGCCTATGTGCAGCAAGGCGGTTACCTGCTGTCGGTCATCCCGGCGCATGGCCTCTGGGTCGACGCGAACTTCAAGGAAAATCAGCTCGCCGAAATCGTGCCTGGCCGGGTCGCGAGCGTGGTCGCGGACGTACTGCCGGGTCACGTCTTCAAGGGTCACGTCGTCAGCCTCTCGCCGGGCACGGGCGCGGTATTCAGCGTGATCCCGCCTGAGAACGCGACCGGTAACTTCACCAAGATCGTCCAGCGCGTGCCGGTGCGCGTCCTGCTCGACGATAGGGATGACAAACTGGCGCTGCTGCGACCGGGTCTGTCCACGACGGTCAGCGTCGACACCAGGGCAGAGCACGTGCGGGCGCCATGAGCGACGACATCAAGCACCCGTCGATCTGGCCGTTCGCGGTGATGTGCTGCGGCATGTTCATCGCGCTACTCGACATTCAGATCGTCGCGTCGTCGCTGCAGGATATAGGGGGCGGGCTGTCGGCGGCGCAGGATGAGATCAGCTGGGTGCAGACGGCGTACCTGATCGCCGAGATCGTCATGATCCCTCTATCGGGCTGGCTGACGCGGGTGTTCTCAACGCGCTGGCTGTTTACCGCCTCGGCCGCCGGATTCACCATCGCCAGCATGCTGTGCGGGCTGGCCTGGAACATCCAGAGCATGATCGTATTCCGCGGGCTGCAGGGCCTCCTCGGCGCGTCGATGATCCCGACGGTATTCACCTCATCGTTCCATTATTTCCAGGGGCCGCGGCGGGTATATTCGGCGGCGGTGGTCGGCAGTATCGCCTCCGTCGCGCCCACGCTTGGGCCGGTGATCGGCGGCTACATCACCGATACGCTGAGTTGGCACTGGCTGTTTTACGTCAACCTGTTGCCCGGCATCGCCATCACGGTGCTGACCCCAATGCTGGTGCGGATCGACGAGCCGGATCTCAAGCTGCTGCGCGGGGCGGACTATCCTGGCATCGCGCTGATGGCGGTCGGGCTTGGGACGCTGGAATACGTGCTCGAAGAAGGCACGCGCTGGAACTGGTTCAGCGACGCGACGATCAGGAAGTGCGCCTGGGTCGCGGGCCTCAGCCTCGGCGCGTTCGTGATCCGCAGCTTGATGGTCAGCAACCCGGTGATCGAGCTTCGCGCCCTCGGCAATCGCAACTTCGCGTTGGGCTGCCTGCTGTCGTTCATCACCGGCATTGGCATCTTCACGACGATTTACCTCACTCCGCTCTTCCTTGGTTACGTCCGAGGCTATAGTGCGTGGCAGACCGGGGTGGCCGTGTTTTCCACGGGCGTCGCGACGCTGGTGGGCACGCCCGTCTACATCGTGCTAGCCAAGCGGTTCGACACGCGCTGGCTGATGATGTTCGGCATGGCCTGCTTCGGGCTCGCGATGTGGCAGTTCAGCTTCATCACCTCGAGCTGGAGCGGTGCGGAGCTGCTCGTGCCGCAACTCCTGCGCGGATTCCCGCAGGTGTTCGCCGTGGCGCCGAGCGTCAATCTCGGGCTCGGCAGCCTGCCGCCGGAGCGGCTGAAATATGCGAGCGGATTGTTCAACATGATGCGAAACCTGGGTGGCGCGGTCGGCATCGCAATCGGTGCGGCGATCCTGAACGACAAGACCAACCTGCACTTCCAGATGATCGCCAGCAATCTTACACCGGCGAATGCCCCGATGATGCGGGCGCTGTCCAGCTACGCCAGCCGGTACTCGCCGTTGCCGACCGGGCCGCAACTCGCTGACCAAGCAGCGCTGCACAAGCTGTGGAGCCTAGCCTATCGGGAAGCCGCTACCCTGGCCTATGCCGACGCGTTCCGGGCGGTGATGCTCACTTTCATAGTGGCAACACTTCTGGTGCCGCTCCTGCGGAAAGTGGGTGCACCACAACCTTCCTCAGCCGGGGGCGGGCACTAATCCTAAAATATCACAAGCTGCTACTCTGCTTAATACCGCAGAACTGTGCTTGATTACCCTTTTTATTGTCGCACATCTATGACACTTGCAACGTATAAAAACTTACCGATAACGCGACACTTACCTTGCTTGATGCTGTTTTGACGTAAGTCTTTGGACTTTGATAACGAAGGATGCGCCTTTCTTCGAGTGTGCTGCACCGATTAGGTGGTAGACGCGAACTATCCGCCCATCCTTTTAGTTATTACGGAAGTCGGACGTAGTCTGGACGCCCGAGTTCGA
>CAZTJC010000093.1:0-11786 GCA_964613945.1 uncultured Acetobacteraceae bacterium
GAACAAAGCGAATCAGAGCGGCCGTGACCTACGCAATGGGGACAGACCCTAGTCAAACCCCGCTCTTCTACCCCGCCCCGCGGTTTGCAACAGAACCCCATATCGCTCGCCGGCCAAACGGCTCTACAACAGCGGTGCGCAATTGCCGGGCTTCCGGAGACGAAGTCGAGCGTGTTGCTGGAGTGAGTTGGGACCCGGCACCGAACGAGCAGCTTTCCGGCGCGTCTGGACGCTATCTGGGGGCGATTTCATCCGCACCGAAGAGCGTGCCGTGATCCGCATCCCAGTCGAGCGTGACCGTCTGGCCGAGCGCGAGGCCGCTAGACTCCCAACTCTGAGCGCTCATCAAGGCGGTGCCGGTGCCCCCGTTGTAAAGCTGCACCGTCGCGCGGCGCATGGTGCCCAGGTACGCGACGTCGGCGATCGTGCCGGCAAAGCCCCCCAGCTCGCCCGACGTCGTCAGCAACCGCACCCGTTCCGGACGCACAGCAACGACCAGCTCGGTCCCGGACGGTAAGACGCTGTCGGCCCGGCAGCGGAGCGGGACACCGTTGGCCATCACGCGCAAGGCACCAGGCTGTTGACCGACGGCCTGCGCGGGAAAGAAGTTCGTCTCCCCGATGAAGCCCGCGACGAAACGTGTCGCCGGGCGCTCGTACACCTCCTCCGGCGTACCCACCTGCTCGATCCCGCCGTGGTTGAACACCGCGATCCTGTCGCTCATCGTGAGCGCCTCCTCCTGATCGTGCGTGACGTACAGGACGGAGGTGCGCCGCTCCCGGTGGATGCGCTTGATCTCTCCCTGCATCTCGCCCCGCAGCTTCTTGTCGAGCGCGCCCAGCGGCTCGTCCATCAGCAACAGGGAGGGGCGGTAAATCATCGCACGGCCGAGGGCGACCCTCTGCTGCTGCCCGCCCGACAACTCCTTCGGCAGCCGCTCCCCATGGCTGGGAAGGCCGATCAAACGCAGCATGTCGGTCACGAGCGGCTCGATCTCGGCGCGGGACGTGCGCCGCATCTCGAGCGGGAAGGCCAGGTTGCGGGCGACCGTCATGTGCGGGAACAAGGCATAGTTCTGGAACACCATGCCGAGGTCGCGCCGATAGGGCGGCAATGCGTCGACCGGCTTCCCATTCAGCAAGATCGAACCGGCGTCCGGACTCTGCAGCCCGGCGACCATCATCAGCGTCGTGGTCTTGCCGGAGCCGGACGGGCCCAAAAAGGTCATGAACTCGTGCGCCCGCAACTCGAGGTCAAGCGACCGGACCGCGACATGGCTGCCATATCGCTTGTGTAATCCCTGGAGCTGAAGCACCGCCGAGCCGCTCATGACGAGGTCCCGGTCCGGCGGCGCAACAGGCCGTCCAGCAACATGGCGACCGTGGCGAACCCGAAGCAGATCGTCGCAATCGCAGCGATGGTCGGGTCGAAATCACCGCGCAGGTTCGACCACATCTGCACCGGCACGGGACGGACCTGGGCCGAGCTGACGAACAGCGAGACGATCAACTCGTCGAACGACACCACCATGGCGAACAACAGGCCAGAGAGCACTCCCGGCGCCAGCAGCGGCAGCGTGACCCGCCGGAACGCGACGGCCGGCGAGGCGCCCATCGTGGCCGCGGCAGCCTCCAGCCGGGGGTCTAGCGAGCGGAGCGCGGCGGTGACCGTGGCCACGACGTAGGGCAGCGTCAGCACGGTGTGGCCGATGATCAGGCCAGTTAGAGTACCGTTCAATCCCAGACCGCGGAACACGCCGAACAGTGCCGCCGCCGTGATGATGCCGGGCACCAAAATCGGCAGCAGCAGGCAGGCCTGGATCACGCCCGCGCCCGGAACGCTGCCGCGAACCAAGGCATAGGACGCGGCCGTGCCCAGCACCGTCGCGAGTAAGGCGGACGGGACCAGCACCTCGAGGCTGACCAGGAGCGAGCTGGTCCAGCCGGCATCGTTGAACAGGTTCGAATACCACCGCATCGACAGGCCCGGCGGTGGAAACTGGAGGAACGGTGCGGCACTGAACGAGATGATGACGACGATCGCCAGCGGGGCCATCAGATAGGCAGCGACAAGCCAGCAGGTCGCGCCCCGAACCGCGCGCCAACCCCGCATCCCATCGCGCGGCCGGGTCATCGGGCGACCGCCTTGAGCCCAACCGTCATGTGCACCGCCAGCATCAACAGGCCGGTTCCAGCGATCAGCATCAGCGATAGCGCGCCTGCCATGCCCCAATTGCCGAAATTGCCGATCTGGTCCTGGATGAGCTGCGCCACCATCAGTTCCCGCGGACCGCCGAGCAGGGCCGGCACGACGTAGTAGCCGAGCGTGCTGATGAACACGAGCGCCGCTCCTGTCAGCAGCCCAGGCAAGGTCAGCGGCAAGTAGACGCGCCAGAACGCCCGCACCGGCCCGGCCCCCAGGGTCAAGGCCGCCTGCATCCAGGACGGCTCGATCCGTGCCATGGTCGCATGCAGAGGGAAGATGACGAAGGGCAGCAGCACCTGCACGGCTCCGAGCAGCACCCCGGTCAGGTTGTAGAGCAGCGGCAGGGGTTCGGTGATCAACCCAGCCCCCATGAGCAGGCCGTTGAGGGGCCCGTTGCGCTGCAGCAGGATCACGGTGGCGAAGCTGCGCACCAGCAGGCTGGTCCAGAACGGGATCAACACCAGCAGCACCAACCACCGCCGCAGCCGAGGCGACCCGTGAGCCATGGCATGCGCCACCGGAAAGCCGAGCAGGAGGCAGATCGGCGTCACGGCGGCGCTGATCGTGGCGGTGTTCAGGATCACCCGCAGGTAGACCGGCCGCTCCCAAAGCTGGACGAAATTGCCGAAACCGAGGACCGGGTAGGTGAAGGCTCGCGAGAGCAGGAACGAGACCGGCCAGATGAAGGCGGCCCCCAGTACCAGGAGGGCCGGCAGCAACAGCAGGTTGGTCCGGTCGAGCACCCGCATCCGTTGCGTCAGGACAGTTTCCAAGACGCCCAACGCTCTTGGAGCGTCTTCAGGTTGTCGCGCCAATAGGCCGCGTCGATGACGAAGCCACGGCTGGCGTTCGCCGGCGCGGTGGACAGCCATGGCTCGATCTTCGGGTTGATGGAGTTGAACGCGGCCGGGTTGGTCGGCGCGTAGGCGATCAGATTGGCGAGCTTTGCCTGGTTTTCGGGCGCCCCCATCGTATCGATCAGCGTCATGGCGGCCGCCCGATTGCGGCTGCCGCGCGGAACTACCAGGTAGTCTACGGACTGGATGCTCTGATCCCAGGAAATGGCGATGGGCGCCCCCTTCTTAGACGCATCAAAGGCCCGGCCATTCAGGATCAGGCCGAGGTTCACCTCGCCATCCACGAACAGCTGCTGAGACTGCGAGTTCGTGCTCCAGAAGATTGTCTGCGCCTTGATCGTGTCCAGCTTCTTCAGCGCCCGGTCGACATCGAGCGGATACAGCTTATCGGGCGCCACTCCGTCGGCCAGTAGCGCCACCTCGAGCGTCGCCACCACGTTGTCGCCCAAGGTGCGCTTACCCGGGAACCGCTTGAGATCGAACAGGTCCGCCCAGCTCTTCGGGGCACCGCTCGGTCCGGCATAGGCCTTGGTGTTGTAGCCCAGATTGTAAGACCAGACGATGCAGCCGATGCCGAACTCATGGACGAATTTTGAGTCGATCCGGCTGGTGTCGACGATCGATCGGTCGATCGGTTCGAACAGCCCGTCCGATGCACCAGCATAGAGGAAGTCGATAGTGATGTCGGCCACGTCCCAGTCCGGCGCCCCGCCCTCGACCATGGCGCGGAACTTAGCGACGTTCATCGGGCCGTCCTGCACGACCCGGGCTCCCGTCGCTGCGGCGAAAGGCTCGCAGTAGCAGATTTTCTCGGCGTCCTGATACGCGCCGCCCCAGCTGGCGAACGTGACCGTGGTTCCGTTGAAGCTCGCAGCCCGGGCGGGAAAACGCGATAGCAGCGCGGTGCCGAAAGCGGCGCCGAGGGTCGCGCGACGGGAAAGGCGGTAGCCGGATTTCGTGATCATGGGCGCTCCTCGGTCAGTGTTGCAGGTTCTCACGCAGTGTCCGCCCGGTGTATTCGGTGCGGAACAAGCCGCGGCGTTGCAATTCAGGGACCACACCTCGGCAGAACTGTTCGAACATGCTGGGAAAGGTCGTCGGCGCGATCACGAAACCGTCGCAGACGCCGGCTTCGAAATGGGCCTGCAGGTGGTCGGCCACCTGGGCCGCCGTACCGACGACTTCGTTGCCACCCCTTTTCTTGGCGGCGTCCTTGATGCCGATACCCTCAGCCTTCATGACCTGTTCCAACACCTGTTCGGTCCCGGCCATGCCCTGGTTGCGCTGCAGCGCCTTCAAGCCGCTCTCGGTCTCGAGCTTGCTGAGGTCGGCGCCCAGCCCGCTCGACGCCGCCGCGAGGTTCAGCTCCGGGTCGATCAGGCTGGCGAGGTATTCGGCCCGCTCTCGCGCGATCGACTCGGTTTCGCCCAGGACCACGGACACCGCCGGCAAGACCGCGCATTCATGCGGCCCCCGACCGCGCGCCGCCGTGCGACCCTTCAGGTCGTCATAGAACTCGCGCATGTCCTCCCTGCCGCGCTGGATGGTGAACACCACCTCCGCCCAGCGTGCGGCGAAGTCCCGCCCGCGGTCGGAGCTGCCGGCCTGCATGACGACCGGGCGGCCCTGCGGACTGCGCGGAATGGAAAGCGGCCCCCGCGTGCGCACCCACTTCCCGGCATAGTTGGCGTAACGCACCTTGCCGGGGTCCGCGAGCACGCCCCTCCCCTTGTCGAGCACAAAGGCGTCGGGCTCCCACCCGTCCCACAGGGCAAAGCAGGCTTCAAGCACCTCGTCCGCCCGATCGTAGCGCTCGTCCCGCGGCGGCAGCTGGGTCATCCCGGCGTTCTGCGCCTCAAGGTCGGTGGCGGACGTCACCACATTCCAGGCGACGCGCCCCTTGCTCATGACGTCGAGTGAGCCGAGCCAGCGCGCCAGATGATAGGCGTTGTGGAAGCTGGTCGACAGCGTGGCCCCCAGCCCGAGATGCCGCGTGGCCGCTGCCATGACCGGCAGCACGACCGTGGGATCGAGGAAACTGATCTGCCCGCCGCGACGGAGATAAGCGTCGAAGCTGCCCTGGTGCACGTCATAAAGGCCGAACAGGTCCGCGAAGAAACACCCGTCGAACCGGGCGGCCTCGAGCAGCCGGGCGATGTGCTCGTACCGGGACGGGTCGAGGATATCGTCCAGGGTCGAGTCAGGATGCCGCCAGCCGCCGACATGCATCGCGGTCGGGCCCGTCTTGAGATAGGCCACCAGATGCATCTGCCGTTTGGCAATCAAGCGACGGCTCCCCGCAGCATGGCCCTACCCGAAATCTTCGAAACATCGTGCGTCATGCAGCGATCATGCATGCCCGGCAGGGAACGACGCTTCACCCGTTTCAGAGGAATGGGTCTTGCAACCATCCTACGGTTTGCAGGAGCCACCAGCCCGGCCGACCGTGGACAAGCGCGTCGCAAGGGACAGCCGGAACCGTGCCTCCGGATCAGCGACGTCCAGGCCGGACAACTCCCGAATGCGCCTCAAGCGGTAGCGCAGGGTCGAGACATGGATGCCGAGCCGATCGGCGGCGACCTGATGACGTCCGCCCTCGTCGACGACGGTGATCGCCGTGCCGAGCAGGGTCGTGCCATGCTTCCCGTCATAGGCCCGCAGCGCACCGAGCGTCTCCTCCAAGAACCCGGCGACCAGGCCGCTGTCGAAGGCGGAGAGCAGAAGGGCGGACGGACCGAAATCGACCTGCCGGAGAACGCCGTCGCGACAGAACACGCGCGCCAGGTCCAGCACACGGCCGCATTCGGTCCACGCCGCGGGGTAGTCATCTGGCGCCTGGCAGCAGGGCCCGCAGGCGATCACGGGCCGCACCCCCCAGCGCGCCAGAATCGGCTGGACGATCGCGCGTTCGATCACGGAGGCTTGGATCGGACGTTTGGCGTCGGCCACCGGAAAGCCGATGGCGGCGACCTCGCCGCCATCGACCAGGAAGGCCCGCCCGTTCGCCCGGCCCAAGCTGGCCTCCAACGCATGCCGCAGCTCGGTGAAGGGTGGCGTGATAGGCTTCGGCAGCGCGACGGCCAGCAGAAAGCAGGGGCGGTTCAGGTCGAGGCCGAGCCGTCGCGCGCGCGCCTGGGCGTGGGCGGGATCGACGATGCCGCCGCGGCAAAGCTGCTCGAAAAAATCCGAGACGTCGCGGGCGGCCCGCTTGGCGTCCACATGGCGCTGCATCATGTGGGCGCCGAGGGCGAACCGGACCTCCTGAACGATCAAGCGGTCGATGTCGTCCAGCCGCCGGCCGCGCGGAAAGACCAGCAGGCCGCCCACCGTCTCCCCCTGGATCCGCAACGGCTCGACGACGGCCGGCAAGACGATGGGGCGGCCAATCGACGACAGGTCGAGCAGCACGTCGGCGCCGCCGGTCCCCGCCTGCGCTACCAGGGTGCCGAGGAGTGGCGCGGCGGGTCCCTCGACCAGCGCCGCCCATTCGCGATCGGAGAAACTCTCCGTGGCCGCCGATTGCCGGGCGACCGTCGCGTCGCCAATGAAGTCGATGATAACGAAAGGGTCAGCCAGCATGGCGCCGACCACGCTGGTGATAGCAGCCATGTCGGCCCCTCCCAGCACGAGGCCCATCAGGTCAGCATCCCGGTCGAGCACGCTGCGCAGCCGCTCGTTCTGTGGCCGCTCGCGCTGCAGGTGACGGCTTTTCTCCACTGCAATCGCGACCAGGTGAGCCGTGGTGACCAGGAAGTCGATCTCGTGCTCGCTCACCTCGATAAGGTGCGGTGTGTGGATCGACAGCACCATGTCGTGCCCTTCATCGGTGCGGCAGCCTAGCGGCAGCAGGATAACAGTGCGGTAACCCCGCGCCAGCGCGTCCGCCTGATAGCCCGCGAACTGTGCGGCGGCTTGCGCATCAGCGATGACCAGCGGTTGCCGGGTCTCGGCGACATAGAGGGCCGGGCTGCTGGAGAGGGACCAGACGGTGGGAAGGCCGGGGCGGCGGACCTCGCCCGGGTGATAGCCAACGACCAGTTCCGAGAATCCACTCACCCGATTGACGGCCATGATCCCGCCTCGAGACCATGGCTCACCGCTGCAGATGGTGGACAGAACGCGATCGAGGATGGTTTCGAGGGTGGAGCTCAGATTGACGGCGCTGGCGATGATGCGGACACGGTCGAGCCGGTGTGCCTGCGTCGTGCTGGAGTATAGCGTCACGGCACCGGTCATTTCTGGCGGCGCAGTCTGGTGCATGTGCAGGTCCCCCCGGCCTCAAGGCTCCTACCGAACGTCTCGAAGACGCATCAGACCATCCGGATGGTAGGTAAACCCCACCAGCTTGGCCGTGGTCGCCACGATCAGGGGCGGGTAATACAGGTAGATGATCGGGTTAGCGCCGAGTATCGTTCGGAACGCCGCGTGGTATTCGCTGATCCGTTTTGTGGGGTTGACCTCCGCACGACCGGCAAGCAAATCCGGTTCCGCGCCGGCGCACCACCGCCCATCGTTGGTCGGCGACGTACAGCCGAGCAACGTATAGGTGTTGCCGTCTGGATCGACCCGGCCGCTCCAGCCGATCAAGCTCGCCTGGAAATTTCCGCTCGACTGCGCCTGCAACTGTGTCTGGAATTCCAATGCCTGTAATTTGACGTCGATCCCGGCTTCACGCGCCATCGCCTGGATCATCTCGCCGACCTGCGTCTGATCAGCATTGTTCTGCAAATTTAGCGTCAGACTTGGTTGGAGTGTGCCGTTACTTGCGATAAGCGCTTTGGCGCGGGTGACGTCGCGCTGCGGCACCGGCCGGTCCGGGGCGTAGTAGCGGGAGCCCGGCGGCATGGGTTGATTACCCGGCACCGCATTGCCGTCGAAGACAACCTGATTGATGGCATCGCGATCGATCGAAAGGCTGAACGCCTCGCGCAACGCCGCAGACTTGCTGAAGTCCGGGCTCATCCCTGTGCCGTTGGCGATGTTGAACGTGATGCCGACGTATTGCAGGCTCGGCCCCACGATAACCTTCAGGGTCGGGTTCGCCTTGATAGCACCCACATCGCTCGCGAGAACCCGCTCAGCCAAGTCGAGTTGGCCGGTTCGTAGGTTGACCAGCCGGATCGTCGGGTCGGTGATGACGCGATACTCGACACGGTCAAAATGGTAATGATCGCGGTCCCAATAGAGCGGGTCGCGCACCAGCACAATCCGGTCCTGTGCCACGCGCTGCAACATCTTGAATGGGCCGGAGCAGGCAGGATCGGCATCGAAACCGGCGGGGTTCTGCAGCGCCTTGGGCGAGGCAATGATGCCCGCCCGATCAGAAAGCTGCGCGACCAATGGCGCGAACGGCGTCTTGAGCTGGAACCGAACGGTGAGGGGATCGATGACCTCGACGCGGTCGACGGCCGAGATCTCGCTTCTGCGGCGGCTGGTCGGCAGCGTGAGATTGCGTTCGATGTTGAAGGCGACGGCTTCGGCGTCCATATCGGCGCCATCGGAGAACTTGACCCCGGGCCGAAGCTTGAACGTCACGCTCATCCCATCCGGGGCCGTGTCCCAGGAAAGGGCGAGTTGCGGCACGAACGACAGGTCCGGCGCGGTGTCGACGAGCTTGTTGCACATGCTCGTCAGCACGATGCGGCCGACGAAGCTGTAGGCGCGTGCCGGGTCGAATAAATCGGGGTCGTCCTGGATTCCAATACGCAGGACAGAGGCGGTTTGCGCCATTGCGGCCGGTATGGCTGTGCCGACCGTCAGGACCACGCAAGCCAGGACGACGAGTGGATTACGCTTCGATCTCATCATCTCTCCGATGCCTCTCAGGTCAGCGTGCAACCGCGTAGCCTTGCATGCCGCGGGGGTTTGCTGCGGCCTTGAGCAAGAACGAGTCGCCGTCAGCTTCGCGGGCACAGGCGGACAGACGGCCCTCCGACCAATCGTCGCCGATCGTCACCGCATGGCCACGCCGGCGTAACTCGCCAGTCGTTGCGGTCGGCATCCGCCCTTCCAGGGTTAGCGAACCCGGAGCGACCTCGCGCGGCCAGAACGAGGCGACTAAGTCATCCGTATGAAAGCCCGGCGCATCGATTGCCGCCTGCAGGTCCATGCCGTGATGGATGTGTCGCAGCAGGAACGCGAGCGACCATTGTTCCTGTTGATCACCGCCGGGCGTCCCGAAAGCGAGATAAGGCTTGCCATTCCGGAACGCCATTGACGGCGTCAACGTCGTCCTCGGCCGTCGACCCGGCGCAAGCGACGAGGCCAGCCCTTCCTGTAACCAGAACATCTGGCCCCGCACCGTCAATCCGAAGCCCAGCTCCGGGATCACCGGGCTAGACTGGAACCAGCCACCCGACGGCGTGGCAGCCACGACGTTGCCCCAACGGTCGATCACGTCGACATGGCAGGTGTCACCGCGGCGGGCTCCGTCTGCGGTCTCGACGGCCTCGCCGTGCCGGTCGAGCGCGGCCGGCACGGACCCTCCCTGTGCGGCCACGGTCGGTTCTCCCGCTCCGACACCCCGACCCCGCGTACCGGCCAAAACGATCGGTGGCATGCCAGGCGCTCGTCCTCCAGGCGCACCCGGGCGCAAGACGGTGGACGCGCCGGATCCGATCAGGGCCCGCCGCGTCGCCGCATACTCGGCCGACAGCAATGCCTCGAGCGGCACGCCGGGATCATCGCCGTACCACGCATCCCGATCCGCCATCACCAGCTTGATTGTCTCGGTCACCGTGTGAACGAATTCCGGGCCAGCCGGGTCCATGCTCGCGAGATCGAAGCCGGACAGGATCTGCAGTGCCTGGAGCAGCGCGGGGCCTTGCGACCACGGACCACATTTGAACACGCGATAGTCGCCGTAATCGACTGACAACGGGCGCTCGATCGCTGGTTGCCAGCGCGCCAGGTCGTCGGCTGTCAGCAAGCCGCGGTGCCGCCGGCCGGATACGTCCATCACGGCCGTCCGGCTGAACCGGTCGACGGCCTCGGCAAGGGGCCCGCGATACCAATAGTCGAGCGCGCGGCCGATTTGCGCCTCGCGCCCACCGACCGCTTCTGCATCGGCCAGCAGCCCGGCATAAAATGCGGCGAGCCCGGGATTGCGGAACAACCGGCCAGGCTCGGGCAAGCGCCCGCCGCGCAGGTAGACGGCGGCCGAGCTGAGCCATTCGGTTTCGAACAATGTCCGCACGGACGCGATGGCGTTCGGAATGCGCGGCACCAGCGGATGACCCTGCGCGGCATAGCCGATCGCCGGCGACAGCACCTCGCGCAAGGTCGCGGTGCCCCAATCACGCAGGAGCGTCAGCCAGGCACCAAACGCGCCCGGCACGCAGGCGGCCAGTTGGCCGGTGCCGGGGATGATGTCGAGGCCGAGACCGCGGAAGTGATCAATCGTGGCGGCTGCCGGCGCACAGCCCTGGCCGCAGATCACGAACGGTTCGGCATCGCCCGGACGACAGCCCAGGATCGGCACTTCGCCACCGGGTCCGTTCAAATGGGGCTCGACCACCTGCAGCACGAACCCGGCTGCCACCGCGGCGTCGAACGCGTTGCCGCCACGCTCAAGCACGCGCATGCCGGTCGCCGATGCGAGCCAATGCGTGGAGGCGACCGCGCCGAAGGTGCCGCGTAGTTCGGGCCGCGTAGTGAACGCCATACCGCTCGGTCTCCTCGTTGCGGCGCAATCAAGCCTCCTTGGAGCCGAACCCGCAAGGCCGTAGCCTGGCGCGATTGAGCAATGGGAGTTGATCGGCTTGACCTTTTCCATTCTGGCCCGCGATCCCGTCACCGGCGCGTTGGGCGCGGCCGTCGCGTCCCGCTTCTTTGCCGTTGGCGCGCTGTGCATCCATGTCGAAGCCCAGGTCGGGGCGATGTCGGTGCAAGCGTTGCCGAACCCGCTTTACGTCCGGCCCGCCATCGACCGGCTGCGTGCTGGTCATACGCCCGAAGCGATCATCGCCGATCTGCTCGGCCCCGACCCGGGTCGTGGGCAACGGCAATTCCATTTGATGGACCGAACCGGACGATCCGCGCGCCATACCGGACCGGACTGCGTGGACTGGGCTGGTCATCTTGACGGTCACGACGTGTCGGTTGCCGGCAACATGCTAGCTGGGCCGGCCGTCCCGGCGGCGATGCTGGAAGGGTTTGCCCGTTCAGCGGGTAGCAGCCTGGCGGAGCGGCTCATGGCGGCGTTAGAAGCAGGCGAGGCGGCGGGCGGCGATAAGCGCGGCAAGCAGAGTGCCGGCCTCAAGGTTTGCGTGAACGACCCCTATCCCGATGTCGACATCCGGGTTGACGACAGCCGGGATCCGTTGCCGGAGATGCGTCGTCTCTACCAGGTCAGCCAGGAGCGATTCATCGTATTCCGACGGCACCTGCCAGGCGCGGCTTCGGCCTGGGGTACGCTCGATCGTTCCGTCGTGGAGACCGACATCCAGCGCGGCTTAAGCCGTTCCGACCAAGACGGAGGTAAGTCATGAGCGCTGCGGTTGCCTGGCTCTGCGTCGGGATAGTGGAAAGACAGGCGCTTCGACCGTACGCCGCCGAGGCGCATGGGCCATTCTGGTTCTGTTGCAAACTCCAAGTTGGGTCGTGTTGGCTAGAGCGGGCTTGTTGGTTCAGGCGGCCACCCCAAACAGGCCGGCAACGAAGGCAGCCTGAGCCTTCATGTCTCGCCCACCCACGTTGTGCACCTGCCCTTTCCTGACCATCGCG
>CAZTJC010000094.1:0-11575 GCA_964613945.1 uncultured Acetobacteraceae bacterium
TGCGCGGGCAGAAGCGCTATGTCGGCAGCATCACCCAAGCCCAACACCTGATCGAGGCAGCCTGTCGATGAGCGAACCAACACCGCAAACGCTGCTGATCTGGGGTGCCGGCGCCATCGGCGGCACCATCGGCGCTTACCTCGCCCGCGCAGGTCACGACGTCCTGCTGGTCGACACCGTCGCCGAGCACGTCGCTTCCATGCAGGCGGACGGGCTGACGATCGAAGGTCCCGTCGAGAGCTTCACGACGCCGGTGCGTGCCGCAACACCCGACCGGGTCACCGGCCAGTTCGATCGCATCATCCTCGCCGTCAAGGCCCACCACACCGAGGCGGCGGCCCTGACGCTCAAGCCGCACCTCGCGCCGGGCGGCTACGTCGCGTCGTTTCAGAACGGGCTGAACGAGCTGGTGATCGCCGATGTCGTCGGCCCCGCCAACGTGGTCGGCGCGTTTGTCAATTTCGGCGCCGACTACCTGGCGCCGGGCCGCATCCTGTATGGCAACCGCGGCGCCTGCGTGGTCGGCGAGGTCGATGGCGCTATCAGCGAGCGGGTCACTGCGCTGCGCGACCAACTGGCGAGCTTCGAGCCGGACGCGATCGTGACCCACGACATCATGGGCTATCTCTGGGGCAAGCTCGGTTACGGCGCGCTGCTGTTCGGCACGGCACTCACCGACGACTCGATTGCCGACGCCCTCGCCGACCCGGACTACCGCAGCGTGCTGACCGCGATCGCCCGCGAAGCCATCGCCGTAGCGGGGGCGAAAGGCGTGAACCCCCGCGGCTTCAATGGCTTCGATCCCGCCGCTTTTGCGCCGGGTGGCAGCGACGCGGCGGTCGACGCCTCGTTCGACGCGATGGTCGCCTTCAACCGTGGCTCGGCCAAGACCCATAGCGGGATCTGGCGCGACCTCGCGGTGCGTAAGCGGCGCACGGAAGTGGACGTGCAACTCGGCCCTGTCGTCACCGAAGGCAAGCATGCTGGCATCGCCACTCCGATGACGGAGCGGCTCATTGCCGTCATTCATGCCATCGAGGACGGCCGTCCGCTCGCACGCCAGAACCTCGGCGAACTATCGCGGTAACTAGAACGACATCCCGCGACCGGTGCGCAGCACGCTCGACAGGCATGCCAGGGCCGAGAACGTCGCCGCGATGCAAAGCGACGCGGTGGTCGCCCCGGTCGCGAACAGCCCGAAGATCAACGCGACCAGCGCCACGCCGCTGGTCTGGCCGAGCAACCGGCTGGTGGCCTGCATCCCGCTGGCGCCGCCGGCCCGTGAGGCCGGTGCCGCCGCGATGATGGTCTTGTTGTTCGGTGAGTTGAACAAACCGAAACCGACCCCGCACAGCGACATGCGCCAGGCGATGTCCCACAACGCCGGTTGATCAGGCAGGAAAGCGAGCAGGAGCAACCCGGCGACCATCAACGCCTGCCCAAGCCCGCCCAGCAGTCCGGGCGAGAAGCGGTCCGCCAGCCGCCCTGCGACCGGCGCCACCAGCATCACCGTCACCGGCCACGGCGTCATCAGCAGCCCGGTCTCACCTCGCCCGAAGCCCAGCCCGCGCTCGAGATAGAAGGGCAGCGTCACGAACGCCATGCTCTGCGCGGCGAACGAGAACGTCGAGGCCGCGACTGACAGCGCGAAGATCGGTCGCCGCATCAGATCCACTGGCAGCAGCGGATTGGCGCGCGAGACCTGGCGCTTGACCAGCACATAGCCAGCCGCCAGGCCGGCGAGCAGCTCGAGCACGGCAGAGACCGGGCTGCCGCCATGGCCGAACGCCTCGACGCCGCTGATGCACAGCCCGAACGTCAACGCGTTCAGCACCGCGCTGCCCCAGTCGAACTGGTGCGATGCGCGCGGCGTGAACGGCAGGGTCTTGGCGCCAAGGATCAGGATGAGCGCGCCCAGCGGCACATTGACGGCGAACAGCCATTGCCAGCCTGCCACCGACAGGATCGCCGCCGCCACGCTTGGCCCAAGTGCGGACGACGCCGAACCAACCATGACGTTGATGCCGAAGCCCCGCCCCAGCAACGCCCGTGGATAGATGAAGCGCACCAGCGCACTGTTGACGCTCATCAGGCCGGCCGCGCCGAACCCTTGGGCCACCCGCGCAACCGTCAACTCGGTCAGCGAGTGCGACATCGCGCAAGCCAGCGACGCCACGGTGAACAGCGCCACCCCGATCCGATAGACCCGGCGGTAGCCGACGATCTCGCCTAACGCCGCCAGCGGCAGCAGCGAGATGGTGACGGCGAGCTGGTAGGCGTTGACCACCCAGATCGACTGCGCCGCCGAGACGTTGAACTCGGCCGCCAGCGTCGGTAGCGCGAGGTTGGCGATCGAACCGTCCAGCACGGCCATCATCAGGCCGAGTGCCGTTGTGACGATCGCCCAGGTCCGCGCCGGCTCCGGCAGCCCGTCCTGTTCGGCGGCGTCCGTGGTCACGTGCGGGCCGCCTCCTCGAACAGCTCGGTCCAGGCGCGGAGACCGTCGTCGAACGAGCTGAGGCGGAAGAACTCGTTGGGCGCATGGATCTGTTCGTCGGCGATCGCATAGGACAGCGTCACCGTCTCCAACCCCAGGATCTGCTTGACCATCGGCGACACCGGCAGCGTGCCGCCGATCCCGACCCGGACCGGCTTCTGGCCATGGACCCGCTCGATGACGCGCTCGACGGCGGCCAGGAAGCGGTCGTCCTCCGGCACTGCATAGGCCGGCGTTCCGTCGCGGGAGCGGTCGATGGTCAGATCGGCATAGGCGGGGCAGGCCGCGCGGAGATGGCGCGCCACGGCATCGAAGACCTGGTCGGGCTCCTGGCCGGGCCCGAGGCGGCAGGTGAGCTTGGCATGCGCCTCGGCCGGGATCACCGTCTTGCCGCCGGCGCCGGTGTAGCCGCCCCACATGCCGTTCACTTCCAACGTCGGCCGCAGCCAGATGCTTTCCAGCAGGCGAACCCCGGGCTCGGTGGCGCCGGAGCGTGCGCCGATCTCGGCAAAGAACGCGGCCTCGTCGAAACCGAGTTGTTCCATGCCGGCGACGTCCGCATTGCTCGGGGCCTGCAAGCCCCGGTGAAAGTCCCTGACCGCGATGCGGTTATCCTCGTCGTGCAGCGTCGCCAGCAGTCGCGCGAGAACGGTTGCGGCGTTGCCGACCGGGCCACCGTAGCGGCCGGAGTGCAGATCCCGCGCCGCAGTGCGGATGCTAATCTCCATGCTGAGGTTGCCGCGGCTGTTCACGTTCACGCTTGGCCGGCCCGGCCGCCACCGCCCGCCATCGGCCGAGATCAGCACGTCGGCCGCGAGCAAGCTGCGGTAGCGGTCGAGGATAACGGGCAGCGTGCGACTGCCGATCTCCTCCTCCCCTTCGAGCAGGAGCTTGACATTCACTGGCAGCGACCCGGCCGTAGCCAGCCACGCCTCAACCGCCGAGACCGCGATCCATAGCGGCGACTTGTCGTCCGATGCGCCACGCGCGACGATGCGCCCGTCGGCGATCGTAGGCTCGAACGGCGGCGAGTGCCATTGCTCGACCGGGTCCGGCGGCTGCACGTCGTAATGGCCGTAAACGAGCAGCGTCGGTGCGCCTGGCGCACCGAGCCAGGCGCCGTATACCGCCTTGTGCCCGCCGCCGTCGAGCAGTTGGACGTCCTGCATCCCGATCCGGTGTAGCCGCGCCCGCAGGATCTCGGCCGCGTCGGCGATACCGGCGGCGTAACTCGGGTCGGTCGAGACGCTCGGAGCGCGAATGAAGTCCAGCAATTCGTCGAGCAGGCGTGTGCGGTGCTCGGTGAGCCAGATCTGGATGGTCATGCAGCAGTCAAATCCACGATGTCGATCTAGCTTGGAGCGATGCCCGGCTCCTGTCGACCTCACCAGCTTACCGCAATGAGACGCCAACCATCCGCACGAGACCGTCGGGGCGTGGTTGGAAACCCTGAACCTTGTCCGAAAGCCCCCAGAACCAGGTGAAGTGGTAAAGAACCATGTATGGCATGTCCCGCGTCCAGATCGCGGTCGCCTCGCGATACGCGATCACGCGGGCCGCCTCGTCCGCGGCAGCGGCTCCGCGATCAAGCGCCGCGTCCAGCTCCTTGCTACACCATCCCGTCCAGTTGAGCGGTGCGCCGCAGCGCATCCAGGAAGCCAGATTGCCGTCGGGGTACGGGCGGCCGCTCCAGATCACCATGTCGGCCTGATACTCGCCGCGCGTCGCCGCCTGCGTCTGCGCGACGGACTCGCCTTTCTGCAACGACACGTCAAAGCCGGCCTCGCCCGCCATTGCCTGGATGACCTCGCCAACCTGCACGTCGGTCGGGGCGTTGGTGACGCTCAACACCAGTTTCGGATGCGGCACCCCGGCTTGGGCCAGCAACGCTTTAGCGCCGTCCAGGTCCCGCTCGGGAACGGGATACGCCGGGTTCCAATATTTGCTGTTCGGCGCCTCCGTTTGGGTGCTGGGGATCATTCGGCCCTCAAACACCACCTGGTTCAAGCTCGCTCGATCGATCGATTTGGCAAAGGCCTGCCGGATGCGGGTGTCCTTGCCGAACGGCGTATTCGCGGCGGCGCCGTTGCCGAGGTTGAACGACAGCATCTGGAACCCGATCGAGGGCGAGGACACGACCCGCATTTGCCTGTCCGCCTGCACGGTCGGCACGTCGGTTGCGCCCAACCGGTTGGCGACGTCCAACTTCCCGGATTGCAGATTGACCAGCCGAACCGTGGAATCCGTCATGATCTTGAATTCGATGCCGTCGAGCTGAACGTGTTCGGCATCCCAGTAACCCGGAAAGCGCTTCAGGGTGATGTGATCCTGTGCCACCCGCTCGACCAGCGTGAACGGCCCGGCGCAGACCGGATGCGCGGAGATCTCGGCGGTCGACTGGTTCAGGATACGGGGCGACAGCATCATGCCGGGCCGGTTGGCCAGCAGCGCCACCAGCGGGGTGAACGGCTCGGACAGCTTGATCCGGACGGTTAGTGCATCCAGCACCTCCACGCCGGCCACGGCTTTCAGCTCGTTCCGGCGAAGGCTGTAGGGCGCCGTGCGGTAGCGCTCGATATTGGCCCGAACCGCTTCGGCATCGAATGGCGCACCGTCGGAGAAGATGACGCCCGGCCGCAGCTTCAGCGTGAGAGCGAGGTTGTCGTCCGACCACGCCCAGCTCGTCGCCAGTTGCGGGACCAGATTGAGCTGCGGATCAATGTCGATCAACTGGTCGCACATCGCGGTGTTGACGACGCGTTCGATGTAGGAGCCGCTGCGGGCTGGATCAAAGGTGTCGAAATCGAAGTCCAGTGCGAAGCGCAACGTGCCCGCCGCGCGCACCGGGCTGGAAACGACGGGAGCGGCCGCAAGGAGCAGGGCAGCGATGAACCAGGAGCGCATAGTCATTCCTATAAGGGTCGCTCGACCATCCTTCTTCGTTACGCATCGGCGTGGCAAGCATGGCCGCACCGGTGGCCAGCAGGCCTCAGGGCAGCATCATGGCCGATCAACACCTGGCGCTCTGGCACGCAGCTTGAATGGTGTCGGAGGAAATCCGATCGGACGACCACAGATGAAAATGCGCCCGGCCTTCATTTACGCCACCATATCGGTGCTTTCTTCGGCAGTCGGCGCCCACGCAGCCACTCGGGGCGGCACTCTCGTGTTCGGCCGGGCGATCGAAAGCCAGTATCTGGACCCGGTGCATACGGCGCAGAACGCCGACATCTGGCTCTCGCTCAACCTCTACGACACGCTTCTGCTGCCGGCGGATGACGGCAAGGGTGGCACGGAGCCGGGGCTGGCGACCGGCTACACCATCTCGGACGACGGTAAGACCGTCACCTTCACCATGCGGCCGGACATCAAGTTCGCCGACGGATCGCCGATCGAGGTCAACGACGTGAAATGGTCGCTGGACCGGGCGCGCAGCAAGGAAACCGGTGGGGAGTTCGCCTTCCTGCTCAGCTCGATCGGGTCGATCGAGACCAAGGGAACGAATCAGGTCGTCCTGAATATGGCACATCCGGACCCGGTGATCATCCAGGCAGTGGCGACGTTCAACGCCGGGATCATGCCGGAAAAGCTGGTCATGGCGGCGCCGGGTGCCGATCTGGAGGAGAAGAGCAAGAACTTCGCCGAACATCCGATCGGCTCGGGACCATTCCTGTTGAGCTCGTGGAAGCGCAACAGCGAGATGATCATGGAACGGAACAGGTATTACTGGCACACGGCAGCGGACGGAAAGAAGCTGCCATATCTCGATACGCTGAAATTTCAGATCATACCGGACGACGCGACGCGGATTCTGAAATTGCGGGCAGGCGAACTCGATGTCGTCGAGTTCGTGCCCTATGCGCGCGTGGCCGAGCTCAAGACGGACAGCAAGCTGAACATGGTGCTGTTCCCGGCGGCGCAAGTGAACTACTTCAGCATGAATCTACGCCCAACGTTGAAGGACGGCAGCAAGAACCCGCTCTCCGACCAGCGCGTCCGTCAGGCGCTGAACTATGCGGCGAACAAGGACGCGATGATCCAGGTTGTGTCGTACGGGACCGGAACGCCGCAACGCAGCTTCATGCCGATGTCGACGCCGCTGTCGTATGGGCCCAAGCCGCTCTACCCATACGACGTAGCCAAGGCCAAGGTGCTGCTGCAGGAAGCGGGATACGGCAGCGGGTTCGACCTATCGTGCATGATCCTGGCGGGCAGCGCGGACGATGCCGCCAAACTGGCGGTGCTGCAGCAATTCTGGGCGCAGGTCGGGGTGCGGTTGAAGCCGGAAACGCTGGATGCGGCAACGCGGTTGGCGCGTTACAATGCCGGCGACTTTCAGATGCGCACGTCGCTCTGGACCAACGACATCAACGACCCCAGCGAGATCACCTCAATCTTCGCCTATTATCCGACGCGACAGAACGGCAGGTCCGGCTGGGACGACAAGCGGATCGACGAGTTGTTCGTGCAAAGCCAGGAAGAACTCGACCCGGCCAAGCGAGCGGCGCAGTACAAGGAAATCCAGGAACGCTACGCCGATGCGGCGCCGATCGTGTTCACGATGGAAGTGCCGTATCCGGTGGCAATGACCAAAAAGGTCCACAATTTCGTGCAGATTCCGCTCGGCAACAACATCTTCGTCAACGCCTGGAAGGATCAGTAATCCCGCGATGGGGTTGCTGACCACGCTGGTGCGGCGGCTGGGGCAGGTCGTGCTCACCGTCGTCATCGTAGCGCTGTTGATCTTCGGTCTCATGCGGCTGCTGCCCGGCGACCCGGCGCTCGTCATGCTGGGCGATCGGGCGACGGATGCACGGATCGCGGACGTGCATCGCGAGCTTGGGCTCGATGAGCCGATGCTGGTGCAGTTCGGGGATTTCCTGTGGCGGACGGTGCGGCTGCAGCTTGGGGACTCCATCACGCTGCGGGTGCCGGTGTCGCGACTGATCGTGGATGGATTGCCGATCACGCTGATGCTGACGGCGATGGCGGCGGTACTGGCTCTGCTGATGGCGGTGCCGCTGGCGTTCATCGGGGCGCTACGGCCGAACGGATGGGCGGACGCCGCCATCCGTGTGATTGCGCAGATCAGCTTGTCGATGCCGGTTTTCTATATCGGGTTGATATTGCTGATCACGCTGGCGGCCGGGCTGCACTGGTTTCCGGTAGGCGGGATCGGTTCGGGGTTCTTCGAGGATCTCTATTACCTGTTCTTGCCGGCCATGACGTTGGCGCTGTCATTGGCGGCGGTGTTGCTACGAAACTTGCGGCAGTCATTGGCCGACGTGCTGAACGCGGAATATGTCGGCTTCGCGGTCGCCAAGGGCTTGCCGCCGCGGCTGATCCTGGGCCGGCACGTGTTGCGTAATGCCATCATCTCGACGGTGACCCTGCTCGGGTTGAACATGGGGAGCCTCGTCGGCGGCGCCGTGATCACGGAATCGGTGTTCGCAATTCCCGGAGTGGGGCGATTGCTGATCGACAGCATCTTTGCGCGGGATTACCCGGTGGTGCAGGGGTTGAGCATGGTGCTCGCGGTCATGGTCAGCATGGTGTTCTTGCTCACCGACGCGGTCCAGGCTTTGCTCGATCCTAGGCTGGCGAGGTGAGATGGCCTCGGCCAGCGACGGCGGTTGGGCTGCTGATCCTGTTGCTCTTCATCGCTTGCGCGACGGTACCCGACGTTATCGCACCGTATCCGCCTGATGCATTCGACTTCACGGCGTTGTTGCAGCCGCCAAGTCGGGCGCACCCGTTTGGGACGGATAATTTCGGGCGGGATATCCTGTCGCGGACGATCTGGGCGTCGCGGATCGACTTTCAGATCGCGATATTCAGCACGCTCTTTCCGGCACTGTTCGGAACGGTGGTGGGCAGCGTGCTAGGCTATGTCGGTGGATGGCCGGACGCCGTGTTTCGGCGGATCGTCGACGTCTTCATCACGGTCCCTTTCCTGGTTATCGTCATCGCGATCGTTGCCGTGCTTGGACCGGGCTTGCGTAACATGTACGTGGCGGTTTCGGCGGTGAACTGGATCATCTACGCGCGGCTGATGCGGGGCGAGGTGCAGGTACAGGCGCAGCGAGACTATGCGGCCGCGGGCCGGGTCATGGGGTTCGGGCCCGTCCGGATCATCTTCCGGCATCTACTACCCAACGCGATCTCACCCATCCTGGTGTATTGGATGACCGACATGGCGCTGGCGATCCTGCTGGGGTCGTCGCTCGGCTACCTGGGGCTGGGGGCGCAACCGCCGGAGGCGGAGTGGGGCGTGCTGATCGCCGACGGCAAGAACTTCATGAACACGGCGTGGTGGATGTCGATCTTCCCAGGGATCGCGATCGTGGTGGCCGGAACCGGGTTCAGTCTGCTGGGCGACGGTCTTGCCGGATGGCTGAGGCGGCGGTCATGAGTCTGCTGCGGGTTCGCGGGCTGCAGGTGGCGATCGGCGCCGCGCGACCGGTGGACGGCATCGACCTCGACGTGGCGGCCGGCGAGGTGCTTGGGATCGTGGGTGAATCCGGATCGGGCAAGAGCATGACGCTGCGCGCGATTCTGCGTCTGCTGCCGCCGGTGGCGCAAACCACCGGCGAGGTCGCCTGGCGGGGAAATGATCTGCTCGCGCTCCCGGAACCGCGGATGCGCGCGATACGCGGGGGCGAGATCGGGATGGTGTTTCAGGAGCCGATGTCGGCGCTCAACCCGGTGCTGACCATCGGGCTGCAGATCACCGAGTCCATCACGACGCATGCCGGGGTGCGCGGCGCGGCGGCGCGGACGCGGGCTGCAGCGTTGCTCGACCAGGTTGGGATCCCGGATGCGCGGCGGCGGCTGTCGAACTACCCCCACGAGTTCTCGGGCGGCATGCGGCAACGGGCGATGATCGCTGCAGCGTTGGCGGGCGGACCGGCGCTGTTGCTGGCGGACGAGCCGACGACAGCACTAGATGTGACGATCCAAGACCAGATCCTCAAGCTGATGCTGCGGCTGAAAGACGAGTTGTCGATGAGCGTGGTGATCGTGACGCACGATCTCGGTGTGGTGGCGGGAACGTGCGACCGGGTCGTGGTGCTGTATGCCGGGCGGGTGATGGAGTCCGGGCCGGTGGAGGCGGTGTTCGCGCGGCCGGCGCATGCCTACACGTTAGGATTGCTGCGGTCGCTGCCGGGTGCAGCACGGGCGCACTCGCGGCTGGGCGGCATCCCGGGTACGCCGCCGGACCCGCGGGCGTTGCCGCCGGGCTGCCGGTTCGCGCCACGTTGCGCATACGCGATTGACGCCTGCCACGCCGTCGACCCGGCGCTCGTCAGCGTCGGCCCCGGGCGGCTGTCGGCGTGCATTCGGGCCGATGTGGTGCAGGCGGCATGAGCGTGCTGCTGCAAGCGGATGATCTAGAACGAGCCTACCCGGTGCGCTTGGGATTGAGCGGATTGTGGTATAGGGGGCCTAAGCCGATGATCCGGGCGCTGGCCGGGGTATCGGTGCAGTTGGTGCGCGGCGAGACGTTGGCGGTGGTCGGGGAATCCGGGTGCGGTAAGTCGACGCTGGCGCGGGCGCTGGTAAGATTGATCCCGCTCGATGGCGGACAGATCGTCTACCAGGGCGAGGACGTGCGGGCGCTTCGGGGCGAGGCGCTACGGCGGTACAACCGCCGAGTTCAGATGGTGTTCCAGGACCCGTATGGGTCGCTCAATCCGCGCATGACCGCGGGCGAGATGCTGGGCGAGGTGTTGCGGGTGCATCGTATCGTGCCGAGGGCAGCGGTCGCAGAGCGCGTCACAGAGCTGCTGGCTTTGGTTGGCTTGCCGGCCGACGCGGCAGATCGGTTGCCGCGGGCATTCTCGGGTGGGCAGCGGCAGCGCTTGGCGATCGCACGGGCGCTGGCCGTAGAGCCGGCGGTGCTCATCGCAGACGAGATCGTGTCAGCGCTGGATGTCTCGATCCAGGCGCAGATCCTCAATCTGCTGCTGGACATGCAAGCCCGGCTAGGGTTGGCGATGCTGTTCGTGTCGCACGATCTGCGGGTGGTGCGGCATCTCGCCCATCAGGTTGCGGTGATGTATTTAGGCCGGGTCGTGGAACATGGTGTGGCAGACGCGGTGTTCGAGCGACCGCAGCACCCTTACACACAGGCGTTGTTGCGCGCGGCGCCGATGCTGACGCCGCAGCGGCGAACGACGGAGAGTGCGCTGCAAGGTGAGTTGCCGAGCCCGATGCGCGCCGTGCCGGGATGCCCGTTTCACCCGCGCTGCCCCAAGGTATTCGACCGCTGCCGGACCGAACCGCCTGCGCTGCTGGTGCGGGACGGGCATGCGGCAGCCTGTCATTTGATGGATGGAACACCATGAAGATCGATCTCACAGGCCGCACGGCAGTCGTCACGGGTGGGGCGCAGGGGATCGGGCGGGCAATCGCGACCGGTTTGGCAGCCTGCGGCGCCAACGTGCTTGCGGTCGACCGGGACGTCGCCGGGCTGGCGGCGGTCGCAGCCGAGCGGGTTCGCACGGCGGAAGTGGACGTGACGGATGCAGCCTCGATCGCGACGGCGCTGGACGGGATCGGCGCGGTGGACATCCTGGTGCACAGTGCAGGCGGCGTATGCGGTCAAGTGGGGCAGGCGGCGGAGACGGTGACGCCTGCTGAATGGCAGGCGATCCTGAACGTCAATCTGACCGGGGCCTTTTTGATGGCGCAGGCGGTAATCCCCGGCATGAAGGCCGCCCGCGCGGGGCGGATCGTCACGATCTCGAGCGGGGCCGGGATCGGCGTCAGCCTGACCGGGATACAGGCCTATGCGGCGGCCAAAGCCGGAGAGATCGGGCTGACGCGGCAGTTGGCGCATGAGCTTGGGCAATATGGGATCACGGTGAACAGCGTCGCGCCGGGCTTCATACGGTCGAACTCGTCATCGGAGCGGCAGTGGCAGGCCTACGGCGCAGAAGGGCAGGCACAGATGGTCGAGCGTATCGCGATGCGGCGGCTCGGGACCGCGCAGGACATCGCCAACATGGTCACCTTCCTGGTGAGCGATCAGGCAGCGTGGGTCACCGGGCAAATCATCAGCGTCGACGGCGGAAA
>CAZTJC010000095.1:0-11382 GCA_964613945.1 uncultured Acetobacteraceae bacterium
AGGTGTATCTTGGACACTGATCAATGCTGAACGTCAGGGGCCTGCGGGCCGGCTACGGCCAGAGCGAGGTGCTGCACGGGCTCGATTTCAGCCTCGGAAAGGCGGAGATCCTCGTCGTCGTCGGTCGCAACGGCATGGGTAAATCTACGCTCATGCGCTCCCTGATCGGCGCGATCCCTACCAAGTCCGGCTCGATCGAGCTGAACGGCACCGACATCGCCAAGCTGCCGAGCCATCTCCGCGTCAAGGCCGGGCTCGCCTATGTGCCACAGGGTCGGGCGATATTCTCCACCATGACGGTGCAGGACAACATCGAGACCGGCCTGTTCGTGCATGGCGGCAAGACCGTCTCGCCCGACATCTACGAGATGTTTCCCGTGCTCAAGGAGATGCGCGCCCGCCGTGGCGGCAACCTCTCCGGCGGGCAGCAACAGCAACTCGCCATTGCCCGCGCGCTGGCCACCAACCCCAAGGTGTTGCTGCTCGACGAGCCGACCGAGGGCATCCAGCCCTCCATCATCCTCGAACTCGGTCGCACGCTGCGCCGCATCCGCGACGAGCGCGGGCTGAGCATCATCGCTTCCGAACAGGTGCTGAGCTTCGCGCTCGACATCGCCGACCGCGTGATCGTCCTCGAGGGCGGCATGGTGGTGCACGAGGACAACCGGGCCGACGTCGATCAAGAGACCGTCGCCCGCTACCTCGCCGTTTAAACTTTGTTTTGGCGAGCACTACTCCTGACGGAACGTCAGGAAGTGCTCTGAGGGAGAACGACAAAATGACGGACACGCTGATCAAGGTCGACCTGTCGCAATCCGCCTTCGACAACGACATGATCCATAACCGCTGGCACCCGGACATCCCGATGGTGGCCACCGTCAAGCCCGGCCAGGACTTCAAGATCGAGTGCTACGACTGGACCGGCGGGTTCATCAAGAACAACGACGATGCTGCCGACGTCCGCGACATCGACCTCAGCATCGTCCATTTCCTCAGCGGCCCCGTCGGCGTCGAGGGTGCGGAGCCCGGCGACCTTCTGGTGGTCGACATTCTCGACATCGGCGCCTTTCCGCATAATGAATGGGGCTTCAACGGCTTCTTCTCCAAGAAGAACGGCGGCGGCTTCCTGACCGACCACTTCCCGGAAGCGCAGAAGTCGATCTGGGACTTCAAGGGCATGTTCACCTCGTCGCGGCACGTCCCGGGCGTCAACTTCGCCGGGCTGATCCATCCGGGCCTGATCGGCTGCCTGCCGGACCCCAAGCTGCTCGACACCTGGAACCGCCGCGAGACTGGGCTGATCGCCACCAATCCGACGCGTGTTCCGCCGCTGGCCAACGCGCCGTTCGCGCCGACCGCGCATATGGGCCGGCTCAAGGGCGACGCGAAGGCCGCCGCCGCAGCCACCGGCGCCCGCACCGTTCCGCCGCGCGAACACGGCGGCAACTGCGACATCAAGGATCTGTCCCGCGGCGCCCGCGTGTTCTTCCCGGTCTACGTCCCCGGCGCCGGGCTCTCGATGGGTGATCTCCACTTCAGCCAGGGCGACGGCGAGATCACCTTCTGCGGCGCCATCGAGATGCCGGGCTGGATCCACCTCAAGGTGGAGGTGATTAAGGGCGGCATGGCGAAGTACGGCATCAAGAATCCGATCTTCAAGCCGAGCGTGCAGAAGCCGAACTACACCGACTACCTCATCTTCGAGGGCATCTCAGTCGACGAGACCGGCGAGCAGCATTACCTCGACGTCAACGTCGCCTACCGCCAGGCTTGCCTGAACGCGATCGAATACATGAAGAAGTTCGGCTACTCCGGCGCCCAGGCCTACTCGATCCTCGGCACCGCGCCGGTGCAGGGGCACATCAGCGGCGTGGTCGACATCCCCAACTCCTGCGCCACGCTGTGGCTGCCGACCGAAATCTTCGATTTCGACATCAACCCCGGCATGGACGGCCCGTCCGGCGGCATCAAGGGCGGTGTCTCCATGCCGCTCGCCCCGGACCTCTAGCCGTGCCGGCCTACGACTATCTTTGCAACGAGTGTGGCGCGTTCACCGCGTCGCGCCCGATGGCGGAGTTCCAGTCGCCGCACGCCTGTCCCGGCTGCGGCGACCCAGCGCCTCGTGCGATCCTGGTCGCCCCGTCCTTCTCCATGATGGACGGCGGCGCCCGCCATGCGCATGCAACCAACGAGCGCAGCGCCAACGCGCCTACGAAGGGGCGGCGTCATCCGGCCTCGTGCGGCTGTTGCAAGCCGGTCCGCAGCGGCCTGAAGGCCGATGCCGTTCCGGCTGCAAAGAGCTTCCCGAGTGCGCGACCCTGGATGATCAGCCACTAAGATTGATCAAACCTATTTGGCGACCGGCATGGATGCCAAATAGGTGACGATCCCGTCCACATCTTCCTCGGCAACCGGGGCCTTGTAGGTGTGCAGCATCTTGTTGACCTCGGCGGTCCAGGTCGCCTTGGTTAGCGTCGGCTGGTTGAGGATCATGCCCGACGAGTGGCACGAGACGCAGTTATTGGCCACCAACTCGGCCCCTGGCCCGGCCGGGAACTCCCGGTCGCTGCTCGGAAACTCGACAGCGACGGCCTTGATGTCGATACCGTGTTGCTGAACCTGCGCGGCCGGTGTGGGTGTGGGTGTGGGCGCTGGTGCCGCTGTGGGCGCGGGTTGTGGTGCCGTGGCCGGCTGTGCTGCGGCTGCAATCTCCTGGTTGATCCGTTGGCTGAAGGCCGGGACCGGGTAGGTATGCGCGACATCAGCCTGCGCGAGCGCGTTGCGCTCGGACTGCGTGCCGTTATTGGCGAACAGCACGCCGAAGGCGGCGATGACGGCGACGCCGGTGATGATCTGGCCGGATGACATGGTCTGATTCTCCGTTCAGGCGGCTGCGAGAGTAACGGTTTCGATGACGTTGCGCATGAAGCCGCCACCGTTCCAGTTCGCCTCCATTGGCTGCACCTCCTTCTTGGTGTTGGTGCAGCGGACCATGGCGACGAGCCCGGCCGACCCGGCGGTCGTCTCCGCTGTCCAGCGGCGGAAGCCATACGCGCCCTCATCGGCGCCGAGCGTCGCCGGCGACCAAGTGCTGCCTTTGTCGAACGAGACGTCGACCCCGGCGACGCCGCAATCCCCGCCCATGGCGATACCGCGCAGGCTGACCGGGGCGCCGATCTTGACCGTGCTGGCATCGGTGACGTTGGTGAAGAACGAGCGTGGCACCATGCGGTTGATGGGTTCGACCGGGAAGCCGGTCTCGCCGGGCTTGACGTTGGCGCGCGGCGTGGCGGGGATCAAGTAGGCCGTCTTCATCCAGTAATCGTCGTCCGGCTTGTCGAGCACCTCGATGTCGCTGACCATCTTGACCCAGTAGGTCGAATACCAGCCCGGCACCACGAGCCGCAGCGGAAAGCCGTTCAACAGCGGCAGCTGCTCGCCATTCATCTGAAAGGCCAGCATCACCTCGCCATCGCGGGCGTGATCGATCGCCAGCGACTTCCTGAAGTCGGGGGCGGTATCGACGACGGGCTCGTCCAGCCCGTTCAGCCGCACCGCGACGGCTCCGGCTTTGACGCCGGCGCGGTCGAGCACGTCACGCAGTCGGACGCCGACCCATTTGGCATTGCCCATCGCCCCGTTGGCCCATTGGCCGCCGGCCACACGCGGCTGGAACAAGCCGCGCGAGTTGCCCGAGCATTGATTGACGGCCGCCAGTTCGACGCGAGGCAGCGCCAGGATGTCGGCCAGGCTGAGCGACTGTGCCCGATCGACGTGTCCGCGGACAGCGAGTGTATAGGTCACTGGGTCGATCCGTTCGGGAATGACCGACCAATGCCAACGGACGAAAAATCGATCGTTGGGCGTGAAGACACCTTGGTCGAACACCTCGAACGGAGTCTCGAGCAGGGGCGGCCGGGTCCGTTGCAGGATCATCGAGCCCTTCTGCGGAAAGGCGCTGCTGAGGGCCCGCTGGTCAGGGCCGCCGTTCAGGCCCAGCGCGACGGAGTCCGACGCCCAGGCCTGGCGGCTCAGCACGGCCGCGCCGACCGCGGCCGCGCCGCTCAAGAAATTGCGGCGGCTCGACTTGATGGATCCTGCCATGCGTACTCCCGGTCTGTGATGTCAGTTGATGCCTCTGTAACCGGGAGCGAGGCGTTAGACCAACGCAGAACAACGGGACCGATCGATCAGGTGACCTAATCGATCGGTTACGCCTTTAATGCGCCGTCGCCATCTGGGCGGCGAGCGGCTGAACCTTCACCGCTTCCCACGTCGTGTCGGGCCCATAGGACTGGCCGGAAATCTGCTGCTCGTAGGTGCGCAGGACGGCGCCCGTGCTCACGTCGCGCCAACTGGTGATGATCGAATGATAGGTGTTGCCCGCAATGCCGCGACGTTCATGCGCCAAGCGCAGCGTCGTATGCGGAACGCCGTCGACCATGATGGTCGCCTGGCCTTCGTTGACGAAGGAATCGACCCATTGCATGCCGGGCACCGATCGCGTGATGAACTCCGTGCGCGTGTTGAACGGGCCCGTGATCGCGGCCTTGATCGCGGGATAAGCGTCGCCGGCGCCGGGCCAGTCGGTCTTCCAGATGCCGTAATAGTAAGCACCTTCGCCGTCGGGCCGAACCACGCGGCACAGGTCGGGGATGTCACGAACGGCGCCAAGGTAATCCACCACGCCGCCGCGGGAGCGCACGACTTCGATCGGGGTGGGCGTACAAGCAACCGGCGTCTCGGCCCGCGCGGCAGTGGACGCCAGGAGAACCGCACTTAACGCTGCCAGGACCGAACGCCCGAGCGTCGAGGGAACAACAAAGCCAGCCATAAACAATCTACTTATTACGTGAACCATATTAGTTGGTCATTGAACTGTCACAGGTCAAGGCGGCGTCAGGCAGCCCGCTTGCGCTTGCCTTTCGCCGCCCGTCCCTGACCCGGTGCCGACACCTTTGACCGATCCAGCACCAGCTTGGCGTAGTCATCCATGTCACCGTCGAATGGCACCACCGTGTTGTCAGCCGCCAGCCAAAGACGATCGGCCACCAGCTCCATCAACGAGCGATCATGGGTGATCAGGATGACGGCGCCGCCGTAATCGTTCAACGCATCGAGCAGAGCCCGGCGGCTGTCGATGTCCAGGTGGTTGGTCGGCTCGTCCAGGATCAACAGATGCGGGGCCGACATGGCGACCAGGTTGAGCAGCAGCCGCGCCCGCTCGCCGCCGGACAGGTTGGCGGCCGTGGTGGACTGCTTGTCGAAGCCGATGCCCCAGAGCGCCAGGCGGGAGCGGTAGGATTGCTCGCTATCCTCCGGCCGGGCGCGGCGCAGGATGTCGAGCGGGGTATCGTTGGGGTCGAGCGCCTCGATCTGATGCTGATGGAACCAGCCAACGCCGATGCGGCGCTCGCGCTGCATGTGCCCGGCCGAGAGTTGCAGCGCGCCAGCGGCCAGCTTGGCGAAGGTGGACTTGCCGGCGCCATTAACGCCGAGCAGACCGATACGGTCGTCGACGTCCAGCCGCAGGTTGAGGTCGCGCAGCACCGTGTTGCCGTCGTAGCCGACACTGCCGGACTCCAGCCGCATCAACGGCGGCGCCAACGGGCGCGCGGGCGAGGGCAGGGTGAAGGGCGAAACGTGCTCGCTCGACATGGCCGCGATCGGCTCGAGCTTGGCCAGCCGCTTGACCCGCGATTGCGCCTGCGCCGCCTTGCTCGCGCTGGCGCCGAAGCGGTCGACGAAGCTTTGCAGATGCGCCCGCTCGGCCTCCTGCTTGACCCGCGAGGCCGCGTTCAACCGCCGCTTCTCCGCCACCCGGCGCTCGAAATCGTCGTAACCGCCCGGGTAGAGATCCAGTTTGCCGTCAGCGACATGCAGGATGGCGCTGACGGATTGGTTCAACAGCTCCCGGTCATGGCTGATGATCAGCGCGCTGTTCGGGTATTTGGCCAACCGTGCTTCGAGCCAGAGCGCGCCTTCGAGGTCGAGGTAGTTGGTCGGCTCGTCGAGCAGCAGCAGGTCGGGCTCGGCGAACAGGGCGGCGGCAAGGGCGACGCGCATGCGCCAGCCGCCGGAGAACTCGGCCATCGGGCGCGACAGGTCTTCGGTCGAGAAGCCGAGGCCGGCCAGGATCTCGCTCGCCCGGGCCGGAGCGCGATCGGCGTCGATCTCAGCCAGGCTCGCGTAGATTTCGGCGATCCGCTCGGGTTCGGCGGTCTCCAACTCGGCATACAGGCCATCCCGCCGCTCGTCGGCCTCCAGGATGGTTTCGAGCAGGCTGACCGGCGTCGCCGGATGCTCCTGGTCGACGCTGGCGACCCGGGCGCCGCGCGGCAGTTCAATCGTACCGCCATCGGCCGCGAGCGAGCCCAGGATGAGCCGGAACAAGGTCGATTTGCCGACGCCGTTTCGCCCAACCAGCCCGACCTTCGTGCCGGTTGGCAAGGTGATGGACGCGTGGTCGAAAAAACGCCGACCCCAGGCGTTGAAAACCAGGTCGTCGATCCGAAGCATGATGAATCCGTGAGGAGAGAGCGGGTTCTACTCCGTGCAGCGGAGGACGCCAACTATCGATGCGGGCTTTAAGCCTTTGTTTAGGGCAAGCCCCCACAATGGAACCGTAACCGTCTGCGAAGGGCAGCCAATCGCGCCATATGACCGGTACTCCCGAGATTCCTCTACATCCCACAACGGTCGGCGTCAGGCGATCGACCTGGTTGACCGTACTCGGGATCGGTGTGGCGCTGGGCATGATGACGCTCGGCAGCGTCGCCCTTGTGGCCAGCCGGAACGACACGTGGAAGCAAGCCCAACAGGGTGCCGGCAACTTGCTGCTGGCGTTGGATCGCGACATCGTACGCAACATCGCGATCCTCGATCTTTCGCTGCAAGGACTGATCGAAGCCCTTCAGGAGCCCGGCATCGGCCAGGTCAGCGCCGGGATCAGGCAACATGCGCTGTTTGATCAATCGGCATCGGCCGAAGATCTCGGCTCCATGCTCGTGCTCGACGAGAACGGGGATGTCGTCGAGGACTCCACCTCCCAGGTGCCGCACAAACTGAGCCTCGGTGATCGTGACTATTTCAAGGTCCATCAGCATGACCCGGATGTCGGCATGTACATCAGCCGGGTATTCAGGAGCCGTTTGGCGGCCAACGATTTCAGATTCGCGATCAGCCGTCGCATCCCGGAAGCGGACGACCAGTTCACGGGTGTGGTGACCGGAACGCTCCGGCTGAACTACTTCACGAACCTGTTCGAGAAGCTCCGATTGGGCAAACAGGGGACAATCACGTTGCTCCGCACGGATGGGCACATCGTGGTGCGTTATCCTTTCGACCCGGCCGACGTCGATCGTGACGTGAGCGGCGGAGCTACATTCAAGCGTTTCATGAATGCTCAGGCCGGACAGTATGTCGCAAAGGCAGCGATCGATGGCGTCGAGCGGCTTTATAGCTTCCGTCGCCTCGGCAAGCTGCCATTGATCCTGACCGTGAACCTGTCGGTGGACGAGATCCTCGCGCCGTGGTGGCGCAAGGCGATGGTGATCGGCCCCGTGCTGCTGCTGCTGTGCGCCAGCGCGATCGCGTCGTCGCTCCTGTTCCGACGCGAGGTCGCTCGCCGTGCTGCGACGGAGGCGGCGCTTGCCGATGCGGCACAGAAGCTTTCGGTGATCGCGTCGACCGATGGCCTGACCGGGTTGGCGAATCGGCGAACCTTTGACGTCGAATATGATCGAGCCTTCCGCAGGGCCGTCCGGAGCGGCACGTCGCTGGCGGTGCTGATGTTCGATGCCGACTGGTTCAAGAAATATAACGACACCTATGGCCATCCCGCAGGCGACAGGGTTCTGCGCAGCATCGGCACCTGTTTGCGCCAGCACCTACGCCGTCCTGACGACCTCGCGGCGCGTTATGGTGGCGAGGAATTCATCGCCTTGCTGCCCGACACCGATTCCGATGCAGCCCGATCGATGGCCGAGCGGATCCGCCTCGAGGTTGAGGCGCTCGCGATCGAACATTCCGGCAGTTCCTTCGGCATCGTCACCGTGAGCATCGGCATCGCGGTAGCTTCCCCCTGTCACGGCTTCGACGCGGCCGAGCTGATCCAGGCGGCCGACCGCGCCCTTTACGACGCCAAACGAGATGGCCGGAACCGCGCGCACGACATCGACGTCTCGCACGGTGTGAACGGGCCTCAGACATTGCTGGATCTCGTCACGACGGTTTCGTATGGCGGTATCACCGCCAACTCCTCCAGCTCGTAAGCGCAAACCTACCCCGGCGCCTAAGAGCGGCGCGGCTTTGTTCGATCAGGGCACCGCGACGTGACCCGGTCAGCCCTCGCAGATCGGTATCGCTCCCCGATATTGGATTGATGTCGCGCCCCTGGGTTCCCCGCTTTGTCCTCGTGACACCCTCCGCCCTCGGTTGGGCCGAAGGCGCCGCCATCGTGGATCGAGCGGCGGCCATGGGCTCCGAGATCGTCCGCCTGAAATCCGACCGCCTGACCGGGCTACCCGATGCATATCGCGACGCGAAGCGCACCCTTGCCGTGGTGACCGCCAGCCCCAGCCGTCGGCGGCTGCAGCCGATTCCGCCCTCGGCCGATTGGCGCTTCGATCTTGCCGAAGGCTGTCCTGCGCATTGTTCCTACTGCTACCTCGCCGGCTCTCTCGCCGGGCCGCCAATCATTCGCGCCTATGCCAACCTGCCCGAGATCTTGGCCGAACTACCACCGGCCGTTGGTCAAGGAACCGTCACATCCCTGTCGGAAGAGCGATCCGGCGAGGGCACCACCTTTGAATGCTCGTGCTACACCGACCCGCTGTCGATCGAGCACCTGACCGGTTACCTGGCCGCGTGCATCACTCGCTTTGGCGCATGGGACGATGCCGTCCAACTCCGGTTCACTACCAAGTTTGATGCGGTCGGGCCGCTACTCTCGCTGGCCCATGGAGGCCGAACGCGCGTGCGCTTCTCCGTCAACGCCCGCGAGGCCGAGCGGCACGAGGGCGGGGCGCCACGGATGGCCGGACGATTACTGGCGTTGCGCGCCATGGCCGAGGCCGGCTACCGCGTGGGTCTCACCGTCGCGCCGATCTTGCGCGTGCCGGGCTGGGAAGCGGCATACGACCGGCTGTTCGAAGATGTCGCGACCGCCTTGTCCGGTATACCGTCGGTCGACCTGACGGCGGAGCTGATCACCCATCGGTTCACGCCGAAGTCCAAAGGCGTGCTCGAAACCTGGTACCCTGGTAGTCCGCTCGAGATGGACGAAGCACAGCGCAGCCGTAAGACGACCAAGTTCGGCTCGGTCAAATACGTGTTTCCGCGCGAGGACATGTTGTCGATGCGCCAGTCGATCGAGGCATCGATCGCGCGCTGGCTGCCTGCGACCCGGGTCCTGTACTGGACGTGACATCACGGTCGCAGCTTTTGGACGGGGCGTGGCGGATCGCCTATCGCACAGCCTATCTGGGTTTGCGGATCTGGTGGCGGGTGTGGCCGGTCGCGCATTGCGGCGCTTTGGTGGCGCTCCACGTCGACGGCAAGCTCCTGCTGATCCGCAACTCCTATCGGCGCGGTTGGACGTTGCCGGGCGGCGGCGTCGAGCCTGGCGAAACGTCGATCGAAGCCGCGACGCGGGAGCTGCGCGAGGAGCTTGGGCTGGTTGTCGCCATTGGCGGTGTGCCGATCGTCGTTACCGGCGCTTGGGAAGGTCGTCCCGAGACGGTCGACATCTTCGATCTCACGCTTTCAACCGAGCCCAGCGTGCAAGTGGATGATCGCGAGGTGATCGAAGCTCGGTTGGTTGATCCAGCCGCACTGTCGAGCATGGCGCTGACCGGCCCTGCCGCAGCCTATGCCGCGCTACGCTGGCCGTTATCGGCGGGCGACGAGCATCCTCGCCCGTAGCGTCTGAACGACGTTGCCCGTGCCGGTGCGTGTTTCGCTCTGCACGGTGACCCAGCCGCGGTTCGGCTTGGAGGCCGAGCTTCGAAGTTCGGTGATCTCGCTGAACACAGTGAGGCTGTCGCCGGGCCGGGTTGCGCTCGGCCAGGCGATCTCGGCGCCGGCGCCGACGAGCCCGCCGGCGAAGGGTAGGCCGCCATCGACCAGCAACCGCATAGTGATGGACGCAGTATGCCAGCCGCTGGCGGCGAGCCCATCAAAGAAGCTCTGCTTGGCAGCCTCCGCGTCGACGTGAAACGGCTGTGGATCGAACTGCGTCGCGAATGCACGGATAGCATCGGCATCGACTGTGAAGCTTCCGCTCTCAAACCGCTGGCCGACGCTGAGCTCCTCAAAATGCAGGCCGTTCGTTCCGTCCGTCATCAGGGAATCTTCTTGGATTGCACGATCGTCCGCGCCGCTTTCTCCGCGATGCCGCTCACGCCTTCGCGTCGCTCCAATTCCGCCCACACTTGCGCCGGTTCGACACCTGCCGCGACCCAGAGCACCGTCAGGTGATACAGAACGTCCGCGCTTTCGGTGATGACGGCCGCCGGGTTGTTAGCCACGGCCTCGATAAGACATTCGACAGCTTCTTCACCGAATTTCTGCGCCACTTTGGCCGTTCCGCGCGCGAGGAGGCGAGCGGAGTGGCTTTTCTCGGGATCGGCGGACCGACGCTCGACCACAATGTTCCAGAGCCGATCCATGATCGCCGCACCGGTCGGCGCTGCCGCAACCGCAGACTTGCGACCTCGCAGCATTTTCAGGATCTTCGGAGTTTTTGGCACCTTGTCGGTCTTGATCGACTTAACGGTCTTGGCCTTGGTCATGCAGCGATTGGCTCCGGCAAGCGGACCGGCAGCCCGGCCTGGGCCAGGGCGGTCTTGACGTCATTGATGGCAAAGGTGCCGAAATGGAACACGCTGGCGGCGAGCAACCCCGTCGCACCAGCCTGCGCGCCCGCGACGAAATGCTCAAGCTGCCCCACCCCGCCCGATGCGATCACCGGGATCCGGACCGCGCCGCAGACGGCCTTCAACAACTCCGTGTCGAACCCGGCGCCGGTGCCGTCGCGATCCATGCTGGTCAGCAGGATCTCGCCCGCGCCCATCGCAGCGGCCTGGCTGCACCATTGCACGACGTCGAGTCCGGTGCCGGTCCGCCCACCATGCGTGAACACCTCCCAATGACCCGGAGCCGTCGCCCGCGCATCCACCGCAACCACCACGCATTGACTGCCGAACTTCTCGGCCGCCTCACGCACCAGGTCTGGCCGTGCGACGGCGGCGGAGTTCATGCTGCATTTGTCCGCCCCGGCCAGCAGCAGCTTGCGCATGTCCTCGGTCGAGCGCACGCCGCCGCCGACCGTGAGCGGCAGGAACACGCGCGCCGCGGTGCGGGACACGACGTCGAAGATGG
>CAZTJC010000096.1:0-11240 GCA_964613945.1 uncultured Acetobacteraceae bacterium
TATCCGTCCGTATTCACATAATGCAGTTGTCAAAAGAACATGGAACCATGTGGAAGCAAAGCTACACCGCTAGGAGCAGCTTCAAATCCGAAGGGTTCCGAACCGCGAGGGCCGAAGCACCGTCGCGATGAGCACTATCTAGTCTCAAGAAATTTTGGCGTCAACCCCGATCGGCAAATGATCTGTCGGTTCCGTCAACATTCCGCGTGGCAGGCTCGCCAGGAGCTTGTCGAAGTAAGGAATAGTCCGCTTGAGCCCTTCCTCCAAAGTCACCGAAGGTGACCAATCCAATGTCCGTTGAGCGAGATCGATGTTGGGGCGCCGCTGCCGCGGATCGTCTGAAGGCAAAGGCCGATGCACGATTTTCGACCGCGTACCCGTCATCTCGATCACCTTCTGTGCCAACTCAAGAATCGTGAACTCTCCGGGATTTCCCAGATTAATCGGCCCCACCACCTCCGGCGGTGTCGCCATCAGACGCAAGAACCCTTCGACCAAGTCGTCGACGTAGCAGAACGACCGCGTCTGCTGGCCTTCTCCGAAGATTGTGATGTCCTGCCCCGTCAACGCCTGGACGATGAAGCTGGAAACGACCCGACCATCGCGCGGATGCATCCGTGGCCCATAGGTATTGAAGATGCGTGCGACTTTGATCTGCAGGCGATGCTGCCGCATGTAGTCGAAGAACAACGTCTCGGCACAACGCTTGCCCTCGTCGTAGCAAGAGCGCGACCCGATCGGGTTGACGTTGCCCCAGTATTCCTCCGGCTGCGGGTGAACCGCCGGGTCGCCGTAGACCTCGCTGGTCGAAGCCTGGAAGATCTTGGCGTTCAGCCGCTTGGCAAGGCCAAGCATGTTGATCGCACCGATGACACTGGTCTTCGTCGTCTGCACCGGATCGCGCTGGTAGTGGATCGGCGATGCCGGGCAAGCGAGATTGTAGATTTCGTCCACCTCCACATAGAGCGGAAAGGTGACGTCGTGCCGGACGAGCTCGAAGTTCTTGTGCCCAAGCAGGTGGGCGATGTTGCTCCGCGTGCCAGTGAAATAGTTATCGACGCATAGAACGTGACATCCCGCGTCGATCAATCGTTCGCAAAGATGCGACCCTAGGAAGCCGGCACCGCCAGTTACAAGAACACGCCGTTCAAGATGCAAAACTCAAGCTCCTCGAGGTCACCATCGGGAGGAACCATCGAGTCTCCCGTGGATCTTACGATGTCAGGCGACGAGCGGCTTCGCAAATGTCGAACAACGTATATGGCTTGGAGATGAACACATCTCGATCATTCGCCCGATCAGCACTATCGGGCTGACCGGTCATGAAAATGATCGGCAGGCTGGGAAGATGCTCCCGCGCCCGGGTGGCAAGGGTCCGGCCATTAAGAATACCGGGCAGCTGGATGTCGGTCAGCAATAGCCTGATGTTCGGATCGGATTTCAGGATCGGAAGCGCATCGTCCCCGGTTTCAGCTTCGATCACATCGAAACCCTCGTCGGCCAGTGCCTCGGCCAACGTCATGCGGATCAGGAACTCGTCCTCAACGACCAGGACTCTCGGAGACGCAACCGATGTAGGCATGGGAAGACAGACCTTCTGGACAAACCGTCAAGTCCACTGAAGCTGTGAACGCCGATCAAATTATCAACCGTAACGCTGATTTTATACCGACGTTGAAATTCAGTGCGTCCCTGTCAAAGGCAAGGTCGCTGCAAAATATTGCGGCTCGCGATAGGGTTGCGTGCTACACTGCATCTATCCTCTCAACAGCCGAGCATCATGCGCCGCCTGACCGTTGCCCTCGCTCTTCTCTCGATTACGGCCCTGCCGCCTGCCCCGGCATCGGCCTCCGCACTTGCCATCGTGGTCAATTCTGGCGATGCTAGCCTGAGCGTGCTGGATGCCTCGACGGGCACCGAGCTTCGTCGTGTGCCCGTTCTTCGCGAACCGCACCACTTGGCGTTGAGCCCAAGCGGCAAGGAACTGCTCATTGGCGATGCCGGTGGCAACGAGATGCTTTTCCTCGATCCAATCACTGGTGACATCCGTCGCCGAATTCCGATCACCGATCCCTACCAACTGCAGTTCAGCCCCAACGCCAAGTGGCTCGTCGTCACCGGGCTGGCTCGCAATCAGGTCGACATCTACGACGCCACGTCGATGCAGTTGCTGCACCGCTTTCCCGCCAGTTCCATGCCGAGTCACATCGCCTATTCGCCCGACTCCACCATGGCGTTCGTCACGCTCCAGGGCACCAACAAGCTGGTCGCCTACAATCTGACCACGATGTCGGTGATATGGACCAGTGACATCGGCAAGACGCCGGCCGGCGTGATCTGGCATAACAACAAGCTTCTCGTCGCCAACATGGGCACCGATAGCATCGTGGTCGCCGACCCGGTGGACGGGCACGTCGAGCGAACCATCCGCACCGGTCGGGGCGCTCACCAGATCTTCCCCTCCCCCGATGGCAAGATCCTCTACGTCAATAATCGCGTCGACGGCACCACGGTCGCCCTCGACGCCCGCACGCTCGATCCCATCCACACCTACCGCATCCCCGGTGGTCCCGATTGCATCGACTTCGCACCTGACGGAAAGCTTTGGATCACCCAGCGCTTCATCCAGAAAGTCGCGGTCCTCGACCCAGCGACCGGTGCCCTCCAGTCCATCCCCGTGGGCCGCTCTCCCCACGGCATCTTCCTCACCGACGGCGTGCTGAACAAACCAACCGTAAACGCCGGGCTGCGGGTCAGCCGATGATCGATCCCTTCAGCCTGGCCGCGGGTTGGATTCAGGAACACGCCCTACTTCCCCTGCTTTACGCCGTCGGCGGCATGGAATGGGAGGAGATCTCCTTCAACTGGGCGCTTTTTGCCGTCTATGGCCTGGCGCAGACGATCATCACCTTCGCCATCTGCATGCCCCTCGAGCGTTGGCGCCCGGTCGAACGCTGGCCCGACCAGAAAGCCGTCCTCATTGACATCTTCTACACGGTGATCTCCCGCGTCGGCGTCCTGCCTCTCGTGACCTTTGTGCTTTTCTACGAGATCCAGGTCACCATGAATGGCTGGCTGTCCGATCACGGCTGGATCCCCCCGACGCTGGAGCGCGTGTTCCCATTTCTACTCGGTCACAACGTCCTGACCTTCTTCGTCTACGCAATCATCCTCGACCTCGGTGAATACTGGCGGCACCGCCTGTCGCACACCGTGGGCTGGTGGTACGGTCTTCATTCCCTGCATCACGCCCAGCGCCAGATGACCTTCTGGTCCGACGACCGCAATCATGTCCTCGACGACCTCATCGGCTTCGTCTGGTTCATGGCTATCGCTCTACTGATCGGCATCCCGCCGCTGCAATTCCCCCTGCTGGTCCTGTTGCTCCGACTCATCGAGAGCCTGTCCCACGCCAACACCCGGCTTTCCTTCGGCTGGCTCGGCGACCGCCTGCTGGTCTCGCCCCGCTTTCACCGCATCCATCACGGCATCCTCGCGGCCGGGGCCAAGAGCTGTAACTACGGTGCCATCCTGCCCTGGTGGGATATGGCGCTCGGCACCGCCGATTTCGGCCGCGCCTATGCTGGCACCGGTGATCCCGGTGCCCCCGAAGTCATGGCCACCGGAACGTTCATGCAACAACAAATGGCCGGCCTGCGCCGTATGATCCGCCTCTCCCGCTGGGGTCGCCGCCGCGCCCGCCTGAACGCGTAACCCCCGCGCTTTACCGAACGTCAGGCGTTCACTCCCGCTCGAGGTCCTCGATATCGGCATCGCTGAAGCCGAAGTGATGCGCGATCTCGTGGATCAACACGGTGCGTACCAGGTTGAACAACTCCTCCCCGGTCTCGATCCATTCCAGCAGGATCGGCTCGCGGAATAGCAGGATCATGTCCGGCTCCTGCCGCGTCCCGCCCGCGCCCTTTTCCCCGATCGGCACGCCCCGATACAGCCCGGTGAGATCCCAGGCATTCTCGATCCCCAACTCCGCCAGCAACTCGTCGTCCGGCGCCTCCTCTACTAGGATCGCCACCCCGCGTACCTCGCGTCGCAACTTCGCCGGTATCGCGGTCAGCGCATGTTCGGCCAGTTCGACGATGTCTTCGACGCTCGGCGGCGCGCCGAACCGGGTAATTGCCGTGCTAGGGTCGGTCATCCGCCCATCCCGCCTCAACCGGAGCCCGTAGGCAACCCATGCACACACTCACCGAGCCCGAACGCGACGCCTTGTGGCGCCGATGCCCCGACTGGCGGCCCCTGCCCGACCGCGACGCGATTACCCGCGACCTCAAATTCCCCGACTTCCGCGCCGCCTGGGCCTTCATGACTCGCGTCGCCGCTCTCGCCGACCGCATGGACCATCACCCCGAATGGTCCAACGTCTACAACCGCGTCTCCATCACCCTCACCACCCACGACGCCTCCGGCCTGACCCGGCGCGACGCCGACCTCGCCGCCGCCATCGACCAGGCCATCACCCCCGAATGACCGATCCCATCTCATCTCCCGCCGCCCGGGAACTGACCCGCCTCCTCGGCATCATGGCCCGCCTCCGTGCCCCCGACGGCTGCCCATGGGACCGCGTCCAGACCTTCGCCACCATCGCCCCCTTCACCATTGAGGAAGCCTACGAAGTCGCCGACGCCATCGCCCGCGACGACATGACCGACCTCCCCGACGAGCTCGGCGACCTCCTGTTCCAGATCGTCTACTACGCCCAGATGGCCGACGAAGCCGGCCTGTTCGACTTCGCCACCGTCGCCCGCGCCATCTCCGACAAGATGATCCGCCGCCACCCCCACGTCTTCGGAACCGAAGACGCCCCCGGCTGGGAAGAGCAGAAACAGCAGGAGCGCGCGACCAAGAGCCGCACCGGCACCCTCGCCGACATCCCCGTCGGCCTCCCCGCCCTTACCCGCGCGCTCAAGATCACCAAGCGCGTCGCCCGAATCGGCTTCGACTGGCCCGACGCCGAGCTCGTCCTCCAGAAGCTCGAAGAGGAGATCGCCGAAGTCCGCGCCGAACTTCCCGCCGCCGACCCGGCCCGCCTGACCGATGAGGTCGGGGACGTCCTCTTCGTCGCCGCCAACTTGGCCCGGAAGCTCGGCCTCGATCCCGAGGCCTGCCTCCGGGGTGCCAACGAAAAGTTCAGCCGTCGCTTCACCGCCGTCGAACGCCGCGTCGAGGCGACCGGCCTTGCCCTCGCCGATGCCGGCCCGCTGCGCCTGGAAGCCGAGTGGCAATCAGTCAAGGCCGCCGAGCGCGAAGCACCATTTCCCGTCAGCACCGGAACCCCCGAATGATCGGGGCCATCACCGCCCTTCTCATCTGCCAGCTCGCCGGCGAACTCGTCTCCCGCAGCCTGCATCTCCCCGTCCCCGGCCCCGTCCTCGGCATGATCATGCTCCTGATCGGCCTGCTGGTCCGCGAGCGCACCCACGGCACCGGCGGCCAGGCCCCGGAGGCGCTCGAAGGCGTGGCCAATGCCCTGCTCGGCAATCTCGGCCTCCTCTTCGTTCCCGCCGGCGTCGGCGTCGTGCTCTATGGCCCCCTGCTCGCCCGCAACTGGGCGCCTATCGCCGTCGCCGTCCTGGGCGGCACCGTGCTGGCCATCGCCGTCACCGGCCGCCTCGCCCAGGCCATGCTCAAGCGTTTCGGATAAACCCGGTCATGAGCCAGGAACTCGCCGAAATCTGGGTCTATCTCGCCCGCGAACCCCTCGCCGCGCTCACCGCCACCCTGCTCGCCTGGATGGCCGGGCTACGGCTGCAGCAATGGTCTGGCCGCCATCCCCTAGCCAACCCGGTCCTCATCGCCGTCGCCCTGCTCGCCGGCGGCCTGCTTCTCAGTGGCATCGACTACCGCGCCTATTTCGCCGGCGCGCAATTCGTCCACTTCCTGCTCGGCCCCGCCACCGTCGCGCTCGCCCTGCCGCTCTATCGCCAATGGCGCGTCGTCCGCCGCTCTGTCCTGGCCATCACCGTGTCGATCGTCTTCGGTGGCCTGTTCTCCGCCGCCTCCGGCGTCGCCCTGGCCACCCTCTTCGGCGCCGCCGGCGACGTCACCGCCTCGCTCGCCCCCAAATCCGTCACCACCCCGGTCGCCATGGGCGTTGCCGAGCGCCTCGGCGGCCTCCCCTCCCTCACCGCCGCCGTGGTCATCTGCTCCGGCATCGTCGGCGCCTCCCTCGGCCCGATGGTGCTCACCCTATGCGGCGTCACCGACTGGCGCGCCCGCGGCCTCGCCATCGGCACCGTCTCCCACGGCATCGGCACCGCTCGCGCCCTTACCGTGAACCCCACCGCCGGCGCCTTCAGCGGCCTGGCCATGGGCCTCAACGCCCTGGCGACCGCCATCCTCCTACCCCTGCTGTGGCACCTGATCCTCGGCTCCTGAAAAACCTGAAAGCACCCCCAATGACCGTCGAAACAATCTTCATCCCCGCCCTGCTATGCGACGGCGGCCTCTACGCCGACCTCATCGAACATCTCGGCGACGCCGTCTCCGCCCACGTTTTAATGTCGCCCAAGCCCACCCTGGAGGAGAGCGCCGCCGACATCCTCGCCCGCGCCCCGAAGAAATTCGTCCTCGTCGGCACCAGTTACGGCGGCAACCTCGCCCTCGAGATCGCCCTCGCCGCCCCCGAGCGCATCAAGGCGCTCTGGCTCATGGGCTGCGACCCGGCGCCTGCGCCCGAAGGCCGCCCCGACCTGGCCAACGCTCTGGCCACCACGCCCGACGCCGTCATCGACATGCTCGCCGCCAACGTGACTCATCCCGATCACACGGAGGCCGCCGCCACCTTCAAGACCATGGCCATGGCGGTCGGCAGCGCCGCCGGTGTCCTGCAAGCCGGCGCGCTCGGCGTGCGCAAGGATGCCGTTCCGCGCCTCGGCACCCTGACCATGCCCGCCTTGGTCCTCTGGGGCGCCGACGACGCCCTTGTCCCGGTCGCAATTGGCCAGTCCCTCGCGGACGCCCTGCCCCATGCTCATTTTCACGTGCTCCCCGAGTGCGGTCACCTGCCCACCCTGGAGCGCCCTGCCGAAGCCGCCGACCTGTTCCGGAATTTCCTGAGCGAAGAGCTTACCTGATCTGAGCCGGAACAGAGGCGGGTGCCGCACCGCCTCGACCGATCCGCGGGTTCAGCGGATCTCCAGCACCTTGTGCGTCTGCACGCTCAGTCGCCACTGCGGATGCGCAAGGCACAGCGCCACCGCCAGCCGCATGTTTGCCGCCTGCTCCGGCCCGTCCATCGCCTGCAGCGACAGCCGCCGGAAGCCGAGCCCCTCCATCGCCACCAAGTCCAACCCCTCCTGCGGCACCACCACCTTCAGCTCGTCACCCTCCGTCAGCCGTAGCGGCACCCCCGCCTTTGGGCTGACGCACACCCAATCCACCCCCGCCGGCGCCGGCGCGATCGTCCCGTTCGTCTCCACCGCCACGCTGAACCCGCGTGCCTTCAGCGCCGACACCAGCGCCGCGTCCAATTGCAGCAGCGGCTCCCCGCCCGTGCACACTACGAACGGCTCGCCCCCACCCGGCCAAACCCCCGCCACCGCCTCCGCAAGCGCCTCCGCATCCGCGAACCGCCCGCCCAGCGTCCCGTCCATGCCGACGAAATCCGTGTCGCAGAACCGGCACGCCGCCGCCGCCCGATCCTCCTCCCGCCCCGACCAGAGATTGCAGCCGCTGAACCGGCAGAACACCGCCGCCCGCCCCGCCTGCGCGCCCTCACCCTGCAGCGTGTAGAATATCTCTTTCACCGCATAACTCACGACCCGGTTGCCTCCAGCTCGTCACCCAGATCGTTTATCGACATATCCGCCCGTCCCCACCACGGCCGCGCCACCTCGCTTGCCGGCAGGAACGCCGCCGGGTTGCCCGCGAATACCACCGCATTCGTCGGCGTTTCCTCGATCCGGATCTCCGCGCACGCCAGCCGCCCGCCATCCGCCGCCAGCATCGCGCCGATCTTCGCCATCATGCACACCGCCAGCACCTCCGTCGTCGGGTCCCCCGGCGTCACCATGATCCGCCGGAGCCGCGCCGGCTCCTCTTGCGCGAACCACCGCAACAATGGATCGCTCCCCGACAACTGCAGCGCATGGTCCACATGCCTGTCGATCCACCGGTGCCACGTCGCCTTCCCCCGCTCGAACGGCTCCACCATGTTGGCTCCGCCATCCAGCCGTTCCGACTGCGACCCGGTCGCCCGCAGCGTCACCTGCACCACCTCGTTATGCCCGTGCGGCACCGCGCATTTTTCCGACAGCCCGGCGATCAACCGATGCCCCATCGCGAACCGCCGGCTGAAGACCAAGCTAAACATGCCCGCACCTAACGCGCCCAACCCTTAAGATGTTGACTTCGATCGCCAAGAAGTTCCCTTTCTGTTCATGCTCGTTCAGCCCGACGCGCTCCTTTTCGATCTGAACGACGCCGACTACCAGCACGCGCTGGCCGTCCTGCTCGACGTCGGCCTCTCCATCGCCAAGGACTTGAAGGCGCCCGAGGAAAAGAACACCGCCATCGCCCGCGGCGCCGCGTTCGAGGGCGTCGCCCGCGCCGTCCGCCGCTCGATCGTGCTCTCGCGTCACATCCGCGACGCCGTCCCCGCCGCCGCACGGCAGGAAGCCACCCGCGCCCAGGCCCGGCGCCAGATCCTCCGCGGCGTCGAGGACACCATCAACCGCAAGGTCACCCGCCTCGGCGACGCCGAGGCGCTCCGCGCCGAACTTCTCGAGCGCATCGACGCGCCGGAATTTGCCGAGGACCTCGCCAACCGCTCCCCCGACATCCTCGTCGCCGAGATCTGCCGCGACCTCGGCCTGGCTACCCTCCCCGGCATGCGCCCCGACCTGCGCCGCACCCCGGACGATATCGCCATCCTGGCCGCCCAGGCCGCCGCGCCTTCCGGCTCCGGCCTGCCGCAATGGATCGGCGCCGCCGACACCCAAGCCCGCCTCAACGACGCCGATGCCGCCAGACACCCGTGCGACGAACGCCGAAACTTGTAGCGACCGCCGGAGGAGCCACGCCCCGAGAGTGGCTGAAACCCACCCTCACCCGACGTAACCCCGCCCCGGCAAGCCCGCCCTAGTGCCCGCCGCCACCTGCCGCGAAAGCAGCCTTCTGCTCCGGCGTCGCCTCGCGCTGATTCAACGCCTGCCACTCCTTGTAGGGCATCCCGTAGACGATCTCCCGCGCCTCCGGGTCCGTCAGCGCGATCCCCTGCGCCTCCGCCCCCTCGCGATACCACCGCGATAGGCAATTCCGGCAGAACCCGGCCAGGTTCATCATGTCGATGTTCTGCACGTCGCTCCGCTCGCGCAGATGCTCCACCAGCCGGCGATATGCCGCCGCCTCCAACTCGATCCGCGTCCTGTCGTCCAACTCGGTCATGCCAAATCTCCTTGCCTGCCAAATTTGGCGGCCGCCGCCCCTGGATCAACCAGCCAACCCCCGACATAGTGCCGCCCATGGAATGGACGGACCAAAGAGCCCGCGTCGCCCTCCGGGGTATCTTCGACGCCGGGGTCGCCAGCGCCGACCCGCGCCTCGTCCTCGCCCGATATCTTCCCAAACGCCCAAAGGGCTGCACGGTCGTCGTCGGCGCCGGCAAATCCGCTGCCCTCATGGCCGCCGCCGTGGAAGCCGAATGGCCCGACGTCTCCGGGGTGGTCGTCACCCGCTACGAGCACTCGACCCCCACCCGCTCCATCGAGGTGATCGAGTCCTCCCACCCCGTCCCTGACGCCAACAGCGAGCGCGGCGCTATCCGTTTGCTCGAAGCCGTCCAGGGCCTCACCGCCGACGACCTCGTCCTGGTCCTCATGTCCGGCGGCGCCTCCGCCCTGATCGAACGCCCCGCCGACGGCCTCACCCTAGACGACCTGAAAGCCGTCAACCGCGCCCTGCTCGCCTCCGGCGCCCCCATCGACGAGATGAATGCCGTCCGCAAACACCTCAGCGCCATCAAGGGTGGCCGCCTCGCCGCCGCAGCCGCTCCTGCCCGCGTCGTCACCCTGGCCATCTCCGACGTTCCCGGCGACGACCCGGCCACCATCGGCTCCGGCCCCACCCTTCCCGACCCCAGCACCTGGCACGACGTCCGCGCCATCGCCGCCCGCTACGGCCTGAACCTCCCCCGCACCGACGGACCCGAAACCCCCAAGCCCGCCGACCTCGACCCGGAGGTCCACCTGATCGCTACCCCCTCCATGGCCCTCGAAGCCGCCGCCGACGCCGCCCGCGCCCACGGCCTCACCCCCCTCATCCTCGGTGACGCCCTCGAAGGCGAAAGCCGCGACATGGGCACCCTCATGGCTGGCATCGCCCGCAGCGTCCGCAACGGTCACCCGATCCCCGCCCCCTGCGTCCTTCTCTCCGGCGGCGAAGGCACCGTCACCATCGGCGACATCAAGCCCGGCAAGGGCGGCCGCAACACGGAATTCCTCTTGGCCCTCGCCGTCGCCCTCCGCGGCGACCCCGGCATCTGGGCCCTCGCCGGCGACACGGACGGCATCGACGGCACGGAGGACGCCGCCGGCGCGGTCGTCACCCCCGACACCCTAGCCCGCGCCCGCGCCGCCGGCCTGGTCCCGCTCGATAAGCTGCTCGCCCATGACAGCTACACGCTCTTCGAGGCCATCGGCGACCTCATCAAGACCGGCCCGACCCTCACCAACGTCAACGATCTCCGCGCAATCCTGATCGCCTGAAGCGAGCCGTCAACGGCAGCACCACGAGGACAAAATGGCTCTAAAACTCCGCCGCCGTCGCCGCACAAAGATCATCGCCACCGTCGGCCCCGCTAGCTCCACCCCCGAAATCCTGGCCCGCCTGTTCCATGGTGGCGTTGACGTCTTCCGCCTCAACTTCAGCCACGGCACCCACGACGACCACCTCGCTCGCATCACTGCCATCCGCGCGCTGGAGAAGAGCGTCGACCGCCCCATCGGCATCCTCGCCGACGTCCAGGGCCCCAAGCTCCGCGTCGGCGCCTTCGCCGGCGGCCGGGTCACGCTGCAGGCCGGCCAACCCTTCCGCCTCGACATGTCCCCCGTCCCCGGCGACCGCACCCGTGTCCAGCTGCCGCATCCCGAGATCATCGGCGCTGCCGGCATCGGCACCAACCTCCTCGTCGACGACGGCAAGATGCGCCTGCGCGTCACCCGCGTCCGCGAGGACCACCTGGAATGCGAGGTCATGACCGGCGGCACCGTCTCCGACCGCAA
>CAZTJC010000097.1:0-10892 GCA_964613945.1 uncultured Acetobacteraceae bacterium
TCCTCGTAGACGTTCTGCGCCACGGTATCGAGCGAGGCGGCAGGCATGAAGCCGACCATGAACAGCGTCGCCACGCCGCCCAGGGCGAACGCGATGGGCATGCCGGAGAACAGGGCGACCAGCGTGGCGCCGCCATACATCAGGCCGATCTGCAGCGTGCTCATCGGGTCGGAAGCGGTGGCGAAGGGGCGAGATGGGCGGGTTGGCTGGCGCCATGGCGACTGCCGACCACTTGCAGCAGGAGTTGCACCGACAGCAGGCTCATCCCGAGCGCCATGCAGCCGTAGGGGATCCACAGCGGCGGGCCCCAGGCGGACGGCGTGGTCTGCCCTTCCTCCCACGCCTCGTAGAACAGGGCCCAGCTTTTCCAGGCGAAGAACGTCACGAACATGAAGCTGAACAGGTCGGCCATCACCCGGCGTACTGCGTCGATGCCGGGTGGCAGGATATGGGTCAACGCGTCGATGGCGACATGGCCGCGTTTGGACTGGATCCAGCCGGCGGCGGCGAACGTCGCGCCGATGAGCAGAAAGGTGCTGAGTTCGTCCTGCCAGTCGCTGGCGATGGCAAAGAAGTAACGGCCCATCACCTCCCAGGTCAGCACTGCGCCGGCGGCGGCGATGGCCAGGCCGGAGCCGACGGCCAGCACGGTATTGAGGCCACTCACGGCGATCTGGATCGACCCCAGGGCTCCGGTGCGCGGCACGTCGGCCACCGGCATCGACCCGGCGGCAGCATCGATCCCATGGGTGCTCACGACGTGACCGCTTCGGCCGCTTTCAGCAGCGCCGCATTGGCCGCGCTCTTGTCGGCGTAGTCCTTCCAGGCCGTGCTCTCGGCGAGCGGACGCCATTTGGCGATGGCGGCGGCATCCATGTCGCGGATTGTGGCGCCGGCCTTGCCGTAGACGCGGCCGAGTTCCTCGTCATCGGCTTTGGCGGCGGCGATGGCGAACGGCTCCATGGCGGCGCCGACCGAGGTGATGACCTTCTGCTGGTCGGGCGTCAGGCTGTCGTAGATCTGCTTGGACATCAGCAACGGCTCGAACATGAACCAGAAGCTGCCCTTGCTGCCGGAAGTGACGGCCTTGCTGATCTCCTCCAGGCGGAACGAGATGAGGCTGGTGGACGAGGTGACCGCGGCATCGAGCGAGCCGGTCTGCATGGCGGCATAGATCTCGTTGGACGGGACGGAGCTGATAATGCCGCCAGCCTGCTTGAGCATGAGGTCGAACTCGCGCGAACCGCCACGGACCTTGAGGCCCTTGGTGTCGTCCGGCACGACGATCGGGGTCGAGCGCGAGGCGATGCCGCCAGCCTGCCACACCCAGGTAAGGATTTTCACGCCGCGCTTGTCGAGCAACGCCGTCAGGTCCTCGCCGATCTTGGCGGTCTTCCAGGCCATGCCCTGCTCGTAGGACGTCACCAGGCACGGCATCAGGCCGATGTTGACCTCGGGCACCTCGCCGCCCGCATAGGCGAGCGGGTAGATGGTCAGGTCGAGTGCGCCGCGGCGCAGGGCGGAGAACTGGGCCACGGTCTTCATCAGCGAGGAGCCGGGATAGACCTCGAATTTAAGCTCGCCGTTGGTCTGCTTGGTGACCTCGTCGGCAAATTTACGGGTCAGGCGGTCACGGAAATCGCCGGAATCGGTGGTGCCGCCAGGGAATTGGTGGCTGATTTTGAGGGTGCGAGGCTCGGCCGATGCGCTGCCGGCACGAAGCAGCGCGGGGGCGCCAAGCAGGGAGCCCATCAAAAGGCGGCGGCTAATAGACATGACGAGCTCCCAAAATCGGATGCGCAGTGTTCTCGACACGCGCTTGTCGGCATTATGAGTGCTGTATGAGGCGACAACAAGCGCGTGACTGATCGGGAATATCCAGTGCGGCCGATGGTCGGCATCGGCATCGTCATGCTCAAGCCGGGCCCTGCAGGCAGTGCGTCGGTGCTGCTGGTGCGGCGGGCCAAGGCGCCGTCGCTCGGACAATGGGCGTTGCCGGGCGGCGGGCAAGAGCTGGGCGAGACCGCCGAGGCCACCGCGCGGCGCGAACTGCTCGAAGAGGCCGGACTCGAGGCCGGGGCGATGCACCTGGCCGCCAACGTGGACAGCATCCACCATGACGGGGCCGGGCGCATCCGCTTTCATTACACCATCCTGGATTTCGCAACCGTCTGGCAGGGCGGCGAGCCCATCGCCGGCGACGACGTTTCCGAAGCGGTGTTCGCACCGCTGGATGCGTTGGCGCCGTTCGAATTGTGGAGCGAGGCTCACCGTGTCATCGCGATCGCGCGCGACATCCTCAAACTGTAAGCAACAAGAAAGAGCATCATGCCCAAGCCCGAAAAACCCGTACTGATCACCGGCGCGTCCGGCAATCTGGGCCGTTTCCTCACCAAGACGCTGGCGGCGCAGGGATGGACGCTGCGGCTGACGGACATGGCGCCATTCCCCGACGAGTTGCCGCCGGGCGCCAGCTTCCGCCGGGTCGACTTGGCGGACGGGTTGGAGGTGGCGCGGCTGGTCGAAGGGTGTGGGCTGGTGCTGCATTTCGGCGGAGCGTCCACGGACGAATGGGCGTTCGAGTCGATCGTCGACGCCAATTTGCGCGGGCTTTATCACGTGTATGAGGGTGCACGCCTGGCCGGAGCGCGGGTGGTGTTTGCCAGCTCGAACCATGCGATCGGCTTCCATGAGCGGACGGAAAAGCTCGATGCGGATTGTTCGCTGATGCCCGACAGCCTGTATGGTGCGTCCAAGGCATTCGGCGAAGTCGTGGGGCGGCTGTACTGGATGAAGCACGGGGTCGAGAGCGTGTTTGTTCGGATCGGCTCGTGTTTTCCGGAGCCGATCGATGAGCGAATGCTATCGACCTGGCTATCTTACGCCGACCTCGGGCGGATGATGGTCGCCTGCGGCACGGCAGCGACGGTTGGGTGCTCGCTGCTGTGGGGCGTTTCCAACAATGCGCGGAGTTTCTGGGGGCAGGACGACCGGGTCGCGATTGGCTGGTCGCCGCAGGACAGCGCCGATGTGTTCGAGAACAAAGTGCTCGGCAAGCTGAGCGACAGCCCGATTGCCGAGAAGTATCAGGGCGGGATCTATACCGCCCGCGGCTGAGCGGTCAGCTTCGGCGACGCCGCGGTGCGGTGTCGCTGAGGTTGAGGGTGCTGGCCAGCCCAACGCAGATAAGGCCAAGGCCGGCGGGGATCAGCCACATCGGCCGCATCATGAACGGAACCTCAATCCAGTTCCACAACCAGGTCAGGCTGTGTTCACGCAACCAGGTCGGGCTGTTCTGGTTGGCCCAGGTCATGCCCTGGCCCAGCGTCATACCGGGCGGGGTCAGGGCGCCGATCGCCACCGCTGCGACGAGAAAGAAAGCCGCCAGAACGGCGAAGATCCGCGCCGCCATCACATGAACAATCTGTCGGTCGGCATGCCAGCATACATGCTCGCGACCTGCGCGCCGTAACCGTTGTACATCTGGGTCGGCACGCGCTCGCCAGTGCCGATCAAGCGCTCGGAGGCCTGGCTCCAGCGCGGGTGCGGAACCTGCGGGTTCACGTTGGCCCAGAAGCCGTATTCGCTGGGCTGGGTGGACTGCCAGGAGTTGACCGGCTGCTTGTCGGTGAAGGTCAGGCCGACGATGGATTTGATCGACTTGAAGCCGTATTTCCACGGCACGACCAGGCGGATCGGCGCACCGTTCTGCTTGGGCAGTTCCTTACCATACATGCCGACGGCCATGAACGTCAGTTCGTTATTGGCCTCGTCCATGCGCAGGCCCTCGCGATAGGGCCAGTCGATGATCGAAAGTCGTAGGCCGGGCATCACCTTGGGATCCGCCAGCGTCGTCATCTCGACGTATTTGGCGCCGGAGGTCGGAGCGGCGATGCGGATCAAGTCGCTGAGCTGGAAACCGGTCCACGGCACCGTCATGGCCCAGGCCTCGACGCAGCGGTGGCGATACACACGCTGTTCGAGCTTGACGCGCTTGAGCAGGTCTTCGAGGCCGATGGTCATCGGTTTGGCGACCATGCCGTCGATCTTAACGGACCAGGGCGTGATCGGCAGGCGCTGAGCGGCACGGGCGATCGACTTGTCGGTGCCGAATTCATAGAAATTGTTGTAGCTCGTCACATCGCCCTCCGGCGTGATGGGACGGCCGGCGTTGGCGAAGGCCGGGTCCATCGGCGCCCCCTGTGCCCGAGCACCACGCGGCAGCAGAAGTGCCGCACCGGCAGCGCCCAGTGCAGCCCGGCGGCCCATGACGAGGGCCTCCGGCGTCACTAACCGCTCGCTGATCTCCCAGTCACGCTTGTTCAGAATAACGGTCATGCGGGCCATCCATCGGGTGAGGCACAGATTGAAGTCAAATGGTGCTGGCGCAAGGTCTGCGTCAAGCGAGTTATCGACGCGTTCACTGCGCTGGACGGCCCGTTCGACGCTACTCCGTGACTTTGGCCGGCGGTTCGGCGGGGATCGCGTTGCCGATGCTGCCATCGGCGGGCACGGAGACGCCTTCCGCACCGGCCGGAGGTGCGCCGGCGGCACCGGCGGGATGCGGACGGTTCATCATGGCGCCGGTCATCGGGATAAAGAACACGCCCACATCCTTGCGGGAATGCACCTTGCCGTCAGCATCCTTGGTGTAGACGTAGAGGATCTGGCCGCGCTTGAATGGCTGGCCGATGGGGATCAGCATGCGGCCACCGGGCTTGAGCTGCTTGAACAGCTCCGGCGGCGCGTATTGCGCGGCGCAGGTGACGATGATGATGTCGAAGCCGTCCTTGACCTCGGGCCAGCCGAAATAGCCGTCACCGACACGGGATTCGACATTGGTGTAGCCGAGCGGCGCGAACACCTTGCCGACGGCACGGCCGAGCGGCTCGATGATCTCGATCGAGTAGCTCTTCTTGACGATGCGGGACAGCAGGCTGCTCTGGAAGCCGCTGCCGGTGCCGACTTCGAGGGTGACGTCGCCGGGCTGCGGCTTGCAGACCTGGGACATGTAGGCCTGGCCAAGGTAATCGGACAACGCGGAGCCATAGCCGAGGGCCCAGGGCTTGGGATCCTCCTCATAGGCGACACCACCCTGCGAGCGATGGTCGGGGTAGACGTAATGGTAGTACTCGCGCGGGACTTCGCCGAAGGCCTTCATGATGACCGGGTCGGCGCTGCCGAGCCGCTGGGTCAGGTAGGTCTCGATATGCTTCAGCGCGGCGGGGCGGCGCGCCTGGATGGCCGCGAACTGCGCGTCGGTGACATCGACGGGACGGCCGGAAGCCGCCATCGCTTTCTCGTAGGCATCGCGGGTCCAGCCGGACCCGGCATTGGCCGGCGCAGCTTCTGCGCGTGAGAAACGACCAATGAGCGGCGCGGCTAACGAGGTGGCGAGGATGGTTCGGCGCGTGAGCGGGTAGTCTGCCAATTCAACGACTTTCGATACGAGGGAAACGAAATCAGGGCGAGAGTATAGAGCAGGATCGCCGCCATCAGAACGCGGTCAAACCCGTCATGCACGGCCAGCAGATTGGCGAGCGGCGTCGCGACGACGGAAAAGGCACCGTTCAACGCCCAGGCCCAGGGCAGCATTGCCCCCGAGCCGGCACGCGCGAGGCCCATCGGGAACGGCAGGCCCAAGGCCAACGAAACCGGGGCCGTCACCACGAGCAGGATTGCGGCGCGCACCGCCCAGGGCAGGCCGACCGTGTGCAGCAACAGCGGCTCCAGGCCGATCAGCGCGAGCACGCACCAGCCGACGATGATCGCCGCGGCAGTGACGATGCCACCGGGGATGCGGCTGGCGAGCAGGCTGCCGAAGCCGGAGAACACCAGCATGCCGGTGAGCACCAGGGCAAAGGCGCTGGTGCGGTCGTTGAGATAGAAGCTGGCTTTCTCGATCAGGAAGATCTCGATGCAGAGAAAGCCCAAGCCAAGGCAGGCAAAGTAGACGATCGCCCGACCGACCGGCACGCGGCCGTTGGCACCGCTGGCGACGCGGGGAGCGAAGAGCGGCACGGCCAGCACGAGCAGCGCCAGGACGGCGGATTGCGCGAGCACGGCGACGTTGACGAGTTGGCCGACCTCCTGCTGCGGCAGGATCTCCAGCCGGGAAAGGATCTGCGGCAGGCGGTCCAGGCGCAGGATGGCGTAGTAGAACGGGCGATCGAGCGTGATCGGGCGCAAGTCGAAAGATCGTTGCGACGGGCTGCTCTGGCCGCCGAGCACGAGGCCGGCCTCGTCGGCGACGGCATCCTGCGCGGAGCCGCTGCTCTCGACCTCGCCGCTCTCGAAGTCGATCGGCGGCAGGTCGTTGTAGATGTCGGCACGGGCGGCGGTGGCGTCGAAGCCGGGATAGTAGGAAACGTCAAAGGAGCGGTCATCGCAGAACTTGCGGACGGTGGCAATCTGCTCCGGCGTCCAGGGCTTGCCCTGCAGCAGGATGCGGACGTTCCAGGCGGAGCGATAGACTACCACGTGACGCGCCGGGTCGGCGATCCCGGCCGCGAGCAGGGCGCTGCGGACAGTGGCCAGAACGCGGACGGCGTAGACCGGGAACTCGCGGATGGAGACCGGGACCGAGATGATGCCGTCGGGCTCGAGCGCGCGCAGATAACCAGTGATGGCATCCTGACTGAACGCGGTGGCGTTGGCTTCGCCGGCATCGAGGAAGTCGCCGGCGATGTCGACCAGATCGAAACGGCCGGTGAGCGCGAGGGGGCTGGCAGCGGAAACATGGACGCTGGGGTCCGCGGCCAGGGCCGGGGCGGGACCGAGGCCACTCGTGACGGCGCCGAGAAGGACCGGGTCGGGCTCGAGGGCGGTGATGTCCGAGGCGCCGAGGCTGCGGGCCTGCGCAATGGCGAAACCGCCGGAGGCGCCGATCAGCAGGGTCTTGGCCTTGGGCACCAGCAGGTATGGCAGGGCGTCGAGTTCGGCGGGAGCATACTCGGCGCCCGCCGCGTCCGGTCGCGGCAGGGCGGCAATACGGCTACCATCGCGATATAGGCCGAAGGATTGCGGCGGGCCGGGAACGCCGAGCATGCCGGCATTGTTCGATACGTCGGTGTCGACCCGCTCGGTGAAGTCGTCGAGCATCGCGTAGAGACCGCGGGGCGACCGGATCTCCGCCACCTGCTTGGCGTCTGGCGTGTGCATCGGCGCGTAGATGGCCTTGAAGTCGTTGTAGTCGGCCTGCGGAAAGCCGAGCAGCAGCGCCTCGCCAGCGAGCAAGGCGAGGAGCGTGCCGGCGATGGGCATGGCGCGACGAGGCGCCGCGAGTGCGAGCGGGATCAGCAGCGCGGGCGCCAGCGAGAACGGGTGCAGCAGGAACATCAGCACTAGTACGAGCGCGGCGCCGGCGCCGGCGCCGGTCAGGTCATAGCCATAGACGATGCCGATGCGGTCGCCGTTCAGCACAAAGCTGAGGCTGACATACAGCCCGGCGAGGAAGAAGAACGGCAGCAGTGCGGCGTAATACAGCCCGATATTGACCAGCTGCGGCGCGTAGGTGGCGGCGTTCTGCAGCTGCAGCGGGTTGAACGGGTTCACCGTGGTGGCCCAATAGCCGATGGCCGCAGCCAGGATCATGACCGGTGGCAACCAGGCTAGCAGGGCCTCGCCGCGGCGGACCATGGCATCGCGCCCGAGTGCCACGGCGACGCCGCTGAGCGCGAAACCGGCCATGACGATGGAGATCACCCAGTAGCCATATTCGGACCATTTCGCGACGGCGAAGTAGCGAGTGAGCGCGATCTCGAATCCGACGGCAGCGCCGGAAACCAGGAAGAGCGGCCATAGCGAGCGTTTGAGCATCAGCGCCACACCCGGCGACGGATGAAGTCGGCCAGCAACGCGTCGAACCGGGCAGCATCATCGACGAACAGGGCGTGGCCCGCAGTCGGGAACAAAGCGGTTTCCGCGAACTGGTCCTTGGCGACGAGGTTGGCAGCCTGCGCAGCGAAGCGCGGGCGAACCACGTAGAGCACCGGCTTTTGCACCGAATAGACCGCCTGCTTCCAGAAGGTGCGCGGGACGACGTAGTTGCCGAGCGCGGCGGCGGCTTCGGGTGGCGTGCGGAGCGCGGCTTCGGTCAGGCGCGCTAGGTAGGCTTCACCGGGATTGGTGGTGAACATGCCGCGGATGAAGCGGCGCATCCGCTCGTCGCGCGCCAATCTGGGGCCGCGCGGGCCGGGCAAGCGGGCAGAGGCGCTGGGCGGCGGATCCTCGCCAATGGAGTTGTCGATCAGCACCAGGCCGGCAATCTGGTTGTCCCCATGCCGGGCGACATAGGCCAGGCTGTCGAGCACGCCGAGGGACCAGCCAACCAAGAGGACCGGGTTGCCGCCATTGGCGGCGATGAGATCGGCGATGTCTTCGCCGCGGCGCTCGTAATCGTAGCCGGAGTCGGCGATCTCACTGTCACCCTGGCCACGCGGATCGAGTGCGAGCACGTGATACTGGCGGGCGAAGGCGTCGATCTGCGGCTGAAAGATCCAGGCCGGCATGGTCCAGCCCGGGATGAAGACGACCGTCTTGCGGTTGGGATCGCCGGCCTCGATGACGTGAAGGCGGACGCCGTCGCTGGTCGTGTATTGAAGGTCGCGCGCGCGTGCGGCCGGCGAGGTCGCCAGCAGCGCAGCCATCAGGAGTCCAAGCACAGCACGCCGCATGCAGGCGTTATGACCCCGGTGTAATGTAGCGTGTCAACCTTTCGTGGGTAGGACGACGCGTTTTTGGAGAGCTGTTGATGGACAACGACGAGAATTCAGGACGAACGCGTCAGCTCGTGGCCTCGGTGCTGGTCATCGCGGTGCTTCTGGTGGCCGGGCTGTGGCTGACGGGCGCACTGCGCGGCAGCGGCGCGATCCAGGATTGCGTGGCGGCAGGCCGAACGAATTGCGCGCCGATCAACCAGTAGACAGAGCCGTCAGTGGCCGATCTCGCGTGAGACGGTGGTGCCGGAGCGGAGTTGCATATCCTTCATCAGCGCGCCGATAACGACGGCGATCAACAGCAGGCCGAGGCAGACGCCGAAGCCGAGGGTGAAGCCGCTGGCAAGGGCCGCGCGCGCTTCCCTCAACGATGTGCCGGCCGCGGCACCGCGCAGCGAGCCCAGGTCAATCGCGGGGAGCCCGGCAGCGGCAAGGCCGGCGTTGAAGCGCGCGGCCAGCAGCGAGCCAACGATGGTGCTACCAAATGCGCCTCCCATCGAGCGCAGGAACAGCAGCGACCCGGTGGCGGCGCCGACGTCACGGCGCTCGGCGGCATTTTGCACCTGCATCAGGATGCTCGGCATGGTCACGCCGATGCCGAGCCCGATCAGGGCCGAGAACGGCAGCACCAGATAGAGCGAGCCGCCGGCGGCCTGAAGCGTGAGGCCGAGGAAGCCGAAGGCGCAGGCGACCAAGCCGGCGACCACGAGCCCCTTGGTCCGCCCGATGCGGCGGGCAATCTGGCCGCCGATGAACGCGCCGACGACGCTGGAGGCAAGGAACGGCACCACCAACAGACCAGAAGTCGCGGCGTCGAAGCCCATGACGAGCTGGAGATAGAGCGGCAACAGGAAGGTGGCGCCGAACAGGCCCAGCGAGGTGAAGAACGCGATCAGCACGCCGAAGAAGAAGGTGCGGTTAGCGAACAGGCGCGGCGGCAGGATCGGGTCGGCGGCGCGACGCTCCTGCCAGATCAGCACTCCCATCAAGCCCAGGCCGACGATGCCGAGCGTCACCACCGGAGCCGACGTCCAGGGCAGTTCGACGCCGCCCCAGCTCAACATCAGCAGCAGCGCGGTGACGCTGCCGATCAGCAGGGCGGAGCCGAGATAGTCGATATGCACGTCGCGCTTCTGGGTCTTGATCATACGGAGCGCGCGCTCGCACAGGAACAGCGCCACCAGCCCGATCGGCAGGTTGGCCCAGAAGATCCAGCGCCACGACAGATGATCCGTCACCCAACCGCCGACGATCGGGCCGGCGATGCATGAGATGCCCCACATGGAGGCCATGTAGCCCTGATATCGACCGCGTTCGCGCGGGGCGACCACGTCGGCGATGGAGGCTTGCGCCATCGACATCAGCCCGGCACCGCCGAGCCCCTGCACGGCGCGCGCGATGATGAGTTGCGGCAGGCTCTGGGCGAAGCCGCAGGCCATGCTGGCTAGGATGAAGACGATCAGGCTCGGGATCAGCAGGGCGCGGCGGCCCCATATGTCGGACAGCTTGCCGATGATGGGCGTCGCGGCCGTGCTGGTCAGCAAGTAGGCGGTGACGATCCAGGCGAGGTGGCCGAAGGCATTGAGATCGGCGGCGATGGCGGGCACCGCCGGAATGATGACGGTCTGATCCAGCGAAGACAGGAAGATGCAAAGCAGGATCCCGGAGATGACCCGCAGGATCTGCTGGTGCGTGTAACCCGGAGTATCAGCTTGGACAAAATCAGCCATGGGATTTCCTTACGCCCCCATGGCCCGCCGCGTCAGCCCTTTGCGGCGAGTTCGGACCGGAACAATTCGTCCACCACGACCGCGCGTTGCGCATAGGTATGGTCGTTCATCACCCGGATGCGCGCGGCCGCCCCGATAGCGCGCGCTCGCTCGGGCGTCAGGCGGCGCAAATGGTCGGCCACGTCTTGACCGTCACGGGCGACGAGGACCTCCTTTTCCGGCTCGAGGAACAATTCGATTCCCTCCCAGGCATCGGTGATCAGGCATGACCCGGCGCCTGCCGCCTCGAACACCCGGGTGGCGGGCGAGAAACCGACAGCGGCCATGCTGTCTCGCGCGACGTTGAGCACGGCGGCGGCGGAGCAGTTGAAGGCATTATGGTCCGCGGTACCGACATGGCCGATGGCGCGGACGTTGAGCGGCATCGCCTTGTCGTGCCAGCCAT
>CAZTJC010000098.1:0-10844 GCA_964613945.1 uncultured Acetobacteraceae bacterium
CCGACATGGCCGATGGCGCGGACGTTGAGCGGCATCGCCTTGTCGTGCCAGCCATTGCCGCCGAGCAGGAACGAACGGTCCGGCGCGAGTTGGGCGGCGCGCAGGAAGAAGGCTTCGACGCGGGCTTCGCGATCCGGCAGGCGGTTGGCCAGGAAAGCGAGGTCGGCGGCAAAGCGCGGTTGTGCGGGGACCGGGTGGTGCGTGGCCGGGTCGAGCGCGTTGTAGATGGGAATGCATTTGCGGGCGCCGAAGCCGTGATAGGCGTCGATCACCGGCGGGCCGCCGCCGTAGGTGAGCACGAGATCGAGCTGCGGCAGGGCAGCGCGGAGCGCGTGGGCGGGCTCGACGCGGAGCGCATCGAGCGTGGCGGCGGCGTCGACGTCCCAGAATAGCTTGAGGGCGTTGGGCCGCGCCTTGGTGAGAATGCCAGCGAGGAGTTCGTCGTCGAAGACGCCGACGCCGCTGGCCTTGACCACGATATCGGCCGCCGACGCCTCGTTGAGGACGGAGCGCAACCCGTCCTTGGTGGCGGGGTAGACGACGACGCGGGCGTAATCCGGCGGCTCAATGTCGCGGTGGCTCTGCCGGTCAAAGGCGTCCGGTTCGTAGAAGGTGATCTGGTAGCCGCGCGGCGCCAGGGTGGAGAGGATGCCGCGGTAGTAGGTGGCGGCGCCGTTCCAGTAGGAGGACAGCAGGCTCGATCCGTAGAAGGCGATTTTCATTAGGTTCTCAGTCGTTGGATGGCTTCTGCGCGCGCAGAAGCGCGACGATGGCCAGCAATTCGGCCACGCGGATGGCGCAGGTATGGCGGGCCCGGATCGTCGCCAGACCATGGGCGGCAAGGCTGGCGCGGAGGTCAGGCTCGTTCTGCAAGCGGCGCAGTTGGGCGGTCATCTCCTCGCCGGTTCGGGCGACCAGGTAGTCCTCGCCGGGGGTGAACAGGCCCTCGCGGTCCTCCCAGGGCGCCGAGACGAGGGGGATGCCGCAAGCTAGGGCCTCGAACACGCGGATGGTCGGGATGCCGGGGAGTTGGGTGGCGTAGAACCGGCGCGGAACGTGCACCGTCAGCAGATGTTGGGCGAAGATCTCCGGCGCGCGATGGTTGGGGAGCCAGCCGCGGTAATCGGCACCGTAGCGGGCGAGCAGCGCGCGCGCCTCGTCAGGGTAGCGGACGCCGTGAATGGTGAGCGGCAGGCCGAGCGTGGCGGTGGGGCGGAGCAGGAAGTTCTCGAGTTCGGCGGTGCGCTCGCCATCACCCCAATTGCCGATCCAGACGGCGCCGCTGCGCTCGGTCGCATCAACCGGGGGATGGAACAGACGGATATCGGCGGCCTCGTGCCAGACGAAGACACGGCCTTGCCAGCCCCAGCCGCGGTAGATCTCGGCCAGGGTCTCGCCAAAGGCGAGAATGCCGTCATAGCCGTCGAGGTCGTAGGCGCGCATGGCAGCCGGGTCGCTGACGGCACGGTGATGGGTGTCGTGGAACAGCAGGGTGAAGCCGGCGCCGCCGCGGCGAAGGGCGCCGAGTTGGGCGACCAGGGCCGGGTCGGTCCATTCGTGGACGATGACCAGGTCGGCACCGTCGACCAGCCGGGTCGGGTCATCGGCTGGGGTGAAGGTGCCGGCCTCGAGTTCGGGGTAGGCGGATTGCCAGGAATCGGCGGCTTCGGGGCCGGCATCGGCAAGCAGGTTCTCGCGGCTCCAACTCGCGGCCGGCTCAAGGGAAACGACGTCGTGGCCTTCGGCGATCAGCTCGCGGAGGATGCCGCGCATGAAATGGGCGTTGCCGTGGTTCCAGCAGGAGGAGAGCGCGTGGCTGAAATAGACGATCCGCATCAGGCGTAGGCTCCAAGGCGGCGATGGACGGCCAGCGTGCCGGCGACGGTCTTGTCGACCGTGTAGCGAGCGGCGTGGCGGGTCACGTCGCCGGTATCGGCGAGGGCGGCGCGAAGGGCCGGCACCGGGTCGGCACCGAGGGGAACGAAGCGGGCGGCACCGTCCCATAGCTCGCGAAAGGTGGGAATGTCGGAAAGCACGAGACGCAGGCCGGATTGCGCGGCTTCAAGGACGGAGAGGCCGAAAGGTTCGTAGCGCGCCAGGGAGGCGAAGACGCTGGCCTCCGCGTAAGCCCGGCGCATGGCGCGGGCGTCGAGCGGGCCGAGGAGGTGGAGGTTGGCGAGATCAACGTGGGCGCCGTTGGGGCCGGTGACGGGGCCGGCGGCGTGGATGGGGGTGTCCAGCCGGGATGCGACTTGGTCGAGCGCGGTGGCGTTCTTGGCTTCGTCCCAAAGGCGGCCGGCGGTGAGGATGAGGCCGGTGGAGTCACCTTCCCCCCTACTCTCTCCCGCCATCGCGAGAAGGGCGCCGTTGTGGACGGTGGTGATCACGCAGTCGCCGTAGGCTCGGCAGGTGGCGTCGGCGTGGGCCTTGCTCGGGGCGATGACGGCGTCGGCAGTGTGCAATCCGACGCGGGTGGCCTCGGCGCGCCAGGCTAGATCGTCGGGGAGTGGGCCGCTACGGACGGCCTCCCACCAGGTGGCGACGCACGAATGGGCGACCACTACGGCTGCAGGCTCCCACCGGTCGGGCCCGGCCAAGGCGGGAGCATGGAGGTGCACGGAGCGAACCCCCTGCCCTGCCGCGAGCTGCTTGAGCGCGGCGGTCACGGTGGTGAGCGCTGCCGGATCGGGTGCCGTCCAGTCCAGCGGCAGGCCGGTGTCGATCAGCTGCAGACCGAGTGCGGCGGCTTCTTCACGTTGAAGCTGAGACGGAGATGGTCCGAGCACGACCAGGATCGGCCGCTGCACCATGCCGGCGGCCAAGTCGAGCGAATAGCGCCACACGCCGCCCACGGCATCGGTCGTCAACAACATAGGAAGGAGCTGCCGCCGGTCAGGCCGGTCGGCACGCATGCTCCAGCTCGGGGAGCGACAGCGGGCGCTCCTCCTGGATGTCGGAGAAGGTCGTGAACTGGCCGAGGTAGTGCTGATGGGCACGTTCCCAGGCGGTGTCGTCGGGAAGGCCGAACAGTTTCCGGTAATCGGGCGAACTCGGGTAGGGATAGAGCGGCACCGGATCGTTGGCCCAGACGCCCTGGGCCTTGAGGCCGTCGCGCCAGGCGGTAACCATGGCCGGGTCGTCGTCGGCGACTTCCAGCAGGTTGGCCTGTACGAACGGAACGTGCTGGCGGGCGAGGACCAGCAGCGCCGCCAGTTCGTCGGTGGACAGCTTGCACCGCTTGTCGAGCGCGGCGCGGCCGTCCTCGGTGAGGCTTTCGACGCCGGCTTCGATGGAAACGCAGCCGGCGCGGCCGAGCAACTCGATAAGGTCGGGCTTCCACAAATCGATGCGGGTCTGGATGCCAAACTGGATCGGGCGATGCACCAGGGCTTCGAGCAACGCGCGGTTGGGCAGGAAGATCTCGTCAATGAAGTAGACGTATTCCGCACCCTGGGCGACGAGGCCGTCGATCTCGGCCAGCACGGGTGCCAAGTCACGACGGCGGTATTTGTCGCGGAAGTCGATCTTGGCGCAGAAACTGCAGCTATACGGACAGCCGCGCGAGGCTTCGACTTCGGCGCCGGGCCCTGTGGCCGGGCGGTCGAAGCGATGGTGGTGGTGGTGGTGCCGGGCGATCCACGCATCGGGCCAGCGCAGGGCTTCCTGAGCGATGAAGCGGGAGGCTTGCGGACCACCGGACTGGACCAATGCTCCGTCACGCAGGATAGCCGTGCCAGGAACGACGCCGGGAATGCCGCCATTGGCCAGCCCGGCGATCACGTCCTCGCACTCGCCCATGACGATCGCGCCGACACCTAGCTTCTGCAGCGTGGTGAACGGGGTGGATGACCCGTGAGGGCCGACGGCGATCGTAAAGCCGCCGCCAGTGCCGAGCGCGTCAAGCATCTCGCGCGGCACGCGCAACTCGGGCGGGGCGCAACGCCAGAACAGGTAGGACGGCGCCGTAGTGACGACAGTCATCGCCGGCGCGAAGGCCTGAATCTCGCCGGCGAGGTCGGCATAGCTCTGCGCCATGAGATGGCCGTCGAGCAGCAGCACCTCATGGCCGTCGCGCTCAAGGGCGGAGCGGCAGTAGCCGAGTTCCAGCGGCAGATGCGGCTCGCGGCAGCCGAAGTAGATGCTGCCCTCGAACGTCCAGGGCGGATTGACGAGTGCGACCTTCATGGGGCGACCTTCACAGGGAGGCCAACTCCGGCTCACGGCGTTCAGTGGCGATCCACTCCGCCAGGCGGGCCAGTCCATCACGCCACGGCACTGCATCGGCGAGGCCCAGGGTGCGGCGGATCTTGGAGGTGTCGGCGACGAAATAGCGTTGATCACCGGGTCGCCATTCGGCGAAACGGAGGTCGGGGGTACGGCCGGTCAGCTCGCCAATCCGCTGCAGGACCTGGATCAAAGTGACGGCATTGCTCGGACCACCACCGAGGTTGAACGCCTCGCCGGAAACGGCATCGATGCGGGACCAGGCGGCGACGTAGGCATCGACGGCATCGTCGACGTAAAGCACGTCGCGCACCTGCCGGCCGTCGCCATAGATACTGATCGGCTTGCCGGCCCGGACGGAATACAGGAAATGCGCCAGCCAACCCTGGTCTTCGGTGCCGAGCTGGCGGGGACCGTAGATGCAACTCATGCGCAACACGCTGGCGGGGATACCATAACCACGCGCGTAATCGAGCACGTACTGGTCTGCAGCGCCTTTGGAACAACCATAGGGCGTGTAGAAGCTGAGCGGACGATCCTCGCCGATGCCTGCGGCTCGCAGCGCGGAGTCTTCCGGCAGATAGGCCTCGCCATCGCGCGCAAGGCGGATGTCGGCCAAATTGCCATAAACCTTGTTGGTGCTGGCGAAAATGACGGCAGGCGGACGACTCTGGCGGCGCGCACCTTCCAGCACGTGCAGCGTGCCGCGGAGATTGACGTCGAAATCGCCCTCCGGATCCTGCAAGCTGGTCGTGACGGCGACTTGGGCCGCCATATGAAAGATCGCGCCGGCACTGTCGATGGCAGCATCGAGTTGGTCACGATCGCGAAGATCGGCCACGACCGACTGGATCTTGCTTCCATGCCGAGCCCGTAGCCAATCGAGGTTGGCGCTGACGCCGGGGCGGCTGAGCGCATCGAACACGATAACCTGGTGACCCAGGGTCGCCAGGCGGTCGGCCAGATTGCTGCCAATGAACCCGGCGCCGCCCGTGACCAGAACGGCCCGGCCGTCAGTGTCCGGTGGAAGGGGCCGCCCGGCCGTCATGCCACCAAGCCACGCTGCTCGAGTTCGCGGCGCGCATCGTGTACGCGATCTTGCGCCTGTTGACGCTGCACCCACTCGGCGAGTTCGCCTAGGCTGTCGGCGAAGGTGCGACGCGGCGCGAAACCCAGGACGTCGCGGGCCAGCGAGATATCGGCAAAGCAGTGACGGATGTCGCCGGTGCGGGCCTTGCCCATCACCTCGGGGGTCAAGTGCGGCACGCCCATGGCGCTGGCCAATGCCGCGCCAACTTCAAGGATGCTGACATCCCGGCCGCTGCCGATGTTGAACACCTGGCCCGGGGCGTCGGGATGCTCGAGCGCCAACAGGAAAGCCCGTGCGACATCATCGACATGGACGAAATCGCGACGCTGCTCGCCATCCTCGAACACCATCGGACGCTGCCGATTGTGCAGGCGGGAAGCGAAGATCGCCAGCACGCCGGTATAGGGATTGGAGAGCGCCTGACCGGGGCCGTAGACGTTGAACAGGCGGAGCGCCACGCCCTGCATGCCGTACGCGGGAGCCACCGTAAGGGTCAGGCGTTCCTGCACGTACTTCGTCAGCGCGTAGACGGATGCGAGGTTGGGACGCTTCCACTCCGGAGTTGCCATGGGCGTGAGCGGCAGGCCGTCTGGACCCATCGGATCCCAGCCGGCATCGCTGCGTTGGGCCGGACGGGTCACGTCGTCCATCCGCTCGCCGGCGGCAGAACGATACAAACCCTCGCCATAGATGCTCATCGAACTGGCCACGACGACCCGCTCGACAGGATGATCGATCAGCGCCTGGAACAACACGGCCGTGCCACCGTCGTTTACGGACACGTAGCGGTCGATGGCATACATGCTTTGACCGACGCCGACCTCGGCCGCCAGATGGATGACGCTGTCGACGCCGTCGAGCGCCTGCGTCACGCGCGCGAGGTCGCGAACGTCGGCGCGGATCAGCTCGACGTCGTCGAGCACCGGGTCACGGGTGGCGACGTCGCCATGCACCTGGTCGATGAGGCTATCGAGGACGCGAACGGCGTACCCCTGCTGGACCAAGCGACGAACCACATGACAACCGATGAAACCTGCGCCGCCGGTGACGAGAACGCGCTTGGTCATACCGACAACATCCATCTACCTCTTTCCTGGCCCACTCTGGAACCAACCCTTGAACGTCCGTGTTGGCATGAAATTTCGACGTCAATACGACAGGACATGCTCACAATCCCGTGAAACTAAGCGGCTTCGTTGGCGATGACCCGCTGGGCCTTCAACAAAGCCTCCGCAAACGCATCGGGCGGAACGGCGCCGGAGAACAGCACGTGGCGCTCGAGCACGAAGGTCGGCACGCCGGTCAACCCGGCCGCGCGCACGGCGGCGTCCTCGGCCTGGATCTCGGCGGCAAGACGATCAGCGTCGAGGAAAGCGGCAACGACTGCCGGGTCGAGTCCGGCGCTGGCGGCGATGTCGGTCAACGTCGCGCGATCGCCGATATCGCGGCCTTCGACGAAGTATGCCGCGAACAGGCCGTCGACGATTTCGTCCTGCCGGCGATGTTCGGCGGCGAACTGGATCAGCCGATGGGCGTCGAGCGTGTTGGGCGTGCGGTGCATCCGGTCGAACCGGATCTGCAGCCCGGCCGCTGCGGCTGCACTACTGACCTGTGCGTCGAGTTCGCGGGAGCGTTCGAGGCTGCCGAACTTGGCCTGACGATACTCGTCACGCGACACGCCCTCGGGTGGCATGTCGGGGTTGAGCTGGAACGGTCGCCAGCCGACCTGGAACGCATGCCCATCGGCGGCAAGTTGACCGAGGGCAACCTGCATGTGCCGCTTGCCGATGTAACACCAGGGGCAAATGACGTCCGAATAGACGTCGAGCTGGGCTGTTCCGGGGTTCTGCATGTTCAGCAGGTCTAGCTTGAGAAGCTGCCATCAAGCAATGCACGCGCCACGACGGAGAAGTCCCGTCCGCCGAGGCCGAGCTGATTGAGCCTGGCATACACGTCTCGCGCAGCAGTTCCGAGGATGGAAGCGGCGCCAGTCTCGGTCTCCGCATCGGTGGCCAGCGTCAGATCCTTCAGCATGAGATCGACCGCGAAACCCGGCGCGTAATCGCGATTGGCCGGGCTGTTCGGGACCGGGCCGGGAACCGGGCAGTAGCTAGTCAGCGCCCAGCATTGGCCGGAGGAGGTCGATGCGATGTCGAATAGCGCCTGATGGTCGAGGCCAAGCTTGTCCGCAAGCGCAAAGGCTTCGCTGACGCCGGCCATGGTAATGCCGAGGATGAGATTGTTGCAGACCTTGGCTGCCTGCCCCGCACCGGAGGCACCGGCATGGACGATCGTCTTGCCCATGCTGGCGATGATGGGCTTGGCGCGGTCGAACGCCGCCGAGTCGCCGCCCACCATGAAGGTCAGGGTTCCGGCTGCAGCACCGGTGGTGCCGCCGGAGACAGGAGCATCGAGCATGGAAAAGCCACGCGCCACGGCAGCAGCGGCCATCTCGCGGCTGGTGCGTACGTCGATGGTAGAGCTGTCGATGAGCAAGGCGTTGGGCACCGCACGGTCGAACACGCCACCATTGCCGGTGAGCACGTCGCGCACATGCGACCCGGCGGGCAACATCGTCACGACGATTTCGGCCTCGGTTACCGCCTCGCCCACCGACGTGACGGGTTTGCCGCCCGCGGCGGCGAACTCTTGCAGAGCTGCAGGCATCATGTCGAACCCACGCACGACATGTCCGGCACGGATGAGGTTGATCGCCATCGGCAACCCCATCTTCCCCAATCCGATGAACCCGATTTGCTTCATGGACCTTACCTGAACAGAACGAGCGCCTTCGTCAACGTCACCCAGATACCCCACACGAGCGGAATACCAACCGCGCTCCACGCCAGCAAAGCCGTGATGCTGAAGCCACCACGGCCGATACCATAGGATCCGCCGACCGGCGCAGTCGTGACGGACGGTCCAGCGACGCTGGTCTCGCGCATGAACCACCGGTCGGCGACGGGGCGGATCAGCAGGTTGCAGACGAAACCAACGGCGAGAAAGCCGGCCAGGATATACAGCGTCTGCGCATAGGCGGTGCCGCGAGCGACACCGGCGCGCATCTGCATCTCGGGAATTTGCGTGATGACGATCGGGCCGACGATCCCGGCGGTCGACCAGGCTGTCAGCAACCGCCCATGGATGGCGCCGACATACTGAGTGCCGAAGACGTCGGCCAGATATGCCGGCACGGTGGCGAACCCACCCCCATACATCGACACGATCACGCACATGAAGCTGACGAACAGCGCGACACTGCCGATCGATGCGGCCCAGGGCGCGCCAGCGTAAAGTGCGACTCCGAGCACGAAGAACGTCGCGTAGGTCAGTTTGCGGCCAAGCTTGTCGGAGATGGTAGCCCAGAAAAACCGGCCGCCAATGTTGAAGAGCGAGACCAATCCTACGAAACCGGCCGCGATCGTGGCGACGGCGCGGGTCTGATCCGGCGTGAGGTCGCCTAGGCGGACATTGGGCAGGCCAATGAGCCCACCACCGAAGACGAATTGCAGCATCGGCGACGCGATCGCCAACACACCGATGCCGGCCGAGACGTTCAACATCAGGACGAACCAAATTAGCCAGAACTGCGGCGTCTTGTGTGCGTCGCGGAGATGCACGTTGCGGGTGGTGATCATGCCGCGCTTCTGCGCTGGACCGGTCCAACCATCGGGGCGCCAGTTGGCTGGCGGCACGCGGTATCCGAACGCGCCACCGAGCATGAACACGGCGTAGATTGCGCCCAAGACGAGGAACGTCTGCCACACGCCACGGGCAGCGACACCGTCGCCAAAACGGTTCATCAGCAGGTCGGCGAGTGGCGAGCCAATCAGGGCGCCACCGCCGAAACCCATGATCGCCATCCCGGTCGCCATCCCGCGACGGTCTGGAAACCACTTGATGAGAGTGGAAACTGGGGAAATGTAGCCCAAACCGAGGCCGACGCCGCCGAGCACGCCGGAGCCGAGCCACATTATCCACAACTGGTGCGTGTACACACCTGCGGAGGATATGAGTAGTCCGCCAGCCCAGCAGATCGCTGCAAAGAAGCCGGCTTTGCGCGGGCCAACTCGCTCGAGCCAGCCACCCCAGATTGCCGCGGCTGATCCGAGGAAGACGAAGAACAAGGTATATAGGACAGTGACGTCCGACACGCGCCAATCATACTGGGTCGTGAACAGCATGGTCAGCACGCTGGTGCCCTCGGGCGGCGCGATGCTGTGGTCGATGCCGAGCTGCCGGGTCAGCGGCAGCCAGAAGACGGAGAACCCGTAAGCCATGCCGATACACAGATGGATGGCTAGTGCCGCGGGAGGCACGGTCCAGCGATTGAAGCCGGCGCTGGCGATGGTGCGGGAGCGAGCCAGCAGGCCACGATCCGTCGTACCGAGGTCGTTAGCTGTGGTGATGCCTTCCATAGTCTCCCCCAACGTCCCCTGTTGGTGGAGACCAATGTAAATTTCTTATAAAAATCCTGTTATTGCATTCCGTCGGGGGGCGCTAGCCTGTTCACGTATGATTAATTGCGGAGCCTATAATACGGTGCGGATGCGTGAAAACCTCAAAGCCGTCGCTGCGGGCAATGCCGACCAAGGTCATGCCGGCAGCTTCGGCAATGTCGAGCGCACGCCGGGTTGGAGCAGAGACTGCGACCAGGATCGTCGTACCGAGCACCGCCGCCTTCTGAACGAGTTCGAGCGAGATACGGCTTGTCATGACCACCATGCCCGTGGACCCGTCATGACCGCTGCGGGCAAGTGCCCCGGAGAGTTTGTCGAGCGCGTTGTGACGACCGACATCTTCGCGCAAAGCAAGCAAGCTGCCATCTCGCCAAAACCCGGCGGCATGCACCGCTCGAGTTTCGGCATTAAGGGTCTGCATGGCCGGCATCACATTCATTGCCGACTGGATATCGGTAGCGCGAACGAGGATGCCTGTATGGACCGGGGGTGGCCGGCGTACCGCTTCGGCCAGGCTTTCGAGGCCGCATAATCCACACCCTGTCGGGCCCGCCAGCGATCGGCGACGCTCGTCGAGGCGATCGAGCAGGGTGGGACTTACCCACATCCGGCATTCGACACCGGTTTCGGCCTTGATGATCTCGAGTTCTTCGATCTCAGCGGCGGCGGCAATGATGCCCTCACTGCGGCTAAAACCGACGGCAAAGTCTTCTAGGTCTGAGGGAGAAGCCATCATGACCGCATGCGTGAGACGATTGTAGGAAAGCGCGATCGGCGTTTCTTCGGCAATCGTGCGATGCTGTGACGCAAAGCCCTGACGCCACACGATTGTGGCAACCCGATGCGTCGCCTCGTTCACGTCGTCATACTCCGCAAGATACTGCTGATGCGATGGACGTCAGAGGATTGAGAGCGACCACGCTGCCATAACTAGTTACGGCCACATGATTACGAGGTCTGACTTACGCCACACTCTTTGTCGTCAACAGAACTTAGCAGATAAACTGTTCCACCCCAGGATTTGAACCTGTGACCTTCAGGTTATGAGCCTGACGAGCTACCGGGCTGCT
>CAZTJC010000099.1:0-10772 GCA_964613945.1 uncultured Acetobacteraceae bacterium
GCATGATCGTCGCCGCCCTGTGCGGCACGCTCAGCTTCCTGCCCATCCTGCACGGAACGGCGATACCGGGGCAGCTTTCGCTCGGGACGTGGCTCGACGTCGACGGCTTTCATGCCGAATGGACGCTGCGTTACGACACGCTGTCGGCGCTGATGGTGGCCATGGTGACGTTCATCGCCACCCTGATCCACATCTACAGCATCGGCTACATGAGCCATGACGCGACCATCCCGCGGTTTTTCAGCTACCTGAGCCTGTTCACCTTCGCCATGCTGATGCTGGTGACGGCGAACAACCTCCTGCAGTTGTTCTTTGGCTGGGAAGGCGTTGGCCTCGCGAGCTACCTGCTCATCGGTTACTGGTATGACCGGGAGAGCGCCTGTCGCGCGGCGATGAAGGCGTTCATCGTCAACCGGGTCGGCGACCTGTTCTTCGCCGTCGGCATCGCCTTAGTGTTCATGACGTTTGGAACCATCGAGTTCCCGGACATCTTCGCCGCTGTGCCGGAGCACGTGAACGATACGTACCATTTCCTCGGCAGCAACTTCCGCGCCTACGAAGTCATCGGCACGCTGCTCTTCCTCGGCGCGATGGGTAAGTCGGCGCAGATTGGGCTGCACACCTGGCTACCGGACGCCATGGAGGGGCCGACGCCGGTGTCGGCGCTGATCCACGCGGCGACGATGGTGACCGCGGGCGTGTTCCTGGTGGCGCGCATGTCGCCGATCCTGCAGTTCGCGCCGGATGCCAGCGCGTTCATCACCTTCATTGGCGCGACCACGGCGTTGTTCGCGGCCACGATCGGCTGCGTTCAGAACGACATCAAGCGTATCATCGCATATTCGACCTGCTCGCAGCTCGGCTACATGTTCATCGCCGCCGGCGTGGGCGCTTATCAGGTGTCGATCTTCCATCTCTTCACCCACGCCTTCTTCAAGGCGCTGCTATTTCTATCGGCCGGCTCGGTCATTCATGCGATGTCCGACGAGCAGGACATCCGCAACATGGGTGGCCTGTGGCGCAAGATTCCGGTCACCTGCGCGGTGATGTGGATCGGTAGCCTGGCGTTGGCCGGTATCCCGATCTTCGCCGGCTACTATTCAAAGGACGCGATCCTCGAAGCAGCCTGGGCGCAGCATGCTCCGTTCGCGCATTACGGCTACTGGTGCGGTGCCATCGCGGCATTCCTGACCGCGTTCTACTCCTGGCGTCTACTCATCCTGACCTTCAACGGCACCTCGCGCGCCGATCATCACGTGCAGGAGCACGTGCATGAGAGCCCGTGGGTGATGCTGGCACCGTTGGTCGTGCTGGCGGTAGGCGCAGTGCTGACCGGCATCGTGTTCGCACCCTATTTCATCGGCGAGGAATGGGCGCAGTTCTGGAATGGCGCCGTGTTCAACGCGCCGACCAACCACGTCATGCACGACATGGAGCATGTGCCGCGCCTGATTGCCTTGCTGCCGACGATCCTCGGCGTGCTCGGCATCGGGTTGGCCTATGTCATGTATATGTTCGTGCCGTCGCTGCCGGCGAAGTTCGCCAACGCGGTTCCGGCGGTTTACCGGTTTGTGCTCAATAAGTGGTATTTTGACGAACTGTATGACCGCATCTTCGTGCGCCCAGCGACTTGGCTGGCGCGGACGCTGTGGCAGGTCGGCGATGCCACCATCATCGATGGTGTGCCCAACGGGCTCGCGGCTCTGACGATGGATGGCTCGCGGCAGGTGTCGCGGATCCAGACCGGGTCGATCGCCGTGTATGCCTTCACCATGCTGATCGGCCTCGTGGCCATGGTCAGCGTCTATCTCGTGTTCCGGTGGTGACCTCGATGAGCGCTTCTGGAAACGTTGCCGGATTTCCGATCCTCTCCCTGCTGACCTGGCTTCCGCTGGTCGGCGTGATCTTCATCATGACCGTGCGGGGCAGCGACGAGGTGGTCGCCCGCAACGCCCGCTTTGCGGCGCTGTGGACCAGCCTCATCGTCTTCCTGCTGTCGCTGAAGCTCTGGTTCGGGTTTGACCAGGGCGAAGCCGGCTTCCAGTTCAAGGAACATCTGGCCTGGTTGCCGGATTTCGGTCTCGACTACCGCATGGGCGTCGACGGCATCTCGGTGCTGTTCGTGCTGCTGTCCACGGCGTTGACGCCGATCTGCATCCTGGCGAGCTGGGAGAGCATCCACGAGCGGGTGCGCGAGTACATGATCGCGTTCCTGGTGCTGGAGACGATGATGGTGGGCATGTTTAGTGCCCAGGACTTCATCATCTTCTACATGTTCTTCGAAGGCGTGCTGATCCCGATGTTCCTGATCATCGGCGTCTGGGGTGGCACGCGCCGGGTCTACGCAAGCTTCAAGTTCTTCCTCTATACGCTGCTCGGCTCGATCCTGATGCTGCTCGCGGTTCTGGCCGTCTGGCATGTGGCGGGGACCACGGACATTGCCGAGTTGATGACGTTCCAGTTCCCGGCCCGGATGCAGTTCTGGCTATTCCTGGCGTTCCTGGCCTCGTTCGCGGTCAAGGTCCCGATGTGGCCGGTGCATACCTGGTTGCCCGATGCCCACGTCGAGGCGCCGACGGCCGGGTCGGTCATTCTCGCAGGCGTGCTGTTGAAGATGGGTGCCTATGGGTTCCTGCGCTTCTCCTTGCCGATGCTGCCGCAGGCGTCGGCGGAGTTTGCACCGCTGATGTTCTCGCTGGGCGTGATTGCGGTGATCTACACCTCGCTGGTGGCGTTGGCGCAGACCGACATGAAGAAGCTGATCGCCTATTCGTCCGTCGCGCACATGGGCGTTGTCGTGATCGGCATATTCACTTTCAACGCCCAGGGCATCCAGGGCGCACTGTTCCAGATGCTGTCGCATGGCATCGTCTCGGCGGCGTTGTTCCTGTGCGTCGGCGTCGTCTACGACCGGATGCATACCCGCGAGATCACCCGCTACGGCGGCTTGGCGCAGCGGATGCCAGCTTACGCCATCGTATTCATGCTGTTCACCATGGCGACGATCGGGTTGCCGGGGACGGCCGGGTTCGTCGGTGAGTTCCTGGTCCTGGTCGGGGCGTTCCAGGTCAATTTCTGGCTCGCCTTACTGGGCAGCATGGGGATGATCCTGGGTGCGGGTTATTCGCTGTACCTGTATCGCCGGGTCGTGTTCGGGGCGCTGACCAAGGACGACCTCAAGGGTCTGCTCGATTTGTCGCCGCGGGAGATCGCGATCTTCGCACCGCTCGTGGTGCTCACGCTGTGGATGGGCATCTATCCCAGCAGCTTCACCGGCTTCTTCGACGCCACCGTCCACGCGATGGTGGAGCAACATGCCGCTGCCCTGAACGCCCATAGCTTTGCGAGTGCCGCACAATGAACTGGGCTGTCGCCTTGCCCGAGATCGTGCTCGCTTTGAGCGCGATGGGTATTCTGATCTTCGGCGTCCTGCAGAAGGGCAATGCTGCGTTCTCGTGCACCATGCTCGCCATCGCCGCACTGGTGCTGTCGGGTGCGCTGGTAATGTCCGGCACGTCGGGTGTGGGCTATAACGGCCTGTTCGTGGTCGATCCGTTCGCTGACTTCATGAAGGTGCTGGTGCTGGTCGGTGCCGGCCTGAGCATCATCCTGGCGCTCAACTACAACGTGCACGAGGGGATTAGCCGGTTCGAGTTTCCCGTGTTGGTGCTGCTGTCCACGGTTGGCATGATGATCATGTGCAGCACGGCCAACATGATGACGCTGTATCTGGGGCTCGAGCTGCAGTCCCTGGCGCTCTACGTGCTGTGCGCGTTCAACCGCGACGACATGCGCTCGACCGAGTCCGGATTGAAGTTCTTCATCCTCGGCGCGTTGGCGTCTGGCTTGCTGCTCTACGGTATTTCGCTGGCCTACGGCTTCGCGGGAACTATGGATTTCGCCGAACTCGGTCGCGCGCTTGCCCAGCCCGGCGCGGCTTCGCCCGGCCTGATCGTTGGTGTGGTGTTCATCATCGCCGGATTGTCCTTCAAGCTGTCGGCGGTGCCGTTCCATATGTGGACGCCCGACGTCTACGAGGGTGCGCCGGCACCGGTGACCGCGTTCATGAGCACCGCACCGAAGGTCGCGGCGATTGCGCTGCTGCTGAGGGCGCTCGAGGTGCCGTTCCATCCCATCGTCCAACAATGGTCCGGGCTCATCGTGCTGGTCTCGATCGCGTCGATGCTGCTGGGCGCACTGGCGGCCATCGGGCAGAAGAACATCAAGCGGCTGATGGCCTATTCCAGCATCGGTCACATCGGCTACGCGCTGGTGGGTCTGGCACCCGGGACGCAGGAAGGTATCCGGGGCGTCATGATTTACATGGTGACCTATGTGTTTATGAGCGCTGGCGTGTTCGCCGTCGTGATCGCCATGCGTCGCCGTGGCCGTGCGCTGGAGCAGATCAGCGACCTTTCCGGCCTCAGCAAGACCGATCCGGGCTTGGCGCTGATTATGACGATCCTGATGTTCAGCATGGCCGGCATCCCGCCGTTCTCGGGGTTCTTCGGCAAGCTGTATGTATTCCGCGCCGCGGTCGATGCCGGGTTCTGGACGCTGGCCGTGATCGGCGTGCTGACCAGCGTCGCCGGCGCGTTCTATTATCTGCGCATTATCAAGGTGATGTATTTTGATGCCGCCGAGCCGGCCTTCGATCCGCGCAGCACCTCGCTCACCTTCGTGGGCGCGGTTGGTGCGCTGGTAACGACGTTCTTCTTCTTGCTCCCCGCACCAATCGTCGGCGCTGCACAGACTGCCGCCCAGTTGCTGTTCGGCTAACATGCCCATGCTGCTCGTCGTCGATGCCGGCAATACCAACGTCGTGTTCGCCGTCCATGACGGCGAGCGCTGGCGCGGCAATTGGCGCATCGCCATGGAACCGCAGCGAACTTCGGACGAGTACGCCGTCTGGCTGCTGACCTTGCTGACGCTCAACGGCGTCAAACCGTCCGACATCGAGCGGGCCGTCATTGGCACGGTCGTGCCGGCGGCGCTGTATCACCTGCGTCGGCTGTGCCGTGATTACTTCGAGACGGAACCGTTGATCGCTCGCTCCGGGCTGGACTGGGGTTTCGAGATCCGGCTCGACAACCCGGCGGAAGTCGGCGCCGACCGGCTGCTCAATGCACTTGCCGCGCATCAAGCGTATTCCGGCCCGCTGATCGTGGTGGATTTCGGCACCGCCACGACGTTCGACGTCGTCGAGGCCGATGGCGCCTATCTGGGCGGCGTGATCGCGCCCGGCATCAACCTGTCGCTGGAAGCGTTGCACAAGGCAGCCGCCCGGCTGCCGCGGATCGGTATCGGTCGACCGCAGGCGGTGATCGGCCGTTCGACCGTCCCGGCGATGCAGTCAGGTATTTACTGGGGCTATGTCGGCCTGATCGAGGGCTTGGTCGCCCGGATCCAGGCGGAATACGATAGCCCGTTGAAGGTGATCGCCACGGGCGGATTGGCGCCCTTGCTGGCCGAGGGAACCACCGTCATCGGTGTGATCGCACCCGAATTGACTCTAGACGGACTTCGGTTGTTGGCGGAGCGTAACCCCGCCCCCACATTAAGCCGTGACAGAATGCGAGCGTTAGAAAGCGACTGAATGGACGCGGAAAGCGGTGACTTGGCCTTCCTGCCGTTGGGCGGGACGGGCGAGATTGGAATGAATCTAAATTTATACCGATGCGACGGCAAATGGCTTGCCGTTGATTGTGGCATCGGCTTCGGCGGGAGCGAGAACCCCGAGGTAGAAATAATGATGCCGGACCCCGGCTTCCTAGCAGAGCGCCGGGACAAGTTGGTCGGCATGGTGATCACGCACGCGCACGAGGATCATATCGGCGCCGTTGCGCATCTATGGAAGATGCTTCGCTGCCCGCTATATGCCACGCCGTTCGCAGCCGCCGTGCTGCGGCGCAAGCTGGGTGAAGCCGGGCTGCTCAACGAGGTGCGGATCCACACCGTAGTCTCCGGTGGCGTGTTCGAGTTAGAGCCGTTCAATCTGCAGTTCCTGCCGGTGTCGCATTCGATCCCGGAAGCTCAGGCGCTGGTGATCCGCACGCATTACGGCATTCTCCTGCATACCGGCGACTTCAAGCTCGATCCCACACCGCTGGTGGGTAATCCGACCGACGAAGCCGCTTTTGCGCGGCTAGGGGAGGAGGGGGTGCTGGCGATGATCTGCGACAGCACCAATGCCATGGTCGACGGCACCTCGGGCTCCGAACTCGAAGTGCGGGAAAGCATGTTCGATCTCATCGCGTCGCTCGACGGACGGATTGCGGTGACGTGCTTCGCGAGCAACGTGGCGCGTGTGGAGAGCATCGCTTTGGCGGCGCAGGAAGCTGGTCGCCGGGTCGCGCTGGTTGGACGGTCGTTGCGTAACCTGGAGGCAGCGGCGCGCGAGTGCGGCTATCTGCAGAAAGTGGCACCGTTCCTGTCGGAAGACGCCGCCAATGCGTGTGACGATGATGACGTGCTGATCATCGTCACCGGCAGTCAGGGTGAGGCCAAGAGCGCGCTGGCGCGGATTGCTGCCGACACGCACCAGAACATCGCGCTCGGCGAGGGTGACACCGTCATCTTCAGTTCGCGCATGATCCCGGGCAACGAGCGGGCGGTGGTGTCGGTGCAGGATGGCCTGGTGCGGCGCGGCGTTCGCGTCATCACCGACGACGATCATCCCGTCCACGTGTCCGGACATCCGGCGCGCGAGGAGTTGCGGACGCTGTATCGTCTGGTGCGGCCGAAATATGCCGTGCCGACGCATGGCGAGTGGCGGCACCTGTCGGCACATGCCGATCTCGCGCGCGGTTGCGGGGCGACCCCGATTATGCTCGAGGATGGCGACGTGCTCGAGCTGGCGCCCGGCAAGCCGGAAGTCGTGGACAGCGCCCCGGTGGGACGCTTGGTCCTGGATGGAAATCGGGTGGTGCCGCTCGACGGCGGGGTGCTCGCAGCCCGGCGTCGCATGCTGTTCAACGGTGTCGTGCTGGGTAGCATCGCGGTCGATCAACACGGCAAGTTGGTCGGCACCGCGCGGGTGAGCGCACCCGGGCTGCTCGAACAGGACGACCCGGAGACGACCCGGATCACCGCCGAGTTTGGCCGCGCCATCAACGAACTGCCGTCCGGCCTGCGCAGCGATGACGCCGCGTTGACCGATGCGGCTCGGGCCGCATTGCGCCGTGCCCTCGGACGCCGCTTGCAGAAGCGGCCCATGGTGGACGTGCACCTGCTGCGGGTCTGATGGACTGGTTCACCGCGTTCGTCGTGTTCATGCTGGTATGGTGGACGTTGCTGTTCACCGTGCTGCCATTATGGACACGGCCTCACCCGGAGGCCGATGAGGCCACTGGGTGGCGTGGGGTGCCGGAACGGCCGTTGATCCTACGAAAAGTATTGGTGACCACGGCGATCGCGGTGGTGGTCTGGGGCGTGATCATGTGGGTGATCCAGAGCCCGTATCTGTCATTCCGGACCGGCTTGTGACCGTTTGACGAGCAACTCTGGAGGCGATGCGTGTTTGCGCGCCAGAATTGGTTCGGATCAGCAAATTATCTGTTTTTCCGGCCTCAAAAACTTTGGACAGGCCGGCGCCAATCGGACACCATGACGCATCAGAACAGGGCTTGGCCCGTTCCGATGCGTAGATGGCGTTTCCTCCCTAAACTTGGCCCGTTGCGCCTTGGCGCTCGGGCCTTTCTTTTTGTTATCTCCCGGACGCATGCCTGTCACTCTTTTTTCCGGCAACACGTCTGATTTTAGGCGATAATCGTTTGTGCGCCGCAGCATCAAGCAATGGCCCGACGATCATCCGGCCGGTCGTTTTCCCAAGCATGGTCGATTTGGTGTAGAGGACCTCCGCCCGGCGGAAATGTCGGGCGTCGTGACGCCCAAAGGACCTCAATGCGCCTCTCCCATTCCCTGATCCCGACCCTCAAAGAGAACCCGGCCGAAGCGCAGATCACGTCGCATCGCCTCATGCTGCGCGCTGGTTTGGTGCGGCAGACATCGGCTGGAATCTATGCCTGGTTGCCCGTCGGGTGGCGTGTGTTGCAGCGGATCGCGCAGATCGTGCGCGAGGAGCAGGACCGGGTCGGCGCGCAGGAATTGCTGATGCCGACGATCCAGTCGGCCGAGCTATGGCGCAAGAGCGGACGCTACGACGCCTATGGGCCGGAAATGCTGCGGATCAAGGATCGTGGCGAGCGCGAGATGCTGTTCGGGCCGACCAACGAGGAGATGATCACCGACATCGTCCGGCAATCAGTCAACAGTTATCGGCAACTGCCGCAGATCGTTTATCACATCCAGTGGAAGTTCCGCGACGAGACCCGCCCGCGCTTCGGCGTGATGCGCGGCCGCGAGTTCTTGATGAAGGACGCGTACAGCTTCGACCTGGATTATGCCGGCGCGGTGATCAGCTACCGTAAGATGATGCTGGCCTACATGCGGACTTTCCAGCGGCTCGGCGTCTCGGCGATTCCAATGGTGGCCGATACCGGCCCGATCGGCGGCGACCTCAGCCATGAATTCATCATCCTGGCGCCGACCGGCGAGAGCCAGGTGTTCTACGATGCCGCTTTCGACGGCATCGACTACAGCGGCGACAGCTTCGACGCGGCCAAGCCGGATGATCTCGAACGCTTTTTCGGCCTTATGACCACGCCGTATGCCGCCACCGAAGAGATGCATGACGTCGCCGCCTGGGAGAAAGTCGACCCGGCGCAGCGGCGCGAAGGCCGTGGCATCGAAGTGGGGCACATCTTCTACTTCGGCACCAAGTACAGCGCACCGTTGGAACTGAGTGTTGCCGGGTCGGACGGCAAGCCGGTGACGCCGGAGATGGGCAGCTACGGCGTCGGTGTCTCGCGCTTGGTGGGCGCGGTGATCGAGGCGTCGCACGACGATGCCGGGATCATCTGGCCGGACAGCATTGCGCCGTTCCGGGCGGCGATCCTCAACCTCAAGCAGGGCGATGCCAAGTGCGACGCAATCTGCGAGCAGGCATATGCGCATTTTGCAGGCAATGCGCTGTATGACGATCGCGCCGAGCGGGCAGGGCCGAAATTCGCCGATGCCGACTTGATGGGGCATCCATGGCAGATCATCGTGGGGCCGCGCGGCGCAGCCAACGGCTTGGTGGAGCTGAAGCGGCGGGCCACCGGCGAGCGCGAGGAACTGTCGCTCGAGGCCGCGCTCGCGAAGATCGCCCAGGTTCAATAGTGTTCGGCGCATTCGAGCGGGCGGTCGCGGGGCGCTATCTTCGCGCACGGCGGGGCGAGCGGTTCGTGTCGGTGATCGCCGGGTTCAGCCTTGTGGGCATCGCGCTGGGGGTGGCGACACTGATCATCGTGATGTCGGTGATGGGCGGGTTCCAGACGGATCTGCTGAACCGCATCCTGGGGTTCAACGGGCATCTCGGCGTCTACTCGACGGCGGGCAAGCTGCAGGATTTCGATGCGGCAGCGGCGAAGATCCGGGCAGTGCCGGGGGTCGCGTCGGCGGCGCCGGTAATCGACGGCCAGGTTCTGCTGAGCGGGCCGCGCGGGCAGTCCTCGGGCGGGCTGGTGCGCGGGATCGAGCCCAAGGACTTCGCCGAGATGAGTGCGATCAAGATCCCGGCGGGGTCGCTCGCCGACTTCAAGGGTGAGGACGCCATCGCGATCGGTAGCGGACTGGCGACGAAGTTCGGGCTCGGTGTTGGCAACGAACTGACGCTGGTGTCGCCACAGGGAGCGGCGACCGCGTTCGGCACCATCCCGCGGGTGCGCGCCTACAAGATCGTGGCGATCTTCTCGGTCGGCATGAATGAGTATGACACGGCCTACGTGTTCCTGCCGTTGCAGGCGGCGCAGATCTTCTTCCAGTCGCCGGGCGCGGTGTCGCAGATCGAAGTGCGGGTCGATGACCCCGACCGGGTGCGCGCCATCGGCCAGCAGATCGGCGCGGCGCTGGCGGGAACGCCGGTGCGGGTGGTGGATTGGCAGCAGAACAACAACAGCTTCTTCGCGGCCGTGAAGGTCGAGCAGAACGTCATGTTCCTGATCCTGACGCTGATCATCCTGGTGGCGGCGTTCAACGTGATCTCGTCGTTGATCATGATGGTCAAGGACAAGACGCGCGACATCGCCGTGCTGCGGACCATCGGGGCGGGTAGGGGGGCCATCCTACGCATCTTCCTGATGTGCGGCGCCTCGGTCGGCGTGACGGGGACGCTGGTCGGTGTGGTGATCGGGGTGTTGTTCTGCCTCAACATCCAGGAGATCCAGGGTTGGGTCGAGGCGGTGACGGGCGCGCGGGTGTTCAACCCGGAAGTGTATTATCTGACGCACCTGCCGGCGAAGCTGAACTCGGGCGAGGTGATCCAGGTAGTGGTGATGTCGCTGGCGCTGTCCCTGCTGGCGACGATCTATCCGAGCTGGCGCGCGGCACGGACCGACCCGGTGGAGGCGTTGCGCCATGAATGAACCATTGCGCCTCCAGGGCGTGGGCCGATCCTACCGAAGCGGTGAGACCGATCTGCACGTGCTGCAGGATGCCGAGTTGACGCTGCACCCCGGCGAGATCGTGGCGCTGGTGGCGCCGTCGGGGACGGGGAAAAGCACGCTGCTACATGTGGCCGGGCTGCTGGAGCGGCCGGATCAAGGCGCGGTGTTGATCGACGGGCGAGATTCGGGGCGGCTGGCGGACACCGAGCGGACGGCGATCCGGCGGGACCGGATCGGCTTCGTGTATCAATCGCATCAGCTGCTGGCGGAGTTCACGGCGCTGGA
>CAZTJC010000100.1:0-10642 GCA_964613945.1 uncultured Acetobacteraceae bacterium
CTGACACGCCTTCATGGACCCGGAGCGCTTCGCGTTCATCGATGAGACTGGCAAGGAGTGTGGTGCATGGACCCTGACGGGTATGCCTAAGATAAGATGGCGTGAGGTTTTCTTCGTCACTGTCTTTGGGGTGGGTTGTCGTGCCGTTCAAAGCCAACGCCGAGCGTCGCCACCACATCCCAACGCAGCGTCACCGCGCCACGAACTCGGCCGCTTACGATGCCGCCCTGCGGCAGCGTGGCAGCTTGACCGTGTGGTTTACTGAGGCGGCGATTGCGGCCTGGAAAGCTGAGCCGCGAGCGACGCGAGGTGGCCAGCGACGTTATTCGGAGCTGGCGATCGCAACGGCGCTGACGTTGAGAGCGGTATTCCGCTTGGCACTGCGGCAGACTGAAGGGCTGATCGGCTCCATCATCGCCCTGCTCGGTCTCGATCTCGCGGTTCCGGACCATACTACCTTGAGCCGTCGGGCCGAGACGCTGGCAGTGGTTGGTCCACGGCCAAGCTCGGGTGCCGTGCACCTGCTGGTAGACAGTACTGGACTGAAGCTATGCGGCTCCGGCGAATGGCTACTCGAGAAGCATGGCACGAAGACACGGCGGTCATGGCGCAAGCTGCACATTGCCGTGGATGCCGACACCGGCCAGATCGCGGCGGCGGCATTGACCACAAGCGACGTCGACGATGCCTCGCAGGTCGGGGCGTTGCTCGATCAGGTTGATGGCCCGGTCGCGTCGTTCACCGCCGACGGGGCTTACGATCAGGACGGCGTCTACGGGCAGGTCGCTGCACGCTATCCCGAGGCGTCCGTGATCGTCCCACCGCGTTGCAGTGCCGTGCCGAGCGAGACAGCACAAACGGCACCGACGATGCGCGACCGTCACCTGCAGATCATTGCCGAGCGCGGCCGCATGGGTTGGCAGAAAGCCTCCGGCTACAATTGGCGAGCCCTGGTCGAAGCCGACATCAGCCGCTTCAAACGGGTCATCGGTGACGGCTTACGATCTCGTACCGACCAGCGTCGAGCGACCGAGATTGCGCTTGCCGTGGGCGCAATGAACCGGATGCTCGAACTCGGGCGTCCAGACTACGTCCGACTTCCGTAATAAATGAAGGGACGTGCGGGTAGTTCGCGCCTACTACCCGATCGGTGCAACACACTCCGACGAAGTCACTTTTGGCGGTGCCTACCCCGTGCTGGCCTACGTCGCCCAGCAAGCGGCAGCACTACAAGATGCGGCGAAGCCTCAACGTGAAGACCGCACCACCTTCTGGTGCGTCGCTGACCTCGACCGTTCCGCCGTGAGCCCGCGCAGTCTCGGCCACGATCGCCAGGCCAAGCCCGGCCCCGGCGCGCCGCTCGCCCCGCCCCCGCCAGAAGCGTTCGAACACGTGCGTCCGATCCGCCAGTGCCACGCCGGATCCACGGTCGGATATGCTCACGGCAGCGTCCATCGACACTGCCACGGCCACCTCGGTCTCAGGGGGCGCGTGCGCGACGGCGTTCTCGATCAGGTTACGCAGTGCATCCGTGATCGCGTCGGCGTCGCCACGTACCCGCACGGGGTTCTCGGGCGCGTCGAAGCCTAAAGCACGGCCTTGTCCGACGGCCCAGGGCGCCAGGTATTCGACAACTCCGGCAGCCGTGACGCGCAGGTCGATAACCTTGCTTGTTTCCAGCGGCACGGCGTCGAGCCGCGCCACCCGTAGCAACTGCTCCACAAGCCGGTTCATCCGGGCTGTGTCGGCGCGCAGCTTGGCGACTTCCGGGCCATCATCGAGGGCTTCCAGCCCGGCGGTCAGGATGGCCAGCGGCGTACGCAGCTCGTGCGCAGCGTTCGCGGTGAACTGGCGCTGCGCGGCGAAACCCTGCTCCAGGCGGTCGAAGGCGTGGTTGACCGCGGCCACCAAGGGAACCAGTTCGGACGGCAGGGTCTCGACTGGCAGGCGCACGCTGGCCGCGTCCGGCGCGATTGCCGCGGCATGTTCGGAGATGGAGCGGAGCGGCCGGAGGGCGCTACGCACTGCCCACATCCCGACGCCCAGAGTGGCCGCGGCGAAGAGGGGGATCGCCCAGGACAAGTCGAGCACGAACTCGCGCAACAGGGCATGTGCCAGCGCGTCGGCGTCCGAGGCGTCCTGCAACGCCGTTTGCTGCATACCCTCGTAAAGCAGGGCGCCGACGCCCAGCGTCGTCGCCACCAAGAACACCGCGGCGAGCCGCAGTGCCACCTGGCCCTGGATGGAGCGCAACCAAACGGTCATGCAGGAGGTTCGGTGAGCAGGTAGCCGATGCCGCGCACGGTGTGGACCGCCGCGCCCGCGCCCGCCTCGGCGAGCTTGCGGCGCAGATGATGGACGTGGACCGGGATTGCATTGGACCCCAGCTCGTCATCGATGCCGTAGAGCTTCTCCTCCAGCACCGCCTTCGGCACGACGCGGCCGAGCCGGCGCATGAGGTGCTCGAGGATCGCCAGCTCCTGGCGGGCCAGGGGCAGCACGGCCGCGCCGACCCGGACATCGCGGCCGATGGTGTCAAAGACGACGTTGCCGGCCTCCAGCACCGCGCCGAGCGCCTGGCCGGGCCGGCGCAGCAGCGCCTTGGTGCGGGCGACCAACTCGGCTATTGCGAACGGCTTGATCAGGTAGTCGTCAGCCCCGGCATCCAGGCCCGCCACCCGGGCCTCCACCGCGTCGCGGGCCGTGAGCACCAGCACGGGGGCGCGGTTGCCAGCCCGCCTCAGCTCGACCAGCAGCTCCATCCCGTCGCCGTCCGGCAGCCCGAGGTCGAGGATGATCGCGTCATAGGCGACGAGAGGCGCCGAAGCGCGGGCATCGGCGACGTTGGCGACCGCGTCCACAACGAAGCCGGCCCGGCCCAGGGCCGCCCGCAGCACCTCGACGATCCGCGTTTCATCCTCGACGACTAGGAGGCGCATCCGTTCCTTGGTCCAGGTCCCAACGCACTCCGCTGGGGGTTAAGCGAGTAGGCCATGCTTCTTTTACGGCAGCATTAAGCGTTCCGCCCACCCGGATAATCCTGCCTTAAACAAGTCCTGCTCAACTGGCCTCGAGAAACAACGAGAAACTCAGGAGACGCACATGGTTAGGATGACACTCAAGGCGGCGGCGCTGTGCATGATGCTGCCGGTGGCGGCATTCGCGGCCGATGCTGACTGGATCAAGGTCGCGGACGCGCTCGGCAAGCCCGGCACCGAGGTGGCCGGCAGCGTATATCGCGTGGGCCTGCCGCGCACCGACCTGCACGTCAGGCTGGATGGCGTGGACATCAAGCCGACGCTGGCGCTTGGCTCCTGGCTCGCCTTCCAGGGCAACGGCGACACGGCGATGGTCATGGGCGACCTCGTGCTGACCGAGGAGGAGGTCGGGCCGGTGATGAAGAAGCTGGTCGAGAACGGCATCGAGATCACGGCGCTGCACAACCACCTGCTGCGCGCCCAGCCCTCGACGCTGTACATGCACGTGCTCGGCCATGGTGACCCGGCCAAGCTCGCAGCCGCGCTGCACGACGGCCTTGCGCTGAGCAAGACGCCGCTCGGGACCGCGACCGCTTCCGCCAGCCCGCAGGCACCGGCAGCTGGCACCGAGCAGCCGGCGCGACTGGACCTGGACACCGCGATGATCGACCAGGTCTTGGGCGCCAAGGGCAAGGCCGCCGGAGGCGTCTACCAGGTCGGCATAGCCCGCGCCGAGACAATCAAGGACGGCGGCATGGAAGTGCCGGTCGCCATGGGGTCTGCCGAGGCGATCAACTTCCAGCCAACCGGCGGCGGCAAGGCGGCCATCACCGGCGACTTCGTGCTGACCGCGGGCGAAGTGAACCCGGTGCTGCGGACCCTGCGCGAGAACGGCATCGAGGTCACGGCCGTCCACAACCACATGCTGGACGACCAGCCCCGGCTGTTCTTCATGCACTTCTGGGCCAACGACGACGCGGCCAAGCTGGCCAAGGGGCTGCGTGCGGCACTGGACAAAGTGAACGTCGCCCGGAGCTAGGGGCAAGCATGTCCTTCGCCGGTCAAAGGGTGGTCCTGTGCTGCATTCTGGCACTTTTCTGCGCGCTGCCTGACTTTGCCAGCCAGCAGATCCAGTGCTACCCATTATGCTGGAGCGGACCATCCTGCTGACGGGCGTCTCCGGCCGGAATGACCACATGGCGGTGGACCTCCGGCGCGGGCGCCTGTTCGTGGCCGAACTCGGCAACGGCACCGTCGATGCGGTGGACCTCGCGGCAGGAAAGGCCATCCATCGCACCACCGGGCTAAGGGAGCCGCAGGGCATCGGCTACGCGCCAAGGGCCGACATGGTTGCCGTCGCCAATGCCGGGGACGGGTCGGTCCGCCTGTTCCAAGGCGAGAACCTGACGTCCGCGGGCGTGATCAGTCTGGGCGGCGATGCCGACAACGTCCGTCGCGACCTACAGATGGGCCGGCTCGTCATTGCTAAGACGCTCCGGCTTGAGCTAACCGCATCGCACAAACGCGGGATGATCCTAATGCGCCTTCCCTGGCTCCAGAGGGTGATCCCGGTTCATTTAAGCGGGTTTAAGGCTGGGCCGGCGAGGACGCAGACGATGAGCGACGACGAACAGCCGACGTGGGCGCAGATGACCGAGGAGCAACTCGGGGCCGCCGCTGAAACAAGGTACCATTGCCTGACTAAGGTTCGTCAGGCGATCCTCGACAGCGACGCGCGCGTGTTGCGCCACCTCGACGAGATCTGCGACGGCTTCCCGAAGCCGCCTGAGGCCGCGTAGATGAGATAGGCTTCACCAAGCCAGCGCAGCCCTGTGAACACCAGTGCCGAGGTCGCGAGCACGGCTTCCAAGCCCAGCATGGAAGCCGTCATCGCAGTCAGGTCGCCAAGCGCCATCGCAGCTACAATCGCGGCCGCTGGCTTTCTGCCATGACCGAGCGCGCAGGAAATAACGAGCAGCACTGTCGGGCCAGGGATGGATCAGTTGCACTGCCGGGCCAGGCTGTTGTTGAGGAATTCGATGATCGTCATGCCGCCTCGTCCGTCGCCGAGTCTTTGTCAGCACCGAAGCGGCGGGGTTCAAGGCATTGCGTTGCTGGCCAAGTCTGCGCGCTGTCTTGGTTGTCGAGACGATCCGCAGCATCAACGGCAACGCCAAGACGGTGGCGGAACTGCGCTACTTCCTGACCAGAAGTAACCGGTGCGAGTGCGCCACCTAGCGGCTCGTGCTGAACGGCGGCCAGACTGCCTGCGATTGCAGGTAGCAGGATGGATAGTGCCAAGCTTAATGCCAGGCATCAGCACAGGCACGATGGGGCTGAGTACCGCCGCATCGAGCTGATCACGGGCACGTCGCGTCGGCGGCAGTGGACGCCGGCGGAGAAAGCAGCGCTGGTTTCCGAGAGCCTGCAGCCAGGGATGGGCGTGTCAGACGTGGCGCGCCGATATGGCGTCAGTCGCGGGCTGCTGCAAATTTGGCGACGGACAGCGATGCGCATGGCCGTCGATCAGAGTTCGGTCTTCGTGCCGCTTCGGATTGCCGACGAGCCACCCACCACGCCGGTCGATCTAGCAGCGGACGGCGCAGTAGCGACGGGGGCAGGGCTGATTGAGCTCGAGGCAATGGCCTGCGGATCCGCTTTTCTGGCGCGGTCGATACTGCCGCGCTGCGTCTCGTGCTCGGCCATTTCGGACGGCGGAATTGATCCTCGGTGTGCCGCCGCGGCCGGGGTTGCGGATCATGGTGGCGTCCAAGCCGGTCGACTTTCGTAAGGGCATGGACTCCTGGCCGCCCTGGTCATGCAGACGCTCGCCTGTGATCCGTTTACCGGCGACGTGTTCCTCTTTCGCTTGAAGCGATCGGACCGGCTGAAATTGCTACTTTGGGATGGATCCGGGCTGTGCCTGATCACCAAGCGGCTCGAGACCGGCGCGTTCACCTGGCTGCCTGTGCGCGACGGGGCAGTGACGCTGAATGCGGTCCAGCTGCGGTTGCTGTTTACCGGAATGGACTGGACCCGGCTTGGCGCCGTCCGGGTGCCAGCCGAATAAAAGCGTCGCGGCAGCATCGAAGATGTAGCGAAACACCGCCTCGGTTCGGTACGCTCTGGCCATGGCGCCTGACGTTGCTTCCTTGCCGCGCGAGCTTGACGCGCTGATCGAGATCATCGTCGAACTGCGCGACGAGAACGGCAAGCTGCGGGAGATGCTCGAGACGGCACGGCGTGCTTTGTTTGGCGCACGATCGGAGCGGCTCGGCGACGATCCGGGGCAGCTTGCGTTAGGGCTCGAGGACATCTCGGAGGCGCAGGTCGTGTCCGAGCCGAACGCGGCACAACCACGGCCGCCGGGCGGGCCGACCCGCCGCAAGCCGATGCGCAACATCGGCAGCCTCCCTCGGCATCTGCCGCGCGAGGAAATTGTCATCGAGCCTGCGATCGAAACCTGCCCGTGCTGCCGCGGTGTGCTGCATCGCATTGGCGAGGATATCAGCGAGATGCTCGACATCGTGCCGGCGATCATCCAAGTCAGATGCATCCGCCGCCTTGCTATGGTTGCCGCACATGCGAGAGCGCCGTAGTGCAGGCACCGGCGCCGGCGCGTCCGATCGAGGGCGGGCTGCCGACGGCAGGGCTGCTGGCTCATGTGGCGGCGGCGAAGTTTGCCTGACATCTGCCGCTGCATCGCCAGACGCAGATGCTGGCCGGACACTGCATCAAGCTGGACCGATCGACCTTAGTGCATTGGATCGGTCGTACGGCGTGGTGGCTGCGCCCGCTCTACGACTTGTTGGCTCGGACCGTTATGGCGGCCGGCAAGGTGTTCTGCGACGACACGCTGTTGCCGGTGCTGGACCGAACCCGGCGACGAACGCGGATCGCGCGGCTCTGGTGCTATGCCGTCGATGACCATCCATGGCAGGGCTCGTCGCCACCGGCAGTGGTCTACCGCTACGCCGAGGATCGTCGAGGTCGCCACATCGACGAACATCTCGACGGGTTCCGGGGCGTGCTGCAGGTTGACGCCTATGCTGGCTACATCGATCTGGCCCGGCCCAGTCGGCCCGGTGGCGCGATTACGTTAGCTTACTGTCTGGCGCATGCGCGGCGCGGGTTCTTTGATGTGCACAAGCAGACCAAAGATCCGATCGCGTCCGAGGCGCTCCGTCGGATTGGTGAGATCTACGCCATCGAGGTAGACATCCGCGGGCGTTCGGCCGAGCAGCGCGTCGCGGTTCGCCGAGCCGTGACGAGGCCGCTGTGGTCGTGGTTGATGGAGCGGCTTGAGGAGATCTCAGCGAAATCATCGCTGGCCACGGCGATCCGCTACACGCTCGGGCACTGGCAAGGACTGACGGTGTTCCTGACCGATGGCCGGGTCGAGGTGGACAACAACACCGCCGAACGCTGCATCCGATCGGTTCCACTCGGGTGCAAGAACGCGTTGTTCGCCGGATCGCATACCGGTGGCGAGCGATGGGCGGAGGCAGCAAAGGTTCCATTGAACTTGTTCAATGGAAAGCTGCTGGAGGGGATCCTGGCGTCGCTGATCAACACGGCCAAGCTGCACGTATTGGATCCGCAGACCTACTTGTCCGACGTGCTCGATCGCATGGTCAGCGGCCGCACGAAGGCGAATGCGTTGAGCGAACTGCTACCATGGCATTGGAAAGCGGCTCGAGCGGTGCAGGAGGCTGCGGCGGCGTGACCAAACGACGGGCACGTCGGTCGGGTCCAGCAGAGCCGGCGATGAGCCTCGAACAGCTGGATGTATGGCTGCATGCACTCAGTCCGCCAGGGCGGGTCGATGGCGCCTCAATGTTGGACGGCGATCGTCATTGGGCCGTGCTCGATCCCACCGGACGAATGGTTCGTTGACCTCCTTGGCGAGCGCGGCCGCATCGCTACCGCAGCCGGCAAGACGCTGGCGGCCATGGCTGCGATCGTTGCCCGCCTCAACGTCATCAGCGATGACCTCGTCACCGTGCCGAAACGGCATGCGCCGATATTCGAGAAGACCGACAATGGCCTGGCGCTGCCGCAACCGTGGTGCACGGGGTTTCTGACCGCGATGCGGTTGCGCTTTGACCAATGGCGGCCGTTGCTCGACCTGGGTCAAATCCATCAGGGGCTGATGCTGCCGATCCTGCTCTACTGCAGCGACCCGTTCGGCCAGCCCCTGCTCGGACCACCCCGCGAGGGCCCGGAAACCGAACAGTTCCTGCGCACCGCCTACCAAGACATCCCGCTCGTGCTCCCCGAGATCCGCGATTACTGGATGCCGCACCGCCTCAAGGAGGACGACCGAGAAGCCTGATCCGACGTGATCCGCTCGCACGGGTTACGACCAGTGGGCCTGATGCACCCGAGGTTCTGGCCAGGGCGATCCGCAAGCATTGGACGATCGAGAATAACTTGCATTGGGTGCTCGACGTGATGTTCAGAGAGGATGAAAGCCGGGTGCGTGATCGTATTCCGCTCGCAGTCTCGCCGTCCTGCGCAAGATCGCTCTCAACCTGATCAGCCGTGATCAGTCGTCCAAAACACCAAAACAAGTAAGCGGGGAGGAAAAAGCAGGCCGCTCGGAACGACAACTACATGCTCCAGCTACTCCGCACATAGCACGTAATCAGACAGTCAATTTGATGCGTTGTTCCTGGCTGGACGGCCGGCGATGGCGTATCCTGCATGCCTCGGACGCCGAGCGCCCCGACTTACCCGTTCGTGATCTGACCAGAAGCCGCAAGCCGCGCGAAAGCCGCAGGCGGGCAGGGATAGCCAAGCAGATAACCTTGCGCCTCGTTGCATCCCATCGCGCGTACGAGCGAAAGCTGCTCCTCGGTTTCAACGCCTTCAGCGCAGACCCGCATGCCGAGGCTGCGGCCGAGTGCGGCGACAGCCCGAACGATTGCGGCGGTGCCGGCGTCTACGGCCATGCTGGCGACAAAGCTCCGGTCCACCTTAAGCTTGCTAAATGGAAACCGGCGCAGGTAGCTCAGGCTGGAGTAGCCGATTCCGAAGTCGTCGAGGACGATCTCAACACCGAGCGCGCGCAAGCGGGCCAGCGTCGCTAACGCTGGCGCCGTGTGTTGAAGCAAAAGGCCCTCGGTAATTTCCAGTTCCAGCCGATCCGCCGCCAGGCCAGTCTCCGCCAGCACCGACGTCACCAAATCGACCAGGCCAGGCCGGCGCACCTGCTCGGGCGAGAGGTTTACGGCCACGCGCAGACCGTTCCAGCGCGCGGCGTGCGAGCATGCGCTTCGCAATACCCATGCGCCGAGCTCGCCGATCAGCCCTGTGCTCTCAGCTAAGGGAATGAACTCGCCGGGGACCACCAGGCCGCGCTCTGGGTGGTTCCAACGCGCAAGCGCCTCGGCACCCACGAGTTGCTGGCTGGGCTCCAGCGCCCATATGGGTTGAAAATGCACTTCCAACCCGCTGCCTTCCGCTAGCGCTCTGCGCAGGTCGCGCTCCATCTCCTTGCGCCGTTGCAGCGCTGCATGCATTCCAGCTTGGAAAAACCGCCACGTGCCGCGCCCTTCAGCTTTCGCTTGATAGAGCGCCATATCCGCCTGACGCAGCAGAAGGTCGGGCTCCGCAATCTCCTTGTCACTGCGCGCGCATTGAGCGATGCCGACGCTGGTGCCAACCAACGCCTCGTGCCCGTTAAGCACGAAAGCTGTCGACAGGGCGTCGATCACGCGCTGGGCAACCTCGGCCGCCCGCTCGGCCGCGAGCCCCTCGAGCAGCACCGCGAACTCGTCGCCGCCCAGTCGGGCCAGGATGTCCTCGGTGCGCAAGCAGCCACTGACTCGCGCCGCTACTAATCGGAGCAAATCATCGCCCGCTGCGTGTCCAAGGGTGTCGTTCACGTCTTTGAAGTTGTCGAGGTCGAGAAACAGCACCGCGATCACGCAATTAAAGACCGGAGTTGGTTGAGCGTCCTCCAGTCTGTTGTCCCCGCGCAGGCGCGCCAGGGCCCTCTCCAGACATTCGGCGAGCATGGCACGGTTTGGGAGACCCGTGAGCGCGTCGTGGTGCGCCATATGTCGCACTTGCGCCTCGGCCTGACGCCGCTCGGTGATGTCATCGAAGGTAGCGACCCAACCTCCGGCTAAAGCCGGCTCGTGATGAATGGCGTGCACGCGGCCGTTGGACAGTATTACTTCTGTGTCGGTAACACGCTCCGCAATGCCGATGCGATCACGCCAGGCTGCGTACTGCTCCGGGGTCATGTCCGGCCCGGTGCATGCGGCATAGCGCGCGTCCACAACATCGCGCAGGGTCATGCCGACCCAGAGTTGGCGAGGGTCAAGGCCGTATAACTCGGCATACTGCCGGTTGAACAGCAGCAAGCGCTGGTCCCCGTCGAACACGCATAGGCCCTGCCGGATCCGGTCAAGCGCGAGATCGCGCAACTCGACCGGAGATGGTTGTGCCGATCGCAGTTGGTCATCGGCGCTGTCGCGCTCCCCAGAGGGCAGGACAGGCCAAACCAGGGCTGATGAGCGCATGTTCACGGGCGGTGACTTCATGAGGCTCCGCTAAGCGTAGCCGCAAAAAACTAAGAAACCGTGAATGGCACTCTGCGCGACTTTGTTGCATGGGTCGCCATGCGGTCGTGGCTCAGCCGTCTTTGCTTGCTG
>CAZTJC010000101.1:0-10579 GCA_964613945.1 uncultured Acetobacteraceae bacterium
TCTCCGCTCACGACGGGATTAGCAACCTTTTTCACCTCCGCCGCCACCATATTCCCGCCGCCCAATACCGAGCCGCCCGGACCGAGGCCTTTCGAGTCTGGGCCGAGGTGACCGGTGCCGCCGCCGCAGCGTAATCGCAGGCCGCCGTCCCTGTCGCGCGTCATCGCGACCTGAACCCAACAAGTTGATGGCGCCCGCCCGACGCCGACGCCCTGCTATGCCGACACGAGATCGTCGCCTCTCAACCCGGCAGTTGGTCAGGGCTCGCCTATTACTGCCTGCACAGCTCATCCCGGACCTACTACTCGGCCTACGAGGCCGATTGTCTCGACTAAACCGTCACGACGATTGTTGGCTGCCGTGGCCCCGTAAGGCGCATCTTCGACAAGGCGGCGATCGGGGCGGCGGACGGCACTGCTGAAGCGCTGATCTGGGACTCCGGCTTCAGAACGATTCAAATCCTGCAAAGGACGCCTTAAACGCCCGCGCCGATAACCCGAGCCGCAACAACGCTCGGAGTATTCGCAAAATGCGAACGATCATTGGATCGGACGGACCGGCCTGCGCCGAAGACGAGCGACCTGGCGACGCCGAACCCGTCCGGGCGCGATCGCACGACGGGTTGCTTTGGCGCTGCCTCGTCGCTGTGGGCCAGTCCGTTCTGGATGGGCTGTCCGAATACGGTCGGTGCCACCATGGCGGCCATTCCGACCAGCCACGCCTGCCTACCGGCGGGCGCCGCGCGCCCTCCGCGGTTCGTCGCGGATGATGCGTATCATCGACGATTCAGATCTCTCCCAAAGGAACACTCCCATGCCTGACGATCTCTGGCGGCATGATGCCGGCGCCATCCCTCGCCTTGACGCATTTCCACGCACGGACACGCTGGTGTTCATCAGCAACGGCGATCCTTGGACGCTGGCGCGCCTTGACGTGGCCGTGGATCGGCTCGCGGCCGGCATGGTGGCCGTCGGCATCAGACCCGGCGACCGTGTGGCGCTCCACCTCCGCAATGGGCCGGAAATCGCTGTCGCCTATCTCGCCTGCTTCCGCATCGGCGCCATCGCGGCCCCGCTCAACCTGCGAATCAAGCAAGCGGAGCTGGAAGACGTTCTGCAGCGGCTGCAGCCACGCCTGTATTTGGGTCAGCACGATCTCTATGTTCACGTCGCCGGCATCGACCGGTCGTTGCTGCCGGATACGGCACGCTACCTAGTCGATGCTAATCGCACCATCGTTGCTCAAGGTGGCCCGCAGTCCTGGGCGAAGCTGAACTGCTACTATGACTTGGTACTGCCGATCGGCTCGATTGACAGGCGCGCGCCGGCTGTGCTGCTCATGACGTCGGGCACCACCGGGCAGCCGAAATTCGTCGCTCATAGCCTGACATCCCTTACCGACGACGCGGACCGCGGACGCTACTTTGGGATGGGCCGCGGACAGCAGATGGCCATGTCCTTGCCGATGGTGCACATCTCCGGGCTGTGGTTGCTCCTGGTTGCCCTGCGGCGTGGCATGCAGCTGGTCATGTGCGACGCCGATCCGGCCGTCATTCTCGACACGGTCGAGCAATACCGGTGCAATGCCATCTGCTTACTTCCCGCCCTGGCATCCGGGCTGATCGAGGCACAACGCACGCGGCCACGGGAGGTGTCGTGCCTCCACCTGGCCGTGAGCGGCGGCGATGCGCTGTCAGGTGGGCAGCAAGCGGCATGGGCGAAGGTCTTTCCTTGCGAACTGCATTCGTTCTGGGGTGCCACCGAAGCAATTGGCTCGTTCACCTATGGCGCCTCGCGCGGCGCGGTTAGTCGGCTCTGCCCAAATACCCAGATGCGGCTCGTGGATGAGGACGGCGCCGATGTCCAGATTGGCCAAGCCGGCGAGATGCTCCTGCGCGGTCCGCATGTAATGCTGGGCTATTGGACGTTTCCCGGCATGCTGACCGGGTTGGAGGATGGCTGGTATCGCTCTGGTGACCTCATGCGCCAGGACGCAGAGGATGCCGTCTGGTTCGTTGGCCGCCTCAAGGACCTGATTGTGCGCGCCGGGTCGAACATCTCGCCCGTCGAGGTCGAGGCGGCGATCGCCACGCATCCGGCGGTCGCCGAAGTCGGGGTGGCCGGCGTTGACGACCCGGTGCTGGGCCAACGCGTGATGGCGCTGGTGCGCGTGCGGGAGGGAGCGACCTCGTTTGTGCTGTCCGACATCATGGCCGCGATGTCAGGCCGGCTCGCCGACTACAAGCTGCCGGAGCGGCTGTTTGCTGTCGGGAGCCTACCGCGCAACGGGAATGGTAAGCTGGATCGCCGACAGCTTACGGCGATGTTACAGGAGCGCCTCGCGATCGGCATGACCACCAGGGAACCGCTGCAGATCCTTCCCGGCGCCGCAGCGAGGACCAGCCAATGAACCCGGTCCCAACCCTAACCATCGCGGAACTGGAAGCGGATCCGCACGGTGTGTTCCGCCGCCACCGGGCCAGCACGCCGGTGATCGAGACCGAGAAGGGCATCACGATCGTGCTGCGTGCGGCCGACGTGGAGCCGCTCATGCGCGATTCCAGCTTGCTCGCGTCGGGGACGCGGCTGGTCGAAATGCAGGGTGTGACCGGTGGCGCGTTGTTCGACATGTTCCGCTACGGCATGCTGACCGCGAATGGCGCCGAGCACCGCCGGCGGCGGGCGCCGTTCACCCGCAGCTTTGCCGCGAGCATGATCACTGCGCTACGGCCGACGATCCGGGCGGGCGCGGCACGGTTGATCGACGAGTGGCACGGCGACGTCGATCTGGTCGAGCAATACGCCGCCGAACTCCCGGCGCGCGTGATCAGCACGATCCTCGGCCTGCCGGAGGTGGACATCCCACATTTTACCGCGCTGGTTTACAGCGTCTCGCGGATCATCAGCTTCACCTTTGCGCCCGACCAACTCGCGCAGATCGAGGCGAACGGATGCGAGTTGTACGACTATGTCGAAGCCCTACTACAGCGTCGGCGGGAGAAACCCCGCCACGATCTGTTGTCGGCGTATTTGGCAGATGTTGCCGCAAAGGGCGAACTGTCCCCGGTCGAGGTCGTCGTCCAGATCGTCATCCTGATCGCCGGCGGCACCGACACCACGCGGGTGGCGATGGCGTCACAGGTCTCGCTGCTGTTGCAGCATCGCGAGCAGTGGGATGCGGTGAGTGTCGATCCCGGCCTGGCGCGCCAGGCCGTGGCCGAGGCGTTGCGGTTCGAGCCGAGCGTCGGTTCGGTCGGGCGTCAGCTGGCACAGGACATCAAGATCGGGGAGGTTCCGGTGGTGGCCGGGTCGTTCCTCTTGCTGTCGACCATGTCGGCGTCGCGTGACGAGGCCGTGCATGCCCGCCCCGACACGTTCGACATCCACCGCACCAACCAGCGCCGGCTGCACCCGGTGTTCGGCGGTGGCGCGCATCGCTGCCTGGGCGAGGCGTTGGCCTGGGCGGAGTTGGAGGAAGGCTTGACCGTGCTTGCGGCGCGCCGCCCGCGTCTGCGGCTGGCCGGCCCACCGCCGCCCGTCCGCGGGCACATGGGCATCCGACGCATCGGCGCCATGCCGGTCACCTGAGACCACCTCCACGCACGCCGCTCCTACCATCAACTGCAACGAGGCCACCATGACCCACTTGCCCAAAGCACCGCACGTCGAAACCATCCAGTTCGCCGGCACCACGACGGACATCCTCGTCCCTGCCGCACGATCCGATGGCGCGTTCTCCCTGCTGCGCATCACCACTCCGCCGGGTGGCCGGACACCGCCCCACCTGCACCGAAACGAGGACGAGACCGTGCTCGTCCTGTCCGGTTCCATCCGCGTCGAGACGGAGGCCGGTCAAGTCGACCTGTCGCCTGGCGTGGCGCTGACGCTACCGCGCGAACAGGCGCATCGGCTTAGCAATATCGGGAGTGTGGAAGCGGAAGCGCTGGTGCTCTGCACGCCCGGTGGGTTCGACGGGTTCGTACGCTCGGCCGGCCGGCCGGCGCAGGCCGACGACCCGGCGATGACCGAAGCCGACATCACTCGCCTGGTGCAGGCGGCGCCACAGTACGGGATCGAGCTGCTTGGCGCCGATGCCTTGTCAGCGGCAGCCTCGCAACCTGCCGCCGTGCCTGCGGCCCCCGAGACGTTCGACGTTTTCGGCGTGAGCATGCAGCTCCTTGCCGAGTTGGGCGCCGATGACGACGACGTGTCGTTAATGCGCGGCCAAATTCCGCCCGGCGGCGTCGTGATGTTGCACAGCCATGCCGATCCCGAGCTGTTCTACGTCGTGACCGGTGCAGTGGATGTCAGTCTCGGCCCCGTGGGCGCGGCAAGCTGGCGGACGATCGAGTCCGGTCGGTGCCTGGCCATCCAAGGCGCCACCCCGCACGCGCTGCGCAATCGCGGCGACATCTCGGTAGATATTGTATTGGTGTCGACCCGGCGGATGGCCTGCTTCCTCCGCGAAGTCGGACGCCCGCCCGCCGAGGTGCCGCCGGGTCCGCCATCCGAAGCGAGGCTGCTCGCGTTCGCCGTGGCCGCGCAGACCAGGCAATACTGGCTGGCCGACCGGTCAGAGAACGAGGCGATCGGTATCGCCGCAGCGCCGATGTTACAACGGTAACGCGAATGTCGGCGGCTGCAACCAAGGTGCGATGATCGCCGGCTAGCCTCTCCTCGTGACGGAAGTGCAGTCCCGTAACGCGGAGAGGAAGTGGATTCATGCAGCACACTGAACGATTGCCCAAGCCGCTGCCGGCTCGCCTGCCGGGATCGGGGCAGGTTGGTACCACGGGCCGGACCGCCACCCGCTTTGGCCGGTTCGAGCTGCAACTGCACGAGCACCGCCTGCTCGCCGACGGCGAGGTGCTCGAGATCGGCAGCCGCGCGTTCGACGTGCTGGCGTTGCTGGTTGGATCCGGGGGAGCCCTGCTGAGCAAGGCCATGATGATGGACCAGGTCTGGCCGGACGTCGCCGTCGAGGAGAACAATCTGCAGGTGCAGATATCCAACCTGCGCCGCGCCCTCGGCGATGACCGCGGCTGGATCGTCACGGTCCCAGGCCGCGGCTATCGCTTCACCGCGCCGGTCGAGATGGTGCAGCCTCTCCTCCGCGACGAGGCGACCCGGCCCTTCTCTGTGATGGTGCTACCTTTCGTGGCACGCGGCTCGGACCCGACGCTTGATTGGTTCGTCGACGGCATCACCGACAGCCTCACCACCGACCTGGTACACGCCGTGCCCCATTGCAGAGTCGTGGCCCACGCCACCGCCGCGCGATACAAATGTCAGCCTGTCGATGTGCGCGAGATCGGCCGCGAGCAGCAGGTCCGCTTCGTGTTGGAGGGTACGGTCCTGCTCGCCGAACGACATGTCCGGGTCAATGCGCAGCTGATCGAAACGGAGTCGGGAGCGAGCCTATGGTCGGAACGGTTCGATCAGGCACGGGGCGACGTGCTGCGCGTGCAGGACGAGATCGTCATGCGCCTGTCTCGCATGGCCGGAGTGCAGATGGTCGCTGCCGAAGCGGAGCGTGCCGGCCACGATGAGATAACCGAGCCTTCGGACCGGCTCGACGCGCCGTGGCAGCGGGTGAGGATCTTGTCGTGACTGGTAGATTGATGCTCATGGTCAATGTGGCAGGTTGATCCATGCCCGAGGAGCCGCAGCGAGGATGACGCTCACCGATATCGAGGACAGGGCGCCCCCGACCAAGCGGGTCCTGGTAGTCGACGACGATCCCGCCATGCAGCGGATGATGTCGGACTATCTCGGGTCCAACGGTATGCGTGTCGCCGTTGCGGCCAACACATTCGAGATGTCGCGCCAGCTGTCGGCCGGGTCGTTCAACATCGTGCTGCTCGACCTCCGGCTCGGGCAGGAGGACGGGCTCGATCTGCTGCGAGACCTGCGGGGGAAGTCCGACCTGCCGGTGATCATCATGACGGGGCATCGACGCGACGAGGTCGACCGGGTGGTGGGTCTGGAGCTCGGCGCGGACGACTACGTCACGAAGCCGTTCAGTCTGCGCGAGCTATTGGCGCGCATCCGCGTGGTGCTTCGCAGGGTGGAAAGCGCCGCCCGGCCCGCGCAGGAGAGCGGTCCGGTCCGGTCGCGTTTCGGCCAGTGGACGCTCGACCGGCGGAGCAGGCGGTTGATGCAGGCCGATGGCGGCATGGTCGCGTTAACCAAGGGTGAATACGGCTTGCTGCTGGCCTTCGTGGACGCCCCGCAGCGAACGCTGACCCGCGAACAGCTCCTGCATGCGACGAGGGTGCACGAGGACGTCTTCGACCGCAGTATCGACGTGCAGATCCTGCGGCTGCGACGCAAGCTGGAGGGGGATCCGAGCCAGCCCAGCGTGATCGTCACCGAGCGCGGAGTGGGTTACATCTTCGCCCTCGCCGTCGAAACCGACTGACCCGCCGCGAGCTGCCCGGCCCTAAGCCGACACTTTCTGCTTACTAAGGCTATGCGCCAACGCCGTCGCGAGACTCGCCGACCGCAACGGCCGCTGGAGCATCGTCGCGACATCGCCGCGCGGCAAGGTCACGGCATCGGCGTTGGCGCATAGCGCGACGATCACCGGGCACGCCGGGGCCAGCTGCGACGCCTCGGTGAGCACGGCGGAGTTCTCCCCCATCGACCCGGCGCTCAACAACATGGCGTCGAAACGCTCCGGCGTGGTGCGGAGCACCCCCAGCATCACGTCGGCGCTCGTGAACCCAACCGGCTCATAGCCCAGTGCGGCGAGCATCTCCTCGTCCCGCTGCACGATGGCATCGGTGGCGGCCAATACCAGGATCGTTTGCCCAGTGCCCGCGCGAGCGACCAGACCAGATTCGGTCGGCGTCTCGGCCAGCGGCAACCAGACCGTGACCATGGTGCCGTGACCGGGCTCACTCTGAACGTCCAGAGTGCCGCCGTGCTCGCGTACGATCTCGCGCGCCGTCGCCAGGCCGAGGCCGGTTCCGGCCGGGCGGGTGGTGAAGAACGGGTTGAACATCTGCCGTAGGACGGCATCATTGATGCCTGCTCCTTGATCCTCCACCGCCAGACGGATCCATCTGCCCGGCGCGAGCGACCCGTGCGACAAGCTCCGCGCGACCGCCACATGCTCGTAAGCGGTGCGGATCGTCACCGGTGTGTCCGCCGTGCCCGCCTGCACCCCATTGCGCACCAGATTGATCACGACCTGCTGTAGCTGCACGCTGTCGGCACTGACGAAGCAGCGGGTCGCCCCCGGCGAGGCGACCAAGCTGCTGGCTGTCATCGAGCCCATCAGTAAGGACGTTGTTTCGGCGACGAAAACGTCGATGGCAACCAGCTCCCGGTTCGGCCGACGTCGGGTGCCGAACTCCAGGATCCGCCCGACCAGGTCCTGTGCCCGCTCCCCGGCGCGGCGGATCTCCTGCACATGCTGGGACGCGGCGGTGCCGGCCGGCAGGACGTCGTCGGCCATCTCGGCATGGCCGAGGACGGCACCGATCACGTTGTTGAAGTTGTGGGCGATCCCACTAGCGAACGCGCCGACCGCCTCGAGCCGGCGCACCCGCACCAACCGTTGCTCCAACTCTGCGCGCCTGCGCTCTTCGATCTGGCGCCAAACGGCATTGCCGAGAACATCGGCAGCCATCCGGAGCAATCCGTCGTTCGGCGCCCAGCCCGCGGCGGCCCCAGTGCGTTGCAGCAGAAACAGACCGCACGGCCGGGTTTCCCGGCGCAGCACGAAGCCGACGCACGCCAGGACGCCGGCATCGAGCAAGGCGGACCGCAGGCCACCATGCGGCAACTTGGTCACGTCGGGGATTCGCATGATCTGACCTGCCGGCATCTCCGCGCCGTGCAGGGCGCGGATCGTGTCCGACCAGTGCTCGTCTCGCAACACGCCAGAATTGGACCAGTGCCACAGCATCGGCGGCGGCTCCTCGAGCGTGAGCAAAGCCCGGTCGGCGCCGAACGCCTCACCCAGCTTGGCCACCGCACTCGCCTTGCCGCCACTGCCGGTTGGTTGGGCGATCAGGTCGGTCGAGACCTGCGCGATGGTCCGCTCCAGCGCCGAATAGCGCCGCTGCCGCTTGATCGTGACGCGCAGCAGCACCCCCAAGCGGACAGCCAGCGCGAGCAACCCGGCGATCGCCACCAGGATCGCCGTCTCGAACCGGGTGGCCAGGCGGTCTTCCGCTTCCCGACGGGCGATGGTGGCCTCACGCATCTGCCCGGTGTGGTGCGCGGTCGAGTGGACGAACACCGACCGCAGATCGGAATCGACAGCCGGCACGACCTCGGTCAGGAGCAACGCATGCTGACGCAAGGTCGCGATGGCGAGGCCGAGGTCGGTCGATGCCGGCATCTGTGCCAGCGACGCATCAATCTCGGCCAGCCCTGTCCGGATCTGCGCCGCACTGCTGTCGGTGGGCACCCGCACCAGGTGCAGCACCGAGTTGACGAGCTTGCGGACGAGGAGCGCAGTCTTCAACTCGGCATCGTCAGACCGCAACGAATTGCTCGCGACATCCACGTAGGAGAGCGAGTTGATCAGCAGCGCGTTGTCCGTCTTGAACCGCTCGACCGCGTCCTCCTCGAGGTCGATCTCCGTGCGGAGCGCCTCGACTGCATCGGGCTTCCAGTCCTGCCGTGCCTCGTCTTTGGCAAGCTCATCGGCCGCCAGGCGCATTTCTGCAATATCGAGGTTGATCGGGTCGTAATCCTGCAACTGCCCATTATTCGCCAGCAACACATCGCGGTCCAAGTGCGCCTGATGCAGCGCAAGACGTCGCAACGTGCTGATCGTCGTCTGGTAGTCGGGACCGCTCGGCTGTGGTGCGAACCACCATAAGCTGCCGATCAAGGCCAGCAACGGCGCGAGCACCATTGATGTGCGGAGCAGGCTGTTCATCGCGCTTGGGTGAGCGTCCGACCGTCATACCGACCGGTCAGGCTTTGGAGGAATGCAACGATCTGGCTGGACTCCGCGTTTGATAGACGACGGCCCAACTGCACGTTCGCCATGATCCGGACCGCCTCGGGCAAGGTCTTGGTGCCGCCATTGCTGAAATAGGGCGCAGTGACCGCAACGTTGCGCAGGCTTGGCACCCGCATCAGCGGGCTGTCGTCGCCGCTGATCGGGTGAAAGATGCCGGCACGCTCGAGTAGGTTGCCACCGATGTTGCGTCCTTGATGGCAGGAGATGCAGCCGATCGACTGGAACAGGCGGTAGCCGCCGAGCGCATCGGCGGACAGTGCGGCCGTGTCGCCTTGAAGCCAGCGATCGAACGGACTGTCGGGCGTAACGAGCGAGCGCTCAAAGACGGCGATGGCGTCGAGTACGGAAGGACCGTCCGGCTTGTGGCCGTATGCGGCTTGGAACGCGCCGGTGATAGCTGGGTCGGCGCTGAGGCGGGCGAGGACATCCGGCATGCTGGACGCGAAGATGTCGGGCCGATCGATGGACGCCTGCGCCTGGCCCTCAAGGGTGCGGATATGACCCAGCCAGTCGAGTCGGTAATTGAACGCGCTGTTGAACACGGAGGTGGTATTATAGGCGACGAGGCCGCTATCGGGCGTAGTGTCGCGCGCGTCGGCCGTGGCACCGTTCGTATTCAGGTCATGGCACGTGGCGCAAGATCGTCGACCGTTGCCGGATAGACGCGTGTCGTCGAACAGGGCGGCGCCAAGCGCCACCCGCGCCTTGTCGGCGACTGGCGGGGGCGGAATGGGCGAGATCGGTTCCGCCTTTTGCGGCAGCGACCCGGGGAGTGGTTGCGCCGCGCCGAGAAGGGCGAACAGACTCAGTACGATTAGACAACGGCCAACCATCGGAAGACTGACTTTCAAGGCACCCTGCTCGCCATTTAAGACCTCGCGACAAGGATTGATACCCGCCCACAGGTTACGAGCCGGTCCGGCACTGTGCCGAATCGATCCGTTCATTGTTCCCGCCGGTGCCGATTGCAGCAATTTCCCTGTTAGTCTGCATCGTATCCGGCGTTGGCCAAGTAGTTAGCGCATTCCTGCGGAAAGTAGAGGTCGAACATGCGACCGATGACGTTCTAGGGACCGTGGATGGTGCGTTCGGCGGCTTTGCGAAGGTGGGCCTTCAGCTTGTAGAACGCCTACTCGATCGAGTTCAGGTCGGGCGAGCAGGGTGACAGGTAGAGGATGCTGGCGCCGACGACCTGATCGCTTCGGCGGCGCCCGCGGGATCGTAAACCGTCGCCGATGACCCGTTTGAAGCGGCTGATGTCAGCCTCCACCAGGGCCCGCCAGTGATAGCCGGAGGGCTTTTGCCAAGCCATGCGCCCGCGCTCGGCAATGATCTGCAGGTGACGGTCTCGCATGGTCGGCGCTGTCTGGGCTGTGTCGCTCGGCACGGCGCTGGAGCGTGGCAGGACGATGACAGACGCGTCGGGATGACGGGCAGCGACTTGGCGGAAGACGCCGTCCTGATCGTAAGCGCCGTCGGCAGTCAACGATGCGACTGGGCCACTCACCTGATCGAGCAAAGCCCCAACCTGGGAGGCATCGTCGACGTCGTTGGTGGTCAACGCCGCCGCCGCGATCTGCCTGGTGTCGGCGCC
>CAZTJC010000102.1:0-10436 GCA_964613945.1 uncultured Acetobacteraceae bacterium
ACGGCACAGTCCAACGTGTTCCTGACCTACTACACCTCGGCCGTCGCCGCTTTGGCGCTCGACCCGAACCTGGTCGCGGTTGATCTGCCGACCGACCTTTCAGTCGCCGCCCCCTATGGGGAGACGATCGTCAACGGTGCCAGCCCGGCAGCGCAGTCGTTGGCGGACTACTTGCTGTCGCCACCGGCGCAAGCCATGTTGGCCAGCAACGGCTTCGGGCCGGCAACGACCGTTCCCGAACCGTCGAGCGCGCTGCTCCTTGCGCTCGGCATCACCGGCCTGGCCGGTCTGCGCTTTCGACAGAAGACAAGCAATATCGACTAGAGGAGGACAAAAAATGGACGTCTCCGTTTCACTCAACGGCCTGAGTAGTGCCGTGAAGGACTACATCAGCAAACCCCGCCAATTGCTGATCGATGGTCAGTGGGTCGATGCCCAAAGCGGCAAGACTTTTGCCGTCTATGATCCCTCGACCGGGCAGCAGATCGCCAAGGTCGCGGAAGCCGACGCCGCCGACGTGAATCTTGCGGTCGCCGCAGCCCGGCGCGCCTTCGACGATGGCCCCTGGGCCAAAATGAAGCCCGCCGAGCGTGCCCGGCTGTTGTGGAAATTGTCGGACCTCATGGAGGCTCATGCCGACGAGCTGGCCGAGCTGGAAAGCCTCGACAACGGCAAGCCCGTGACCGTGGCAAAGGCCGCCGACGTGCCATTCTCCATCGAAACGTTCCGCTACATGGCGGGTTGGCCCACCAAGCTGGGCGGCAAGACGCTGAACATCTCGGCACCCGGCGACTACCACAGCTACATCCTGCGCGAGCCGGTCGGCGTGGTGGGGCAGATCATCCCGTGGAATTTCCCGCTGCTCATGGCGGCCTGGAAGCTCGGACCAGCCTTGGCGACCGGCTGCACGGTCGTGCTCAAGCCCGCTGAACAGACGCCGCTCACGGCGCTCCGCCTGGGCGAGCTGATCATGGAAGCCGGCTTCCCGCCGGGTGTGGTCAACATCCTGCCGGGCTTCGGCGAGACGGCCGGTGCTGCGATCGCCAACCATCCCGACGTCGACAAGGTAGCCTTCACCGGCAGCACGGAGGTCGGCAAGATGATTGCCCGTGCCGCGACCGGCAACCTGAAGAAGGTCTCGCTCGAGCTCGGCGGCAAGTCGCCGGTCATCGTGTTCCCTGACGCCGACATGGAGCGGGTCATCCCCGGCGCGGCGAGCGCAATCTTCTTCAACCAGGGGCAGACCTGCTGCGCCGGGTCGCGCCTGTTCGTGCACGAGAAAATATTCGACAAGGTCATCGAGGGCGTTGCCGACGTGGCCAGCAAGCTCAAGGTCGGCCCGGGGCTTGATCCCTCGACCGAGATCGGGCCGCTGGTCTCCGACGAGCAGTTCAGCCGTGTCCGCGGCTTCCTCGATAGCGGCCGGGCCGAGGGTGCCACGGTGGCGACCGGCGGTGGCACGGTGGGCAATGCCGGCTATTTCGTCCAGCCGACGGTGCTGATCAACGTAAAGCCCGAGATGAAGGTCGTCCGTGAGGAGATCTTCGGCCCGGTGCTGGTCGCCGAGCGCTATAATGACGACGATCTCGACCGGATCGCCAAGGAGGCCAACGACACGATGTATGGCCTGGCCGGGTCGGTTTGGACCCGCGACCTTGCCACTGCCCACAAGATGGCGAGGCGCATCAAGGCGGGCACGGTGTGGATCAATTGCCACAACGTGTTCGACGTGTCGCAGCCCTTCGGCGGCTACAAGCAGTCGGGTTGGGGCCGTGAACTCGGCGAGGAAGTGCTGAACAACTACATGGAAACCAAGGCGGTTACCGCCGCCCTCTAAACCGGTCAGGCACGAGGGCTACAAACCCTCGTGCCCAGGCATCAGCGGGCGGCGAGTGCGCCGACGGTGACTGGGGTATCCCGCCACATTTGCGGGAAGAGACGCTGCAGCGCCTTGACCTTCGGCATGTCATTCATCGCGATGTACGGCGCCTGCGGATGCTGGACCAGGTGATTCTAGTGGTAACCCTCGGCGGGGTAGAACGCCGGCGCCGGGTCTATGCGGGTGGCGATCGGCTTATCGAACAAGTGTGCGGCGTCAAGCTGCGCGACATAGGCATGGGCGACGCGGTCCTGCTCCGGCCCGGTCACGAAGAGCTCGGACCGATATTGGGTTCCAGTATCCGGCCCTTGACGGTTCACCTCCGTCGGATCGAGCACCACCGAGAAGAAGATCTGCAGCAGCGTCGCGTAGCTGACCCGGGCTGGATCAAAGGTGATGCGGACGGCTTCGGCATGACCGGTTGATTCGGTGCTGACTTGCTCGTAGCTGGGGTTTGCCGTCGTGCCACCCGTGTAGCCGGACGTGGTCTCGGTGACGCCGTTCACATGCTGAAATACTGCCTGCACACCCCAGAAGCATCCGCCGGCGAATATAGCGGTCTGCAGGCCGGACGCAGGCCCGTCGAGTTGTGGGGCAGGCATGATGCGAGCCGGCACGTCGGCGCGGAGCGTGCCAGGCAAACCAGCGAGCATCAGCACGAGCGCGGTGCCGAACGCGCCACCTAGAAGGATCGAACGACTGGTCATCACTGCTCCTCAAGCCATAAGGCTTACCGCCGAACGAACATGGCGCTATGTTGAAGAATATACAACGGATTGGCTGTTTGATGTCATGAGCTCGTCGACTGTGCGGATCGTTGCTGGCACACGCGCTGTTTCCCGCCTGCGGCAGCACGCTGGCGAGCGCGGCAGAGCCGCTTCGCATTCTCGCAGCGGGCAGCCTTGACGCCGTGTTCCCCAAGCTGATTGCAGCATCCGGGCTTCCACCGAAGACGATCGGGGCGCCGGTTTTCGGCCCGGCTGGGGTATTGCGTGATCGTCTGCTCGCCGACGAAGGCGCGGACCTGTTCGCGTCTGCCGATTTGGCAGGGCCAAATGCCGTGGCCGGCAAGCTGGGGCAAGTGATCGTCGTGCCGTTCGCCCGCAATCGGATGTGCTTACTGACGCCGGAACGGCTTGGCGTGACGACAGCAACGCTCCTCGACCGCGTTCTGGCCCCTAATTTCCGCCTGGCGGTATCGACGCCCGGTGCCGATCCGGGAGGCGACTACGCTCGCAAGGTGTTCAAGCGGGCCACTGCGGTCCGGCCGGGTGCCGAAGCAATTCTGGCAGCGAAAGCCGAACAATTGCTGGGTGGACCAGGCTCGATGACGCCCCAACCTGGCAAGAGCCCGGCGGCTACGATCTTCCTTGCCGATCGCGCCGACGGGCTGCTGTATTACTGCAGCGGCACGGCAACCGCTGCCCGCGAAGTTTCGGGCCTAGTCTCGGTCGCAGTACCCGACGCTGTCGAGGTCGGTTCGGTCTACGGCCTGGCGATTCTCTCGGATCGGCCCGAAGCAGCCCGGCTCACGCTGTTCATGCTGTCGGAGACAGGGCAGAAGATTTGTCTGATGGCGGCTTGCTGTCGGTACTAGACGCTCCTCCTCGTTGACGACGTCTTAAAGCTGCTACTCCGCCGCCAACATGACGGCCGCCGTTTCCGCCCGCATCCAGACGGCGGTGTCGTGGAATACGGCGCCGCCGGCGGGCAGGGCAGGCTCGTCCGAGGTCAGCACGTTGATCCCATGCTTTACGCCGCCGAACGCCTCGGCCGGCCAGATGCTCTCCACCACGACGGTGCCCTGGGTCTGACCGGCGACGAAGCTGGCATGCAGCACCACTTCGCCGCGTTTGTTGCCCAGGCGGATGAGAGCGCCGTCCGCGATTCGGTAGCGGGCGCCGTCTTCGGGGCTGATCAGGGCCTGCGGCCGGCCGCCGCGCTTGCGAGCGGTCGGCGTCTCCGTGAAGGTCGAGTTGAGGAATTGCCGCGCCGGTGCCGCCACCAGCCGCAGCGGTCGATCCTCCGTTGCCTGGTCCGTCAGCATGGCGTGGTCCGGTAGCGACGGCAGCAATCCATCCGTATCGCCAAGGGCGCGCCAGTCGGCCCGGAAGTGGAACTTCCGGTCGGGGTGGGCGAAGCCGTCGAGGAAGTGCGCCCGTTCGAACGGCAGTTGCACGTCGATCCAGCGCCGCTCCGTCAACTCCGCTGCGGACGGGTAGCCCGAAGCCTGCAATGTGGCGTCCGCCAGTTCCAGCGCCGACATGCGGAAGCTGGAGTGATCGAGGCCGAAGCGTTCGGCGAGGGCGCAGACGAGATCGTGGTTCGAGCGCGCCTCGCCCGGCGGGTCGATGAGGCGGCGGCCGATCTGGATGTGGCTGTGCCCGCCGGCCTGGTAGATGTCGTCGTGCTCGAGGAACATCGTCGCCGGCAACACGATGTCAGCGTAGCGCGCCGTCTCGGTCATGAAATGCTCGTGCACGACGGTAAACAGATCATCGCGCATCAGGCCATCACGAACGCGGTTGCTGTCGGGGCAGACGGAGGCCGGGTTGCCGCTCTGGATCAGCAACGCGTGGACGGCGGGACCGCCCCCGAGCGCGTCGGCGTCGCCGGTCAGGATGCTGGCGATGCGGCTCATGTCGAGTTCGCGGATGCCGGGATCGCGCAGGGCGGTGCCCTCGATCAGCGATTTGTCCCAGGTATAGATGCCCTTGTTGCCGAACAGCGCGCCGCCGCCCTCGTGCCGCCACTTGCCGGTGACGGCCGGCAGGCAAGTGACGGCGTGCATGGACACGGCGCCGCTGCGGCCGCGGGTGAAGCCGTAACCGCAGCGGATGTAGGCGCGCGGTGTGGCGTTGTACAAGGCGGCAAAGGCCTCGATATGCTCGACCGGCAGCCCGGTGATTTCGGACGCCCAAACCGGGTCGCGGGTGGCCAGGTGCGCTTCAAGTGCCGCCAGGTCGTCGGTGTATTCGGCCATGTAGGCGCGATCCGCATGTCCGTCGCGGAAGGCGCAATGCATGACGGCGCAGGCCAGCGCTGCATCGGTGCCCGGGCGCACGGCCAGGTGCATGTCGGCCGCAGCGGCGGTCCCGGTGCGGTAAGGGTCGATCACGACCAGCTTGGCCCCACGCTCCTTCCGGGCGCGTGTCACATGGGCCATGACGTTGACCTGGGTGGACACCGGGTTGGTGCCCCACAGCACGTTCAGGTCCGCCACTGCCATCTCGCGGCTGTCCGATCCGCTGACCCGGCCGCAGCCGGCGGTCCAGCCCGCCGTGGCAATGGTGCTGCAGATGGTGCCCTTGCGGCCGGACCAGCGCATGGCATGGCGTAGCCGGAAGATGCCGTCGCGATGCACGAGGCCCATCGTGCCGGCAGAACTATAGACCCAGGCGGCCTCGCTGCCGTGTCGCTCCGTCGCTTCGGTGAATCCGGCAGCGATGCGGTCCAGCGCCTCATCCCAACCGATGCGGTGAAATTCGCCCTCACCCTTCGCGCCGGTCCGCAGCATGGGATACAGCACGCGGTCCGGATGATGCACCCGTTCGGCATAGCGCGACACTTTGTTGCAGATCACGCCCATGGTGTAGGGATTGTCCGCACCACGGACCGCGCCGATCGTCCGTCGGTCCAGCACGTCGACTTCCAGCGCGCAGGTGCTCGGGCAGTCATGCGGACAGACGGAAGCGCGAATTTCGGGCATGCGGCGGAACCTCGGTTGTTCGCTATGTCGTCGAGAATAGCGCGCCGGACGATGCCGGCACAACGATCTAGTATCGGCCAAACCCGCGCGACGCCAAAGCCGTAAGGCACCAGTAGATCGACGTGCCGGTCCGAGTGCGCGGATCCAGCACGACTGCCAGCAAGGTGTCGGTGCGGGCGCCGGCACCGGGCCGGGTCACGCTGGCTGATGTGAATGGGCATATAACCTGTCTCGCGTGAGCATCGTTCGCCGGGTGAGGCGTCAGGAGAAGCTGCATGGTTCGTGAGTCCGAGATCCGCCCGTCCGAAGTCGCCGTGGAGCCGCCGACCGCGACAGATGCCGGGCTGGTGTTCATTGGGCGAATCCACACGCCCTGGTCGTCACGACTGAAGGCGCCCCGCCGGGGGCGCCCGGACGGCCCGATATGCCGTATCGAGCTGTTCGAGCCGTGGGTGGCGGCGCTCGACGGCGTTGCTGCCTTTGAACGGCTCGAGGTGCTGTACTGGTTACACCTGTCCCGTCGGGACCTGGTGCGACAGCGCCCGGCCAATGACGGTGTCTCCCGCGGCACGTTTTCGCTTCGCTCGCCGGTGCGGCCGAACCCGATCGGCACATCCATCGTCCTGCTCGTCGGTATCGACGGTCCAGACGTACTGGTGCGCGGGCTGGACTGTTTGGACGGCACGCCGTTGCTGGACCTCAAACCCGATCGGACGCTGTTTCAGCCAATCGCACCGCCGCAAGAGGGTGATCACCAAACCGACCCGGCGTGAGCGATGAGGGCTCGACGCCATCGATCGAAACGATATATCTGTCTAAATATAGCGATGGGCATCTCAAGATGAGGAAAGAACGTGCTGCGCTCCTGAACCCAGCCGGTCGCACTGCCACCGCACCTGCAAGTTTTGCCCAAAGGACTCCCATGTCTCCATCGACCGTCGCTGCCATCACGCTCGCTCTTGTTGCGGCGGCGCCGATCTCGACCTGGGCCGTGCCGAGCACCACCCTCGACGTTTCCGGACAGGTCGCGGCGCCAACCGTTTTCGGACTGTCCGACCTGCAGCGTCTCGCACAAGCGACGCGCACCGAAACATACAAGGCAGCGGGATCGGCGGTGACGGATACGTCCACCGGTCCGACCTTATGGAGTGTGCTGAACGCCGCTGGCGGTATCCGGACCAACCCGGCCGTCAAGAACGATGTGCTGCAGACCTATGTCATTGCCACGGGCACCGCCGGATATAAGTCGGTCATTTCGTCCGGCGAGATCGCCCCAAATTTCGGCCACAAGGCCGACTTGGTTGCGATCGCCGGTAATGGCGGCACCTTGCCGGGTGCGGCGGGCGTTGCGCGCGTGACGGTATCCGGAGATGTCGCGGGCGGGCGCTACGTTTCCAATGCTGCCATTCTGCAAGTAGGGCACGGGCCGACGATTGCCGGCACCGGTGGCGGTATCAGCACGAGCTTTACGGTCGGCGGCACCGTGAGCACGCCGATCAGCTTCAGCCTAGCCAGCTTACAGGGACTCACGCCGTATACCGAGACCGTCACCTATGCCGCAGGCGGCACGCCGGTCACCGACACCTACACCGGCGCACTGCTCTGGGATGTGCTTTCCGCAGCAAGGATCGTGACCGATCTTTCGGTCAAGAACGACATTCTGCGTAAAGTGGTGGTCGCGACCGGAAGCGACGGCTACTCGGTCGACTTTTCCGCCGGCGACCTGAGCCCCACCTTCGGGAACGAGCCGATCCTGGTCGCCTACAGCGACACCGCCGACCAACTCGGGATGGGCGGCACGAGCGGCTTCGCCCGATTGATCGTTCCTGGTGACATCGCAGGTGGGCGCTACATCTCGAACCTATCGAGTTTCTACGTGTTCGACGCCACCAACGTGCCCGAGCCAGCGAGCCTGCTGTTGCTGACGATTGGGCTTCTTGGCTGCCTCGTCAGGCGGCGCATGTTGAACGCATTACGCCTTGATGGCGGTGATAGCGAGGCCGTGTATCTGTTCTGCACGCCGGAAGCGAACTACATCAGTGGTCAGGTGGTAGTCGCATCCGGCGGGCTGTCCCTGTAGCCGACCCAGGACGTTACTGGAGCTGGCAGCATTTCAGGACTTCGCTCTCCGGGCCGTCTGCAGGCGGTTATATTTGATGAAGCCCTGAGCGGTGCGGCACACGCCAATCTTGCCAGATCACGAACCTGCGTGTGTTCTAAAGCATCGGACATGGACATCTGGACTGGACGTTGTCGACCGCGAGCGCTGATCCGGTCGCTCTCCTTGCAACAGGCCGAGAGAATTCTCACAAAATAACGCATTGAATATAACTTCGCTCCGAGCCTGTTGATTTTGCACGATGAGAATCTCACTCGCGCTTTGGCGTCTGTTACGAAGCTCGTTTATATGCGTTGTGTTCGATTATCGACGTTGATGGAAGGCTCACTGCAATCGTGCTGCGACACGTCCGAGCTGTCGCCTTGCCCGGTTCAAGTTCGTCGAACCCACGCTCGTTGACCAGAAGTGGGCACGCATGCAGCCCATGCTGCATAGGTTCTCGGTGGCGACGGCGAGCTGCGCGACGCAGAATTTTGGCTTTGTGTCGTAGGCCAAGTAGGCGCATGCCTGAAATCCGTTACCGGCCGGTCTGAGTGCCTCACCTTTCCTCGCATGAACTGGCGACGGCGCTCGACGGTTTGGGTTCGTTCGTGTTTGCGTTGAGCGGCGGTCTGCTGGCGGTCGAAAAGCGGTTCGATCTCTTCGGCGTCTTGGTGTTGTCGTTCGTGGTGGCGGTCGCAGGCGGCGTCACCCGCGACCTGCTGATCGGTGCGGTGCCGCCGGCGGCGATCGCCGGGTGGCACACCCTGGCCATCGCCATAGTGGCCGGGCTGCTGACATTTTACGTGTACCCCAGGGTGCAGTCGCGTAAGCAGGATGTCTTGTTGTTTGATGCGCTCGGATTGGGCGTCTTCGCGGTGACGGGGACGCAAAAGGCGCTGCAATTCGGCATCGATCCGGTCATGTCCGCCGTGCTCGGCATGGTATCCGGTATTGGCGGCGGTATCCTGCGCGACATCCTCGCCGGTGTGGTGCCGACCGTGTTGCGCGCCGATCTTTATGCCGTGGCGGCACTGGCGGCCGGCGGGATCGTCTCGATGGGCTCTGTCTTGGGCGCCACATCGCGCGGTGCGATGCTGCTTGGCGGCGTCGTTTGCATCTTCTTGCGAACGATGGCGATCTATCGCGGCTGGCACGTACCGGTTGCCCGCTCGCGCGCCGACGACGATCCGTGACATTAGGGAGGACGCGAGATGTGCGTGTTGTGTGCCCAGCAAGAGGATAACGGAGCATCGGCCCGGCGGGAGCACGTGCTTCAGCTCCTCTCCCTGGTCGAGCATCCCGACGCGTTGCCCCCCGATGCCGCGCTGCGCCTCGGCCGCGAGATCATGGCGCTCATAGGTGCCGAACCAGGGCTGCGGCGATGCGAGGCCGTGGGCCCGGCCGACAACACGATAACCAGTAGGAGTTGAGCCATGGCAGCCGGTAAGCCCGACGCGTCCACCACCTTGCCCTCGCCCAGTGACGATCTGCTGAAAGAACTGGAAGGGATCTACAAGGACCTGCACGCCAACCCCGAGCTGTCGATGCAGGAGCATCGGACCGCCGGCATCGCCGCCGACTGGCTGAAGAAGCACGGTTACGAGGTCACTGAAGGCGTTGGCGGCACCGGCGTGGTCGGGCTGCTACGCAACGGCGACGGGCCGACGGTTTTGCTGCGCGCCGACATGGACGCGCTGCCTATCGAGGAGAGTACCGGGCTGGATTACGCCAGCAAGGCGACCGGCACCGACCGCTTCGATCAGGAAACGTCGATCGCGCATTCCTGCGGCCACGACATGCACGTCGTTTGGCTGATGGGCGCCACCCGCCTGCTCAACGAGAGCCGCGGCGCTTGGAGCGGCACGGTCATGGCGGTGTTCCAACCCGGCGAGGAAACCGCTCAGGGCGCCCGCGCCATGATCGCGGATGGCATGGTCAAACGGTTCCCCAAGCCGGACGTCACGCTGGGTCAGCACGTGATGCCGCTTCGCGCGGGCCAGCTCGGCTGGCGTGTCGGCACGATGCTCTCGGCCGGCGATAGCTGGGAGGTGACGCTGCACGGCCGCGGCGCGCACGGCTCCATGCCGCAGAAGAGCGTCGATCCCGTCATCATGGCCGCGTCGGCCGTCATGCGCCTGCAGACCGTGGTGTCGCGCGAGGTGGCAATGACCGACAGCGCCGTTGTCACGGTCGGCACGTTGCAAGCAGGCAAGAGCGAGAACGTGATTCCGGACCGGGCCCTGCTGCGGCTCAATGTTCGCACCTTCAAGGACCAGGTCCGCGAGCGGGTGCTGTCGGCCATCAAGCGTATCCTGGAGGCGGAAGCCGAGGCGTCGGGCGCGCCGAAGCCGCCGGATTTCTCCGTGCTGAGCGAGTATCCGATCACCCGCAACGACGAGGCCGGGATACGGAAGGTCGTCGCAGCGTTGGAGCAGCACTTCGGACAAGACCGCATCCAGGAGATCGAGCCCGCGACGGCGAGCGAGGATTTCGGCTTGTTCGGCGCTGCCTGGGACGTGCCGGTGGTATTCTGGGTGGTCGGCGGCATCGACCCGGACAAGTACGACCAGGCCGAGAAGGCCGGCAAGCTGGACGAACTTCCCGCCAATCACGCGCCGAACTTTGCGCCCGTCATCGACCCGACCTTGCGGACCGGCGTTGAGGCCATGCTGACGGCGGCGGGGGCATGGCTCTCAAGCGCTTCCACGAAAGAGGCCTGATCTGAGCAACGTGCTCGTTTCCCTTAG
>CAZTJC010000103.1:0-10177 GCA_964613945.1 uncultured Acetobacteraceae bacterium
CGCGATCCATGGCGACGAACGGCAAGGGAACAGGCATCGTCGGCTACAACGTGCAAACGGCGGTGGATACCAACCATCATTTGATCGTCGCTCACGAGGCGACTAACGTCGGGCACGATCGAAACCCGACTGGCGAACATGGCACGGCAGGCCAAGGGAATCATGGCCTCCCAAGGCTGAGGGTGGCGGCCGACCGCAGCTACTTCTCCGGCTGGGAGATCCTGGCCTGCGACTATGCCCAGGCCTCGTGATTGCCGCTGCGGCAGTGAGACGATTGCCTGAACCGGGTCCCGCCATCAATCTGCAGGCATGAACGACGCCTATTCAGCTCCCTGGCACCTGACTGCCCCCTCCTTCGCCGAGATCGAGGAGGCCGCCAAGCGCATCCGCGGCGTGCTCGTCGAAACCCCGCTACTGGAAAGCGAGCGCCTGAACGCGCGGCTGGGTGGGCGCCTGCTGGTCAAGGCGGAAGGATTGCAGCGGACCGGCAGCTTCAAGGCAAGGGGCGCCTGGAACCGTCTTTCGCTACTGTCGGACGGAGAGCGCGGGCGCGGCGTGGTCGCCTTTTCCTCGGGCAATCATGCCCAGGCAGTAGCCTGGGCCGGATGGCGCCTGGGCGTCGGCACCGTGGTTATTGCCATGCCGACGGACGCACCCACGGCCAAGATCGAGCGGACCCGCGGCTGGGGCGCGGAAGTAGTGCTCTATGACCGCGCAACCGAGGATCGGGAAGCGTTGGGACGCCGGTTGGCCACGGAGCGCGGCCTGATCCTGGTGCCGCCCTACGACGATCGCCGGGTGATCGCCGGGGCGGGCACGCTCGGCCTGGAGGTTGTGCTGCAGGCCAAGGCGATGGGGGCAGTGCCGGATGCTCTCGTGGTGTGCTGCGCCGGGGGCGGCCTCACCGCCGGCTGCGCCCTGGCCCTAGAGACCGTGCTACCCGCGGCACGCGTCTTTGCCGCCGAACCGGAAGGCTTCGACGATACGGCCCGCAGCCTTGCGGCCGGAATGCGGCTGGGCAACACGCCTGGTGCCACCTCCATCTGCGACGCCGTGCAGGCGCCGATGCCGGGTGCCCTGACCTTCTCGATCAACGCCCCGCGCCTCGGCGGTGGTCTGGTCGTCAGCGACACCGAGGCGCTAGCGGCCATGCGGGTGGCGTTCGAGGAGTTCGGAGTGGTGGTGGAGCCGGGTGGTGCCGTTGCCCTTGCGGCCGCCCTGTCCAGGCGCCTGCCCGTCGCAGACCGCACCGTGGCCGTAGCCCTGACTGGTGCCAACGTCGATCCAGCTATGTACCAGCGGGCGCTTTCCCTCAAGACAAACGGCGGATCTTAGGTCTGCAGTTCACACTGCACCACGCACAGACTGGTGCAGAACACCTAAAAGCCGCGACGGTCAGATTGTTACTATTTCAGCCACACAGGCTGTTGCTGATGCGAACTTTTGGTTTTCCCACACACCATTCCCGGTATGTTACGAGAGGTCGTGCAGTTCCCGCCCAAGAGGTGGTCCAACAATGAAATTCGAGAACTCTACCGCCAGCCCTTCCCGCTCGGGCGTGCAGCACATTGGGCCAACACGGTAAGCCGCTACGTCGGGAAAGGGTGCGAGGCGGAGCAAAGGCCATCGCTGGCCATCATGCGATGTCTGGATCCGAATGACACCTGCCCCCACTGTGACGCGTAGCCAGAAATCAGCCGGATCGCCATCGAACGGTCCTGTTGCCCAATCCGAGTTGCCGAGTGTCAACACGCTTCCCAGACGCGGCGCGTCGTCGGACCATTCGATGCCGGCTTTGATCCAGTGCGCCTCATCCAGGCGAACCATGATCCCGGCCTGATCGTAAAGTGCCTCGTAGCGCGCCTTGATCCGAAACTGTGCTGTAAATGAGCCTTCGACTTCACATCCGAGGAAATGTCCGCTGTCTCGGGTGAAACCATAATGCGTTTCGCGCCAGAAATCCGTTCGCGCGTCGGTCACCACCTGAAGCCGCTCGCGCTCCAGCGTCCAATGTATCGGCTCGTTGAGCCATTTACCGGCTTGAAAGCTCATCGGCTCGGTGCCTTCACAGGTTAGGATCTAGTATGGAACAATCTTCAAGTCTGATGTTGTTTGGGTCGGAGGATCAAGCTTGCGCTTCAACATGCTTCACAATGTCGCGGCGTCCTTCGTAGTCGGCATACTCGTCTCCGGGGTTTGGTTGCACAAAGCGAGTGCCCAGGATCTGCCGACGGATGTCCAGATTCAGGCCGCGTTCGGAGTGGCCTATAATCACCTGGGGCTGATGGAGTACTGCGCCGCCAAGAGGTTCGCCAGCACTGCCGACGTGGCCAACACGGGCAAGGTTGTCGACGTCACGGTCGCAGGCATAGACGTCAGCCCAACGGCTCGGGCGCAACAGGCAGTAGGACGGCATGGATCCCATTCAGGAGTGGATCAGACGCTACCGAGCCGGCTCACCCGCTTTTCAACAGCATCGACACTGACCGGACCTGCAGTTTATTGCTGAGGTATGACGAGACGCATGAGGGTGAATATTTCTCCGTTTGGACGATCGATGATCTCGACCGTTTCCCAACCCGTCCTGAGATAAATCTGCTCAGCCGTGTTCGTAAAAAGCCAAGCTGTCTCGACGGATGCGGCCCGACATGCCTTTTCAAACTCAGCCAGCAGGAGCCGAAAATAGGCACGACCTCGCCGTTCAGGAACGACGAACACACCGGCCAGCCATGGTGTTAGGTCTGGCCTCTCCTCCAGATCCGTCCGTGCCAGGGTCACTGTGCCAACGGGTTGATTTTCCTCCAACAGAACGAATGTTTGCGGTGCACCTAATTCAGCAACGCATTCGGCATAGATGGCTCGAGTTTGCTCCAGCGTTCGGCTCTGCCCCCTCCACCACTGGTGCCACATCCATTCAACTACGACCGGTAAAAGGTCAGGCCGCTCTCTAACCGTTGTGATGGTGAGACCGGTCACACCGGCCTTGCCGAGTATAGTTCTGAGTATTCCCGCTTTTCTGGTTCAGCCTTCACACCCACCAACGGCATCCCACCCCTCCTTCTCTCAAGTGAGCATATTGTGGACTTGAAGCTGATGCGAGCGAAGCCGCCATGGTCAGGGCTAGGATGCGACTTAACGGTCGGTTGTGAGAGTTCGCAATCCACGCAAAGCAAGAACAGAACTGGTGCAGAGTATCCGATTCCGCGACAGATACAATGTTACCAATACAGCGAGAAATGATCTCTGCAAAACCCTGGCGTAAAGATTCCGTCCTTCACTGCACAAGAAAAGCAACGCGCCGAAGCGCAAGTAGATAGCCTTGGGTCCCGAAGCCGGCAATCACGCCATCCGCACGGCTGGACACGAACGAGTGGTGACGAAAGGCCTCACGCTTGTGGACGTTCGAGATGTGCACTTCAATTATTGGATGATCGAAAGTATTGAGTGCGTCGAGGATGGCGACTGATGTGTGAGTGAAGGCGGCAGGATTGATGACGATGCCGCAAGCGGTCTCGCGCGCCTCGTGGATCCAGTCGATGATCTCGTACTCGCGATTGCTTTGGTGGAAACGCAGTTCCAGTTCCAGCTCGGTCGCGAGTGCTCGACAGTCTCGTTCGACGTCGGAGAGCGTTTCGTGACCGTAGATGTGTGGCTGGCGCTTGCCGAGCAAGTTAAGGTTGGGTCCGTTCAAGACATAGACGAGACAGCTCATGGTGACGCTCCTGTGTAAGGTAAAATCTTGGGTTTTGCCGAACAGTCTGCCGGCTCTCAGTTCATCATAACCGCGCAACCGCTCGCGGCAGCCTGCTTTACAGCCTCGATCACCCGAAGCGTCTGCAGACCCTCCCAGCCAGAGACGACCGGAGACGCCGTGCCACGTACGACGTCGCAAAGGTTGCGGACCTGAAGACCGAGTGGATCCCTCGCGACGATGTCGAGACGTTTGTGCTTGATCGGCTCCCACCAGCTCGGCTTGGTTGGATTCTGCCAGAGATCGAGGTACGGGACCGATAATGCGCCAAGCGTGCCGCCGATCTGGTAACAGGCTTCCTGCGTGTGCGTGTGTAGGCCGGGTTCTCGCCTGTGTTGAGTTCCCAGTTCCAGGGTGAGACGATCTTGTCCGAAACGTTCACGGTGCCCAGCACGCCGCCTGCGAGGAAATCGGGTGTGCGCTCGAACATACCCGGCCTCGATTGATTGAGCCGGCCCGGGTAGAACTGATTAGCGCCCGCCATTTCGACTTGGCCGGACAGGAGCGCCTGGATCGTCGCGGCGTCGTCGTCGAAACGCCGGATGGTGGCGCTGGCAGGTGCCGCCTTGGTCACGGCGGTATCCTGCGCGCTCGACCGCGCGACACCGATGGTGTGGTTGGCCATGTCCTCCGGCGTCTTCACCGTCATGGACACCGAGGCGACGAGAACAACGTCGTTGGCAACATAGGGTTTGGAGAGCTGGATCGCCTTGGCGCGGTCCGGATACCTGCCCATGGTCGCGAACAGGATATCGACCCGGCCCATCACCAGTGCCGAAGTACGGTTGGCGACGGCGGTCGGAAAGAACTCGACCGGCACGCCGACGAACTGTCCGAACAAGCGCCCGACATCCGCGTCGAAGCCGTCCTGCTCGCCTTTCGACGTCACGAAGCCCCAGGATGCGTCGTCGCCCTGGATGCCAATGACCATGGCGAGCAACAGGCTCGCGATAGCCAGCCCGAAAGTGCCGAGGCATCCCCAAAGTAAGTCCGGCCTCCTCTCCGCGACGACGCCGAAGTCGAGCACGCTCCCCATCCCAGTTCCTCCCCTGCCAGCGCTGCGGCTTGTTTGCGGCTCGCTGGTGAAGGCCACTTGTCTTAGTCGAGTGGCACAGTCAGCTGTTTGATCATGGGGCTGGTGTCAAGCCGCACGCCGCGCCACCACTCGAAGGCTTCGGCAGCCTGCTCGACCAGCATCCCCACACCGTCAGCGACGTGCTGCACGCCCGCATTCTTGGCCAGGCGAAGGAACGGCGTGAGCCCCTTGCCGTAGAGCAACTCGTAGGCCAGGCAACCATGGCCGAACACGCTGGCCGACACCGGCGGTAACTCGCCTTGTAAACTGGCCGATGTCGCGTTGACCACGATGTCGTATTGGCCGCGCTCTTGCGCGAGTTGCTCGTATCCGGTCGTCACCAGCGTGCCGTAGCTGGCAAATCGCTCGCCGAGCACGTTGGCCTTCACCACGGTGCGGTTCACCAGCACCAGTTCGGCTGGTTGCTGCTCCAGGAAGGGCAGCAGCGCCCCGCGAGCGGCACCGCCAGCCCCGAGCAAAAGGATGCGCTTCCCTCGCAGCGGGAAGCCGAGGTTGCGCTGAATATCCCTGGTGAGACCGACACCGTCGAAATTGGCTCCAGTCGCTTCATCACCGTCGAAGGACAGGCAATTGACCGCGCCGGCGAGCCGCGCGCCCTCCTGCAGCTTGGTCGCATAACGGAATGCGTCCAGCTTGAACGGCGCCGTGACGTTGAGACCCCTGCCGCCGGCTTTGCGGAACGCCGTGGCGTCCTCGCCGAACCTGCCGACCGTGCCGAGGATCGCCGTGTAATCGAGATCCTGCTTCGTCTGCTCGGCAAAGGCCCGGTGGATCATCGGCGATTTCGTATGCCCGATCGGGTTGCCGATCACGGCATACCGGTCCGTCACGCCGCCGCTCCGGTCGGCAGCTTGGCGACTGCCGGTTCGGCATAAAGAACGCCGTCGCGCAGCAATGTCTCGATCTCGGCCGGTGCGTAGCCGAGCGATGCCGCGATCTGCCGATTATGCTGGCCCATGAGGGGCGCCGGGCATTTCGGGGCCGTGTCGCAATCGGAGAAGCGGAACGCCAGGTTAGGCAACTGCACGCGTCCCGCGACCGGATGATCCTGCTCCACCACCATGCCGCGGGCCTGCGTCTGCGGATCGGCCAGCACCTCGTCGATGCTATTGACGGGCGCGCACGGCACGCCGGCCGCGTCCAACGCGTCGGTGCAGGCGACCCGCGACGGCTGCGCCATCGTCCAGGCGCGGACCAGCGCCAGCGCCTCGAGGCGATGAGCGTTGCGGCTGGTCTGGCCGTGGAACCGCGTGTCGGCCGCCAGCCCTTCACCGCCGATCAGCATCGCCAGGCGCTTCCAGGCCTCCTCCACTTGCGCCGCGATCACCAGGTTGCCGTCCTTGGCCGGGAACACGCCGTAAATCGTGGATTCCGGCTGGTCCGAGCCGGTCTGCACCGGCAGATCCTTGCCGCCGCTCATGGTGTAGCGCTGCACGGCATAATCATGGATCGAGATCATGCAGTCGTACAGCGCGAGATCGATGTGCTGCCCCTTGCCGGAACCGACCCGGCCCAGCAGCGCCGCGCAGACGGACGCGACGCCGTGCATGCCCGTGTACATGTCCGCAACGGGAATGCGCAGCAGTGGCGGCGGCTCGCCCGGCCTGCCCAGCTGCGCCATGATGCCGCTGCGCGCCTCGGCGATCAGGCCGAAGCCCGGCCGGCTACTATCCGGTCCGGTATGGCCGTACGCCGACACGGAGCAATAGACCAAGCGCGGATTGATCTCCGAAAGCTGCTTGTAGCCCAATCCAAGGCGGTCGAGCGCGCCAGGTCGGTAGTTCTCGACGAACACGTCAGCGTCCGCGACCAGCCTGTGCATCAACTCCAGGCCGCGCTTGTCGCGCAGATCGATGCAAAGACCCCGTTTGCCCATGTTCTGCTGCAGGAAATAGCCGCTCGTTCCTGGCTCGATGACGGTGGCATGGGCGCGGCCGGCATCGCCCTCGGTCGGGCGTTCCACCTTGATCACGTCGGCACCGAGCGCGGCGAGGGCTCGGGACATGAAGGGGCCAGCCAGGAAGTGGCTGTAATCGATGACCTTGATGCCGGTTAGCGGAAGCGGCTGGCTCATGACGCTGCCTCCGCACCGGGACGGCACGGGATCATCAGCCGGTGCTCGCCCAGTTGGACCACCTCGCCATGCTGGTTGATCAGCTCGGATGGCAGCACCACGATGCCCCAGCCCGGCCGTTTCACCGGCCGCATGCTGGCAACCCGGAACTTCACGTGCACGGTGTCGCCCAACTTGATCGGCCCTTTGAAGTCCCACGTCCAGCCCAGCGACATGCCCGGCACGAAGCGGTAGTCCGACTGCGTCTTCAGCCCGTCGGCCAGCGACAGGCCGAGTAGCCCGTGGGCGACCCTGGTGCCGAACGGCGTCGTCCTGGCGTATTCCTCGTCGACGTGCACCGGCGTGAAGTCACCGGTCATCTCGGCGTAGGTGTTCACCATCGCTTCCGTCACGGTAACGGACGGGCTGGTGCACTCGTCGCCGACCTTAGCGTCGTCCCAGTAGAGTTCCGGTGCCATGGTCAGGCTTCCTTTCGCGGATCGATGGCGAGGGCATCCGCGACCGCGGTTCCCGTTGCTTCAAGAATTTCGATGCACAGCCCGTCTGGCAGGGCGAGCCAGTTCGGGCCTTGCGGCAGGGTCGTGACGCCCCAGGACGCGGCTTCGCGCAATACGGCCGCTTGGTCCTCGACCATGATCCCGAGATGCGCGAGCCGGCCCTCAGGCCCGACAAACCTGGGATCGGCCACGAGTTGCACGCCGCCGACGGTCCAGACCTGGCTGAGTGTCTCACCGCGGCGGTCGTCGCGCAGGCCCATGCCGAGCACCTCGCGAAAGAAGCGGACGTGCCATTCGAGGTCGCGCACCCGGATGGCGGCATGCTCGACGTAGGAACGCTTGCTATACGCCATGATCACGCCTTTCCCGGATAAGAGGTTGCCGCGTATTCGATGCCCTTGACGCAGGCCACCAGCGTGCTGTTCACCGGCGTGGGCACGCCGGCCCGCTTGCCCCAGCGCACGACGGAGCCATGGATGAAGTCCACCTCGGTCGGGGCGCCATTGCTCAGGCTCTGCAGCATCGAGGTCTTGAACTCCGGTGGCAGCCCGGCCGACGCCTTGATCCAGGCTTCCCGCGCGGTCGTCGTCGCCAGGGTGATTCCGTTGGCTTGCGCCACCGTCATCGCTTCGGCGATGGCCGCCAGCCCACACTCCTCGAGCACCGGCAGGCTATACAAGCCGCCATAGGTCAGCCGGGTGATCGCGGTCAGCGCGCCCCCGGCGACGTTGACGAGCAACTTGTCCCACATCACACCCATGATGTTCGTGCTGATTTCCGCCAGCAGGCCGGAGCGTTCAAAGGCCGCCGCGACGGCTTGCACGCGCCGGGTCACGCCGCCGTCGAGCTCGCCGATGACGGTCTCCTTGCTGCGCGTGCCGATCCGCACGTGGCCCGGTCCGAGCAGCACGCCGCCGACATAGGTCTTGGCGGCCAGCACGCGATCGCGACCGACGATGCCGGCGATGATGTCTTCGTGGCCCAGGCCGTTCTGGATACTCATGACCAGCGTGTCCGGCCCGATCACGGCGACGGCGGCCTCGACCGCCGCTTGGGTGTGGAACGATTTGACCAGCACGATGACGAGTTCGACCGGGCCGATGCCGTCGCAGCTCGGCTGCGCCTGAACCCGGACAATACGCTCCGTATCGCCATCCAACATCCGCAGCCCGGCGGTGTTCATCGCGTCCACGTGGGCCTGGTAGCTGTCGACGAGCCAGACGTCGTTGTCGCCCTCCGTCAGCACGCCGCCGATCGTTGAGCCCAATGCTCCGGCTCCTATGACGCAGATCCTCACGACGCTCTCCCGGGTGACGGCTTATGATCCGTCTGCTTGCCTGGTCACGGTGGTAGGCGTCGCGGGTTCACTTGACTAATAATCGTTGGCAATAAACGGTATTGCGAAATGCAATAAAGGTCGGGAGGACATGGAAGGCGCAGAACTACTGGATCCGCAGCCTATCGGCGGTCACGCCGGCACGATGCTGCTGGACGTGCGATTGCTCCGATTATTCGATGCCTTGTACGCGACCCGGAGCGTGACCCGCGCAGCCCACCAACTCGGCCAGGCGCAGCCGACGGTCAGCATCTGGTTGGGCAGGTTACGCCAGGAACTTGCCGATCCCCTGTTCGTACGGACCGCGTCAGGATTGGAGCCCACGCCTCGCGCCGACGAATTGATCGCGACAGCACGGGCAGCCATCGAGATTTTGCAGCGTCTCACGAGCCGACCGAAGCCTTACGACCCGGCGACGGATGAGCGTTGTTTCAACATCTGCATGACCGATGCCAGCCATGTGACACTCCTGCCCAGGCTGCTCGGACACATGCGCAGCGTAGCGTCCAGCGTTCGGATCGAAGCATTGCAGATCGACGCTCGGACAGGGATCCGCCTGCAGTCGGGAGAAGCGGACCTCGCACTCGGGCTGATCCCGGCACTGGAGGCCGGCTTTTATCAGCAGTCACTCTATAGTCAGGATTGGATTTGCCTCGCCAACCCAAGCCACCCGCGCCTCCAGCGCCGGTTGACCCGTGCGCTGTACAAAAATGAGGCACATCTCGGTATCGTCTCCGGCACGGGCCAGCAACTGCTTGAGACCGCGCTTGCAGAAGCCGGGGTACAGCGGCGTGTCGTGCTGCGCCTGCCGGGCTTTCTTGGCCTTGGTGCCATTCTGTCCAGCACCGACCTGATTGCCACCTTGCCACGCCATACCGGCGAGACCCTTGCGAAGGCGAACGGCTTAGCGGTTCACGCCTGCCCGATCGCCATTCCACCCTTCACCGTCAAGCAGCACTGGCACGGACGCTACCATCACGACCCGGCCAGCCGCTGGCTTCGGGACACATGCGCCACCCTGTTCCAAGCCTCAGCCACGCGTGAACGGCAGATCCCACCGGTGAAGTGACATGATCGATCTGCGCAAGCCGTCACACACGACGTCCCGCTGCATGATGTCGACCGGGGCGATCGGTGGTCTGCTCCTGCCAGCCATTCCGGCGTCGGCTCAGTCGATCGCCGCCCTGAAGTTCAATGGCGTCCTGCGCGCCGGCGTGCAGATCTCTTAGGCCCCTCGCGGCTTCATGAACACGGCCGGGAACAATGAGGGCTTCGAGATCGACATTTTGCGAGCATTTTGTGCCGAACTGGACATTAGACCGGAGTTCAAACCAGTCACGACGTCAACATGGATTCCGGCCCTACTGGCTAAGGAGATCGACGTCATCGCGGCCGTGATAGGCATCTATCCAGACCGGCAAAG
>CAZTJC010000104.1:0-9815 GCA_964613945.1 uncultured Acetobacteraceae bacterium
ACGAACACGGACTGGAAGCGACGGGCCAGCGCCGCATCCTTCTCGATGTGCTTGCGATACTCGTCGAGCGTGGTGGCCCCGATGCAATGCAGCGCGCCACGAGCCAACTCAGGCTTCAACAGGTTGCTGGCGTCCATCGCACCGTCGGCCTTTCCGGCGCCCACCAACGTGTGCATCTCGTCGATGAACAGGATGACGTTGCCGTTCGCGGCCTCGATCTCCTTGAGCACGGCCTTCAGCCGCTCCTCGAACTCACCCCGGAACTTCGACCCGGCGACCATCGCACCGAGATCGAGCGACATCAGCCGCTTGTTGCGCAGCGCCTCCGGCACATCGCCATTGACGATGCGCAGGGCGAGGCCTTCCACGATGGCGGTCTTGCCGACGCCGGGCTCACCGATCAGCACGGGGTTGTTCTTGGTGCGGCGCGCCAGGATCTGAATGGTGCGGCGAATTTCTTCGTCGCGTCCGATTACCGGGTCGAGCTTGCCGGCGCGGCCGAGCTCGGTGACGTCGCGAGCGTATTTCTTTAAGGCGTCGAAATTGGCCTCGGCCGCGGCGCTGTCGACCACCCTGCCCTTGCGGATCTCGGTCACCGCCTTGTCGAGCGCCGGCGGCGTCGCGCCCGCATCGCGCAGCGCTCGGGCCGCCGGGGTGTCGCTCATCGCGAGTGCCACCAGCAAGCGGTCCTGGGCAACGAACGCGTCGCCGGATTTGCTCGACTGCTGCTGCGCGGCATCGAGCAGGCGCACCAGTTCGGGCGTGATCTGCGGCTGTCCGCCGTTGCCGCCCTGCACTTTTGGGATGCGGCCCAGCTCGGCTTCCACCGTCCGCAACGCTGCCTGCGGGTCGCCGCCCGCGGCGCGAATCAACCCGGCTGCCGCTCCCTCCGGGTCATCCAGCAACGCCTTGAGCAGATGCTCCGGCGTCAGCCGCTGGTGGAAGTCGCGGATCGCGATGGTCTGCGCGGCTTGCAGGAACCCGCGCGAGCGTTCGGTGAATTTCTCGATGTCCATGTCTCAACAGTCCCTATGCATCAGGCGACATCACCCCGGATTTCGAATCCGAGGCATTCAGCGTTCCCAGCGTCCCTCGATAGGCAACGCGGCAACGCCACTCGGGATGGAAAATGGGCAGCCGGCGGCCTCGACTCAAGAGATTTACATAAATCCTGCCGCGTCGTCGGACCACGCCGATCGAATGCCACTCGCGTTAAGTTTCCTGGCAAGCCAGGCAACCAGAGTAGGATTTTCGGCGATATGGCTTCAGAGTGATGAGGAAGACAAAGCCAGACTTTGAACTCAGCGACTGAATTAATCGCTTGATGAGACGAACGGAGGACGACCATGACGGTACTTACCGTGGGACAAGGTAAAGAATACGCAACGATCGAGGCCGCCGTTAAAGCCTCGCATACTGGCGACACCGTCGATGTCAGCGCCGGCACCTACAAGAATGACTTCCTCAGCATCAATCATAGCCTGACCATCGAAGCCGTCGGTGGCACCGTGAACCTGGTCGCTACAAAGGCGCCGCCGAACGGCCTGGCCCTGGTCGACGTCGGTGGCGCCTCCACCATCACCACGATCCGCGGCTTCGACATCTCCGGCGCCCAGGGTAGCAGCGGTACCGTCGCCGCGATCCGCTACGAAGGCGGCCAGTTCACGCTCGACGAGAGCGTCGTCCATGGCAACCAGCAGGGTTTCTACGGCGTGGCCGACAAGAACGGCATCGTCACCATCGAGAACTCGACCTTCTCCGGCAACGGCAATAGCGGCTCCAACACCTCCAACGTCTATTCCGGCAACGTCTCGCAGATCATCATCGAGAACAGCACGCTGACCGCGGCCAATGGCGGCAGCAACATCGTCAGCCGCGCCGCGATGACCGAAGTCGAGCAGAGCATCGTCACCGACGGCCCGACCGGCACCGCCCGCTACCAGATCGATCTGCCCAACGGTGGCAACGCCACCATCAGCGGCAACATCATCGAGAAGGGCCCGCACGGCGTCGGCACCTCGGCGATCTCCTTCGGCGAGGCCGGAGGCGTGTATGGCAGCTCGAGCCTCGGCGTGCAGAACAGCACCATCGTCAACGACGCCGCCACCAAGGGCAGCGTCGCCATCGTCAACGCCAGCACGGTGCGCGCCAGCATCGACCAGGACAAGTTCCACGGCTGGGCCACTCGCTCCAGCGGCCCGGCATTCAGCTTCCTGAACTCGACCACCAAGACCGAACCGGCACTGACCAGCACCTCGGCTGGCGACCAATATCACGCGCACCAGTCGGGCACGGCGACCACCAGCAATGCCAACTCGCTGTTCACCACCGTCGCCACGCCCGAGCTGGCCGGACTGTCCAGCCAGGCGACGCCGACGCAACACGCCGCCAGCACCACCTCGGTGCCGAGCGGTTCGGCAACGAGCCTCATCGCATCGATGAACCAGCACAACGCGATGCAGCTCATCAGCCGAGGCTAGAACGACCCGGCGTCACATGGCAGCGTGTGACGCCGATGCCCCCCGATTCCCTCCCCCTCTCGCCGCTCCTTCCCCGCACCGCCCTCGTCACCGGTGGCGCGCGCCGACTCGGCCGGGCGATCTGCCTTGCTCTGGCCGACGCCGGGTTCCGCGTCGGCATCCATTGTCACACCAGCGAGACGGACGCCGCCGCCCTAGGCGACGAGATCGGCGACGCCGCCACCGTGATCCGCGCCGACCTGGCCGACGAAGCGCAGACCGCGACCCTGGTCGCGCGCACCGCCGCCGCACTCGGCCCCGTCGGCGTGCTCGTCAACAACGCCAGCACCTTTGACCGCGATGAGTGGGACGACGCGACCCGTGCCAGTTGGGACCACCACATGGAGCCGAACCTGCGGGCGCCGTTTGTGCTGACACAGGCGATGGCGCTCGCCTTGCCGGCCGACGCGCATGGCGTGGTGATCAATATGCTGGACCAGCGGGTCTGGTCGCTGACGCCACACTTCATGTCGTACACCGTGTCCAAGGCGGCGCTCTGGGCGCTGACCCGGCAGATGGCGCTCGCCCTCGCCCCGCGCATCCGCGTCAACGCCATCGGTCCCGGCCCGGCGCTGCCGAGCACGCGACAGACCCCCGAGCAATTCGCCCGCCAGGCCGGCAACGTGCCGCTCGGCCATGGCACCAGCCCCGACGAGGTCGGCCGCGCCGTGCTGGCACTGCTGTCACTGCCGTCGATGACCGGGCAGATGATTGCACTGGATGGCGGGCAACATCTGCAATGGTCGCCTGTCTCAGCGGCCGGCAGCGAAACTGAGGTCGAGTAATATGCAGATTGCCAGCGCCGCCCACGGAATCCGGCACGTCTTCCTGCGCGACATGATGCTGCAGCTCAGCATCGGCGTATATGCGCACGAACATGTCGCGACTCAGCGCGTGCGCATCAACGTCGATCTCGGCGTCAGCGAGGACCCTAGCGACGAGACCGACCGGATCGGTCGCGTGGTCGACTACGAGGCGCTGGCGCAGCGAGTCCGCGACCTGGCCACCAGCGGTCACGTGCAACTTGTCGAAACCCTGGCGGAGCGAATTGCGCAGGACTGTTTGCGCGATGACCGAATTCGCTCGGCACGGGTGCGGGTGGAAAAACTTGACGTCTTTGCCGACATGTGTGCCGCCGGAGTCGAGGTGGAGCGCTGCCAGCCCGTGACTCATCCACCGATCGTGTAAAGCATTTGAAACATGGGAGATTTCTCGGATCAACTGCGCTGCCAGGAGAAGCTTGCGCCGTTAGCTATTGAAATCAAAGGGTTAGCCAAGTGCTTAAAAAACGGGCAACCCGGACGATCCCTACTGTTTACGGCCTCTTGCACCGTAACTACCCACTTCACCCACAACCTTATCCACAGGAACGGTGGATGATTTTCGGATGACGTTTGGGGGGCTTGAGCTTGGGGCCTTCTGCCGCCTAATCAGCCCCGATGGATGAAGTTGAAGTTCCACGCACGCTCGCCGGCGTCGAGGTGATCGAACGGGCGCTCGCCACCATGCCGCAGAGCCCGGGCGTGTACCGGATGCTCGATGCCCGCGGCGAGGCGCTCTACGTCGGCAAGGCGCGCAACCTCAAGAAGCGGGTCGTCAACTACACCCAGCTGGTCCGGCTGCCCGAGCGGCTGAAGCGCATGGTGCACGAGACGATCACGATGGAGATTGTCACCACCCACACCGAGGCCGAGGCGCTGTTGCTCGAGGCCAACCTCATCAAGCGGCTCAAGCCCCGCTTCAATATCGTGCTGCGCGACGACAAGAGCTATCCGTGGCTGATGCTGACGGAGGACCACGCGTTTCCGCAGATCACCAAGCATCGCGGCGCCCGCTCGCGCAAGGGCAGCTATTACGGGCCGTTCGCGTCGTCCTGGGCGGTCAATCAGACCGTGAACGCGATGCAGCGCGTGTTCTTGCTACGCTCCTGCCAGGACACCGTGTTCAACAACCGCTCCCGCCCCTGCCTGCTGCATCAGATCAAGCGCTGCTCGGCGCCTTGTGTGGGCCGGGTCGATGCGACCGAGTACGAGCACTACGTCGCCCAGGCGCGCGCCTTCCTGAGCGGCAAGGCCGGCGATGTGCAGCGCGAACTGGCCCGCGAGATGGAGGCGGCTTCCGAGAACCTTGAATTCGAGCATGCCGCCGCCGTGCGCGACCGCATCCGCGGTTTGACCCATGTTCAGGGCACCGCTGTCATCAACCCGGCTAGCCTCACCGATGCCGACATCGTCGCCGCGCACCAGATTGGCGGCCAGACCTGCGTGCAGGTGTTCTTCGTTCGTGGCGGCAATAACAACGGCAACCGCGCCTTTTTCCCCACCCACACGCGCGACGAGGAGCCAGACACCGTGCTGGCTGCCTTTCTTGGGCAGTTCTACGACGATAAGCCGGTGCCGCCGGTGATCCTGCTCAGCCACGCCGTTGTGGAACAGGACTTGCTGGCCGAAGCGCTGTCGCTCAAGGCCGAGCGCAAGGTCAGCGTGAGCGTGCCGGTGCGTGGCGAGAAGCGCGCCGTGGTGCTGCATGCGCAGACCAATGCGCGGGAAGCCCTGGAGCGAAAGATGGCCGAGAGCGCCGGGCAGCAGAAGCTGCTCGCCGGCGTCGCCGAGGTGTTCGGGCTAGCGGCGACCCCGGAGCGCATCGAGTGCTACGACAACAGCCACATCATGGGCAGCAACGCCTATGGCGTGATGATCGTCGCCGGCCCGGACGGTTTCCAGAAGAACGCCTACCGGAAATACTCCATCAAGGGCCCGATCACGCCCGGCGACGACTTCGCCATGATGCGCGAGGTGCTGGACCGCCGCTTCGCCCGCGCCATGCGCGAGCAGGCCGCCAGCGACGCCGGCGAGGGCGCCGCCCCGCTGTTGCCGGACCTGTTGCTCATCGACGGCGGCGCCGGCCAGCTCTCGGCCGTGCGCGGCATCCTGCAGGATCTGGGCATCCACCAGATCCCCGTGGTCGGCATCGCCAAAGGGCCGGACCGCGACGCCGGCAAGGAGTGGTTCCACATGGCTGGCCGGGACGCCTTCCAGCTGCCGCCGCGCGACCCGGTACTCTACTACCTGCAGCGCGTCCGCGACGAGACACATCGCTTCGCCATCACCACCCACCGAGCTAGCCGCAGCAAGGCGCTGGTCACCAGCGAGTTGGACGAGGTGCCTGGCGTCGGCGCGGCCCGCAAGCGCGCACTGTTGAACCATTTCGGCTCCGCCCGCGGTGTGAAGCAAGCCGGACTATCGGACCTGGAGGCCGCCCCCGGCATCAACCGGGAAACGGCACGCCGAGTTTACGAGTTCTTCCACCCGGGCTGATCAGCACCGGTATGGATGATAGTAGCAGTAGCCGGGGTGCGGACGGCCGTACCCGTAGGGCGGGTAGAAGCAGCCGGACACCGCGACCGACGTCGCGAGCAGCACCAGAGCGAGCAAAGCCTTCTTCATGAGTAGTGTTCCTTAAGCCAAGTGCATCTAGCCGGTCGAATATGGCCTATTCGTGCTCTGAATACGGTTGATACGAGGTGACCACCCAAGCCCGCTGGTGAATTGGTCAGATCTCCTCGACCCGCTCCACCCCAACCACCGCCTTGAGCGCCTGCACCAGCCGCGGCGTGACCTGGAAGCCGCCAGGCAGCGTGATCTCCACCTCCTGCGCTTCGTCGACCCGCGGCACCAGCGTAACCCGGCCCTTGCCGCGTCCCCCATTGGCCTCGCCCCGCGCCAGCACCGCCCGGATGTGCGGCACCGCCTCGCTGCGGTCGAGCCAGATCCGCATCCCCGCCCCGGCCGCGCTCGCCGCCGCATCCAGGCTCACGCAATCCGTCGCGGTGATCCGCAGCGCCTCGCCCTCGAGCTTCAGCTCGACGCCCATCAGCACCGCCTCGCCGCCCTTGAGCACGTCACGGGCCGAGTTCAGCACCTCGCTGAACACCGTCACCTCGAAGCTGCCGCTGCCGTCCGACAGCCGGATCCACGCCATGCGGCTCCCGGTGCGCGTCGGCCGCTCCTTGGTGGCGATGACGTTGCCGGCCACCCTGACCCGCGTCGCCCCTGCCGCCGCCTTCAGCTCGAGATCCTTCGACGACACCACCCCGAGCCGCTTGAGCAGCGGCACGTAGCTGTCCAGCGGATGCGCGGTGAGATGGAACCCGACCGCGTCGGCCTCATAGCCCAGCCGCTCCATGCCGGGCCAATCCGGCCCTGATGGCAGCCGCAGCGTCACGGCTTCCTCCGTCCCGCCGAACAGCCCGGTCTGCCCGGTATGGGCCTCCTCCGCCTGCGCCTGCGCCCGCCGCAGGATCATCTCCGCGCCGGCAAACACCTGCTGCCGATTGGGGTGCAGAGCGTCGAACGCCCCGGCACGGGCCAGATTTTCCAGCTGCATCTTGTTCAGCTGCCGCGGATCGACCCGCGCCGCCAAGTTCCCGACATCGCGGAACGGCACGTCGCCGCGCGTGGCGACCAGCGTCAGCATCGCCTCCAGCCCAACCTTCTTCACCGCCGCCAACGCATATCGAATCGACTGCGTGCCATCCTCGGCGACCTCGACCTTGAACCGCGCCTCCGACCGGTTGATGTCCGGCGGCAGCACGGCGACGTTCATCCGCTGCGCTTCCTGCCGCAAGGCCGCCAGCTTGTCCGTATTGCCAAGCGCCAAGTCCATGCAGGCGGCCAGGAACGCCACCGGGTAGTTCGCCTTCATCCAGGCCGTCTGGTACGACACCAGCGCGTAGGCCGCGGCATGACTCTTGTTGAAGCCGTAATCGGCGAACTTGGCCATCAGGTCGAACACCTCGTTCGCCTTGGCCTTGGGAATGCCCCGCCCGGTTGCCCCGTCGGTGAACACCTGGCGCTGCAGCTCCATCTCGGCGCGGATCTTTTTGCCCATCGCGCGCCGCAGCAGGTCTGCCCCGCCCAGGCTATAGCCGCCCATCTTCTGGGCGATCTGCATCACCTGTTCCTGATAGACCATGATGCCGTAGGTCTCGCCCAGGATCTCCTGCAGCTCCGGGTGCGGCGGCGCCCAGGCCTCGCCGTGCTTGCGGCGGCAATAATCCGGGATGTTTGCCATCGGACCCGGCCGATACAGCGACACCGCGGCGATCAGATCCTCCAGCCGGTTCGGCCGCATCTGCCGCAGCACGTCGCGCATGCCCTGGCCTTCGAACTGGAACACCCCGCCGGCATCGCCGCGCGACAGCATCTCGTAGGTCGCGGCATCGTCGAGCGGGATGGTCTCCAGCACCACCGGCGTCCCCAACCGGGTCAGCATTTGCTGCGCCCGCTGCAGGATCGTCAGCGTCGTCAGCCCCAGGAAGTCGAACTTCACCAACCCGGCCTGCTCGACGTATTTCATCGAGTACTGGGTGACCAGCGTATCCGCCTTCGGATCGCGATACAGCGGCACCAGTTCGACCAGCGGCCGGTCGCCGATCACCACGCCCGCGGCATGGGTCGAGGCATGGCGATATAGCCCCTCCAACTGCAGTGCGACTTCCAGCAGCCGCCGAATTGCCTCGTCTCCGTCCCGCATCTCCTGCAGCCGCGGTTCGCCCTCGATGGCCTGCGCCAACGTCACCGGCTTGGCCGGGTTGTTGGGGATCAGCTCGGCGACGCGGTTCACCTGCCCGAACCCCAGCCCGAGCACCCGCCCCACGTCCCGCACCGCCGCCCGCGCCTGCAGCTTGCCGAAGGTGATGATCTGCGCCACCCGGTCATTGCCGTATTCCCGGCGCACGTAGGAGATCACCTCGTCGCGCCGGTCCTGGCAGAAGTCGATGTCGAAGTCCGGCATCGACACCCGCTCCGGGTTGAGGAAGCGCTCGAACAGCAGCCCCCAGCGCAGCGGGTCCAGATCGGTGATCGTCAGGGCCCACGCCACCACCGACCCGGCGCCGGAGCCACGGCCCGGCCCGACTGGAATGTCCTGCGACTTCGCCCATTGAATGAAGTCGGCCACGATCAGGAAGTAGCCCGGGAACCCCATCCCCGCGATAACGTCCAATTCGTAGTTCAACTGCGTGGCATACCGCGTCCGTGTCTCGGCATCGGCCTCCATCGCGACCATCCGCCGCTCCAGCCCTTCGACCGCCATGGCCCGGATCGTCGCGTCCTCCGTCTGGCCCGTCAGCACTTTGGGGCTCACCGGCAGCAGCGGCTTGCGGGTTTCCGCCATCACCGCGCACATGCGTGCCACCGCTAGCGTGTTGTCGCAGGCATCCGGCAGGTCCGCGAACAGCTTCCGCATTGCCTTCGCCGGCTTGAACCAATGTTCCGTCGTGACGCGGCGCCGCCCCTGCTCGCTCACCTGCCGTCCCTCGGCGATGCACAGCAGCGCGTCGTGCGCCTCGTGCATTCCCGGCGTGGCGTAGAAGCACTCGTTGGTGGCGAGCAACGGCACTCGCCGGGCATCGGCCAATGCAATCAACCCGGGCTCGACCGCCGCCTCGATCGCCAGCCCATGCCGGTGCAGTTCCATCATGCAACGACCCGGGAACGCCTCGGCAAACTGTGCCAGCAGCGCCTCTGCCTCCGCCTGCCGCCCGTCCGCCAACAACCGCACCAGCGGGCCGCGCGTTCCGCCGGTCAGCAGGATCAATCCATCCGACTTGGACAACAGCCGTTCGAGACTGATCTGCGGCAGGGCCGGGTCAGACTCGATGAAGCCGATGGAAGAAAGCGCCTGCAGATTCGCGAGCCCGATCTCGTCCTGGGCCAACACGACGATCGGGTCCGGCGGCAACCCGGCCTTGTCGGACCGCACGAGGTTGATCTGACACCCGACGATTGGCTGCACCCCCTTGCCGACGCAGGCCTGGCTGAACTCCAGCGCCCCGAACAGATTGCCGCTATCGGCGATCGCCACCGCAGGCTGGCGATCCGCCAGCGCCAGCGCGGCGATCTTGTCTGGCTTGATAGCGCCCTCGCTGAGCGAATAGGCGGAATGGACTCGGAGATGGACGAAGTCGGCGGCGCTCATGGAACAGAGATGGGCATCATCGCCGCCGATTTGTCATCATCCTTCAGCCCGGTGAGTTGCCCGGGCCGGACGGAGGCGCTAGCGCGCGCCGCCGTGATCGATCGGTGACGGCTGCGCGTCGACCTTCATCGTGTAGATCGCCACCGGATAGTTCACCTCGGATTTCCCGCCATTGAAGCCGGGGCTGAGGTTCTGCTGGTTCGCCGGTATCCACAGCGTGCCCTTGGTGTCGATCCACATCGCGTCGATCCAGATCAGTCGGGGATCGGCAATCAGCGTGCTCACCGACCGGTCCGGACGGATCAGCAGGATGCG
>CAZTJC010000105.1:0-9555 GCA_964613945.1 uncultured Acetobacteraceae bacterium
TGTGCAGCACGTCCTTCAGCGAGCGCGACAGCCGGTCGAGCTTCCAGACCACCACGGTGTCGCCCTCGCGGAGCTGGTCGAGCATGCGGTGTAGCTCTGGCCGGTCCCAGCGCCCACCGGAGGCCGCTTCTTCGAACAGCTTGCGGCACCCAGCGGCCCGGAGCGCGTTGGCCTGCAGCGCGTTGTTCTGCTCATCGCCTTTCGACACGCGAGCATAGCCGAGCAGCATACCGCCATTAGCTGGCTCCGAATTTTTCGCTAACGGTCGTTTACGAACGGTTTTGGTCGGCAACGGCGGTCCGAGTTTTTTCTTTCATTACCTTGTTGCAGAACCAACTTGAAAAGCAATGAGTTTCGCCACGTATTGCCGCACACGGAAATGCTATCGAGCACCAGTTGCAGTGCCGAACAATTCATACGGCCACTAACCTAGATTAGTGCAGCCAAGCCACGCCCGATGCGACTGATTCGTTCGGTTGAAGCGTGCCTTGACGGTGCCGCGTTTTCTCCAAGGCTTCGAACAATGGTCATCGTTGCGCCAAAACGGCGCGTCGCGGATCGACTTCAAAGGGCAGATCTTCATGTCAAACCGACAACTCGGCACGTCAATTGCTGCATTGGCTCTTATGCTGCCGCTACATGCGTTCGCCACAGTGTATACGGGCACTCTCGTGCCGACCAATGCTTCGGGAGTCAGCGGCAACGTTACTTTTACAGTGGACAATAATATTCTTACGGCGAACTTGGTCGCGACCGGCCTGGTCGACGGAGTTCACTATCTCCATATCCATGGGCTGGATTCCGCGTCGGGCACTCCCACTAATACCGTCCCACCGCCGCCGCCGGTTCCGCCCAATGGTGATGCCAACGGCGACGGCGTCGTCGACACTGCGGAAGCAAAGTCCGCGATCGGCGGCGTCATCCTCTCGCTCGCCCCACACGCAGCCGGCACGTCGGCCGAAACACTCGGCGTAAACTCGATCGGAGGGCTTCTGTCGTTCTCGGGCAGCTACGATCTGTCGACCGACATCTATGAGCCCGGCTATACCGAAAGCCAACTCCTGCCGTTGGACTTCCGCGTATTCGACATGCACGGCGGTATTGTGCCCCTGACGGCCTCACCAGCCGACCAAAACATCCCGCCGCCGAACGGCTCAACCCAAGCTCCCGGCACATTCGATCCGAACTTGCCGATCGCCGCCGCAAAGATCATGGAGGTACCGGAGCCGGCGTCCATCCTGCTTCTTACGGTAAGCCTTCTCGGCGTCGTTGGGCTACGTCGTCGCATTTAGCCGAGAACTTACTTCATGAAATGTTCAGCTCGGCATCGTCACCGGGCTGGTCACTTTTCATCTACCGACAGGCGAGCCTCGTGATTTGACGAGATCGCGAGGCGCGGGATCGTCACTCGTCGTTCGGACTGAAGCACAATGCTCATCACTCATCTTAATTGCGGCGCCATGACTCCCTTCGGTGGCGCCGGTTTCGATGGCCGCACGCCCGTTGTCGCGCCGGCCGAACTAAGCTGTCACTGCTTGCTTCTCCAGCAGGCAGACCGCCTTCTGCTGATCGATACCGGGGCGGTGTCGACCGATCCTATTGCGGACGCACGCAGGCATTCCGCTCTCTTCTTGACGATAGATCGTATCCGGCTAGATGCGGCCGAAGCTGCAGCGAATCAGATAAAGGCGCTCGGCCATTCTCTGGACGAGGTTACCGATATCGTCATGACGCATCTCGATTTCGATCACGCGGCCGGGTTGGTCGACTTCCCCAACGCGCGAGTGCATCTGGCGGAGGCCGAAGCAGACGCCGCGGTTCACCCATCCGGCCCGATCAACCGAGCGCGCTATCGGGTCGAGCAGTTCGAGGACAGCATGCCGCGGTGGCGGACATATTCGAGCTTCGATGAGACTTGGTTCGACCTCGCCGCGGAACCCATTGAAGGATGGGACGACGTCGTTTTGGTATCGTTGCCGGGGCATACGCCGGGTCACTGCGGGGTTGCGATCAAGACCGAAGACGGTTGGTTGCTGCATGCGGCTGACGCGATCTTCAACCATCGTGAACTCGATCTGACCGGACCAAGCACGCCGACACTCGCCCGGTTCTATCAATGGGGAATGCAAACAAGCCAGCGCCAACGTCGTCGGTCATTACATGCACTGCAACGGATCGCACGGGATCATGCAAGCGAAATCCGGATCATCTGCACGCATGATCCAGCTTTGTTCTAGAAGACTACGCGAGAGGAACAACATGAGCGTTCGACTACTAATGGCACTCATATTGATTGTATGATTGAAGGCTGCTCCGCACCCGCCGGTGTCGCGCCGGTCACTACGGGACCGTTGAACAGTGAGCCCTGGGTTTCGACGCAGTATCTTGCGGGCACCCGGAATAGTTCGTCCCTGGCACTTCCCTTTCAAACGCCGAACAGCTTGCCCGCTCGTGCTGCGAACACGCCCGGACTGTGATCTCTAAGGCGCGGCAGTGCTGGTCACCCCTGAGAAGGTCCGTCGTCGAACTCACCAACTCGAGCCAGCCACGTCGAGCCGAGCGGACAGGGAATGCGGATCGCGCAGTTCACCCCGTGACTGTCATAGGTGATCGTCGTCGTCGCCTCGAGCTCGTATAAAAGCATGCGCGTGAGAATTTCCGTGCCGAAGCCAGTGTGAGACGGCTGGGCGGCAACCCTGTTTTCGGGCTCCGACCAGCATATTGTCAGTGCTGTGTTGGGCTCAGCGCCGCGGACGCTCCAGCGCACCTCGATGTTCCCGTCCGACAACCCGAGCGCGCCATGCTCGACGGAGTTGATGGTCAATTCGTGTATGGCGAGTGCGAGGATCTGACCGGCCCGCGGCCAAAGCGACAATTGCGGCCCCGACAGCACCACACGATCGCTTTCCAGCGCGTTGTATTTGAGCAGTTCCTCGGAAAGAATCGTGTGCAGGCTCACCTCACCATATTGATCGGCCAGAGCCTGGGTGCGAGCGATGGCGTCAAGCCTATCCTCGAGGTGGTTGGCGTAACTTGCCTGGTCGCGCGGGGTTTGTGCCGATTTGCGGATGATGGCCGACAGCAGCGCGAAAGTACTCCGCAGCCGGTGCCGCAGTTCTCGCGGCGCGTCCCGCATATCCAGGGATCGACGCAGGCGTCGATTATCCTGCTCGAGCTCTCGGATACGGTCTTCGTCGGCGCGAGCGGTCATGCCCGGTCAGAGATCACGGCATTCTGCTGCGGATAGGCCGGGTTGAACATCGACAGTTCTCGGAGCGCCGCCACCTCGGGCAAGGTTGCTCGGCGGTTGCGCATCGAAAGCAGGCCGCTCGACCTCAACTCTTGAAGCGCACGGTTGACGTGAACGGCCGAGAGCCCGAACAGGTCGGCCAGATCGACCTGGGTGAGCGGTAAGTCGAAGGTGTCGCCGTCCGCTAGCCCGACCGCCGTCAAGCGTTCATGCATCTCGCAGAAGAAGTGCCCGAGTCGTTCCGTCGCCAGGCGGCGGCCGAGGCTGACCATGTGCTCGCGTGCCAGCACATCCGTCTTGAGCAGGTCGCACCAGAGCGCTTCCTCGATCCGAGGATTGGCGTGCGCTATGCTGAGCAGAAGCCGTGGCGGCACGAAGCTCAACACCGCAGCGTTCAGCGCGGCGAGCGAATGGTCCAGAACGCGCGGCGTCGCCCCGAATGGTTGGCACAGATCCCCGGGGACGAAAACCGCCGTGATTTGCCGTTTGCCGTTTTCCAGCTGCCGGTAGCGATAGACCCAGCCTTCGAAGACCAGGACGATGGATCGTTGGTGAGCGCCCTCCCGCAGCACATCGCCGCGCTCGACGGACCGTTTAGAGTTGGTCAGGTCGGCCAGGATCGCTTCGTCCTCGGGTAAGAGCGCCGCTTCCTGACGGAGCTTCCGGATAAATGGACTCACGCTCTGGCGGCTGGTGATCGTAGCGGAAGCGGTCATGGGTGACGTCTCTCCGTCATAGCGCGGGCGACGGCACAAAGAAGGTCCCTCCCCAAAACAGGCTTCTCACAGAGGGAAAGCCGCGCATAGGTCTCGGGAATAGCACCGCGGTCGTAACCGGTTGCAAGCACGAGTGGAACGCCGGACGCCATCAGATGTCCACGACGGGCCAGATGGTCTCGTAGCCAAGGTTCACATCGAGGAGCGCGCCATCGATCGACTTCTCGCTCGTGATCAAGTTGACGGCGTCGCTGACGGTGGCGACCGGACCGATCGTCTCTGCGCCCGCGCTGGATAGAACATGGGCGATCTCCTCGGCAATCATGTATTCGTTTTCAACCACGAGAATGCGGCGGCCTTGCGAGCTGACCTGCGGGATTGACGTGGGACTCATGATCCGCCTTCATTTTCATGCCGGATTGGATACGGCGATAGCGGGACGATCCGGCGTCGCACGTCGTCCTGTGCTGGTTCTCAACGTCGTCGCCGTCAAAGCCGATACAATGTCATGTCGCCAATCTACGCTAGGGCAGGAGTAAAGCAACTTTACCCGACCGAACCAATTCGGTTCGTTCGGATGTTGCTCGAGGAAGCCTGGCCCTGATCTACCAAAGCAGCTGATGACACTGTTTCAGTGTTGCTCGACTGGCACCAAATCACAAAATAGTGCGGCTTAGCATAAGTTAGTTGATCTGCAGGACTGTCATGAGATTTCTGTCGCGGAAGTCTCTCAGTAAAGGTGGGTCACAGCAGAATAAATCTTGTCTTAAGGATTGTCGTATCTAGGTCACTGCTATTCCGGAACACTAAGACAATTCGAGATTGTCTGAACGAGTGCTCAGCTTAACTTCGCCAGGAGTGAGCATGCTTTACCATGCGCGAAGGTGCAGACGGGAAAGCGCTGTTTGATGGATTTGATTGTCGGTCGGCCACATTGTGGTCCGCTTGGAAACCTGCATTCGGAAAGGTGTTTCTGCATGTTTTTTGCTGAAAGGCGTCTGCAATTCCCGGTTCGGGTCGACAAGCCCAACCCGGTGTTCGCCCGTGCACTGCAACAGGCGATCGGCGGTGTCGAAGGTGAGATCCGCGTCATGATGCAGTATCTTTTCCAGGCCTGGGGCGCCCGCGGACCCATGAAATACCGGGACATGCTGCTCAATACCGGCACCGAGGAAATGGGCCACATCGAGATGCTCTCCACCGCGGTGGCGCTCAATTTGGAAAACGCGCCGCTCTCACTTCAAGAAGAGGTCGGAGCCGACCCGATCGCCGGGGCCGTGCTGGGCGGAATGAACCTGCGCCACATCCTGTCGACCGGTCTCGGCGCATTGCCGGAGAACAGCAACGGCGTTCCGTTCAATGCGAGCCATGTCTATGCGAGTGGCAATCTGGCCGCGGACATGTACGCCAACGTCGCGGCGGAATCGACCGGCCGCGTGCTGGCCTGCCGACTCTACGCCATGACCGACGACCCCGGCATGAAGGAGATGCTGTCATTCCTGATCGCACGCGACACCATGCACCAGCAGCAATGGCTCGCGGTGATCGAAGATCTGGGCGGCGTCGAAACACAGTTGCCGATGCCGAACAGCTTCCCGCAGGAGAAGGAAGACAGGCGGTTTTCCTACGCCTACTTCGTGCATGACCGCTCGCAGGTCGTCCCCGAGGGCCGCTGGACCCAGGGCCCGTCGATGGACGGCAAGGGTGAGTTCTCGGCCATGATGTCGGAGCCGTTGGGCGAGGTGCCCATGCTGGCGCCGGCGCGCCCGGATGGCTTCGCTCAGCGTGGACAGATGTCTTCCGACCCCGCACAAGCCACGACGATGTCGGCCGGTCAGCAGACCGGATTGCCGTCCGGCTCGGCGGGGGTGCTTTAGCGTCAATGCCGATGCATCCTTTCCCAACGGCCGTCGCGCAGCGCCCGGTGCTGGTGTGTCTCTCTCATCTCCGTTGGGACTGGGTCTATCAGCGACCCCAACATCTGATGACGCGGGCAGCGTCGCAGTATCGCGTCGTGTTCTGGGAGGAGCCGGAAACGGCTCCCGATGGAACGTGTGAGGCCGAGGTGCGCATCCGGTTGATCTCACCCGGCCTCCTGATCGCGACACCGCTGCTGCCGTCGGGATTGGATCCGGTTCAAGCCGATGCTGCGCAGCGGTTCCTGCTGGACGATTTGTTGGCGGGCTTGAACCAGGCGCCGGCAGTCGCTTGGTTCTACACACCTATGGCGCTGGACTTCGCCGGGCATTTGCGTGCCGATGTCACTGTGTTCGACAGCATGGACGAACTGTCGGGGTTCAGTGCCGCTTCTCCCCGCTTGCCCCTGCTGGAGCGGAGGCTGTTGCGTGCGGTGGATCTGGTGTTCACCGGTGGGCGCAGTCTGTACGAGGCCAAACGAGGGCGGCACGGCAGCGTCCATCTATTCCCGAGCAGTGTCGACGTTGCCCATTTCGGCCAGGCCCGGGGGTCGGACAGGAGCCCGGCGGATCAGGCCGGCATACCGGGGCCGCGCATCGGCTATTTCGGCGTGATTGACGAGCGGATGGATCTGGCTCTGTTGAACGCGGTGGCGCTGCAGCGACCGGATTGGCAGCTCGTCATGGTCGGCCCGGTCGCCAAGATCGACTCGGCCTCGCTTCCACGCGCTGCCAACATCCACTGGCTGGGCCTGCGGTCCTATCAAGATCTGCCGCTCTATCTGTCCGGCTGGAATGCTGGGCTGATGCCGTTCGCACTGAACGATGCCACCAAGTTCATCAGCCCGACCAAGACGCCCGAATATCTCGCCGCCGGGGTGCCGGTAGTCTCCACGCCGATTGCCGACGTGGTGCGGGACTGGGCCCGCGACGGCCTGGTCGGCATCGCGGGCGACGCTGCCGCAACGATCGTCGCAGTGGAACGCGCGATGTCGCGGGCGCACAAACCCTGGTTGCTGCAGGTGGATCAGCGCCTGGCGCGCATGAGTTGGGACGTCAGCTGGGAGGCGATGCAGGAGCTGATCGACATCGTTCGATCAGGGCCGAGCAAGCCGACGCTCGCGGCGCCGGCCGGTGAGAGCAGCCATGTATAACTGGCTCGTCGTCGGCGCCGGTTTCGCGGGCGCGACGTTAGCGCACAAACTGGCCAGCGAGCGCGGCGATCGCGTGCTGATCATCGATCGCCGGCCGCATATCGCCGGTAACGCATACGATCATCTCGACGAGGCCGGGCTGTTGGTGCACCGGTATGGCCCGCATATCTTCCACACGAATTCCGATGCGGTTTCGAGCTTCCTGTCGCAGTTCACCGAATGGCGGCCCTACGAGCACCGGGTCCGTGCCTGGGTGGACGGCAGGTTGGTGCCGCTACCCATCAACCTGGATACCGTCAACGACCTTTACGGGCTCGATCTGGACTCCGATGGGCTGGCCGCTTGGTTCGCCGCCAAGGCCGAACCGGTGTCGGACATCCGCACCTCGGAAGACGTGGTGGTGTCCCAGGTCGGGCGCGAACTCTACGAGAAATTCTTCCGGGGCTACACCCGCAAGCAATGGGGGCTCGATCCGTGCGAGCTCGACCGTGCGGTGACCGCGCGGGTGCCGGTGCGCACCAATCGCGACGACCGGTATTTCACCGACAGTTTCCAGGCGATGCCGCGGGATGGCTACACGGCAATGTTCGCCCGTATGCTGGACCATCCAAACATCGACGTGCGGTTGAGCACCGATTGGGCCGATGTGAAGGACTCGGTCGCGTTCGAGCGGTTGGTCTGGACCGGGCCGGTCGACGAGTTCTTCGATTACCGTTTCGGCAAGCTGCCGTATCGCAGTATCCGCTTCCATCACGAGACGGTGGATCGGGAGCGGTTCCAGTCAACCGGGACGATCAACTATCCGCAGACAGAGGACTACACACGAATCACGGAATACAAATACCTGACGGGCCAGAGCCATCCGCAGACGAGTCTGACATACGAGTATCCGACCGCGGAGGGCGATCCGTACTACCCGATCCCGCGACCGGAGAATCAGGCCCTCTACAAATGCTACGAAGCTTTCGCGGACGCGCTGCCGGAGACATGGTTCGTCGGACGGCTGGCAACCTATCGCTACTTGAACATGGACCAGGTCGTCGGTCAGGCGCTCGCAACTTTCCGCCGTATCGAGGAGAATCTCGCGCGCGCGCCCGCGGCCGGAAAGGCGGCTTAGGATGCAGCCCTTGGAGATGTGGGGTGGGATTGAGTGCACGGTCGTCCGCATCGGCAATACCTGGCGTGACCAGGTGCGCGAGACCGGGCATCACGATAGCTCGGACGACCTCGCGCGGATCGCCGAATTGGGGATCCGCAAATTGCGGTATCCAGTCTTGTGGGAGCGCTGCCACCCCGGACAGCCCGGCGCCTGCGGCTGGGCGTGGCACGACCGGCAGTTCGACACGCTGGAACGATTGGGCATCTCGCCCATCGTAGGCCTACTGCACCATGGCATGGGGCCGGCCGGCACGGGGCTGTTGGAGTCCGATTTTGCGGAAGGGTTGGCCCGACATGCCGGACGGGCTGCCCAGCGCTACCGATTTGTCGAATGGTGGGCGCCGGTGAACGAGCCGCTGACTACCGCGCGCTTCGCCTGTCTGTATGGGTTCTGGCACCCGCACCAGCGCGACGAGGGCGCGTTCCTGCGGGCCACGGTGGCACAATGCCGGGCCGTCCTGTTGTCCATGCAGGCGATCAGGGCCCATTCGCCGCAGGCTCGGTTCATCCAGACCGAGAACCTCGGCTACACGTTCGCTACCCCGCAGATGAATGATCAGGCCGCTTACGAAAACGACCGGCGCTGGTTGAGTCTCGACCTCCTCTGCGGCCGAGTGGGCCGCTCGCATCCGTGGCGGGCCCATCTCCTGGCCCATGGCGTCGCGGAGCGCGATCTCGACGAGTTGGCCACCGGTCACGCGACGCCGGACATGATTGGCATCAACCACTACGTGACCAGCGACCGTTTTCTGGACCACCGGCTGCATCTGTATCCGGCGCATCTGCATGGCGGAAACGGGCGGATCGCCTATGCCGACACCGAGGCGGCCCGGGTCAATCTGCCGATCCGGGAAACCGGCTGGGTGATGGCGTTGCGCGATGCCTGGGAGCGCTACGGCCTACCGATCGCAGTTACCGAAGCGCATCTCGGCTGTAACGATCCGCGCGAACAAGTGCGTTGGCTGGTGGATGCCTGGCGTGCCGCGCAGGCGTTGCGGGCAGAAGGAGCTGACATCCAAGCCGTGACCGCCTGGGCTCTGCTGGGCCTCGTGGACTGGGACACCATGTTGGTCGAGCGCAACGGCCGCTTCGAGCCCGGGGCGTTGGCGGCCCGCAAGGGCGTCCCGCAATCGGCGCTGTTGGCCGAGGCCATCACATCCCTGGTGAGCGAGAACCACTTCACCCATCCCGCCTTGCTCAGCTTGGGATGGTGGCAGCGTGACGACCGGGCCCACGCCAAGCGTGCGTGACGCCCGCCACCGAGTAGCGGGCTAATATTGGAGAATGATGCGAGGTGGATTGTGTTGCACGGTGCAGAAGCCGTGCCATAGTCCGACCCACCTGCCTCCACGGCTACACGA
>CAZTJC010000106.1:0-6344 GCA_964613945.1 uncultured Acetobacteraceae bacterium
AGAACGCACCGAGCCACCGCCGCTCGACCTGCCCGCCGCAGTGATCGACGGGTTGGCGGGGTCGGGCACGCTGTCGGAACATGTCGCCAAGTCGCTGCTGGCAGCCTGCGGCGTGCGCATCGCCCCGTCCCGGCTGGTGTCCAAGCGGGAAGATCTGGCGGCTGCAGCATCGCTGGGCTTCCCACTAGCCGCCAAGATCCAATCTGCCGCCATCCCGCATAAGACCGAGGCAGGCGGCGTGCGCCTTGGCATCGCCGACGTCGCGGCGCTCGAAGCCGCCTTCGACGACATCCTGTCCGCCGCCGCCCGGCATGCGCCCGGCGCCGCCATCGACGGCGTGCTGGTCGAGCCGATGGCGCCACGCGGCGTGGAGATCATCATAGGCGTGGTGCGCGACCCGACCTTCGGCCCCGTGGTGACCGTGGGCGCCGGCGGCGTCACCACCGAGCTGTTCCGCGACGTAGCCTACGCGCTGGCGCCGCTGGACGAGGCTGCGGCCGCGGCGCTGATCCGCACCCTGCGCAGCGCCCCGCTGCTGGACGGCTTCCGCGGTGCGCCGCCAGCCGACATGGCCGCCCTGGCCAAGCTGGTGTCGCTGGTCTCCCGCCTGGCGGATGCCGCGCGCGACCGCATATCGGAGCTGGAACTCAACCCGGTCATCGTGCACGCCCAAGGCCAGGGCTGCACGGTGGCCGACGCCCTGCTGGTGCTGTCGCCAGCCGAACCCTTCGGAGGATAGGACGATGCAGGCACTCGCCTTCGCCACCCCACCCAAGACCACCGACGCCGCCGAGACCCTGCGGCACGAGGTGCGCGACTTCCTCACGGACGCGCTGAAGGATCGCACACCGCAGCAGCGGGCCGAGTCCTGGAGCGGGCACGATGCCGCGTTCAGCCGCACGCTGGGCGAGCATGGCTGGCTCGGCATGACCTGGCCCAAGCGCTACGGCGGCCAGGAACGCTCCGCGCTGGAGCGCTACGTCGTGCTCGAGGAGCTGCTGGCCGCCGGCGCCCCGGTCGGTCATCACTGGGTCGCCGAGCGGCAGAGCGGCCCCAACATCCTGCGCAACGGCACCGAGGCGCAGCGAGAGGCCATCCTGCCGCGCATTGCCGCCGGCGACTGCTCCTTCTGCATCGGCATGAGCGAGCCGGATTCCGGCTCCGACCTTGCTGCCGCGCGCACCAAGGCGCAGCCGGTGCAGGGCGGCTGGTTGGTCAACGGCCAGAAGGTTTGGACGTCGTCCGCGCATGTCGCCGACTACATGATCCTGTTCTGCCGCACCGACGGCAAGTCGGACGACCGGCACGCCGGGTCGAGCCAGTTCCTGGTGGACATGAAGCAGGCCCAGGCCGGCGGCATGATTGTGCGGCCGATCATCGACATGCGCGGCGGCCACCACTTCAACGAGGTGATCCTGCAGGACCTGCTGCTGCCGCCGGACGCGCTGCTCGGCCAGGAGGGCGAGGGCTGGAAGCAGGTGACGGCGGAACTGGCGTTCGAGCGCTCCGGGCCGGACCGCTTCCTCTCCTCCTTCACCCTGCTGATCGAAGCGGTGCGCGCCCTCGGACCGGACGCGCCGGACCGCGCCGCCGTGGCGATCGGGCGTCTCACCTCGCATATCGTCGCCCTGCGGCATCTATCCCGCTCCGTCGCTGGCATGCTGCAAGCGGGCGAGGACCCCGCATTGCAGGCGTCGCTGGTCAAGGATCTCGGCAACGTTCTGGAACAGGAGACGGTCGAAGTGGTGCGCTTGTTGGTCGATGTCGAACCCTCGGAGGAAGCCGGAAACACGGCGCTGACTGCCGTGCTGGCCCAGCTGGTGATGACGTCCCCGTCCTTCTCGCTGCGGGGCGGCACGCGGGAGATCCTGCGTGGGATCATCGCCCGCGGGCTGGGCCTGCGGTGAGCGCCGCCATGACGGAGCCCACCCGGATCAGCGACGTGCGGGTCAGCGTCGACGGCCATGTCGGCGTCGCCGAGATCTGCCGCGCGCCGAACAACTTCTTCGACATGGCGCTGATCGGTGCCCTGGCCAGCGCCTTCGAACGCTTCGACGCGGACCCCGAGGTGCGCGCCATCCTGCTCTGCGCCGAGGGGAAGAACTTCTGCGCCGGCGCCGACTTCTCCAACCCGGCGCGGGACACGGTCGGCTCGCGCGATGGCGGTCACCTGTATCAGCAGGCCGTGCGGCTATTCCGCTGCGAGACGCCGATCGTGGCGGCGGTGCAGGGCGCGGCCGTGGGTGGCGGGCTCGGTCTGTCGCTGGTCGCCGACTTCCGCGTCGCCTCAGCTGACTCGCGCTTCACCGCCAACTTCAACCGGCTCGGCTTCCACCCCGGCTTCGGGCTGAGCATCACCCTGCCGCGCGTGGTGGGCGAGCAGAAGGCGGCGCTGCTGTTCTACACGGGGCGACGCATCGGCGGCGAGGAAGCGCATGCGATCGGGTTGGTCGACGTGCTGGCGCCGCAGACGGAATTGCGGGACGCCGCGCTCGCTTTGGCCAAGGAGATCGCGCAGTCGGCGCCCCTCGCCGTGGTGTCAACCCGCCGCACACTGCGCCGCGGCTTGGCCGACGCGATCGCCGCGATCACCGATCATGAGCTGACCGAGCAGCAGCAACACTTTGAGACCGAGGACTTCAAGGAAGGCGTCAAAGCGATGGCCGAACGAAGATTGCCGGCATTTAGCCGCCGCTGACTACGAGCCGGGACTGCAAGGGTCGCCAGACTACCACCACGCAGTTCGTCGGCGGGGGCGAACCCTTCAGTCCCTGCTTCTACCTTGCTCTCAACAGAAAGAAGGTTTTGAGCCCCTCTAACCCGCCATATGCTCCACGCGTATTGAGCCGATCGGGGGCAGGTCGCTGATGATTATCTACCTGAGATCACTGACCTGCGATGCACCGCACCTCGCACGATCCAACATAATGCGCCTGGCAACGGCTGTTCTCTCCGTTAGCTTTGTTCTAGCTCCCTCACCCGCCCGCGCGCAGGCTGACGCTCCGCCCGTGGACAAGAGCGGTTACACCCTTTTCAACCCCACCCCGCTTGCCAGCATGCGAGACTTTAACGCCGACCGCCCCACACGCAGCAACGGCCCGATCACGGTCGATGCCGGCCATGTGCAGGTCGAATCCGACTTCGCCGCCTACACTCACAGCAATGCCGGTGGCACCACCACCCGGCTCATCCAGACGGTTGACCCGGTGCTGAAACTCGGCCTCACCAACCGCGTCGATTTCGAGCTGCAATTCACCGGCTACAACTGGCTAAGCGCCACGCCGCGCGACAATCAGGCCAATCTAACCTCAGCCCGCGGTGCTGGCGATGTGGTTGCCAGAACCAAAGTGAATCTATTCGGCAACGAGGGCGGCCCGGCCCTTGCCCTCATCCCGTATGTCAAATTTCCCACTGCCGCTGCCGTTGTTGGTAACGGCAATACCGAGGGTGGTCTCATCGCTCCCCTCTCCATTCCGCTACCCGGGAACCTAGTCCTTATCTTGATGCCCGAGCTAGATGTATTCAGAAACCAGGCCAATGCCGGCCACCACCTGAACGCCTCCGGCGTCATTGACCTCGGCTACAGTCCAGTCAAGGCAGTGACCTTGTATGCCGAACTATTTGCCGCCCGCGGCGCGGACAAGGGCAATCCGCCCGTCTATACCGTGGACACCGCCATCTCATGGATGCTCACCGACACGCTGCAACTCGACGTCGGCACGAATATCGGCCTGAACCGAAACGCACCCAATCTTCAACTCTATACCGGCATTGCCCAACGCTTCTGACCCGGAGTCAACTCCGAGACGAGGCGACACCCGGAAGCATTATATTTTACTACACCAGCACTTTAGCAAGTTGCTGAACAGCGCGAGCTATAGCTCACGCTGTAAGCCAACGCGGGCGGTAAACATTTCTGAAACGGTGAAAAGGCCGCGATGCCCTGGACGATGTCGCGCCAGTTGTTCACCGGGTAGATCACCCCGTCATAGCCCACCTTGAGCATGTAGTGCAGGGCGCGACCGGAAATGCGGGCCGGGTCGTTCGAGGCGTCGAGGATGGCGACCGAACGCGGCCGGAAGGCGCGGCGGAAACTTTCATCGGCAAGAGTGGTGCTGACCTCATCCATCGACGCCTCCGCGACGGCGTCTCGTCAGGTCCCACCATGCGGGCTTGCGGGGCGTTCTGACGCAGATTTGCGTTCCTAGACGTTGGATTATCTAATATCGGTTATGTCAAATCCGATACCGTCGAAGTATCAACGTGGAGCTACGTCAGCTATAGCAGTTCAGCATTCCGGCCGAGACGTTGAACTTCCATCGCGTCGCCAACCGCCTGCATATCGCACAGCCGCCCTTGTCCGTATCGATCCGCAAGTTGGAAGAGGAACGGCGCGTCAGGCTGTTCGACCGCGACCGACCCGGCGTTCGCCTGACGGAAGCTGGTCATGCCGCACTGGCGGATGCACGGCGCGCCTTGTTCCACGCGGCGGAGAGCGAGCGCATGGCGCGCGCCACGGTGCTGGGCACCGGCGGGCGGCTGCGAATCGGCTTCGTGGGCACCGCCAAATACCGCCTCCTGCCGGCCTTCCAGGCGGAACATCCCGGCGTCACGCTGACCTTGTCCGAGCGCGACAACGGCGAGATCCTGCACGCCCTGCAGAATGGCGAATTGGACGCCGGCATCATTCGCGTGCCGCTCGCCACCCGCAACGCCGTCCGGAGCAGTTTGGTGGAAAAGGACAATTTCGTCGCTTTCCTTCCGGTCAATCACTCTTTGGCCAACAAGCGCCGGCTCACCCTGGCTGATCTGGCCGACGAGCCGTTCGTGCACTACGCCGCCAACGAGGTCCCCGGCCTGCACGCGCTGACCATGCTCGTGTTCCAGGCGGCCGGGGTCGTGCCGAAAATGTCGCAGGAGGCGGTGCAGATGCAGACGATGATCTGCCTGGTGGAAAGCGGCATGGGGGTGGCGTTGGTGCCGTCCGTTGCGGCGGAGACGGCGCCCAAGCGCGTGGTGTTCCGGAAGCTGCGCAAGATGCCGGTCGGGATCAGCATCGGCTTGGCAGTCGCGTGCGCCTCCACACAGGAAACCTCGACCACACAGCGGTTCTTCGCCGTGGCGGAAGCATTAGCGGACGGAGTTACAGCATGAACGCACCATTGGCCGGGCTCCGGGTGGTAGAGGTATCGGCCTTCATCGCCGCGCCGTTGGGCGGCATGACCTTGGCCCAACTCGGCGCCGAGGTGATCCGCATCGATCCCCTGGGCGGCAACATCGACGCCAAGCGCTGGCCGTTGGCGCCGGGCGGTGACAGCATCTATTGGGCCAGCCTGAACAAGGGCAAGCGCTCCGTCACCCTGGCGCTCGACACGCCGGAAGGGCAGGCGATCGCGACCGAGCTGATCACCGCGCCCGGCTCCGGCGGCGGCATCCTGCTGACCAACCTGCCGACCCGCGGCTGGATGAGCGATGCCGCCCTGCGCGCTCGGCGGCCGGATCTCATCACCATGCGCCTGACCGGCAATCATGACGGCAGCGGCGCCGTCGATTACACGGTCAACTGCGCCTCCGGCTTTCCCATCGCCACCGGAGCCAATGCCGACCCGGTCAACCATGTCCTGCCGGCCTGGGACATCGCCGCCGGCCTTTACCTCGCCTTGGGCATACTGGCGGCCGAGCGCACCCGGCAGCGGGATGGACAGGGGCAGGAGATCTCGCTCGCCCTGAACGACGTGATGCTCGCGACGGTCGGCAACCTCGGCTACATCGCCGACGTGCAGGTCAACGGCGCCGTGCGCGAGCCGATCGGCAACCACCTCTACGGCGCGTTCGGCCGTGACTTCGCCACCAAGGACGGGCGGCGGGCCATGCTGGTCGCCATCTCCAACCGGCAGTGGCGCGCCATCGGCAAGGCCACCGGGCTGACGGAGAAGCTGGCGATGGTGGGGCCGCTCATGGATGTCGACATGGCGACCGAAGGTGGCCGCTACGCGGCGCGTCACGCCATCGCGGCGGTGCTGGAGCCCTGGTTCGCGGCTCGGAATTTGACGGAGGTGCGCGCGGCGCTGGACGGCTCCGGGGTGCTATGGGGCCCTTACCAGGATTTCGGGCAACTGGTGACCGAAGACGCCCGGTGTTCCACCAGTAATCCGATGTTCGCCGACGTCGAGCAGCCCGGCGTCGGGCGGGTGCTCACGCCACGCATCCCGCTCTCCCTCGGCGGCACGCCAGCCCAACCACCGGCAGCCGCCCCATTGATGGGACAGGATACCGGCGAGGTGCTCGCCCAAGTGCTGGGCTACGACCAGGCCCGGCTGTCGGCGCTGCGGGAGGCCGGCGTG
>CAZTJC010000106.1:6444-9298 GCA_964613945.1 uncultured Acetobacteraceae bacterium
CCGGCCTGCAATCCCACTCAGCGGCCCATGCAAGAGATTTCGCCATCGGTATAGGACTGAGCGAACACGACGTCCTCGATCAGGGCCGGATCAAGGCCAGTGCGCTCGATGACCGCCTTGACCACGACGGCACCAAGGTTCTCGACGCTTTCAGGCCGCAAGCTGCCGCCGAAAGTGCCGACGGGCGTGCGTTACGGCGAGAGGATGGCAGCTCAACGCATGGTATGCCCTTTTAGATCTTCGAGAAATCGGCAGCACACTTGGCCAGAAACGCCTCGACGCCTTCGGTTCGTTCAGGCGAGCTGACGGCTTCGTCACTCGCGATCAGCAATTGTCGGACCGCATCGATTAACACCAGAAACCGGCAGTTCTGAATATGCTTGAGCGTTGAAGGTCGGATGATTGATTTCGAGTATCATTCCTCATCAGCAGCCAGCCATTAGCGCCTGCACCCGACGGAGGCGTCCCGGTCGATGGCAGTGCATTACGCTGTTTCTTATAGATGCGCCTTCCTGAGTTCTACCCTCGTCAGCTTCCTCTGCAGATCGGCCGGTAGGCCCGCTTCAGATCCGTGTGTAGAGGGCAAGCTTGAGTGCGGGGTCGTCGTTGGCCTGGAAGCTGGCATACTCGTAATCCACCATGCCGAGCCTAGGATGCTGCAGGTGCTTGGTGCCGGATACCGGGGCGCCGACGCCGTGTGCGGCCCACCATTCGCTGAATTCGGCGCAACCCGCATACAGCTGGGTCACGAGGTGTGCGAAGGCCGTGTCGCCGAGCCAAAGGTCATGGGTCGTGCGGAACAGCGACACCATGCGCCGCGCCTCTGCGGCCCAGGTCTGGCCAAACACGCGCCTTGCCGCTGGGTCGGTGAGCATCCAATGGAGGATGTTGCGGTCATCGGACGGAAGCTGGCCGAAATCACCGAACAGGGCTGCAGTGGCACCGTTCCAAGCCAGAATGTCCCAACGCTGTCCAGTGAGATAAGCGGGCTCCGGAAGGCTCGCGACGATACGGCCAAGCGACGCGGGCACGGTCTCGCGTCGGAATGGCTGTCGCCCGGCCGCCGCGGCGAGTGACCGCAAGTGGGCGAACTCCACCCCGTCCAGCCGCAAGGCTTGGCCGAGCGCCTCTACCGTCTCCATCGAGGGCGACACAGCGCGACCCTGCTCCAGCTTGACATACCATTCGGCGCTGATGCCGGCGCGCTGCGCCACCTCCTCGCGCTTGAGGCCGGGCGTGCGGCGGCGTTGCCGGGTCACGCCGTTCGAGGCATCGGGCGCGAGGCGCATGCGGCGGGAACGGAGGAAGTCTCCGAATGGACGATTGCCCTCCATGCTGTGCTCCCTGGGTAGTAGTGTGTGAGACCAGTATGATGCCGGTTCTCCTCGCGCCGCCAGAGCACTCCATCTCGGCACTTCATTGTCCAAGGAGTGCGAACATGAAGGCAGCCATTCTATCCAACTTCGGAGCATCGCTCAGTGTCGAGGAAGTAGCCGATCCCGTCATCGGCACCGGAGAAGTGCTGGTGGACGTCGCCGCAGCGCCGGTGTTGTCCTACGCGGATGAGGTTTTCAGCGGTGCCCGCCGATATCTGCTGCCAACCCCCGTAATTCCGGGCTGCGGCGGCATCGGCCAGGTGCGTGCGGTTGGGCCGGACGCCACCCGACTGCGCCCTGGCGATTGGGTGTTCTGCGATCCCACGGTGCGTTCGCGCGATGGCACCCCTACGCCCGATATTACCCTGCAGGGTTGGAGCGCTCGCGGCGAAGGCGGGCAAAAGCTGCAACAGTATTTCCGCGACGGCGCCTTCGCCGAACGGATCCGCGTTCCCACGGAGAACGCGTTCCCCATCGGGGCCATCAGTGCGGCGGAAGCGGGACAATGGTGCGCGATCAATACGCTGTTGATCGCCTATGGCGGACTACTGGCGATGGATTTCCGGCCCGGCGAGACATTGCTGGTCAGTGGAGCAACCGGCAATTTCGGTTCAGCCACCGTGGCGCTCGGGCTGGCGATGGGTGCGCGCTGTGTGGTCGCACCCGGACGCAATGCGGCCGTGCTGGACGATCTGCGGAGCCGCTTCGGCGATCGGGTGGTTCCCGTGCGGCTGATCGGCGACGGGCAGGCTGACACGGCCGCGATGCGCGCCGCAGCACCGGGCCCAATTGACGCAATGCAGGACTTCCTGCCGCCTTCCGTCAGCGCAGGCGTGGCCCGGGCAGCAATCATGACGCTGCGGCAGGGTGGGCGAGCCGTGCTGATGGGCGGTGTCGGCATGTTGGGCGGAGAGGACTTGGCCCTGCCCTACCCATGGATCATGCGCAACCTGATCACGGTGCGCGGGCAGTGGATGTACGATACCGCAGCCATCCCTGGTCTGGTCGGGCTGATCCGGGCCGGGCTGCTCGACCTCCGTCAGTGGACAGTGACCGAGTTCCCGCTGACGGACGTCAATAAGGCAGTGACGCATGCGGCGGCGGAGGCAGGGCCTTTCAAGTTGACCGTACTCAAGCCGTAGTTGCCGATGAGGTATGTTCGTGACCGTCGCAAATGTTCTCGGTCCGCGCCGACATAAGCCGTGCTTCCGGTGATTTGCAGCCTCTTGGAACGAATTGTCCAATCACCTGTCAGCCCTGGCCGTCACAGCGCCACTTCGGCAAACCGTTAGCTTGCCGAACATGTTCTTGGTGCGGAGGCACTTGCGATACAGGGCGCGTGGCGCAGGCGGTCGGCGCGGTATGGGGCGGCCCATGCGCCCCAATTCGAAATAGCCGGACATACGACGGGGAGCATCTTCCAGCGGATGTGCTTTCGGTCGTAGTCATAACGGCAACCGATCGCGTTCAGCATCGGA
>CAZTJC010000107.1:0-8999 GCA_964613945.1 uncultured Acetobacteraceae bacterium
TGGAGTGAACCCCCGGGGCTGGACCGGGTGGGTCAGAACTAAGCCACTTGCGGGACCAGTTGGTTCTCGAACTCGTTGGGCGATTGATAGCCAAGGGCGGAGTGAAGCCGCCTGGCGTTGTAGACCTCCTCGATGAACCTCGGCAAACGCTCCGCGACGTCCTGGAACGTCTCGTAGCCGCCGATGTAGACCTCCTCGACCTTCAGCGTCTTCATGAAGCTCTCGGCCTGCGCATTGTGGTACGGGTTGCCGACGGAACTCATCGAGCCCTGGAGCCCGGCGTCCGCCAGGGCCCTGCGGTAGGTCTCGCTGGCGTATTGGCATCCGCGGTCGGTGTGGAAGATGCACCCGGCCGGAGGGTGGCGGCTTTGCACGGCCGATCGCAGGGCAGCCAGGGCCAGGGGGGGGGGTGTCGATTGCGCGCGAGATGGCATAGCCGACCACCTTGCGGCTGCAGGCGTCCAGGATGGCGGCCAGATAACAGAACCCCGCCGCGATCCGGATGTAGGTAAAGTCGCCCACCCATACCCGGTTTGGCTCTGCCGGGATGACGTTCTGGTACAGGTTGGGGAAGATCGGGTTGTCGTGCTTGCTGTCGGTGGTGCGTACATGCCGCCGTCGTGGCTTGATCCCCATGCCCTTCGTCCGCATTACCCGGGCGATGCGTTTGTGGTTGACGAGGTGCCCCCGTCGCCGGAGTTCCTGCGTCACCCTGCGGTAGCCGTATCCGGGCAGCTTATCCTGGATGGTGCCGATGAGTTCCTCCAGTTCGGTATCTGTCAGCGCGACAGCGCGCTCACGAGTTTGGTAATAGTAAGTGCTGCGCGGGAGGGCGATCATTTGGCACCCCCGTCGGATGGAGCAGGCCTGGGACCGGTGATGATCGATGAGATCTCGCTGTCGCTCACGAGGCGCAGGCGCGGCACTTTTTTTTTAGGAGGTCCAACTCCATCGTGAGCTGGCCGACCTTACGCTCCAGCGCGGCGATCTTGGCCTCGTACTCCGCGACGACCGAGGCCTCGGCCTCCTCGTTGGTGAGCTCCCCCCGGTCGTACTGGGTCAGCCAGAGCTGGAGCAGATTGGTCGACAGATTGTGGTGTCGGGCCGTATCACGACGTCCAATGGCACCAGTGCGGATCTCGTGGCATAGCTGAAGCCTGAACTGCGGCGTGTGACGCCGATAGGGCCCTCGGGATGACATGACCTTCTCCTGATCGAAGGTCCAGACAGTGTATCAGTTCCGGATGTCCCAGTGGTCCAGCCCCGGGGGTTCACTCCAACCCCAAAGCGTTCTAAGACCGGCCCATCCAGCGCCATCTTTGCGCAGGTCTGCTCGTACTCAGGAAACTCCATGTCAGTCCGCCGCTCGATGACGTGGATGCTCGGCTCGCAAGGTGGGCTATTCTTCCTCCAGTTCGGTGGTTCCGTCGCGCTCGCTCGATTTCTCACCCCGTATGAGATGGGCGTCTATGCCATTGCTGCGGCGGTGATCGGCATCATCGGAATCATCCAGTCGTTCGGGGTAGGGCTGTATGTCATCCGGGAAGCCGAAATAAATCCAGCGATCCTCGCCAGCGCGTTTACCATGAACATGGTTCTGTCGATCGTCCTATCTGCCGGGATCGTCGGGTTAAGCATCTTGGGGAGTGCCTTCCTCGGAGCACCCGGCGTGCGCAGCGTCATGCTCGTGCTCGCCATCATTCCGTTAATCAGGATCTTTGAATTTACCTCTATGACAATGCTCGAGCGAAGCGCCAAGTTCCGGGCGATTGCCGGGCTGAACGTCACCTGCGCTATTTGTTCGACAATCACCACCATCGCCCTGGCCGCACATAAATTCAGCTACATGAGTATTGCCTGGGGAGCCGTCGCCGGCACGGTCTCCGGGGCAGTCGGCTCGATGATCCTGGGACGGCAGCATATAAGCTTTCGCATAAGATTTTCGGAGTGGCGAAGCTTCTTGCACTTTGGGTTACAGCAGCTGGCGATCCAGGGAATCAATTCCATTGCTGGACGTCTCTCGGAATTCGTGCTCGGTCGCTTGCTGGGGCTTGAGGCTCTCGGCCTTTGGGGACGAGCCTCCAACCTAAACAATCTATTGTGGGGAAACCTTTACACCGTCATCGGACGGGTAATGATGGTCAACCTCGCCGAACAGCATCGCACCGGTCAAAGCTTGCGGACGGTGTATCTACGGACAATGCAGGTGTTGACGGCATTGCTATGGCCAAGTTTCATCGGGCTAGCAATACTTTCCAGGCCGTTTATAGCGACCGTCTACGGCTTGGACTGGATCGCGGCAGCCCCGCCGCTGGCCGGACTTGCTCTATGGGGCGTAATATCCGTGTCGTTGACGCTGACTTGGGAGGTGTTCATTGTCAAACAGGAGACTGCCCGTCAGACCCGTCTCGAGTTCATCCGCACCGGGGTCAGCCTTTTCCTGTTCGTGGGCGGTTGCCTATCCGGATTGGTCATGGTTTCACTGGCGCGCGTGGGTGAGGCTCTGTTCTCTGTTATGCTCTACCGGCCTTACATGGAACGCATGACCGATACACACTGGCAGGATTATACTAGGATATACCGGCAGAGTGCTTTGGTTACCGCCGCTGCATGTGGTCCGGCGTTGCTTCTCATGATCGCGTCCGACTGGTCGGCGGCGGTGCCGATCCTGTTCGTTCTCGCCTCAGTTGTTGTGGGTGTCATCATGTGGCTCATCGCGTTGTTTGCATTGGCCCATCCCCTCGCCGAGGAAATCGCCCGCTTCGTCAATAAGGGTCGGCAGATCGCTGGCTTATCATGAGTCTGTCCCCAATGATTCCAGTATGGCGCCTGAACGGCTACGATCGATTTTCCTGCCGAAATAGCATATCGGAAGCCTTGAGCGCGGGCAGGCCTTGAGTTCCAACGTCTTCGGCAAGGCGGCTCCGTTGAGAAACTCGACGTGCACACCGGCCAGCCCTCCCGGCCTATTCGTCCCTCCAGCCCGAGTAGCGTTCTCCGTGATGTGCTCGCCAAGGCGTAGGCGTGTATTAGGGTCTGGAACAACATCTCATCGGGGTTGCGCGTTCGCCGGAACCACTTGATCGCCGTAGGCTGCGTGCGCTCGACCTGCGGCATGTAGTTCATGGCACACCTGGTCAAACCCCACCAGCTCAGCCCCAGAATACAGCACCTCGTAACTTGTCCGACGGGCGAGCCAATCGACGGTGCGGCTGCACTCCTGCGGGTTATGCCACCGGTTGTCGCTGAGGAGGACCCGGTGGGCGTAGCGATCTAAGCATTCTGCCCCATCGGGATTGAGCACCCGGTCGAACCGGATGAACTCCTCGGTGCCGAGAGCCGATGAGGATTTGCCGGTCGGGTACAGCGGATGGTCAAGACCCGAGAGCAAGACGAAACACTCAATCTGGGCGTGAAGGTCGGCGCAGGCCGAATCGACCTTAGAGTGGCATCGACCATCGAGAAACCTCACCAGTGAACGGCGACAAGGTCGTGATCGGAAACAAAACAGGCCGCCGGCTCCGGTGGCATCGTCGCGCGGAACATGCTCGCGTCTGACTTACCGTCGACGTGGATGACGGCAATGCAGTCCTCGTGTCGAAGTTTCTCGACGAGTGGTCGCAGCAACTCGGACTTATGATAGCACAGCACCATGAAGGCAAACCGGTGTATGACCCGGCCTATAGCTTGGTCAGGACGGCCGTCGTCTGCAGGATCTCGCGATTGCTACGCACGACACCGTTCTGCGCAAGGAGCGCTCGGCCCTCGGCAACGGCCGCATCGGCTTCGTATAGCTGCGCAACCGGGCGTAAATGGGCGATCGGCGTCGCGTCGACGATCCCGATCGGCAGCCCGCGGCGGCGCGCCAGTTCTCCCCACAGGACGTCAAGGCCCCAGGCCCACCGCGTCTCGGGAAAGGGAAGGACGTCGGCGAACACGTCGCGATGGAAGATGGTCAACGGCCCGCACTCGACCATGTGGGTCGTATGGACCAGACTGTTCCAGCGCCGTTGCGTGAGTGTCCAGGTGGTGTGCGATTCGAAGCGGTGCGCCGGCTGGGCAATGCGCAAGCCGCTAGCAAAGCAGGCGTAGACAAAGCGATCTAGGAAATGCGCTGGAAAACCAATATCGTCGTCGGTTACGATCAGCCAGTCGATCGCATCTAGGTCGACCTTCGCCAGCGCGAGATTGATGTTGGTGAATTTGCCTCGGTCGCCAATCGGGGCAAGCGACACCGACACGTCGTGCCGCGTCTGCTTGAGCACTGCGAGCACGCCGTCAAGGTCGTGACGTCGTGAGGGCACGTCCACGCCGGCGACGTGGATGCGCTGCGGCGTCATGCGCTTGGCGGCGGCAGTGAGGCGGCGGTAGCTGGGCTTGATCTTCAACCAGGCGTCGAAAAGCCTGTCCGCCTTGCGGCGGTGACGGTTATAGTAGACGTCCTTTTCGGCATAGCGCGTGCCGTAGGCGGAGAGGAGGATGTCCTCCCCGTCGATGTCCTGATTGGTCTGAGTTTGGCCCATCGCGGAAGATCCTCTTCGGTCTCATCGCTGTACGTCGTTAAGGCATGATTGGCGAGTGGCGGCGACGGTTCTGGCGCGGGGCGAGCTATGGTAGTGAGACGGTCATCAGAGAGCATGAAAGCTTAGTCAAGTGACAAAGGCCACAGTGGACGTACTTATCCCGGTTTATAACGGGGCAAGTACTGTCGAGAGCGCCATCGGGTCGATCCAGGCGCAGACCATCCAAGACATCCGCATTATCGTCGTCGACGATGGCTCGACTGATGCGACCGCGTCCATCCTCGACCGCATGGCAAAAGTCGACCGCCGCATCGTCCCCGTCCGCCGGGCGAATGGCGGCATCGTCGATGCGCTGAACGCCGGGCTGGCAATCTGCACGGCCGACCTGATCGCGCGACACGATGCCGACGACTTGGCGGTCCCGGATCGCTTCGAACGGCAGCTCGAGTGGATGCAGACGCATCCCGGTTACAGCGGCGTTTCAGGTGCGGTGATCCACATTGACGAGAACGGAAAACACCTTGGCCCCAAGGAAGTGCCCGACAACCCGGCGATGGCGAATGCATCTCTGTTTCCACAGAAAGAGCCTTATCTTATCCATCCTTTCCTGATGGTCAGGCGAGCGGCCGTCGCGGCGGTCGGCGGATATCGACATGTCTTCCACGCCGAAGACACAGACCTCTACTGGCGATTACAGGAGCAAGGGGAACTCGCAAATATGCCAGATCTGCTCGGCTACTATCGCGTTCATAATCAGAGCATTACCGGCGTATCGACGCTTAACGGCCGGATTTCGGCCATGAGCTCCCAGCTCAGCGGCCTTTCCGCACTGCGGCGCCGCGCGGGGCGTGCCGACATTGTTTTTCCATCGGAGGCGCTCGTCGCCTACAAGATGGCAGACAGCCTGAAAGACGTCGTGGCATGCGGCGCGCAGGGTCTGGAACCCGACGAGGCGGTTCGGCTCGCGGCCGCGACCTCGGCGAAGATGCTAGAGCTGTCGGCCTACCGACCGTATGAGCTGGACAGTGCGGATTGTGTGTTCATCAGGAAGTCCTTAATGCGCGAGATGTCCAGTATGGGCCGAGATAACCGCGCGCTGACGATCCGCCGGATCAGCGGCACGGCAGCACGGCTGATGGCGACGGGACACTTCGCGGAAGCGCTGTGTCTGTGTCCGCCGCGATTGTACCCGCAATTTGCCAGCCGGCTGCTGTTGCGCACGGCGACATCGCCATCACTGCGTTACACGCTACGTCGGCTTGCTCGACGTCCAGCCGTGGTCAAGTAGCCGTATGATCGATCCGCGACGCCCATAAGCAATTTCAACTGAATTTTAAGAATTTCTCAACTATTGAGATCTAGGAAGGAACTGCTACTTAACGCAGGCTCAAAGTGCAGGCTCCATCGACAAGGTTTCCCTTAGGCGTCTACGTCGGCAATCCTGGCGGAACCGATGTGGCGCTGGAAGCGACGTTCATATCGCAGTATAATTCTTTTGTTGTCGGCATGGGCGGCGCGCATCCCATGTTCATGAATACCTTCACTGATTATTTTCAGGATCCGTCCCAGTGGGTGAGTAACGCGAATTACGCAGCATCGACGTGGACGATGACTGGGAGCTCGGTCGTCGGCGCCGGGTCGGGCGTCACTCCTGTCGTCGGCGTGCCTCTCGCGTCCAATGCGGGAGGGGGTGCCAATAGCGACACCTTTTTCCAGCAGATCATCTCCGGAAAGTATGACGCCGTTTACAAAGGCGTAGTCGATGCCTGGGCCAATGCCGGTTATTCGACGGTGCAGTTCCGTCTAGGTTACGAGTTCAACGGCGGTTACGAACCTTGGTCACCTTCGGCGAGCAGCAATCCCAGTGCAAATGCGGACTTCGTGGCCGCTTTCCAGCGAATCGCCAATTTGATCCATGCTGAGTCGGCCACAAAAGGCATGACCGGTCAGGTGGTTTGGAATACCGCCGACATCAATAACAATGGTGTCGATCCAACTAAGCTCTATCCTGGCGACAATTACGTCGACATCATGTCGACCGATACCTACTCCCCATTATACCCGAACGACTATACCGATTGGTCAACCGGCGGAACCAAGCAGATCAGTGCTGCGAGCTGGGGAGCCAACGCGGTCGACCGTGCACATTTTTGGCAGTACACGAACGGGACCCAATACAACCCCACCCCTGGTTTGGGCTCGACCGGGTGGTCGTTCCAGAACGCGGTGGATTTCGCCTTGCTTCACAACAAGCCCTTATCCGTTTCTGAGGCGGGATCCGGCCGGGCCGCTTCGGCCATTGGGCCGAGCGATGATCCAGCTTTTGCCGACTGGTTGGCCGGTGCTCTGACGCAAGCCCAAAACAAGGGCGTGCACATTCAGAACGTCAACATCTGGGATATCACGCTCGGCGACGGCGATTGGAATTTCAGCAACGGCTCGAAGCCGTTGGCGGCGGCATCCTGGGCTGCCAATTTTGGTGCGACATCCAACCAGTCCGGTCTGCCGATCAATACCGTGACGATCGGCTCCGGCCCGGATCGCCTTGTCCTGCAGATGAGCGAGGATGCCTGGAACGGCGACGCTCAGTTCACGGTCCAGGTCGACGGCAAGCAGATCGGCGACACGCAAACCGCGACCGCGTTCCATTCCGCCGGGCAAACTCAGGCGCTCACCGTACTGGGTACCTTTGCCGGGGCTCACACCGCCACCGTGACGTTCCTCAACGACGCCTACGGCGGCACGTCCAGCACGGACCGCAACCTCTACGTCAACAGCGCTAGCTTCAATGGCGCTACCATTTCCGGCGCATCACTGACCGAGTATTCCGCGGGAGCGCAGAGCTTCAGCTTTACTGGCCCGACACCTGCCTCGACGTCGATCAACGCCATGACGATCGGTTCCGGCTCGGACCGCCTTGTCCTGCAGATGAGCGAGGATGCCTGGAACGGCGACGCTCAGTTCACGGTCCAGGTCGACGGCAAGCAGATCGGCGACACGCAAACCGCGACCGCGTTCCATTCCGCCGGGCAAACTCAGGCGCTCACCGTACTGGGTACCTTTGCCGGGGCTCACACCGCCACCGTGACGTTCCTCAACGACGCCTACGGCGGCACGTCCAGCACGGACCGCAACCTCTACGTCAACAGCGCTAGCTTCAATGGCGCTACCATTTCCGGGGCATCACTGACCGAGTATTCGGCGGGACCGCAGAGCTTCGGCTTCCATACAACATAGCAAGCGTCCGAATCGCGGCGTTGCATCCAGCCACCAGCCCGGCGTAGCACGTGTGCACTTTATGTCGGAAGTAGGTCAAACATGCAGCGTCCGGTAGGCGTGCAGGTTATTGTCTCGATCCAGTACTTCAGGGCCGTCGCGGCGCTCTGCGTGGCATTTTACCATCTCGGCAACCACGCCGGCATCTCGTTCGAGGTTGGCGCTGCCGGTGTGGACCTGTTCTTCGTCATCAGCGGCTTCATCATGTGGACCGTCACGATTGGGCGGAAGTCCGATCCAGGATCTTTCATGATTGACCGGGTCACGCGGATCGCGCCACCTTACATCCTGCTGACCGTGCTTGTCTTCTTGATAGCCCGCTACGTTCCTTCAGTGTTTCCGAACATGCGCACCAGCGTGTCGCACACGGTTCTGTCTATGGTGTTCATCCCGCACACCGACCCGTATGGGACCAATTATCCAGTGATCGTGGCCGGCTGGACATTGAACTACGAGTTGTTCTTCTACGCGGTATTCGCGATCATGCTCTTCCTGCCAGCACGGATGCGGCTGCACGCGACCACGGCGATATTGATCTTGCTTGTCGTCATCGGCCTATCGTTGGGTCCTGCTTTGCCGGTCGCAAAAGCTTACACGAGCCCGCTGCTGCTCGAGTTCTGCGCCGGGCTTTGGCTCGGAGCAGCTTGGACGGATCGGCGGCTACCTGCAATTCGATGGGGAGCAGGGGGGATGCTTGCCGGCGGTGCCGGATTGGTTTTGTGGCAGGTGCTCCAGGGCACCGACCCTGGCCTGTGGCGAGCATTCGTGTGGGGGATACCCGCGGCCTTCGTGGTCGGCGGTGCCTTGACGATCGAGCGACATGAGACGCTGCGGCAGTTCCGGCCGTTATTGTTGCTGGGAAATGCCTCTTACTCGATCTACCTCGTCAACGCGTTCACGACTGCTGCCGCTTGGCGATTGATGCGTGGCTCGTCGGTGCAGGTTTACTACATCGTCGGGATGCTTCTTGCCGTAGCGGGAGGCCTGTTGTTTTGGTGGCTGGTGGAACGCCCGCTAACACGACATCTTCGGCGATGGTTCCACCGCCAGGTTCCAATATCGGACCTGCCATTTCAGACGGCACCGAATACGCGGTAGGCGGCCAACACTTTCCCGCGTTGCAGTCAATATGTTCGTGACGCGGCAGACTGAGAGACGGACCTGCCGAACATGGGACCACAGCGCCAGGTTTTCCAAACT
>CAZTJC010000108.1:0-8705 GCA_964613945.1 uncultured Acetobacteraceae bacterium
AGCAGGAACTTGGCGTAGTCCCAGCCCTTGTTCTCCTCGCCGACCAGGTTCTCCACCGGCACGCGCACGTCATCGAAGAACACCTCGTTGACCTCGCGCCCGCCATCGATCGTCACGATCGGGCGCACCGTGATCCCTGGCGTCTTCATGTCGATCAGGATGAAGCTGATGCCCTGCTGCTTCTTCACCGTGGCGTCGGTGCGGCAAAGGCAGAAAATCCAGTCGGCATACTGCGCCAGCGTCGTCCAGGTCTTCTGCCCATTGACGACGTAGTGATCGCCGTCGCGCACCGCCGACGTCCGCAGGCTCGCCAGGTCCGACCCGGCGCCGGGCTCCGAGAATCCCTGGCACCACCAGATGTCCAGGTTCGCCGTGGCCGGCAGGAACTTCTGCTTCTGCACCTCCGACCCGAACTGCGCGATCACCGGCCCAACCATGTTGGCGTTGAACCCTAGCGGCGGCGGCACGCAGGCCTGCTGCATCTCATCCTGCCAGATGTAGATCTGCACCGGCGACCAATCTTGTCCGCCCCACGCCTTCGGCCAGTGCGGCACCGCCAGCCCGGCCGCGTTCAGGATCCGCTGCGACGTGATCTGGTCTTCCCGCGGCACATGCTCGCCACGCTCGATGTGAGCGCGGATGGAGGCGGGGATCTCGGTGGTGAAGAACTCCCGCATGCGCTCGCGGAACGCGATCTCTTCTGGCGTGAACGACAGGTTCATGGGGCGCTCCTCGTGTTTCGGATTATTTGGGGTCGGTTGACGGGTCCGCAATCTCGGCCATCAACTCGCGCTTGGACAGCTTGCCCACCGAGGTATGCGGCAGCGATGCGCGGATCTCGAGCGCGCTCGGCATCTCGTGACGGCCCAGCTTGTCGGCCAGGAACGCCCGCAGCGCCTCCAGCGTCAGCATCGGCGCATCGTCCCGCAATTGCACAAACGCCTTGGCCGCCTGCCCGCGATAGGCGTCCGGCACGCCGATCACCGCCGCCTCCACCACGTCCGGATGCTCATGGATGGCATCCTCGATGGCGCGCGGATACACGTTGAAGCCACTGGAGATCAGCATGTCCTTCTTGCGATCGACGATGGTGAACACGCCGTCGGCACTCATCTGGCCGATGTCGCCGGTGAGGAACCAGCCGTCGCGAAACGCCGCCGCCGTCTCGTCCGGGCGTTGCCAATAACCCGCCGTGACGTTCGGACCGCGCACCCGCAACTCGCCGGTTTCGCCCGGCGGCAGCACGCGCGCCGTGTCATCGACCGCGACGACGTCCATGTCGACGCCGGGCAGCGGCACGCCGATCTCGCCCGTGCCGGGGTTTCGGCCCGGCACCAGATTGGTCCCGGCGGGCGAGGTCTCCGTCATGCCCCAGCCGCCGGCGATCCGCAGCCCGGTCAACTCGCCGAACCGCCCCAGGATCTCGGGCGGCAGCGCCGCACCGCCGGAGCTGCAGACCTGTAGGCTGGACAGATCCGCCTGCCCGATCCGCCGATGGTTGACCAGCGCGATCCACATCGTCGGCACCCCGGCGAAATGCGTGCAGCGTCCGCGTTCGATGTCGTCCAGCGCGGCATCCGCGTCGAAGCGCTGCCGCAGCATCAAGGTGGCGCCGTTCTCGAATGCTCGCAGCATGACTGCGGTCAGCGCGTAGATGTGGAACAGCGGCAACACGCACATGAGTCGCGAGCCCGGCCCGATCGGCCGACCGATGCCGCGGTTCCAGGCATTGTAGATCGACACCGCGCTGGTCACGTTGCCATGGCTGAGCATCGCCGCCCGCGCCGGCCCGGTGGTCCCACCCGTGTATTGCAGCAGCCCCAGGTCGGACGGATCGATCGCGGGGAATGCGACCTGCGGTCCGTCCAGCGTCTCGAACGCGATGGCTCCGTCGGGGACCCCTGCCCCGCCAGGTCCGCCCCATTCTGCATCCTCGGCGACGATCAGCCGCTCGCACCCGCCATCGCGCCAGGCCGTCAGCGCTTGCGGCAGCACCCCGGGTAGGTCGACCGTCACCAGTGTCAGCGCACCGCTATCGGCCAGCTTGCGCAGGATGGCACGGGCTGGGTCCAGCGGCGTGAGATGAACGACCCGCGCGCCGGTCATGGCTACGGCAAAGAACGTGATCGGATGAACCGGCGTGTTCGGCAGCAGCAGCGCCACGGCGTCCCCGGCCCCGATCCCCAATGCCACCAGCCCGCGCGCGACCCGTGTAGCCCGGCGGTTCAGCTCGTCGTAGCTGATTGCCCGGTCACGGAAGTCGATCGCCGGCTCCGGCCCGAACCGCACCGCCGCCTGCGCGAGCAGGTCGGGCAGGATGCCCGGCGCGATCGGCTGGTCCCACGCCAGTCCGGGTGGGTAATGGGCCTCCCAGGGCCGGATCACGCGGTTACCGTTCCGTCAGCCCGGCTGCCGGGCGCAGCGTCTCGTCACCGGTGGCGTCCGCGAACGCCTCCAGCCGTTCCCGCACCCGCTCGCGCCCGACCAGGTCCGCGTAGAACATCGGGCCGCCTTTCCAGGCCGGCCAATTATAACCATGCAACCAGATCGCATCGATGTCGCCGGGTCGGTCGGCGATACCTTCGTCGAGGATCTTCATGCCCTCGTTGATCATCGGATACACCAGCCGCTCGATGATCTCCTCCTGACCGATCGGCCGCCGCGTGATGCCCAGCTTGGCCGCCTGCTCCTCGATGATCGCGTCGACCGCCGGGTCTTCCGTTGGGGTGCGGCCCTCGTAGAGGTAATAGCCGGCACCGGTCTTCTGCCCGTAGCGTCCGGCCGCCGTGATGGCGTCGGCCACCGGCGCCACCTTGCCGAACGCCTTGCGGATCCGCATGCCTATGTCCAGACCGGCGAGGTCCGACATGGCGAACGGGCCCATCTTGAACCCGAACTCCGTCAGCGCACGATCGACCTCGGCCGGACTCGCCCCATCCAGCAACAAGCGTTCCGCCGCTTCCGTCCGCTTGGACAGCATGCGGTTACCGACGAAGCCGAAGCAATTGCCGACCACGATGCTGACCTTGGCCAGCCGCTTGCCGACCTCAGAGGCGGTCGCGATCGTCTCCGGACTGGTCGCCTTGCCACGCACGATCTCCAGCAGCCGCATGACGTTGGCCGGGCTGAAGAAGTGCATGCCGATCACGTCGCCGGGCCGGCTGGTGGAAGCGGCGATTTCGTCGATGTCGAGATAGCTCGTGTTGGTGGCCAGGATCGCGCCGGGCTTGGCGAGGCGGTCGAGCTTGCCGAACACCTCCTTCTTGACCGACATCTCCTCGAACACCGCTTCCACGATGATGTCGGCCTCGCGCACGCCCTCGACGTTCAGCGCGCCCTCGATCAGCGCCCGGCGCTGGGTGGCCTGCTCGGCGGTGATGCTGCCGCGCTTGGCGGAGCCCTGATACAACTCGCCGATGCGGCCCAGTCCACGGTCCAGCGCGGCCTGCTCCGTCTCGATCACCGTCACCGGAATGCCGGCATTGGCGAAACACATCGCGATGCCGCCGCCCATGGTGCCGGCGCCGATCACGGCCGCGCGCTCGATGCGCCGCACTTTGGTGCCTTCCGGCAGCTTGACCTTCTGCGCCTCGCGCTCGGCAAAGAACGCGTGCCGCTGCGCCCGGCTCTCGTCGCCGGCCACGAGCTTCTCAAAAAAGGCTCGCTCGCCTGCCTGCCCCTCACCGAACGGCAGCGTCACCGCGTTGCGGACGCTCTCGACGCAAGCCCGGGGCGACGCCGCGCCGCTGGCTTTCAGCAAGGGCGCTGCGACCCGGTCGATCAGGCCCGGATCGTCCCGCGCCGGCTGCAGCTTCTCGTCGCGATCCCGCACCCGCCGCTTTTCGACGCCCTGGCGCGCCCACGCCACCGCGGCATCTGGATACGCTCCCTCGAGCAGCGCGTCGGCCAACCCGATCGCCGCCGCCTCGGCACCGCCGATCGGATTGCCGGTGACGATCATGCTGAGCGCCTTTTCCACGCCAACGACCCGCGGCAGTCGCTGCGTCCCGCCCGCGCCGGGCAGGATCCCCAGCTTGACCTCCGGCAACCCCAGCTTGGCCGACGCCCAAACGACCCTGGCATGGCAACCGAGCGCCAATTCGAGCCCGCCGCCCAGGGCAACCCCCTGGATCGCGGCAACGACCGGCACATCCATGTCTTCGATGGCCGCGATCACGACGCGCAGGTTGGGTTCGGTCGGCGGCTTGCCGAACTCAGTGATGTCGGCGCCACCGCTGAACGCCCGTGCCGTCCCGGCCAGCACGATCGCTCGCAGCCCGGCCTCTCCCCGCAACCCGGCCAGCGCGTCGGTCAGCCCCGACCGCAACGCGAGCCCGAGCGCGTTCACCGGTGGGCTTTCCATCGTGATGACGGCGACGTCCTCATGGCGCTGCACGTTGACGATCATGCGCGATCCTCCCTTTTGCCTCCGAGGTATCCAGTCTTGCTCCCATCGGCAAGACCAGCCCTAATCGGCTCATGCCCCTTCCGCCCGTCCTCGCACAGCTCCGCTTCCCGGTGATCGCGGCGCCGCTGTTCACCATCTCCAATCCGGCCCTGGTCATCGCGCAGTGTACTGCCGGCATCGTCGGCTCGTTTCCGGCGCTGAATGCCCGGCCGGAAAGCCTGCTGTCCGAGTGGATCGCGGAGATCAAGGAAGCGCTCGCGGCCTGGGATCGCGATCACCCGGATCGGCCGGCGGCACCCTTCGCGGTCAATCAAATCGTTCACCGCAGCAACGCACGTCTCGAGCATGATCTGGCAGTATGCGTCGAGCACCGGGTCCCGATCGTCATCACGTCGCTGGGTGCGCGACCTGAAGTGAACGAGGCGGTAACCGGCTATGGCGGCATCATCATGCACGACGTCATCAACGACCGATTCGCGCACAAGGCGATCGAGAAGGGTGCGACCGGGCTGGTCGCGGTTGCGGCCGGCGCGGGTGGCCACGCTGGCACATTATCGCCGTTTGCCCTGATCCAGGAGATCCGTGCCTGGTTCGACGGCCCGCTGGCGTTGTCGGGCGCCATCGCCAGCGGCGCGGCCGTGCTGGCGGCGCAGGCGATGGGCGCGGATTTCGCCTATATGGGCAGCGCCTTCATCGCGACGCAGGAAGCCAACGCAGCCGACGGCTACAAGCGCGCCCTGGTCGACGGCACGGCGGACGGCATCGTCTACACCAACCTCATCACCGGCGTGCACGGCAACTACCTCAAGAGCAGTCTCGTTGCGGCCGGACTGGACCCCGATAATCTGCCGGTATCGGATGCGACGAAAATGGATTTCGGGGCAGGCCGGAAAGCCTGGAAGGATATCTGGGGTTCCGGTCAGGGCATTGGCGCCATCGACGGCGTGGTGCCGGCACGCGTACTGGTGGAGCGGCTGCACACTGAATACCAGATCGCGCGACGGCGTCTTGGCCTAGGAGACTGATCTCAGTTTACCTGCATGGCCTTGCGGCCGAACCTCGCTTCAAAGTCCAGGTGCGGCAAACCACGCCCGAACAGGAAGCCTTGGCCTTCGTGACAGCCCAGCAGCCGCAACTGCTTGGCCTGCTCCGGCGTCTCGATCCCTTCAGCAATGACGCTCAGCCGCAGATCGTGCCCGATCCCGATAACGGCGCGGACCACCGCCGTGTCATGATTTGAGCCGTCGAGATCGCTCACAAAGCTTTTGTCTATCTTCAAGCGGGTGAGCGGGATTCGCTTGAGCGTGCTGAGCGAAGCAAAGCCGGTACCGAAATCGTCGAATGCCAGCCGAACTCCATGCCCCCGAACCGTCCGCAGACACGCCAGCGAGGCGTCGCCCTGTGCCAGCGCCAGCGTCTCGGTGAGCTCCAGTTCAAGCCGGTCCGGCGCGAGTCGATGCATTGCCAGGGTTCCCATGACATGCTCGACAAAATTGGCCGATCGCAGCTGCTTGGAGAACAGGTTGACGCCGATGCACGGCACGTGTGGGCCATCGAGATCCCAGGCGGCCAGCTGGCGACAGGCCTCGCCAAGGGTCCACCAGCCCATCTCCTCCGAACATTCGGCATGCTCGAGAGCATCGATGAAGCTTCCCGGCAGCAGCAACCCGCGCTCGGGGTGGTTCCACCGGAGTAGGGCTTCGCACCCAATCAGCTTACTGCTCTCGAGATCGGTCTGCGGCTGATAGTGCAGAACGAACTCCTTCGCGGTGGCGGCCGCTTGAAGCTGATAGGCCAATTCGCGGCGGCCGATGAAACGATCGCGCATCCCCGGCTCGAAGACCCGGCAGTTCTGCTGCCCGTCCGCCTTGGCACTGAACAGCGCCAGGTTGGCCGCCGCTAGAAGATGGCGCACGCTGCCGCTGCTGGTATCACTGGTGGAAACACCAACGCTGATGTTGATGCTTGCCTGGTACTCGTTGAGATCGAACGGTTCGGCGGCGGCAATCTGAATCGATAGCGCTAATTCATACGCGGCAGCGCTGGCGCCGATCACCAGGACGGCGAAATCGTCCCCGCCCATGCGGGCGAACTGCATCCCGAGGTCCAGGCAAGCGGCGATGCGGATGGCGAAAGATTGCAGCAATGTGTCGCCACGGTCATGTCCGTAATCGTCGTTGATGGTCCTGAAACCGTTGATGTCGATCAGCAACAACGACACTTGCTTGCCGGCCATTAAGGCTTCGTCGACCAGTTCGCAGAAGTAGTAGCGGTTCAACAGGCCGGTGAGCTGGTCGTAATGTGCCAGGAAGTCCAGCTGCTGCTCGTGCTGCTTTCGCAACGAGAGATCGCGCATGATCGCACCCATGCCGCGGCGGTTGTCGTGCTCCCAAACCGAGATCAGCAGCTCGACTGGAAACTCGTCGCCATTGGCCCGCAACGCGGCCAATTCCACCGGGCGTCCCGCCAGTTTCGACGTGCCGCCGTTCGCAACCCGGGCGAAACCCATCGCATGCGCACCACGGAACCGCTCAGGCACGATGATCTCGACGGGTTTGCCCACCGCGACCTCTTGCGGCAACCCGAACATCCTTTCGGCCGCGGCATTCCAATAGGTGATGATCCCATCATCGCCGACGCACAGGAACGCCTCGGACGTCGCGTTCACGAGCTTGGAGGTGATGACATCGGTACGTTGAAGGCGGCGGAGTTCGAGCTTGTCCATCACCAGCTCGGCCAGCCGCTTCATCAGCCGAAGCTGCTTGGGCGTGAGGGCCTCCCGCACCTTGGTGTCGAAGACGCACAGCGTGCCGAGGTTGACACCGTCCCGTGCGCATAATGGCACGCCGGCATAGAAGCGCACGTGCGACGGCCCGGTGACGATCTCACTTTGCGCGAATCGCTGGTCGCTACACGCATCCGGCACGACCAATCCATCATTCGACAGGATCGTGTGACTACAAAATGCCCCTTGGCGTGGCACGGTCTCCAGGTCGATCCCAACACGGGCCTTCACCTGTAGATGATCGTCGTAGACCAGGTTGATCAGAGCGATCGGAATGTCGAGCAAGTCGCTGGCAAGCTCGACGATATGGGTGAAATCCGGCTCTGGAGCAGTGTTGATGTGGTAGCCAGTGAGTTCCTCCAGCCGCTCGGCTTCCCGCTCCGGCTCTGGCCATTTCGCTCCAGCGATCGTCAACTGGCCATTGATCAAACTCATGCACACCGTTTTAGCCTATCGAGTGTTTCCAAAAGGTTTACGGTGATCGGCTTTTGCAATCACGAAAACGAAGGCAACCGGCGCTGACGATCCCCGTCCGTCCAGGCGGGTTGACCTGGATGGTGTTGAGGCCGCACTACGGCGGCCTGATTTCAAGGTGTGAGCATGATCCGTCTCGATCCGAGATTTGACCCAAAACTTGACGACGAAGACGAACCCGACGCCCCGGATTCGCCCGACGTACCGGAGCCGCGCGGCCCCGAGCCCAAAGAGCCCGGCGACAACAAGACGCTGTCCTCCCCGATCAACGAACTCGAAAGCCGACTGCTCAAGCAGCGCAAGGTGCTGATCTTCGGCGCGATCAACGATAAGCTGGCGCGTGACGTCACCGGTCGCCTGTTGGCCTTGGCCAGCGAGGGCGACGGACCGATCGACGTGTTCGTCAACTCGCCGGGTGGTCACGTCGAGAGCGGTGACACCATTCACGACATGATCCGCTTCGTCGGCACGTCGGTCCCGGTCCGCATGATCGGCACCGGATGGGTCGCCAGCGCCGGGGCGCTGATCTACCTCGCCGCCGAGAAGAAGCTACGGGTCTGCCTGCCCAACACCCGCTTCCTGCTGCATCAGCCGATGGGCGGCGTGCGTGGTCCGGCCACCGACATCGACATCGAGGCACGCGAGATCATCAAGATGCGCGAGCGCATCAACCGCATCATCGCGCGTGAGACCGGCCAGTCATTCGAGCGTATCGTCGAAGACACTGACCGCAACTACTGGATGGGCGCCGAGGAAGCGATCGCATACGGCATGTGCGACCGGGTCATCAATTCCGCCAAAGACTTGACTGCCTGAGTTCAATACCGGGAGCGAGTGGAGGACTTCCTCCAATCGCTCCCGGCACTCCATAAGGACAACGACGGGGCGATTGATCATCGATCCGGCATAAGACTGGACGCCTCCCCCGTTGCAGCGTCCGGCAGTTGCATTTATAAGGCGGCCGTCCGGAGAGGTGGCCGAGCGGCTTAAGGTGGCGGTCTCGAAAACCGTTGTAGGTTAACCCCTACCGTGGGTTCG
>CAZTJC010000109.1:0-8534 GCA_964613945.1 uncultured Acetobacteraceae bacterium
GCCAGATCGACCTGTCCGCTCGCCACCGCGATGTCGTTGGCCGGGTGCGACGCGCCGTCGCGGTAGTTGAAGTAAGTCTTCGGGTCGATACCCTGCGTCTTGAACCAATAGGACGGAATCAGCCAGCCACTGGTCGAGCCGGTATCGGCGAACGAGATCGACATGCCCTTAGCATCGGCGGGGAAGTTATCGAGCTTGAGGCCGGGCTGCGCGATGATGACGGCGTAGTAGGTCGGCTTGCCCTGGTAACCGACCACCGCGAGCGCCTCGGCGCCCGACCGATCCTTGGCCAGCACGTAGCCCCATGGTCCCATCCAGGCGCAATCGACCTGTCCATTGGCCAACGCCACGGCGATCCCGGCCCAATCGGTGGTGACGGTTAGCTCGAATGGTCGGCCGAGTTGTGCGCCGAGATACTGGAAGAACGGCTCATAGGCGCGCCGCGTGTCGCCGGCAGTCGGTTGGAACGGTCCCACCGCGAACCGGATCGGGCCGTCGGCGGCACGGCCGGTGCGGATACCGAGAGCCAGGGTGGGGGCGGCGAGGAGGACATTTCGGCGGGAAAGCATGGCAGCCTTGGCATGAGTTCACCTGAACATAGGTTGCCTTAGCCCGCGTCACTCCCTGCCGCGCCGGCCAACGCTGGCTCCGTCACCCCCGGCAGCAACGGGCTTTCGGCCCGTGGCGTGCCGTGAAACGCCGCGATCACCAGCGGGTCGAGGCCGGCATGCGGTCCCGCTGCGACCAGTTCCTGCCGCATGCGGCCGGTCCAGAACGCGACGATGTGATCGTGAATACCGGCCTTGGCTTCCTCGTCGGAATACGATCGGAAGTAGCCGGCGATCTGGTTCGCCATATGGGCGAGTTTCTCTATTTCCATGACCTTAATCCGCCGCGTCCTGCGCAAGCTCGATGCGCGTGAGTGAGAAATCCTCTTCGAAGTTCCGCGCCTGCCAATCGGAGGGCCGGTTGGTCCGCCGCACCTGCACCGCCGTCACCTTGAACTCGGGGCAATTGGTCGCCCAGTCCGAGAAGTCGGTGGTGATGACGTTGGCGCCGGTCTTGGCGTGGTGGAAGGTGGTGTAGACGACGCCGGGCTGCATGCGCTCGCTGATGCGGGCGCGCAGCGCGATGTCGCCGGAGCGGCTGGCCAGCGAGACGAGGTCGCCATCGACCACGCCGCGGCTCTCCGCGTCGAACGGATGGATCTCCAGCACGTCCTCTTCGTGCCAGCGGCTGTTCTGCGTCCGCCGGGTCTGCGCGCCGACGTTGTATTGGCTGAGGATGCGGCCGGTGGTCAGGATCAACGGGAAGCGCGGTCCGGTGCGCTCCTCGGTCGGCACGTATTCCGTCAGCATGAACCGGCCCTTGCCGCGCACGAAGCGGTCGACATGCATCATCGGCGTCCCGGCCGGCGCCGCGTCGTTGCACGGCCACTGGATCGACCCGAGCACCTCGAGCTTGTCGTAGGAAACGCCGGCGAAGCTCGGCGTCAGCGCCGCGATCTCGTCCATGATCTCGCTGGGATGGGCATAATTCATCGGGAAGCCCAGCGCGTTGGACAGCGCCACCGTCACCTCCCAATCCGCCATCCCGCCCAGCGGCGTCATCACCTTGCGCACGCGGTTGATGCGGCGCTCGGCATTGGTGAAGGTGCCGTCCTTCTCCAGGAACGAGGAGCCCGGCAGGAAAACGTGCGCGTATTTCGCCGTCTCGTTCAGGAAGATGTCCTGGATGACCACGCATTCCATCGCCCGCAGCCCGGCGGTGACGTGCTGCGTGTCCGGATCGGACTGCGCGATGTCCTCGCCCTGGATATACAACGCCTTGAACGTGCCGCCGACGGCTTCGTCGAGCATGTTGGGGATGCGCAGGCCTGGATCAGCCGAGAGCGACACGCCCCAGGTCGCCTCGAACATCTCGCGCGCCGCGTCGTCCGTCACATGGCGGTAGCCGCTGAACTCGTGCGGGAAGCTGCCCATGTCGCAGGCGCCCTGGACGTTGTTCTGGCCGCGCAGCGGGTTCACGCCGGCACCGAGCTTGCCGATGTTGCCGGTGACCATGGCCAGGTTGGCCATCGCCATCACGGTGGTGCTGCCCTGGCTGTGTTCGGTGACGCCGAGACCGTAGTAGATCGCGCCGTTGCCGCCGGTGGCAAACAGCCGCGCCGCCGCCCGCAACTCGGCTGCCGACACACCGGTCTTGGCTTCGACCGCTTCCGGCGAGTTCTGCTCGAGCGCGATGAACCGCGCCCAGCTCTCGAAGGCGTCCCACTCGCAGCGTTCGCGGATGTAGTCCGTATCGGCCATCCCTTCAGTGACCACCACGTGCGCCATCGCGTTCAGCACGGCGACGTTGGTGCCCGGCAGCAGCGGCAAGTGGTGCTGCGCCCGGATGTGCGGCGACTTCACCAGGTCGATCGCGCGCGGGTCCGCCACGATCAGCTTGGCGCCGGCGCGGAGGCGCTTCTTCATGCGCGACGCGAACACCGGATGTCCGTCGGTCGGGTTGGCGCCGATCACCAGGATGACGTCGGAATGGTCGACGCTGGCGAAATCCTGCGTTCCGGCCGAGGTGCCGAGCGTCGCCCCGAGCCCGTAACCGGTCGGCGAGTGGCAGACGCGGGCGCAGGTGTCGACGTTGTTGTTGCCGAACGCGCCGCGAATCAGCTTCTGGATGAGGAACGTCTCCTCATTGGTGCAGCGCGAGCTGGTGATGCCGCCGATCGAGTTCTGACCGTACTTGCCCTGAATGCGCTTGAATTCGGACGCCGCATGGCTCAGCGCCTCGTGCCACGTCACCTCGCGCCAGGCGTCGGTGATCTTGGCGCGGATCATCGGCTTGGTCTTGCGGTCCTTGTGCGTGGCATAGCCGAACGCGAACCGCCCCTTGACGCAGGAATGTCCCTCGTTGGCACCGCCATCCTTATACGGGACCATGCGGACGATCTCCTCGCCCTTCATCTCCGCCTTGAACGAGCAGCCGACGCCGCAATAGGCGCAGGTGGTCACCACCGAATGCTCCGGCTTGCCCATGGCAATGACGGATTTCTCGTTCAGCGTCGCCGTCGGGCAGGCCTGGACGCAGGCGCCGCAGGAGACGCATTCCGAGTTCATGAAATCGGTGCCGCCGGCCGAGATCTTGGACCCGAAGCCGCGACCCTCCATGGTCAGCGCGAACGTGCCCTGCGTCTCCTCGCAAGCGCGGATGCAGCGCGAGCAGGCGATGCACTTGCTGGCCTCGAAGGTAAAATACGGGTTGCTGGTGTCGGTGGGTGCGTCGAGATGGTTGGCGCCATCATAGCCGTAGCGGACGTCGCGCAGGCCGACCTCGCCGGCGGTGTCCTGCAACTCGCAATCACCGTTGGCCGAGCAGGTCAGGCAGTTCAGCGGGTGATCGGAGATATACAGCTCCATCACGTTGCGCCGACGCTTAGCGATGGCCGAGTTCTGCGTGTGTACCACCATCGCTTCTTCGGCGGGCGTCGTGCAGGAGGCGGGGAAGCCGCGGCGCCCTTCAATCTGCACCAGGCAGACGCGGCAGGAGCCGAACGGCTCGAGGCTGTCGGTGGCGCACAGCTTGGGAATCTTGGTTCCCATCGACATGGCCGCCGCCATCACGGAGGTGCCCTTCGGCACGCTGACGGACTGGCCGTCGATGGTGAGCGTGACGGTGGTGTCGGCGATGCGGATGGGGGTGCCGAGGTCGAGTTCGCGGATCAGGGCCATGGGTCGCTCCTATTCCGCCGCTGCCGGGAACGCGGCAGCGCGGTCGAAATCTTCGGGGAAATGCTTCAGTGCGCTGCCGACCGGAATCGGCGTCAGCCCGCCCATCGCGCAGAGCGAGGCATCCGTCATGGTTTCCATCAGGTCGTCGAGCAGCTCAAAATTCTTGCTCCGCTCTGTCCCAGCTAGAATACGGTCCACGACCTCCATCCCACGCACCGCGCCGATGCGGCACGGCGTGCACTTGCCGCAGCTCTCGGCGGCGCAGAACTCGAACGCGAAGCGGGCCTGCGCGGCCAGGTCGACGCTGTCGTCGAACACGACAATGCCGCCATGCCCGATCAAGCCGCCGACCGCAGTGAATGCCTCATAGTCCAGCGGCGTATCGAGCAGCGATTGCGGGAAATAAGCGCCGAGGGGACCGCCGACCTGCACGGCGCGGAACGGCCGTCCGGTGGCGGTGCCCTGCCCCCATTGCTCGATCAGGCTACCAAGCGTCGGCCCGAACGGCAGCTCGATCAGTCCGCCGCGCTTGACGTTGCCGGCCAGCTGGATCGCCAGCGTGCCGAGCGACCGACCCATGCCGAACGCCGCATACGCCTCGGCGCCATGGGCCATGATCCACGGCACGGAGGCCAGAGACATGACGTTGTTGACGGCGGTGGGCTTGCCGAACAATCCCTCGATCGCCGGCAGCGGCGGCTTGGCGCGCACGATGCCACGCTTGCCCTCGAGGCTGTTCAACAGCGACGTCTCTTCGCCGCAGATGTAAGCGCCGGCCCCGACCCGGACCTCGAGATCGAACGCGATCCCGCTGCCCATCACGTTCGGCCCCAACAGCCCGGCCTGCTCGGCCGCCTCGATCGCGCGCCGCATCGTCAGGATCGCGTGCGGATATTCCGAGCGCGTGTAGATGTAGCCCTTGGTCGCGCCGACGGCGACGCCGGCGATGGTCATGCCTTCGATGAGGCAGAACGGGTCGCCCTCCATCAGCATCCGGTCGGCGAACGTGCCGCTATCGCCCTCGTCGGCGTTGCAGACCACGTATTTCTGGTCCGCCGGCGCCAGCATCACGGTGTTCCACTTGATCCCGGTCGGGAAGCCGGCGCCACCGCGGCCGCGCAACCCGGATATCTTGATGGCATCAACCGTTGCTTGCGGCCCGATCTCCAGCACCTTGGCCAGACCGACATAGCCACCATGCGCCTGGTAATCCTCGGCCGACACCGGGTCGACGATGCCGCAGCGCTCGAACGTCAACCGCGTCTGCCCGGCGAACCACGGATGTTCCTCCGGCCGACCGATCCGCAGCGCATGCTCGCCACCCGTCAGCAACCCGGCATCCAGCAGCCCAGCCACGTCCTGCGGCTTGACGTTGCCGTAGGCGACCCGCCCGTCCGGCGTTTCGACCTCGAGCAACGGCTCCAGCCAGATCGCACCGCGCGTCCCGGTGCGGACGATCTCGATCGGCAGACCGCGGCGAGCGGCCTCGTCCGTCAGCGTGCGCCCTACACGGTCGGCACCCAGCGCGATGGCCGCAACGTCAACGGGAAGATACAGCTTGGTCATACGGCGCGAGCCTCGCGAACGGTATCAGCCAATGCAGCGGCATCGAGCATGGCGAGCGGCTCGCCATCCAGCAGGGCATTGGGTCCACAGGCGCACAAGCCCAGGCAATAGGTCGGCTCGATCGTCAGCGCGCCATCAGCGGTGGTCTCGCCCCAGCCGATGCCGAGGTCGGCCAGCAACTGCTCGGATTGCGCGGTGGCCCCACGCGACTGACACGCCTCCGCGCGACACAGCTTCAGCACGTGGCGACCCGGCGGCGAACGACGGAAATCATGATAAAACGAGATCAGCCCATGCACTTCGGCGCGCGACAGGTTCAGCTCGTCGGCGATCATGGCGTCACACGCCTTGGGCACATACCCGAACGCCTCCTGCAGCGCGTGCAGGATAGGCAGCGCCGCGCCTTCAAGGCGGGCATGGGTCGCAATGATGTCACGGGCGCGCGCCAAATCCGGCGGCGGTGCAGCTACGGCGAACAGTGCGGTGTTGGTTGACGCCAAAGCGCGTATTCCTCCGTGGGATTTCGTTGCGAAATCTATGATGAGCGGGAATAGTTAAAGAGACGACAACGTGAGTTCCAATCAAGCGCGGACTTCGGTGCGGCGATAGCGAACTCCTATCGACCTTTGATCAGCAACCGCGCTTCCATCATCAATGCCGCCGACAGTGTCGACATGGGTTCGCGATCGGGGAGCACCAGGCCGACCTGATACGTCGCCGCCGGGTCGACCAGCGGGATGCGGCGCAGCCCGGGCGCTACCGCCAGCGCATGCGCCAGGCTTTCCGGCAGCACCGTCGCCCACTGCCCGGTCAACACGTGGGCCAGCAAGGTGATCTGCGAGTCCGACTCCATGGCCGCCTGCGGCTCGACGCCGGCGCCGCGCATGAGCTGATCCATGATCCGGCGGTTCTGCATGTCCGGCGTCAGCAGGCACAGCCGCACCGTGTCGAGCTCCGCCCAGCGCACCTGCTCGCGGGCGCCGAACGCACCGCCCACATGCGTCACCAGCAGATAGCGTTCGGTGTAGAGCGGTACTGTGCGTACCCGCCCCAGCCCTTCGTTGTTGAGGTAGGTGACCCCGGCATCGACCTCCAGGTTGTCGAGCAATTCCAGCACCCGGTCCGACCCGCAGGACAGGATGGTGAATTGCAGCCCCGGATGCCGCGCCAAGCACGGCCCGGTCAGCATCGGCATCATCGCCAGCGCGGTCGGGATCACGGCCAGGCGCAGATGGCCGGAGAGCCCGGTCCGCATGTCCTGCAACTCCTGCCGCATCGCCCGCGCGTCGGCCACCAGGCGGCGCGCCCAGATCAGCACCCGCTCGCCCTCCGGCGTCAGTCCCAGCATCCGCGAGCGGCGGAGCACCAGCAGCACGCCGAGATCGTCCTCGAGCTGTTTGATGCCGGCCGAGAGCGTCGGCTGCGCCACCCCGCATAGCTCGGCAGCCCGGCGAAAGCTCTGCTCGCGGGCAAGCGTGACGAAGTAGGTGAGCTTGTCGATCACTGCTACGGGTTAACGCGCCAGGATGCACGCTGGCAAACCAATGGTCGCGATGCTCAAAGCGGCGGGTGAAGATCGTCGAACTCACCAACGTGGATTTCTCGCTCCGGCATTTCCTGCTGCCGCTGATGCGCGGCGCGCGCGACCGGGGGCACGACGTGCTGGGCGTCTCGGCCGACGGCGCCTTGCTCGACGAGGTGCGGGCCGAGGGTCTGCGAGTCGAGGCGCTGCCGCTGGCGCGCTCGCTGTCGCCGCGGGCGCAGTGGGTCGCGCTATGGGCCACCGTGCGGCTGCTGCGGCGGGAGAAACCGGATCTCGTGCACGCCCACATGCCGATCAGCGGCGTCATCGCCCGCCTGGCTGCCCGGATCGCCGGCGTGCCGCACGTGGCCTACACGTGTCACGGCTTTTTGTTCAACCAGCCGGGTCCCTGGCCCCGACGCTTGCTCGGCCTGGCGATGGAATGGTGCGGCGGCCGCCTGACGGACGTTACCCTCACCGTTTCGACGGAGGAGGCCGCCGACGCGCGACGCCTCTGGATCGCGCGCAACGCCATTCCGGTCGGCAACGGCCGCGATCCCGCCCGTTTCCGTCCCGACGGAGCCGCCCGCGCCCGGATCCGGGCCGAACTCGACGTGCCCGACGACGTCCCGGTGGTGGTGATCGTCTCGCGGCTGGTGCGCCACAAGGGCTATCCGGAGCTGCTGGCGGCGATGGCCGAGGTGCCGGGCGCCGAGTTGTGGGTGGTCGGCGAGCGTCTGGCCTCGGATCACGGCGCGGACATGGAGACGGTGTTCGCGATGGCTGGACTGGGCTTACGGGTGCGCCGCCTCGGCTACCGGCGGGACGTGCCGGCGATCCTGGCGGCGGCTGACGTCTTCACGCTGCCGAGCCATTTCGAGGGACTGCCCATGTCGGTGATCGAAGCCATGCTGACCGGGCTGCCGGTGGTGGCGACCGACATTCGCGGGCCGCGCGAGCAGGTCGTGGACGGGGTCACCGGGCTGCTGGTGCCGCCCGGCACCGTCGCTCCCTTGGCCGAGGCCCTCTCCCGGCTCGCGGCCGATGCGGGATTGCGGGCGCGGATGGGCGAGGCCGGCCGATTGCGCGCGCTGGACTTATATACTGAGCACGCCGTGGTCCAACGAACCCTGGACCTGCTGGGCCTGTAAGGGTTATGGCGCGCGCATGAGCCAGATTCCCGTCCGCCGCGCCCTGATCTCCGTCTCCGACAAGAGCGGCCTGCTCGATCTCGGGCGTGCCCTGATCGCCCATGGCGCCGAGATCCTGTCCACCGGCGGCTCGGCCAAGGCGTTGCGCGATGCCGGCCTCGCCGTCACCGAGGTGTCGGCACATACCGGCTTCCCGGAGATCCTGGACGGCCGGGTCAAGACGCTGGTGCCGCAGATCCATGGCGGCATCCTCGGCCGCCGCGACCTGCCGGAGCACGTGCGGCAGATGGAGGAGCACGGCATCGCGCCGATCGACCTGGTCTGCGTCAACCTCTACCCGTTCGAGGCCACCGTCGCCTCTGGCGCCGCGCCCGACGATTGCGTGGAGAACATCGACATCGGCGGCCCCGCGCTGATCCGCGCTGCGGCCAAGAATGCGCCCCACGTCGTCGTGCTCACCGACCCGGCGCAATACCCCGACATCATCGCCGCACTCGAAAACGGCGGCACCACCGCCGCGCAGCGCACGAGCCTGGCCGGCGCCGCCTACGCCCGCACCGCCGCCTA
>CAZTJC010000110.1:0-8455 GCA_964613945.1 uncultured Acetobacteraceae bacterium
CCCGCGGCGCCGACCTGCGCAGCCTGCAGATCCTGCTCGGCCATGCCGACATCGCGACCACGCAGATCTACACGCATGTGCTGACCGAACGGCTGCAAGAACTGGTGCAGCTACACCACCCCCTGGCGCAGGCGAGCCGGCGAGGGTAAGTCGCCGCGATGCGTCAATTCCTCGACTTCGAACGGCCACTCGCCGAGCTCGAACACAAGATCGACGAGCTCCGCAAGAGTCAGGAGCCCGGCGGCATCGACATCGAGGAGGAGATCCGTCAGCTCGAAGCCAAGACCGGCGAGCAACTGCGCGAGACCTACGCCAAGCTCAGCCCCTGGCAGAAGACCCAGGTCGCCCGGCATCCGGACCGGCCGCATGCGCTGGCCTACATCGCCGGGCTGATCACCGACTTCGTGCCGCTGGCCGGCGACCGCGCCTTTGCCGACGACGCGGCCATCGTCGGCGGCATCGGCCGCTTCCGCGGGCACTCCGTCATGGTGCTGGGCACCGAGCGCGGGGCGGATACCGAGACCCGCATCGCGCATAATTTCGGCATGGCGCGGCCCGAGGGCTACCGCAAGGCGCGGCGGCTGATCGAGTTGGCCGGGCGGTTCGGGCTGCCGATACTCACCTTCGTCGATACAGCCGGCGCGTTTCCCGGCATCGACGCGGAATCGCGCGGCCAGGCGGAAGCGATCGCCCGCTCGATCGAGGCATGCCTGGAATCACCGGTGCCGATCGTGGCGACCATCATCGGCGAGGGCGGGTCTGGCGGCGCCATTGCGCTGGCCGCAGCCGACCGGGTGCTGATGCTCGAACACGCGGTGTATTCCGTCATCTCGCCGGAAGGTTGCGCCAGCATTCTCTGGCGGGAGGCCTCGCAGGCGCCGGCGGCGGCGGATGCGCTGAAGATGACGGCAGGGGACCTGCTGGGACTGCGGGTGATCGACTCCATCGTGCTCGAGCCGTTGGGCGGCGCCCATCGGGAGGCGCAGGCGGCCGTGTCGGCGGCGGGCGAGGCGATCTGGTTGGCGTTGGAGCCGTTGCTGCCTTTGACGCCGGCGGCGTTGAAGGCACAGCGACGGGAGAAGTTCCTGGCGATTGGGCGCGACGGCGAGGGGTAGGCCGGCGACGGCGCGCTACGCCTCGGTCACATCCGGGCGCAGCGGGACGATGCCGGCTTGGGTGCCCAGCACGATCGTGACCGGGGCGGTCGTCGAGCCGATGGACTGTAATACTCGCAGGTTCTGAAGCTCGGGATTATTGCGCAACATGCGGGCCGCATTGGCCAGGGCGCGGAGCGCGGCCTGTTCCGCATGGGCGCGTTCCAGTGCGGCCTGCCCCTCGCGCCTGGCCTTCTCCACTCCGGTCAACAAGCGGCGGAGGTCGGCGGGCAGCACGATGTCGCGTAGCCGGACCGTCTCGATCCTGACCCCTAATCCTTCGCAATCCCGGGTGACGAGGCCGAGCAACTCCGCATCCAGGATCTCGCGCGCCAATTTTGCGAGATCCTCGGCCGTCCGCGATGCAGCGATCTGACGCAAGGCAAACTGCACGCTCGTTTGGATCGCGTTGGGGTAGGAACCGTCATCACGGCTATGGGCCAGATGAGGGTCGGTGACCACGAACTCCGCCACGGCGCCGAGCTTCGGCAGAAAGGCGTCGGCGGACAGGACCTCCTGTCCCGAGACGACGAGCGACTGACGCTTCGTGCTCACCAGAACCAGGGTCTCCCGCGATGTGACGCGATGTCGGCCGGGGGCGAGCGTATGGTCGAAGCGGCCGTCACGATAGAGCAGGCCGACCTGGCCTTCCGTCACGATCTTCCAGTCGCCGGTCCAGGCCTCGAACATAGATGACCCCAAAAATGCGCCCGTGCTCGCCGAAACCGTGATCGGTCCGCGGGACTGCTCCAACGTCCGGGGCAGTCGCAAGACGAACAGATAACCTGCCCTAAAGCAAGGTTCCGGCGAGACTACGGCACGTCCAGTGCGCGAGACGCCACCGCAGCCCGAGTTCCTATGGAACCCACGCGGACACAGCCTCTCGCAAATCGAGGAATTGAACCTCGGCCCGAGACTAGCAGGCGAACCGACCGCCACGTCAATCCGGCTTGGGGCCGAGACGGTCCTGCCGCGTTGCGTGATCTGGCCGTGTGATCCTATTCTGGCCGTCGATGCTCACTCCTGCCCAAGCGGCCGACCCGACTGCGCCGACCATCACTCTCGCGCAATTCTTCAAAGTGTTTCCATCGGTCTGTCTGCCGATGTTCCTGGCCTCGGTGGACCAGACCATCGTGGCCACTGCGCTGCCGAACATCGCCGGGTCGTTGGGCGACGTGGAGCGGGTGTCGTGGGTGGTGGTGGCCTATCTGATGGCGACCACGATCGCGGCACCGGTGTATGGCAAGCTCGGCGACGTGCTCGGGCGGCGGCGCCTCCTGTTCATCGCGCTGACGCTGTTCCTGGTCGCCAGCGTGCTCTGCGCCCTGGCGCCGACGATGCTGGCGTTGATCGGCGCGCGCGTGCTGCAGGGGGCCGGCGGCGGCGGGCTGATGACGCTGTCGCAGGCGCTGGTCGGCGAGATCGTTCCCCCGCGGGAGCGGCCGCGCTTCCAGGGCTACTTGGCCGGCACTTTCATGGTGTCGTCCACCTTCGGGCCGGTGGCGGGAGGCTGGCTGACGCAGCATTTCGGCTGGGCGTCGGTGTTCTACGTCAACCTGCCGCTGGGTGCGGTGGCCATGCTGCTGGCGTTCCGGCTGCCGAACCGGCGCGAGGTCGGCGCCAAGTTCCGGTTCGATTGGCTCGGGATCGGCTTGCTGGCCGGTTTCGTCATTCCGCTGCTGCTGGCGCTGGAACGGGCGCAGCGCCTGTCCGTGGCTGCCGTGCCGCTGATCCTCGGCCTGGTGGCCCTCGCCATCGTCTCGCTCTGGTTGCTGATCCGCCAGGAGCGCCGGGCGGCGTCTCCCTTGATCCCCGTCCGCATCCTGGCGATGCCGTCGATCTGGCGCTGCGACGCCATGGCGGCGTGCGTCGGTGCCGGCATCGTCGGCGCCGTGACGTTCATGCCGATCTATCTTCAGGTGGTGCGCGGGGCCGACCCGGCCATGGTCGGCCTGCTGCTGCTGCCGCTCACGGCCGGTATCGCGCTCGGATCGATCATGACCGGGCGCTTGATGGTCAAGACCGGGCGGACGGCGATCTTTCCATCCATTGGCCAACCGATCGTCGCGACAGGCTGGGCCGTTCTGGCATTCTTCGGCCCGTCGATCCCGCTGACCTGGTTGCCGGCGCTGTTCATCGTCATCTCTGTCGCCACCGGCACCACGATGCCCGTGGTGCAGTTGACCGTGCAGATCGAGGCCGGGCCCAAGAACCTTGGCGCTGCGTCGGCCAGCGTCCAGTTCACGCGCTCGATCGGGGCCGCCCTCGGCACCGCCTCCGTAGGCGCGGTGCTGTTTGCCGTGCTCGCCGCTCAGGACCCGGTGGTCGCGACGTTGTTCGCCGACATCGTCGAGCGTGGGCCGGCCGTGCTGAATACCGTGACATCCGAACTGCGCGCCAACCTGTCGGCCGACATCATCGGGGCGTTCCGGGGTGCTTTCCTGACGATCGCCGGGTTCAGCGTCATAGCGGCGGTTTTAGCCTGGTCGCTTCCGGCCCGACGGATCGACTAGAGCGGATACTCGTAGCGGATGAAGCCAGTGTGCTTGGCCAGCCGGTCATAGAGCGTCCGCGCCGTCGTGTTGTGCGATTGCGTCAACCAATACATCCGGGTGGATCCGCCGCTGCGCGCCTCGTGGGCAACCGCCTCGATCAACGCCCGTGCAACGCCACGACCGCGATACGCTTCGTCGGTAAACAGGTCTTGAAGGTAGACCACCGGCTGCAGCGTCCAGGCGCTCGGATGCCGCAGGAAATGGGTGATGCCGAGGATCTCGCCATTCTCGCGCGCCGCGAAACCGCGTAGCTCGTCACCGATCAGGATGCGGGCCCAGCTATGCTCGAATATTTCTGGCGAGAGCGTGGTGTCGTAGAAATCGAGATACGCGCGCCATAACTCGGTCCAACGCTGCCGGTCCGCCGGGAGCAACGGACCGATCTCGATCACGGTTGCTCACCGCCCTCGGGGCCATAGAACACCGCCCAGACCGCGAAGTCCGGTGACGTGTCCTCGAAATCGTGATGCGCTCCAGCCGGCACGAACAATATGTCGCCCGCAGCGATCGACGCCGAGGAGTGCCCTTCAAGTCCATCCAACAGCTCGTCGAACGGACCGGTGTGGTTGCCCCGTCTGAACGTCGCGGTTCCTGAAACCACGAAGTACAGCTCGTCACGATCATGCGGAACGTGCTGCACGCCCACCTGGGGACGGAACCAGCGTACTTCCATGGACCCGTGCGACAGAACACGGACGCTCGGGTGCCCGGGATCATTGGGCATTCCGTGCACAGCGGCCGGCGAGACGTGCAGATCTAGTGTGGCGTCGTCTGGCATTAGCATTCCTGCCACGAGAGCGCAGAGGTTGGGATGAACTTGCCCATGTTAAGATACTCTGTGCGGTCGCGCCGCGGAATAATCTGCGGCGCCATGTGGCGACCCGGTTCCGTCCCAATCGGCTTTCAACACCTCGCCGGCGAGATACAGGCTGCCGCAGATCAGAATCCGCGACTCGCCAGGCGCAATCTGGCGTAGCGCCTCGGCCACGGTCGGGCCCGGCTTGGCGACGTCGCCGGATGCGGCAATCACCTGATCGACCGACAGCGCGTCGAGCTGGTGCGGCTCCTGCACCGCCCAGACCGAGGTTGCCAACGGCAGCAACGGCTGCAGGAACGCGCCGGCATCCTTTGAACGCTTCATCCCGACAATCAGGTGGATCGGCCGATCCTGCCAGTCGCGCAGCATTTCAGCCAGCACGCGCCCGGCGCCCTCGTTATGCGCACCATCCAGCCAAACCTCGGCGCTCGACGGCGCCAGCGCGGCAAGCTGCCCGGACAGGCGCTGCATCCGTGCCGGCCATTCGGCACGTCCGAGGCCGGCCGGAGCCATCGCGACGCCGGCAACGCGCAACGTGGCAACGGCGATGCCGGCATTGTCGAGCTGATGGTGGCCCAGCAGGGAAGGAGGCGGCAGATCTAGGCTGCCGGTCGAATCCGTGTAGACGAGCCCGGAGCCGCGGACCTCGATGTCCCAATCCCGAAATCGCTGCAACAGCGGCGCGCCGACACGCTCGGCCGCCGCCGCGATGACCGCGAGCGCCGCCGGGTCCTGCGCGCCGGTCACGACCGGGACCCCTGGTTTGATGATGCCGGCCTTTTCGGCCGCGATCGCCGCCAGCGTGTCGCCGAGCAGGTCGCGGTGATCCAGCGAAATCGACGTGATCGCGCAAGCCTGTGGTGTGATGACGTTGGTCGCATCGCCGCGGCCACCGAGCCCGACCTCGAGCACGCAGAGATCGGCCGGGGTCGCCGCGAATAGCTGGAACCCTGCCGCGGTGATCACCTCGAACACCGTGATCGCCTCGCCGCCGTTCTCGCGCTCGATGGTCTCGAGCGCCTCGGCCAATGCTGCGTCCGACACCAACTCGCCCGCAATACGGAACCGCTCGTTGAAACGAATCAGATGCGGCGACGTGAACACGTGCACGCGCGACCCGGCCGCCTCCGCGAGCGCCCGCATGAATGCGCAGGTGCTGCCTTTCCCATTCGTGCCGGCAACGTGCAGCACCGGGGGAAGCCGCCGTTCCGGATGACCGAGCCTGGCCAAGAGACGCTCGAGCCGCTCCAGGCTGAGATCGATTAGGCGGGGATGGAGACCGTGCAACCGATCGATGATCGGTTCGATACGGCCCTGCATGTGACTCACGCCGCGTCCAAATTCAGCTCTTTGGGGGTGCGCTCGCGCAGCAGCCCGATGATGCGGCCCAAATGCTCGCGCATGTCACCACGCTTGACGACGAGGTCGACGATGCCGTGCGCATGGAGATACTCGGCGCGCTGAAAGCCGTCGGGCAGCGTCTCGCGGACGGTCTGCTCGATGACGCGGGGACCGGCGAAGCCGATGAGGGCACCGGGCTCGGCGATCTGGATATCGCCTAGCATGGCGAAGCTAGCGGTCACGCCGCCGGTGGTGGGGTCGGTCAGCACGGTGATGAACGGCAGCCCGGCTTCCTTGACCATCTGCACGGCGATCGTGGTGCGCGGCATCTGCATCAGGCTGACGGCGCCTTCGTACATCCGCGCGCCACCGGAGGCGGTGAAGATGATCAACGGAGCCGCCTGCAGCACTGCCAGCCGTGCCGCCGAGATGATGGCCTCGCCGACCGCGGCGCCCATGCTGCCGCCCATGAACTCGAAATCCATTGCCGCGACGACGGCGCGATGGCCACTGATCGTTCCATGCGCAACCAGGATGGCGTCGTAGAGCCCGGTCTTCTCGCGGGACTCCTTCAGCCTGTCGGAGTATCGCTTGCTGTCGCGGAAGGCCAACGGGTCCTGCGGAACGCGCGGCAGTTCGATCCGTGTGGGTCCGCCGACGCCGTCGACAATCGGGTCGAAGGTATAGGTGAGGCGCTCGGACGCTTTGACGCGCAGGTGGTAGCCGCAATGCGAGCAGACCTTGAGCGACCGGTCGAGATCGTTCTTGAACAGCATCTGCTGACAGCTCGGGCACTGGATCCAGAGATTCTCCGGCACCTCGCTGCGGGAGAACAGCGTCCGGATGCGCGGCCGAACGTATTCCGACAGCCAGCTCATGCCAGTTCGGTGACCCGTGCACCGCGCACGCCAGCGGCCAGCCCACGCACCTGGGCGAGCACCTGTTCGGCGGTGTCCGCCGCGGCGGCGCCACTCGAGTCGAGGCTCGCCGCCAACGTCTCCATCAGCGCCGAACCGACCACGGCGGCGTCGGCCACGCGAACTGCCGCGGCGGCCTGCTCCGGGGTGCGGACGCCGAAGCCGATGGCGATCGGCAGGTCCGTCGCACGGCGCAGGCGCGGCATCGCCGTCGCCAGGCTGGCTGCCGTCGGGCTGCGTGTGCCGGTGATGCCGGTGATGCTGACGTAGTAGACGAAGCCCGAACTGCCATCGAGCACGACCGGCAGCCGCTCGTCATGCGTGGTCGGCGCGATGAGGCGGACGATGTCGATCCGATGCTCGGCCGCGTGAGGCACCAGCAAGTCGGCCTCCTCGGTCGGCAGGTCGACGACGATCAGCCCATCCACGCCGGCCGCAGCCGCATCGGCGCAGAAGCGGGCCGGGCCATAGCTATCGATCGGGTTGAGGTAGCCCATCAGAATAATCGGCGTGTCTCGGTCCTCGGCGCGGAAGGCGCGCACCATCTCGAGCGTGCCGGCCAGGGTCGCGCCGGCCTTCAGCCCGCGCAGCCCGGCGGCCTGGATGATCGGGCCATCGGCCATCGGGTCGGTGAACGGCATGCCGATCTCGATCAGGTCGGCACCCGCCGCCGGCATCCCGCGCAGGATGGCCAGCGACGTCGCATGGTCCGGGTCGAACGCTTCCAGGAATGGGATCAACGCGCCGCGCCCTTCTTCCTTCAGCGCGGCAAACTTGGCGGCGATCCGGCTCATAGCTCGACGCCGAGATGCTGGGCGACGGAGAAGATGTCCTTGTCGCCGCGGCCGCACAGATTCATCAGCACGATGGCATCGCGGTCCAGCGTCGGCGCCAGCTTCTGCACGTATGCCAAGGCATGCGCCGGCTCGAGGGCCGGAATGATGCCCTCGGCCCGCGTGCAGAGCTGGAAGGCGTCCAGCGCTTCCTGGTCGGTTGCCGCGACATACTCGACCCGGCCGATCTCGTGCAGCCACGAGTGCTCCGGCCCGATCCCGGGATAATCCAACCCGGCGCTGATGCTGTGCGCCTCTTGGATCTGCCCGTCGGCATCCTGCAGCAGATAAGTCCGGTTGCCATGCAGCACGCCCGGCCGGCCGCGGCTCAGGCTTGCCGCATGCTCTTGCGTATCCAACCCTCTGCCCGCAGCCTCAACGCCGACCAGGCGCACGGTCTCATCGTCCAGGAACGGATGGAACAGCCCCATGGCGTTGCTGCCGCCACCGATCGCGGCAACGATCACGTCGGGTAGCTTGCCTTCGGTCTCCAGCAGCTGCGCCCGTGCCTCCGTGCCGATGACGCTCTGGAAATCGCGCACCATGGCCGGGTAGGGATGGGGGCCGGCGACTGTCCCGATAAGATAATATGTGTCCTCGACGTTGGCGACCCAGTCGCGCATCGCCTCGTTCATCGCGTCCTTGAGCGTGCCGGCGCCGGAGGTGACCGACACGATTTCGGCCCCGAGCAGCTTCATACGGAACACGTTCGGCTTCTGCCGTTCGACGTCAGTGGCGCCCATGTAGATCACGCAGGGCAGGCCGAACAGCGCGCAGACGGTGGCGGTGGCGACGCCGTGCTGGCCGGCGCCGGTTTCGGCGATGATGCGCGTCTTGC
>CAZTJC010000111.1:0-8144 GCA_964613945.1 uncultured Acetobacteraceae bacterium
CGCGAGGAACGCGTGCTGCGCATGCGCTTCGGCATCGGCATGAACACCGACCACACGCTCGAGGAAGTCGGCCAGCAGTTCAACGTCACCCGCGAGCGCATCCGTCAGATCGAAGCCAAGGCACTGCGCAAGCTCAAGCACCCCAGCCGCAGCCGCAAGCTGCGCAGCTTCCTCGACGACTGATCTCAGTCGAAGCCCTCTCCCGCTCGTGGGGGAGGGCTTGGTCAGCTCCGCTAGGCCATCACCTTCGCGACCTCGTCGGGCATCTCCACCATCGACGACTTCTTGCCCATCAGCGTGCCATCCTCGTGCAGCCAAGCCTCTGCGGCCTCGCGCCCGAGCGCCCGCAACTCCAGCAGTACCGACCAGCGCATGTCGATTTTGCTGGCCCCGCCCCGCTGCCCGATCGAGGCCGGCGGCGAGATGAGGTGCAAGTTGATCCGGCTGATCGCCTTCAGCCGCGGATCGTTGCACTGTTCGAGCGACGAAATCTCCTTCAACTCCGTCAGCACCTTCAGGTCGCGCAGCAAGCAGGCGTTGAACCCGATCTCCGACACCCGCCGCGTCCGGTCGCCCAGCGCGCCTGACACGTCGCTGTCAACGAATGGCGTGATCTGCACGACGATCATGTCCGTGGCATCCATCTCCTCTCCCAGCAACGGCGTGAGCGCCGGGTTGGCCGTGAACCCGCCATCCCAGTAGCTCTCCCCGTCGACTTCCACCGGCGCGAACAGGTCCGGCAGGCAGGCCGACGCCATCAGCGAGTCCAGCGTCACCTCCGTGCCGGTGAACATCTTGGCCGCCCCGGTCGGGATATGCGTCGCCGAGATGTGCAGCGGCAGCGCCGTTTGCCCGTTCAGAACGTTCAGATCCACCGACGCTGACATGGCCCGCCGCAGCGCGTCCATGCTGCGCAAACCCGGCGTGTGCGGCGAGAAATACCGGCTGGTCAGATGAAAGTATTCCAGCGACCGCATGAACATCTGCTCGAAATACGACTGTCGGAACTGTTGGTGGTCGAACGGCGCCAGCGGGGAAGTGGTGGAGATGGTCTGCCACATGCGTTCCATTCCGGCCACCGCGCCGCGGATACCGTCGACGGCAAACCCGGCCGCCAGCGCCGCCCCGTTCATCGCCCCGGCGCTGGCACCGCTGATCCCTACCAGCTCGACGTCCTCTTCGAGCAAGCGCTCAACCACACCCCATGCGTAGGCGCCATGCGCTCCGCCCCCCTGTAACGCGAGAGCAATGCGGGGCTTGCGACGTCCAATATCGACCATGCTTCAAATCCTTTGCTGCACTGCAGCATCTTCCCGTGCAACAACCCCGCAACCCGCAAGTTCCCTCCCATCTCCGCCGTCATTGCAGACCCGCCGCCGCTGCGATATTTCGACGGGGATGAGCAGCGTTTCATGACATCCACCCGGGTCGCCGTCGGCGTCACGTTCATGCGCATGGACCAGCGCGGCCCCGAACCCCGCCCGATGCCGCAAGACAGCACGATCGTGCGCCTCGCCGGTTGCTCGGTCCCGTTCTACCGATATCTCTACGGCACCGTCGGCGGCCCCTACCTATGGTGGCTCCGCCGTTCCCTGCGCGACGCCGAACTGGCTTCCATTCTGCGCAATCCGTCCGTTTCGGTGCATGTGCTGTATCGCGGCGGCGAGCCCGCCGGGTTCTTCGAGCTCGACACCGGGAGCAAGCCCAACGTCAACCTCAGCTATTTCGGCCTCATGCCGCATGCGGTCGGCCTTGGCTTCGGCACCGCTTTCCTCGACGCCGCCATCGAGGCCGCCTGGAATGCCGGCGCCCGCTCCATCACCGTCAACACCTGCACCGCCGACCATGAACGGGCCTTGCCCAACTACCTGCGCGCTGGCTTTTACAAAATCCGGGTCGTCAGCGAGGTATGGGACATTCCCACCCGCCTGGGCCTGACGATCCCGACGCACCTCCGCGCGCCGGCCTGATCCATCACAGAAGCTGATCCGGTACGGAATTTGCAAAACCTTCCGCGTGGATAGCTCCCTCGACACCCCGAATGTAAACGGATCCGACGCGGCCGAGCTGCTCGCCCTGGTCGGCCGCACCCGTGCCCGCGCGGCCGACGACCCGTTCGGCAACCCGATCCTGTCGGCCGCCCTGGCCATCAGTCGCCGCCTCGACGACGGCCTGCTCACCGAAGCCGGCCTCGCCGCAGTCATCGCCACCGTGCGCGATCAATCCATGCTCACCCGTGCCGAACGCCTCGGCACCTACGTAGGCGGCACCGATCCGGCGGCCTCCGCCACCGCGCTGCAGCGCCTCGCCGACGAGCTGATTGCCCAGGCCGGCCCCCGGCTGCAGGAAACCCGTGCCCGCCTCGAACGCGCCCGCTATGCTTGCGTCTTCACCGCACATCCGACCTTCGCCGCCGACCCGGCCGTCTACGACGCCGTCGCCGCCCTCGCCAGCGGTCGAGCCGGCGGGCCCGCGATCGCCTCGCATCGCCCCACCAAACCGACCCTCGAACAGGAGTTCGACGCCGCCACCGCCGCCCTGCAACGCGGTCGCGATGCGCTGGACCAGCTCTGCGGCGCCCTGCTCGACGCCGCCCGCGACCGCTGGGCCGAGGGCTGGCTCAACCTGTATCCCGCCCCGATCGTGCTGGCCTCCTGGGTCGGCCTGGACACTGACGGCCGCACCGACATCGGCTGGTGGGACTCGCTCCGCTTCCGCTTGCGCATGAAGCGCCAGGGCCTCGCCCGCCTGCAGGCCCAGATCGCCGGCATCCCAACCGCGACCACGCTCGACCACCGTGTCGGCCAGGCGCTCGAGACCGTGGATGCCCAGATCGCCCTGGCGCCGTCGGCTCCCACGCCGGACGCCGTCGAGCCGTTCGCCCGCGCGCTGATCACCGGTCGCGACCGCGCGCTGCTGTCGCCCGAGCCCCTGCTGCCGCTGTTCGCCGCCGCCATCGCCGACGCCACGCCCGACGACCGCCGCCGCCTCTGCATCGCCCGGGCCGGCATGGTGGGACACGGACTCTCCATTGCCCACGCCCATGTCCGCCTCAACGCGGCCCAGGTTCACAACGCCGCCCGCCTCCGCCTAGGGCTGGCCGACCCGCCGGACGACCGTTCCCGCCGCCGCACCCTGCTCGCCGCCATCGACGACGCGCTTGGCCGCACCGTTGCCCAACCGGTCGATTTCGGCGCCATGCTCGGCGAGCAGGCCTCGGCCGTCCGCCTGATGATGCTGGTCGCACAGATCACCAAGCACGTTGACCGACACACCCCCGTCCGCTTCCTCATCGCCGAAACCCGCACCGGTTTCACCTTGCTCGCGGCGCTCTGGCTCGCCCGCCTGTGCGGCTGCGAGCGGAGCATCGAGATCTCGCCACTGTTCGAGACGCCGGACGCGCTCGAGGAAGGCGTCCGCATCCTCGAGGAAGCGCTCCGCTCGCCGCACTACCGCAACTACCTCCGCGGCATGGGTCGCCTCTGCCTGCAGTTCGGCTATTCCGACAGCGGCCGCTTTCTCGGCCAGATCGCCGCCAGCTACCTTGTCGAGCGCCTCAAGCTTCGCCTCACCGAGACCATGACCCGGCACGGCCTCGGCGACATCGAGATCGTCCTGTTCGACACCCATGGCGAGAGCATCGGCCGCGGCGCCCATCCCGGCACCCTGGCCGATCGCCTGCTGTATCTGTCGCCCACCGCCGCCCGCTCGACCCTGGCCGAAGCCGGGTTGCGCGTCCGCGAGGAAAGCAGCTTCCAGGGGGGCGACGGCTACCTGCTGTTCGGCACGCCCGAACTCGCGCTCGCCACCGTCGCCCGCGTCGCCGAACACGCGCTCAAGCCGACCGTCACCGCGCCGGACCCCATCTACCGCGAGCCTGACTTCGCCGCCGGGTTCTTTGCCACCATCCAGGGCGAACTGGACCAACTGCTCGAAGATCCCGGCTACGCCGCCCTGCTCGGCGCCTTTGGCCCGGCATTGCTCGACCCCACCGGCTCCCGACCCAGCGCCCGCCAGTCCGACAGCGGCGGCCCCGCCACCATCCGCCACCCGCGCGAACTGCGCGCCATCCTCAACAACGCCATCCTTCAGCAGCTCGGCTGGTGCGCCAACACGGTGCACGGCATCGGCGCCGCCGCCGCCCGCGACCCGGAGCTGTTCACCGAACTTCGCCTCTCCAGCCCCCGCTTCCGCCGCGCGCTCGACTTCGCCGAGTATGCCGCCTCCGTCTCCGACCTCGACGTGTTGCGCGCCACCGTCTCCCTGCTCGACCCCGGCTCCTGGCTCGACCGCGCTGCCCATGCGCAGATCGCCGGCCGTGCCGACCAACTCGCCGACATCGCCGCCGCGCTCGGCGAGATGCGCCTGTGGGAACCGATGCAGCTCACCGTTCGCCGCGCCCAGGCCGACCAGCTCCGCCTCCGCGGCGCCTGGCCCGACCTGCCTCGCATGGGCGACCGCGCCGCCTTGCTGCACGCGCTCCGCCTGGCCCTGATCGGCCGCATCTGGCTGCTCGCCACGGCCATCCCCGACTTCTCTCCCCGCTTCGGCGCCACGCCGGAAGCCATCCGCACCCGCCTCCTCCGCCTCGACGTCCCGGCCGCGCTGGAGATCCTGGGCGACATCTTCCCCCGTGACCCCGGCGGAGGCGCCGACCACGATTACGGCGAACCTCCCGGTCCCACCGCCCACCTGTCCTACGAGTCGGAGCACGAGACCATCTTCCATCCCATCGCCAGGCTGTTCGCCCTCACCCGCGAGATCACCGCCGCCCTCAGCCACGAGATCGGCGCCTTCGGATGACCGCCCTCGCCGGCAAGGTCGCCGCCGTCACCGGCGCCGCATCGGGGATCGGTCTGGCCAGCACGATCGCCCTGGTCGACGCTGGCGCCCGCGTGGTCGCTATCGACCGCGACCGAGCGGCGCTCGACGCCTTGCAGGCCGCGCATGGCGCCGCCGTGATGCCCGTGGTGATCGACCCTCTCGACCGCGAGGACTGCGCCACCCTCCTGCCCCGCATCATCGCGGTGGCCGGCCGGCTCGACGTCTTTCATGCCAATGCCGGCACCTATGTCGGCGGTGATCTCGTCGACTCCGACCCCGACGACATCGACCGAATGCTCACCCTTAACGTCAACGTCGTGATGAAGAACGTCCGCGACGTGCTGCGTCACATGATCGAGCAGCGCACCGGCGACATCATCGTGACCAGCTCGCTTGCCGCGCATTTCCCGACACCGTGGGAGCCGGTCTACGCCTCGTCCAAATGGGCGATCGACTGCTTCGTCCAGACCACCCGCCGCCAGGTGTTCAAACACGGCATCCGCGTCGGCTCGATCTCGCCGGGCCCGGTCGTCACCGCCCTGCTCGCCGACTGGCCGCCGGAGAAACTCGCCGAAGCCCGCACCTCCGGCAGCCTCCTCGAGGCCAGCGAGGTCGCGGAAGTCGTCATCTTCATGCTGACCCGGCCCCGCGGCATGACCATCCGCGACGTCGTCATGCTGCCGAGCAACTTCGACCTCTGACCGGCCGCACCGGGCCGGGCTAGTCTGGCGACGTGCTTATTCTGCCGCCACACGAGGGGCAGGCTGGCGATCCTCCCTGCCCTCCTGGAGCAAGCGCAAGAACGCCTGCCCGGATCGTTCCCACGTGAAGGCCCGTATCCTGTCCGTGCCATTTTTCTGTATTTCGCGCCGAAGCGACGGGTCGACGATGACGCGGTGCAGGTTCTGGACCAGCGCGGAGACGTCGCCCGGTTCGCTCAACAGCGCGCTGACGCCGTTCTCGCAAAACTCCCGCGGCCCTTTGCTGTCGGTGCCGACGAAGGTGCAGCCGCAGGCCATCGCCTCCGCTGCGGGCAGGCACCATCCCTCGACGTAGCTCGAACTCAGGAAGATCGAGTGGCTGTTATAAAGCTCGACCAGCTCGTCCGGTGACGGTAGCTGGACATACCGTATCCAGTCGGGAAGCCTTGCTGCGCGTCGCGCCACCCCGAACATCGTGATCGGCACCTCAGGGTGCAGCCGATGGACGTCCGACAGCGTGTCCAAGGCGACGGAGATGCCTTTTCTCTCATCGGTATGGAACAGTGCCAGGATGCTGACCGGCCGCGCCTCCGGCTCTGTCAGCACCCGAAAGCGGAAATGGTCGAGCCCGTTCGGAATGACGTGCACGTCGGTTGCGCCGCAAGACGCTGCGATCTCGCCAAGCCATGATGCGATAACGATGACTCTCATGCCCAAGCCAAAGGTTGAATCGACGCTGGCCTGCGACGTGCTTCCCCAGACCTCGTAATCCTGGACCAGGTATGACTTTCTGCCTTTCGCCGCGGGCAATCGCGACACCGCATCGGCGGTCTGCCAAGCTGTTGCGATCACCGCGTCGCCATCGGGCACCGCGTCGGCGTCGAAGCGACCGACTAGGCAAAGCCGAATACTGGGATGGAGCTTTGTCCAGTTGACCAGTCGTTGTCTTCGCAACAACTGCCGCACCCGGATGGCCGTTGGCCAAACGCGATCCTTGAGCTTGTCGGACAGCGTCGATGACCCGGGCGAACCGAAGCTGCGTGGAAAGACGATCGTGACCTGATGTCCGGCTTCTGACAGACGAGAGGCGTACTCGTAGACGACCTTGTACCCGCCGATCGGCGTCGAGAAGTAGGTCGGCAGTACAAACGTGATCTTCATGCGGCAATGCTCGACATCTACAGCCCCGGTGCGTAACGCTGAATCGCCCATCGGCCCGTTGCGCCGAGACGTCCGAGCAACGACAAGTCGCTCAAGGCCCAGAATTTCGTCAGTTTCAGAAGTTCTGCCACCACAACAAGATAGATCACCCCGAGAACGCCCACGATCAACAATTGCGACAAACGCCCGGGCTCCGACTGCATGGCGACCAGATCCAGCCCGTAGATGAGCAGCGCCGCCGCCACGACCGAGAATAGAAGCGGCTTCAGCCAGGAAAACAGCGTCTGGCTGAAATCCAACCGGACGACCCGGTGGAAGAAGTAAATGAAGCCTATCGAACTGATCACGTTCGCGCAGATGGTCCCGTAAACGATGCCGTAGATGCCGAATCTCGGGAGAAGAAGAATAGTGATGACGATGTTCATCGCCGCCGAGCACACGGCATAGATCGTCTCGTATTTCGGAAGTCCGATCGCCCTCAGGATAAGGGTTCCGACACCGGTCGCGTTGTTCACGGAATACGAGATCATCAAGGCGACCGCGATCGATGCCGCTGCAGGAAGATCGTACCCGATCCAGACGTTGATGAGACTGCTAGAGACTGCGATCGGAAAGCCGACCGTGACCAAGGTCACCAGCATCAGCGTCCGAGTTGCCGATCGGTAGACATCGCTCATCTCCGCAATGTCGTACCGCTCTCCAACTCGCGCGGTGATGCTTGGAAACATGGCCGTCAGGATCTGGATGGGAAGTGCCCGCGTCAGCATCGCGAGACGTCCACCGACCTGGTAGGGCGCCACTTCTGCAACGCCGAGATACCGGCCGATAATCAGCTTATCCGCCTCAAGATTGATGATCGCTGAAATGCTGTTGATCTGCGTCCAGAACCCGAAACCGAATAATTGCCTGAGCAGCGCTTTCGGCGTCTCGAACGGGTTGGCGACAAGGTGCCCGCCCGTCAGGCGCTGCAGCGCTACGATCGTGATGAACAACAGAACAAAGACCTGAATGTATAGGCACAGTATCGCTACTTCTATCGTCGGATACCTGGGCAGCAGTATCAGCGTGGCGACCACATAGGAGATGCCGCTGATGACGTTCGATGCTGCGACGATGTCCATCCGGTGAATGGAGTAAAGGCGCGCCGTGATCACGCCCGAGATGGACGACACGATGAACAATCCGAAGACGGAGTAGATGGAATTGACGGCGTCAGCAGTCAGGGATGGGCTGACATCCAACCAGGCCGTCATCGCCGGGGCCGCGAGAAACACGAACGGTAGGGCAACGAGCGCCAGCACGACGTAGAACATGAACCCGAACGACGTGATGGCTCGAACTACTTTGGCATCGTTCCGTTCCGAATAAATCGTCATGAACCTGACGAGCCCGCCGCCGATGCCAAGGTCGAGCACACCGAAGTAAGCCTGAAACGACGTGAGGATCGTAAATAGCCCA
>CAZTJC010000112.1:0-8037 GCA_964613945.1 uncultured Acetobacteraceae bacterium
CGCCGCCTGCGGCAGCGCCGGGGCGCCGAGGCCGACCCGCATCGCGACCAGGTTACGCGGCTCGAAATCATGGTCGCCCGGCAGGATGCGTAGCGGCAGGCGCAACGGCTGCAGCGCTTCGCGGATCATGCGGTATTGTTCGGGCCGACCCTCGTTGGCGTTGTCGCCGGGCAGCAGGACGAAGTCGATCCCGGTGGCGAAATGCTCGCTGGCCTGCGCCGCAATCGTACGGAGGTCGCGCAGGTTCTGCTCGTCGGCCGTTGTGATGTGAAGGTCACCGAAATGTAGCCAGCAGAGCATTGATAGTAGATCCGTCGTACGAACAGACTACTCAGCAATGATCGTGCCAGCCCCGGGCTACTGCGCGGGTAGCATTACGTTGCGCTGTCGTTGTCTCGATTCGAGACGGTTCGTGTCCCGATTGCGGACGCGTCGAGGCCGAGGCGCCGCATCTTGGTGTGCAGCATCTGCCGATGGATGCCGAGCCGCCGGGCCGCTTCGGCCCGGTTGCCGCCCGAGGCGGCCAGGGCGCGCCGGATCATCGCCGTTTCCATGCGCGCGATCGCGGTGTCCAGGTCGCCGTCGAGCCAGTCCTGCTCCGGCGGTTCGGTGCGGGCCGGGTTCAGGAAGACGAGATCGCGCGCTTCGACCACCGGGCCGCGCACCAGCGCGGTGACCCGCTGCATGGCGTTCTGCAGCTCGCGGACGTTGCCGGGCCACGGATGGCTGAGCAGCAGTGCCGCAGCTTCGGCCGTGAGCCGCAGGGGCGAGGCGGCGGCGGCGCGGGCGAGGAAGTGTTCCGCTAGCGGCACGATATCGGCCAGGCGCTCGCGGAGCGGTGGGACCACGACCGGGACCACGCCCAACCGGTAATACAGATCCTCGCGGAAGGCGCCGGCGCGGACCGCCTCCGGCAGATCGCGGTGCGAAGCGGCGACGACGCGGACGTCGACCGGGATCGCGGCGCCGCCGACGGGCACGACGATGCGTTCCTGCAGTGCGCGCAACAGCTTGGACTGCATGGGCAGGGCCATATCGCCGACCTCGTCGAGGAACAGCGTGCCGCGATGGGCCTCGCGGAAATAGCCGGCCCGGTCGGCGATGGCACCGGTGAAGGCGCCGCGGACGTGGCCGAACAGCTCGCTTTCCATGAGGTCGGCGGGGATGGCGGCGCAGTTGATGGCGACGAAGCGCTCGCCGCGGCGGCGACCGTGCCGGTGCAGGGCCTGGGCCACCACCTCCTTGCCGGTTCCGGTCTCGCCCGAGATCAGCACCGTTGCGTCACTGTCGGCCAGCAGGCCGATGGTCTTCTGGATCGCCCGCATGGGGGCGGAGGCGCCGACCAGCTCCTCCCGGTCGGCGGGCCGGGACGGCCACCCGACGGCCTCAGCGGGATTGCGCCGCAACATGCGCTCGATGAGGTCGGCCAGTTCGGCGCGGCCGACGGGCTTGGTGAGGTGATCGACGGCGCCGAGCCGCATTGCCTCGATGGTGTTCGAGGCGGTGGCGACGGCGGTCAGGATGGCCACCGGCGGCGCATCCGCCCGCGCGCGGATGCGGGCGAGCACCTCCAGCCCGTCGAGCCCCGGCATCCTGAGGTCCAGCAGCACCGCATCCACCGGCTCGCGGCCCAGCATCTCGAGGGCGGTCATCCCGTCGCCGGCGGTCAGCGCGGCATAGCCGAGGTCGACCACGGTTTCGGCGATGCCCTCGCGCAGGGCAGCGTCGTCATCGACGATCAGGATGTTGGTCGTGCAGCGCTCGCTCATGCGCATGGCGCTGGCAATCGCAGGATGAACAGCGCGCCGTCAGTGCCGTCGGCCAGGGTGAGTGTGCCGCCATGGGAGTCCGCCATCTCGCGGGCGATGGCCAGGCCGAGCCCGGTGCCGTCGGGCCGGCCGGTGGCGAAGGGCTCGAACAGGCGGCCGCGCTGCACCGGGTCGACACCGGGCCCGGTGTCGGCGACGTGGATGTCGAGCCATCCATCGGCATGGTGCGCGGTCAGCGAGACCCGGCCGCCGGCCGGGGTATGCTGCAGGGCGTTGACCAGCAGGTTGTCGACCGCGCGACCGATCAGCTCGGGGTCGAACGCCACGCTCACCTCCGCCACGTCCTGCGCCAGTGCGATACCGGCGGCGGCGGCCCGTTCGGATAATGCAGCGACGCGGTCGGCCAGGAAGCGGCGAAGTTCGACCGGTTGCGGCTGCGCCTCCCGGCGTTGGGTCATGGCCAGCATCTCGGCCACCAGGCGGTCGACGCGGTCGATCTGCTGCACGGTGGATTGCAGCGCCGGGCGCAGCCGGCTGCCGTCGCCGGCCAGCGCGTTCTCGGCACGGAGGCGCATGGCGGCCATCGGGTTGCGAATTTCGTGCGCGATGCCGGCCGCGACGCGGCCCAACGCCGCCAGATGTTCGGTCGCCGCCATCTGCTTGGCCAGATCGGCCGAGCGGGCGCGGGCGCGGGCGATGCGGTCGCCGGCGTCGTTCAGGGCGCTGACCACCCGGTCCAGCTCGCGCTCGCCGGTCGGGTCGAAATGGGGCAACTCCTCGATGTCATGCGTGCGCAGGGTGGATTCCAGCAGGCTCACGTGACGCGCCCAGGTCGCCGTCAGCCACGTCACCCAGCCGGCAATCAACAGCACGAGGCCGCCCAGCAAGCCGAGCGCCACCCGCAGGCTGTCGAGCCCGGTGTTCCACTGCACCCGGGTCATGGTCCAGGCCGATAGCCCCTCTATGCGGCCGACGATCGGACAGGCGGCGAGCAGCAAGGTCTGCGAGTTGGAGGTCAATCGCCGCATGGCCGGCTGACGGCTCGCGGCGACCTCGGCATTAATGCTGGTGATTATCGGCGTCTCGGCTTCCGGCAGATCCGTCTTCGGCCCGCTGCCCTCATAGGTGGGGAACGCGTAGGCCAGCGAGCCGGTGCGCGCCGACCAGATGCCGCCTTCCACCCCGGCCTCGTGCGCCAGCGCCGCCGCGACGACCGGCACCAGCTCCGAGCCGGTCAGCGTCGTGGCGCTCGAGCCGGCCCCGGATGGGGCGGTGTAGTAGCCGAAACGGTCGTCGACGAGGTCGCAGGCGTGCGCGACCACCGCCTCGGCCCGCTGAATCTGCGCCTGCGCCGAACTCTCGTAGAGCCGGAACAGCAACATGCCGACCGCCAGGGAGGTCAGCAGCGTCAGGGCCCAGATCAGCCACAAGCGGAAACGAAGCGAGCTCACCGGGGCGAGGATAGCTCAAAACGCGGCGTTTCGCGCGCCGACCTATCCGGCGGTGAGGCGATAACCGACCCCAGGTTCGTTCACCAGCAAGCGCGGCGCGGCCGGATTGGCCTCCAGCTTGAGGCGGAGCGATCGCATCGCGACCCGGAGGTATTCCACGTCCAGCAGATGCCCCTCGCCCCACACCGCCCGCAGCAGGTGCGCGTGCGTCGTCACCCGCCCCGGGAAACGCGCCAGCTCCGCCAGCAGCGCGTATTCCTTGCGCGTCAGCTTGACCTCCGCCCCGTCGCGCATCACGCGGCGCTCCAGCAGGTCGACCGTGACATCACCGGCCGTCACCAGGTCAGGCACTCCGGGCGCCCGGTGCCGCAGCCCGACGCGAATGCGGGCCAGCAGCTCGTCGGTGTCGAAGGGCTTGGTCACGTAGTCGTCGGCGCCGAGATCGAGGGCGGCGACCTTCTCCGCCGTGGCATCGCGCGCCGTGAGCACCACCACGACGCGGTCCATGGCCTTGAGCAGCGGGATCAGCTCCAGGCCGTCGCGGTCGGGCAGGCCGAGGTCCAGCAGCACCAGCTCGCAGCCTTCGCGCCGGGCTTCGACCAGGCCGGACGCCGCGTCCTCCGCCTCGCCGACGGTGTGCCCGGCGCGGCCGACCGCGCCGCGGACCAGCCGGCGGATCGCCGCCTCGTCGTCGATGATGAGGATACGGCCCGTCATCCCTCCTCCTCCTGCAGCGGCGCACGCACCAGCCGGACCGGCCAGCCGATCGTGAAGGCCGCTCCGCCATGGGTGCAGTTGGCCGCCCGCACGGTCAAGGACATCGCGTCGGCGAAGCCTTTCACGATCGCCAGCCCCAGCCCGGTGCCGCCGCTGCGATCGTCGCCGGCGAAGCGCGCGAACCGTTCGAACACGGCGGCCTCGTCGCCGGGCGGCAGCCCGGGGCCGCGGTCCGACACGGTCAACCGGACCCCGTCCGGCCCGGCCTCACCGCGCACCGTCACCGCGGTTCCGGGCGGGGCAAACTTTGCCGCGTTGCCCAACAGGTTGACCAGGATGTGGTTCAGCATGCGCGGATCGGCCTCCACCAAGGGCAGGGTCGGCGGGACCTCGAGCACCAGGTGATGCCGCGCCAACTCGACACCCAGATCGCTCACCGCGGCGGCCACCGCGTCCGTCAGATCGGTCGCCTCCCGCCGCACCACCAGTGCCCCCGCTTCGATCCGCGTCATCTCCACCAGATCGTCGAACACCCGGCGCAGCCGCCTCGCCTCGCCTTTCAGCGTCCCGGTGGTGGCGGAGGGTCCGTATTCCGCCGCCAGCGTATCGGCGGCGGCGACGATGGAGGTCAGGGGCGTCTTCAGGTCGTGCCCGATCGAGGACAACAGCGTCGCGCGCAGATCGTCGCGCTGCTTGAGCGCGCTGACCTCCCGCGCATCGGCTTCCAGACGCAACCGCTCATGGGCCAGGGCGGCCTGCCCGAGCAGGGTGGTGAACAGGATGCGCTTGGCGGCCGGCACCGGGTCGCCGCCGTCCTTGCGGGCGAGGCCCAGCACGCCGAGCACGCCCAGAGTGGTCTGGATCGGGTGGAATTGCCAATATGACGACGCCAGGGTGCCGCTCTCGTAGCCGGTCACCTCCGCGCGGTCGAAGGCCCATTCCGCGGCAGTGCCGTCGATCAGGCCGAGAGCCGGGTTGGGCGGATCGGCGCCGACGACGACCATCTGCGAGCCGTGTCGCGTCATCAGCACGGTGCTGGCCTCGAGCAGGTCGCTCACCACCTCGCAGACCGCCGCGGCGGTGCCGGCTTCGTCCGACACGGTCGCCAGCCGTTGCCCGAAGCTCGCGATCGCCGCGTTCTCGGCCGCCGCGCGTACGCCGATGGTCGCCTCGCGTTTCAGGCGGCCGGCGAGTTGGCTGACCGCGACGGCCACGCCGGTCAGCACCACAAGGGTGACGACGTTCTGCGGGTCCTGGATGGTGAAGGTGTAGAGCGGCGGCAGGAAGAAGAAGTTATACGCCAGCGCGGCGGCCACGCTGCCGACCAGCGAGGCGCGGAGCCCGAGCAAGGTGGCGCTGACCACGACGGGCAGCAGATACAGCAGGTCGATCGAGTTCAGCCCGAACACCGGCTGCAGGATTTCGGCGATGCCGGTGGTGAGCCCCACCATGAGCACGGCCAGCACCATGCCGCGCGCCGCGTCGGGTCGGCGCACCCGCCGCTCGGTCTCGGTGGCGGCGCTGCCGGCGATCGGCACCACGTGGACCGCCACGCCGTCGACCGAGCGGACCAGCTGGTCCACCACGGAGCTATGGCGGCGCTCGAACCACCAGCTGCGCCGCACCTTGCCGATCACGATCGCGGTGGCGCGGCTTTCGCCGATATAGGCGCCGATGCCGTCGGCGACGCTGCGCGCGGGCACGGTCGAGATGGTGGCGCCCAATCCGCTCGCCAGTTTCAGCGCGTCGGCGATGCGGGTTCGGGCGGCGGGGGCCAGGGTGGCGCTGCGGGGAGTTTCCACGCTGAGTGCCGTCCAGGGCGCGTGCAGGGCGTCGGCGAGGCGTTTGGCGGCGCGGATGACGCTTTCGCCGCCGGGCTGCTCGCCGACGGCGACCACGAGACGGTCGCCGGCGGCCCAGTTGCCGGGCTCGCCGGCGGTGGTGACGTGATCGAGCAGGTCGCGATCCACGGCTTGCGCGGCGCGGCGCAGGGCCAGTTCGCGCAGGGCGGACAGGTTGGATTTGGAGAAGAAGTTGCCGAGCGCGCGGGCCGCTTCGCCGCCGGCGTAGACCTTGCCGGATTTCAGCCGGTCGATGAGTTCGTCGGGCGGGAGGTCGACGATCTCGATCTCGGCGTCGTCCAGGATGGCGTCAGGGACGGTTTCGCGCACGCGCACGCGGGTGAAGCCGGCGACCACGTCGTTGAGGCTTTCGAGATGCTGGATGTTCAGCGTGCTGAGCACGTCGATACCGGCATCGCGGAGCTCCTCGATGTCCTGCCAGCGCTTGGTGTGCCGGCTGCCGGGGGCGTTGGAATGGGCGAACTCGTCGACCAGCGCCACCTGCGGGTGCCGGGCCAGCATGGCGTCGAGGTCGAACTCCGGCAGGCTATGCGCGCCGTGCGCCACCATGCGCCGCCGCAGCACTTCCAACGGGGCGAGCAGCGCTTCCGTCTCCGCCCGGCCGTGGGTCTCGATCACGCCGGCCACGACGTCGGTACCGGTGCGCAGCAGTTCGGCGCCCTCGCGCAGCATCTCGAACGTCTTGCCGACGCCGGGGGCCGCGCCGAGGAAGATCTTCAATCGTCCCCGCGATTCCCGGCGCGCCGCTTTCAGTAACGCGTCGGGGGAAGGCCGTAAGTCGCGCCGATCTCCGTTCATCAGGTCTTCGGTTTAGGCGCGATCCCATCGAGCTGTCGATTGACGGACAGCACGTTGACGGTGGGCTCGCCGAGGATACCGAGCAACGGGCGCTTGGTCTCGCGCTCGATCAGCGCCGTCACGGTGGCGGCGGGCACGCCGCGGGCGGTGGCGACGCGGGGCGCCTGCGCCAGGGCGGAGGCCGGGCTGAGGTCCGGGTCCAGGCCGGAGGCGGAGGTGGTGACGAGATCGGGCGGCACGGGGCCTTGGATCCCCTCCGAGCGTGCCGTCGCCACGCGGGCCTCGACGGCATCCTTGAGGTCCTTCGAGCCCGGCGCGAAGTTGGTGGCGCCCGAGTTGTTGGCCTCGAACCCCTTGCCCGCCGCAGAGGCCCGCGGGTGCAGGTATTCGGCGCCGGCGAAGTCCTGGGCGATGAGCGCCGAGCCGATCACCCGGTCACCGTCCATCACCAGGCTGCCATTGGCTTGCGCCGGCATGGTGGCCTGCGCGATGCCGGTAATCAGCGCCGGATAGGCGACCCCGGTGATGGCGGCCAGCGCCACCAGCAGCACGGCGGCTGGCCGGATGGAGCGGCCGATTTCGTTCATCATAGTAACGTCTCCAGAATGACTAGGGCGTGTTAGGCGAGGTGCAGGGCGGATACGACCAGGTCGATCAGCTTGATGCCGATGAACGGCGCCACCAGGCCACCGAAGCCGTAGACGGCCAGGTTGCGCGCCAGCAGCGCGCCGGCGGGAGCGGGGCGGTATTTCACGCCCTTGAGCGCCAGCGGCACCAGCGCCGGGATGATCAGGGCGTTGAAGATGATTGCCGACAGGATCGCGCTCTCCGGGCTGCCTAGCGCCATGACGTTCAGGCCGCCCAGCCCGGGATACAGCGCGACGAAGATCGCCGGCAGGATGGCGAAGTATTTCGCCACGTCGTTGGAGATCGAGAACGTGGTCAGGGCGCCGCGGGTCATCAGCATCTGTTTGCCGAGGCCGACGATCTCGATCAGCTTGGTTGGGTCGCTGTCGAGGTCGACCATGTTGCCGGCTTCGCGTGCCGCCTGGGTGCCGGTGTTCATCGCCACGCCGACATCGGATTGTGCCAAAGCCGGGGCGTCGTTGGTGCCGTCGCCGCACATGGCGACCAGCTTGCCGCCTTCCTGCTCGCGGCGGATCAGGGCGAGCTTGTCCTCCGGGGTGGCTTCGGCGAGGAAGTCGTCGACGCCGCTCTCGGCCGCGATGCTGGCGGCGGTGAGCGGGTTGTCGCCGGTGATCATCACCGTGCGGATGCCCATGCGGCGCAGCTCGCCGAAGCGCTCGCGGATGCCGGCCTTGACGATGTCCTTGAGGTGGACGACGCCAAGCAGGCGGTTGCCGTCGGCGACGGCCAGCGGGGTGCCGCCGGCGCGGGCGATCTCGTCGGCGATGGCGCGGATGTCGCGGGCGCCGCCCG
>CAZTJC010000113.1:0-7383 GCA_964613945.1 uncultured Acetobacteraceae bacterium
ATGGCCCGAAACGCCAGCATCGCCGCCGCGACACCCAGCGCCTGCGGCATACCCGTGATGTCCACGGCAAGTAGATGCTCCCAGGGCGGCACGATCGCTGCGATCGCCGCCAGCACCGTCCAAAGCAACCGGTCCGCCGGCAGGAAGCCGGTACGGGCGCGACTGCGGGGCAGGGTGGTGGTGAGAAGCACACCGCCACGATAGCCGGGAATGCTTAAGAGATTGGAAATGCACCAACCCTAGCCACAAGCAGCAAACTTTTTAACCAAATTCCGGTTAACATCTCTACCGCATTGCACAATAACGGCTTTTCGGGGCGCTCTTGCCGTTTTAGAGACGCGACGCTAGGTGGGATACATAGTTGAGGAGACCGGCATGGCCGACGCCGCACAAGCCCGCACCCGCCGCGCCCGCACCTCGGACGGAAGCACAGCAGGGAACGTAAGCGAAACGATGAATCAAGAAGCTCTCCTGCGCGCCTATGGCGACATGCTGCTCATTCGCCGCTTCGAGGAAAAGGCCGGCCAGCTCTATGGCATGGGCCTCATCGGCGGCTTCTGCCATCTCTACATCGGCCAGGAAGCCGTCGTCGTCGGCATCCAGTCGGCCTTGGGGGAGGGCGACCAGGTCATCACCTCCTATCGTGACCATGGTCACATGCTGGCCTGCGGCATGGAGCCGCGCGGCGTCATGGCCGAGCTCACCGGCCGGTCCGGCGGCTACAGCCGCGGCAAGGGCGGCTCCATGCATATGTTCTCCAAGGAGAAGCGCTTCTTCGGCGGCCACGGCATCGTCGGCGCCCAGGTCTCCCTCGGCACCGGCCTGGCCTTCGCCAACTGGTACCGCGGCAGTGACCGCGTCAGCGCCACCTATTTCGGCGAAGGCGCCAGCAGCCAGGGCCAGGTGTTCGAAAGCTTCAACCTCGCCGCCCTGCTGAAGCTGCCGGTCATCTTTGTCATCGAGAATAACCGCTACGGCATGGGCACCTCCGTCGAGCGCTCCTCGGCCTCCCGCGACCTGTCCAAGAACGCCTCGCCCTGGGGCATCCCCGGTGCCCAGGTGGACGGCATGGACGTCGTCGCCGTGAAGGCCGCCGCCGACATCGCCGTCGCCCACTGCCGCTCCGGCGCCGGCCCCTACCTCATGGAGGTCAAGACCTACCGCTACCGCGGTCACTCCATGTCCGACCCGGCCAAGTACCGCTCCCGCGAGGAAGTGCAGAAGATGCGTACCGAGAGCGACTGCATCGAGTCCGCGCGCCACAAGCTGGAAGCCCTCGGCGTCACCGAAGCCGACTTTAAGAAGCTCGACGACGACATCAAGAAGCGCGTCGGGGAAGCCGCCGACTTCGCCCAATCCTCCCCCGAACCCGACCCGGCCGAGCTCTGGACCGACATCCTGGTGGAAACGAAATAATGTCCGTCCAAATCCTGATGCCAGCCCTGTCGCCCACCATGACGGAGGGCAAGCTGGCCAAGTGGCTCAAGAAAGCCGGCGACGAGATCAAGTCCGGTGACGTCATCGCCGAGATCGAGACCGACAAGGCCACCATGGAAGTGGAAGCCGTCGACGAAGGCATCCTCGGCAAGATCCTGATCGAGGAAGGCACCGAGGGCGTCGCCGTCAACACGCCGATCGCCGAGATGAAAGGCGAGGGCGGTGAGCAATCATCCGCCGTCATCCCCGCCGCCGCATCGCTCCCCGACGCCTCGCCGACGGTCAAGGCACAAGCCATGCCGGGCTCCACCGGCCAGGCCGCCCCGCCCGCGCCGACCGCCCCGCTTGCCCAGCCCGCGGCCGAGAAGGATTGGGGCCCCACCAAGCCCATCACCGTCCGCGAAGCCCTCCGCGACGCCATGGCCATCGAGCTGCGCGCCGATGACAGCGTCTTCCTGCTCGGCGAGGAAGTCGCCCAGTATCAGGGCGCCTACAAGATCAGCCAGGGCCTGCTCGAGGAGTTCGGCCCCCGCCGCATCATCGACACCCCCATCACCGAACACGGCTTCACCGGCATGGCCGTCGGCGCCGCGATGGACGGCCTCAAGCCGATCGTCGAGTTCATGACCTTCAACTTCGCCATGCAGGCGATCGACCAGATCATCAACTCCGCCGCCAAGACCCTCTATATGTCCGGCGGCCAGATGGGCTGCCCCATCGTCTTCCGTGGTGCCAACGGCGCCGCCTCCCGCGTCGGCGCCCAGCACAGCCAGGACTACGCCTCCTGGTACGCGCACTGCCCCGGCCTCCTGGTCCTGGCCCCCTACAGCGCCGCCGACGCCAAGGGCCTGCTCCGCGCCGCCATCCAGAACCCCAACCCGGTGGTCTTCCTCGAGAACGAGATCCTCTACGGCCAGACCTTTGAGGTCCCCGAGGACCCCGACTTCGTCCTGCCCATCGGCAAGGCCAAGATCGAGCGCGAAGGCAAGCACGTCACCCTGGTCGCCTATTCCATCATGGTCGGCGTCGCCCTCAAGGCCGCCGAGACCCTGGCCGCCGAAGGCATCGAGTGCGAGGTCATCAACCTCCGCACCATCCGCCCAATGGACACCCAGACCATCGTGGACAGCGTCAAGAAGACCAACCGCATCGTCACGATCGAGGAAGGCTGGCCCTTCGCCGGCATCGGCGCCGAGATCAACATGCAGATCCTCGAACACTGCTTCGACGACCTCGACGCCCCGCCCACCCGCGTCACCGGCCTGGACGTTCCCTTGCCCTACGCCGCCAACCTGGAAAAGCTGGCCCTGCCCCAGCCCGACTGGGTCGTCCAAGCCGTCAAGAAACTCTTCTAAGGGAGCGCGCCGCATGGCCACCAACATCCTCATGCCCGCCCTCTCTCCCACCATGACCGAGGGCACGCTCGCCCGCTGGCTCAAGAAGGAAGGCGAGGCGGTCAAGGCCGGCGACGTCATCGCCGAGATCGAGACCGACAAGGCCACCATGGAAGTGGAAGCCGTCGACGAAGGCATCCTGGGCAAGATCCTGGTCGCCGACGGCACCGCCAACGTGAAGGTCAACGCCCCCATCGCCGTCCTCATCGAGGATGGCGAGTCCGCCGAGGCCGCACCGCCACCCCCTGCCAAGATCGCCCCCGCCGTCTCCGACGCCCCCAAGCAGGCGCCCGTCGAGACCGCCTCCGGCGGCCCGGCCCCGGTCCATGCCAAGGACGCCGCCAACGGCCACGACACCTCGCAATCCCGCATCGCCGTCAGCCCGCTCGCGCGCCGCATGGCCAAGCAATCCAACATCGACCTTGCCTCTTTGAAAGGCTCCGGCCCCAACGGCCGTATCGTCCGCGCCGACATCGAAGCCGCCGCCGGCAAGCCGCAACCGCAAGCCGCCGCCGCTTCCGCTCCGGCCCCTACCGCTGCATCCGCCCCGGCACCCGCGCCGCAAGTCGCCGCGCCCACGCCGGCCCCCCAGCCTTCGGCAAAGCCCGCCGCACCCATCACCGCGCCCCACACCCTCGTCCCCAACACGACGATGCGCAAAACCATCTCCCGCCGTCTGCTGGAGAGCCATCAGGGCGTCCCGTTCTTCTTCGTCACCCTCGACATGGAGATCGACGCCCTTCTCAAGCTCCGCGCCGACCTCAACGCCAAGTCCCCCAAGGACGGCAAGGGTGCCTTCAAGCTCTCCGTCAACGACCTGGTCATCAAGGCCGCCGCCGCCACCCTGCGCCGGGTCCCCGAGCTGAATGCCAGCTACACCGACGACGCCATCGCCATCTATGACGACGTCGACATCTCCGTCGCCGTCTCGCTCCCCACCGGCCTCATCACCCCCATCGTCCGCAACGCCGACCGCAAGGGCCTGTCCACCATCTCCAACGAGATGAAGGACCTTGGCGTCCGCGCCAAATCCGGCAAGCTCAAGCCCGAGGAGTTCCAGGGCGGCACCTTCTCCATCTCCAACCTCGGCATGTTCGGCACCAAGCAGTTCACCGCCATCATCAACCCGCCCCAGGCCGCCATCCTCGCCGTCGGCGCCGGCGACCAGCGCCCTGTCGTCAAGAACGGCGCCCTGGCCATCGCCACCGTGATGACCTGCACCCTCTCCGTCGACCACCGCGTCGCCGACGGCGTCCTGGGCGCGCAATGGATGGCCGAGTTCAAGAAGCTGATCGAAGACCCCCTGAGCCTGATGCTCTAGCCGACCCGGCCGCCCCCGTCCGAACCCCTCTCCCGCCACCGGGAGAGGGCAGGGCGAGGATGCGACACTCCCAAGCACCGCGACCCCGCCGCCAAAAAGGACCCCGCCCATGGACAACCAATTCGACCTCATCGTCCTAGGCGGCGGACCCGGTGGTTACGTCGCCGCCATCCGCGCCGCCCAACTCGGCATGAAAGCCGCGGTCGTCGAACGCGAGAACCTCGGCGGCATCTGCCTCAACTGGGGCTGCATCCCCACCAAGGCCCTGCTGCGCTCCTCGGAGATCAACCACCTCCTCCACAACATGGAAGAGTTCGGCTTCACCGCCGACAACATCCGCTTCGACCTGCAGAAGGTCGTCAAGCGCAGCCGCGGCGTCGCCAAGCAGCTCTCCTCCGGCGTCTCCCACCTGATGAAGAAGAACAAGATCGCCGTCTTCACCGGCCACGGCAAACTCGCGGGCCCCCAGACCCTCGAAGTCACCCAGGACGGCAAGCCCGCCCAGAAATTGACCGCCCCCCACATCATCCTGGCCACCGGCGCCCGCGCCCGCCAGCTTCCCGGCCTCGAAGCCGACGGCAAGCTGATCTGGACCTACCGCGAAGCCATGGTCCCCACCGCCATGCCCAAGAGCCTCCTGGTCATCGGCTCCGGCGCCATCGGCATCGAATTCGCCAGCTTCTACCGCAACATGGGCGCCGAAGTGACCGTGGTCGAAGTCATGGACCGCATCCTCCCCGTCGAGGACGAGGAGATTTCTACATTTGCCCGCAAGGCTTTCGAGAAGCAGGGCATTGAGATCCTCACCGGCGCGAAAGTGACTCAAGCCAAGAAAAACGCCGACAGCGTGACCTGCACGATCGAAGTCGGCGGCAAGACAGTAGAAAAAACCGCCGACCGCGTCATCTCCGCCATCGGCATCGTCGGCAACGTCGAGAACCTCGGCCTCGAGAACACCAAGATCAAGGTCGACCGCACCCACGTCGAGATCGACCAGTGGTGCCGCACCGGCGAGCCCGGCGTTTACGCCATCGGTGACCTCACCGGCGCCCCCTGGCTCGCCCACAAGGCCTCCCACGAAGGCGTCATCTGCGTCGAAGCCATCGCCAAACTCAACGACGTCCACCCCCTCGACGCCGCCAACATCCCCGGCTGCACCTACAGCCGCCCCCAGATCGCCAGCGTCGGCATGACCGAAGCCAAAGCCAAAGCCGCCGGCCACAAGATCCGCGTCGGCCGCTTCCCCTTCATCGGTAACGGCAAGGCCATCGCCATGGGCGAACCCGAAGGCCTGGTCAAAACCATCTTTGACGAAACCACCGGCGAACTCCTCGGCGCCCACATGATCGGTGCCGAAGTCACCGAAATGATCCAGGGCTACACAATCGCCCGCACACTAGAAACCACCGAGACGGATTTGATGCACACCGTCTTCCCGCACCCGACGGTTTCTGAAACTATGCATGAGGCCGTCCTCGGCGCTTACGGTCGAGCGATCCACTTCTAAGTCGCGCCATAGGCACTGCCTACTCACGCTTTGTCTTTGTTGGAACCTCTCGAACTAGGTTCCAGCATAGCAAGGTAGCAAACACGGTTCTGCAAGCCATCCATCGCTGCTTCCGTATAGACCGGAAGCTAAACCTTCCGAACCGAATCACCTCACCTTCAGCTTTTGTTTAGAGACTCACTCTAAACTAGGACCCGCGACCTGGAGAGTGGCGGTGAGTGGTTTAAAGCGAATGAGGCAGCAAGCGGTCCGCTTCACGAAAGCTGGACGGCATGCGGAGGCCATACCGGTCTGGGAAGCCATCTTCCAGCAGCAACCGGCTAGTTCAGAGAATGCCCTGGCACTTGGGGCTGAACTGCTCGCCTGCGATCGAATCGCTGACGCCAGCCAATTGCTCGCTAAATCAAGCAAGGATCATCCCGACAATCCCGACATCGCGCTCCTATACGGCCGTGTTCTCGTTAAGCAGAAGCTTAGGCAACATGCTCTGGGAGCATTCTTTCACGCGCTTTCACTTAACCCGGACTCCGTAGAGACTCACGCCAATATCGCCAGTACGCTCTATTGGGAACGCAAGTCCGATGCTGCACTGTCACACGCCGAATTCGCATGCCAACATGATCTGTCCAATACAAACATCGCAACGTATCTCCTTATCTTGCAGGATCTCCAGCTGCTCAAGGAAGGGATGGCTTTTATTGACCGATTGATGGCTGCCTATCCTGCACGGCGACCCGTGTTACTCACCTTGCGCGCCGTGGCCTTGAATTCTTTGGGCCGAACATCGGAGGCACTGGAGAATGCACGCGAGGCCGCTCGACTGGCACCGGCCGACCCATACACCCAGTTCATCTGCGCCACGACACTACTGGCACAGGGACACCTGACGGCAGAGGCGTGGGCCGGATATGAGGGGCGTTCTGGACTGCTCGAAAGCCGAACCTGGCCAGCACCGGAATTACGCTGGACCAATCAGGATCTGAACGGCCGGACGATCGTCATTCATGCAGAACAAGGTCTTGGCGACACGCTGCAGTTCGTCCGCTACGTGCCGCTCGTCGCCGACCTGGGTGCTCGGGTCATCCTTGCGGTGCAGCCAGCACTGGTCAGTCTGCTGCAGGGTACACCGGGCGCTACCGAGGTTGTACCGGCCGGCAAGTTGCCTAAGTTTGACTATTATTGTCCACTGCTGAGCCTACCTGGACAACTCAAAACGACGATCGAGACCATACCGCCCCCGATACAGTATGCAATCGAATTACCGCAAGTATCCTCCTCGAAGCGCCTGCAGGTTGGGATCGTATGGGCGGGGAATGATGGGTTTATCGACGACCGCCGGCGCTCGCTTGACCCGGCGCTACTTGCACCGCTCGCCGAAGTGCCTGACGTCGATTATCACAGCTTGCAATACGGCGTCACGACACTGCCGGTTTCCGGTATGCAGACTGCACTTGAAGGTGTTGCGGACTTTGCGGACACAGCCCGGCAGATCGCAAAACTCGATCTCGTGATATCTGTCGATACGGCAGTGGCCCATCTCTCCGCCACGATGGGAAAGCCGGTTTGGCTGCTCAGTCGGCACAATGGCTGCTGGCGCTGGCTGCTCGACCGCGAGGATACGCCTTGGTATCCGTCCGTCAGATTGTTCCGGCAAACGCAGGCCGAGGATTGGGCCAGCATGATCGATCGCGTTCGCATCGAGCTGATGACTCTGACGACTGACC
>CAZTJC010000114.1:0-7382 GCA_964613945.1 uncultured Acetobacteraceae bacterium
ACAACCAAAGCACGCCTCATCGCTGAAGCTGCAAAGGAGGTTTCACAACCGGACAATTAGTGACCGTTTGAGAATTAACGATGGACGATTCTGCGCAGCAGTAGACTTCCCATGGCCACGTGGATCATGGCTTCGGAGACGTCGAGGCGCTTCTCGTAGTCGCGCACCAGGTGGCGCCAGCGGATCATCCATCCAAAGGTGCGTTCCACCACCCAGCGCCGTGGGATCACAGCAAAGCCGGATTGCGGGTCCGAACGGCGGACAACTTCGATGACAAAGTCGAGGAAAGCTGCCCTGTCTATCAGCCGGGTGCGATCATAGGCATCATCGGCAAACAGGTGCTTCAGCCAGGGCCAACGCTTGCGGATGCCGTCCAGGATGAGTTGCGCGCCGGCGCTGTCGGACACGTCGGCCGTGGTCAGGTTGACCATGAGTAGCCGACCGTCAGTATCGACCGCGATATGGCGCTTGCGGCCGATGATCTTCTTGCCGCCGTCATACCCACGCGCGGCTGCAAACGGCGCCTTGACCGTCTGACTGTCCATCACGCCGCCAGTGGGGCTTGCCTCTCGTCCCGCCCGCTCGCCATCCAGCATGAGCGCAACATCGTGGATGGTGCGAAACAGCAATCGGCGTACAAAGCGGCGGAACCACCAGTAGACGGTCTGCCACGGACCGAACTCGCTAGGCAGCATCCGCCAGCCTCCGGCGCTGCGCGCCATGTAGCGGATCGCGTTCAGGATCTCACGGAATTCCACCGCAGGCTTGCGTCCTCGCCGAGGCGGCTTGGGCATCAACGGCGCGATCCGCTTCCATTCCTCGTCCGTCAGATCAGACGGGTAGCGCTTGGTCTTGCGTGCAATGTCGGCCATCCGGCCACGGCTCTCTCGGGTCCACATCCCGAGTTTGAATCATCCCCCGCCGAGCCGCCACAACCATTCTCAAACGGTCACTTAGGTCTTCCAGTTCGGCCTTGGGCCTTATCGATTTCTTTTTGCAAAAAGTAGTTCAGCGCCGTCCGCAATACGATGATGGCGCCGAGTTGGCCGATCTCGTTCCATGTCGGTGCGACCGCCGTGCGCAAGATGTCGGCGCCAAGCTCGATTTCGAGGGCGACGGCAAGCCAGCGTCCCAGCTTCAGTCGAACGACCTCTTTCAGGTCTGTCCCACTCGATGAAATCCGACCCGGGACGAACAGCATAAGCGCGCGAACCGTCGCTTCGACCGAAGCAAGCCCGATGATCAGGGCCGCTGCAGCTTCGATGCAGGCCGCCAATACCAAGGTTGCCACTTTCAATGTCTCAAGGTCGACGTTCATCGTTCAAGATCGCTCCAATTGCGTCGTGATTTTGTCGGCCACTTCGTTTCTCGGCGTCGCTCCGCGCGGGTTATATTTAGTTGACGTCCGTTGGCCGAGCGAGACCTCTCACACCCGGTTCGAAGCGGAACAATGCGCCTGCCAGTGGTTGCTGCCGCAACTCGGCTGGGCTTAGCTCGTCGGATGCGCTACTGATGAAAAGGGTGCGCAGGTCGTGACCGCCGAACGCGCACATGGTTACCCTTGATACTGGTAGGGCGACTGTGTGCAGCAACACACCATCCGGCGCATAGCGGCGGAGTTCGCCGGCACCGTGGTGCGCGCACCAGTAGGCGCCCTCCTCGTCGACGGCTGCACCGTCGGGGATGCCTTTGCCGTCCAACGTAGCAAAGATCCGCGCGGACCCGAGCCGGCCGGATGCAGCGTGGAAGTCGTAACGATAGACAACCTTCTCCATTGAGTGGGACATGTAAAGGTGAGTCTCGCCCGCGCTCCACGCCATGCCGTTATGGCACCGCGCCTCACGCCCAAAGGCGACCAGGCCGCCGGCGCTGGTCCATTGATGCAGAGACGCTGAACCGTTGGCGTCGCCACCTGGCGGCGGGTCGCACATGCAGCCCAACCAGAAGCGTCCGGCGCTGTCGCACGCGCCCTCGTTGAAACGAAAGCGCACCGCGTCCCACGGCGCGGACGCGACGCTCTCGATCGCACCGCTGCTCAACGACAAGACCGCGATGCGGGATCGCAGCGCCACCACCGCCTCCCGAGCCCCGTCCCGCAGCGCAAAGGCGCCAACGTCCTCCGGCAAGTCCCACCGCTGGTTTTCGCCTGTGCGCGGATCGAGACGGAACAGCGCCGGAGCCTTGATGTCACACCAGAACAGCGTACCGCTCCGCGGCTCCCAAAGAAGCGATTCCGCGATAGTGGCATGAGCGTCGAGCAGCAATTCGGGACGTGACATGCGACCTCAACGCGTCAGATGCACTGATGCACTCATGGGTGAACGATTTGTCACTGAGACACTCCGAACGCCATGGCGAGCCGCGCGTAAGTGATTCACGCACCAACCTGTATCGCCGAGGATTTTTCATGAACGTTGCAGAGTTTGTCTGGAGCCGTCTCCGGGAGTGGGGGATGAAGCGCGTATATGGTTATCCCGGCGACGGTGCGGCTGGGCTGGACGGCGCCTTGCAGGCCGCCATCGACCGGGGCGAAATCGAATATGTCCAGGTGCGCCACGAGGAGATGGCGGCGTTCATGGCCTCCGCCCACGCGAAATTCACCGGTGAGGTCGGCTACTGTTATGCGACGTCCGGCCCCGGGGCGACCCACATGCTGACGGGCCTCTACGACGCCAAGTTCGACAACGCCCCGGTCGTCGCGATTGTCGGCCAGACCAACATGACGGCGATCGGCTCACAGTATCAGCAGGAGCTGGACGCCAACGTCGTGTTCAAAGACGTGGCTGAGTTCGTCTGCGAGGGGCGTGCGCCCGCTCAAGTGCGCACTGCCATCGATCGCGCGGTGCGCATCGCGCAGTTCCGGCGCGGGGTGTCTGTCGTGTCCCTGCCCAAGGACCTGCAGGATATGGAATACGAAGAGCCGAAGATGAAGCACGGCTACACCCATACGGGCGTTGGCTTCCCGGCGGAGGCCAAGGTGCCAGAGGAGGCTGGGCTGCGGCGGGCGGCCGACTTGCTGAATGCCGGCAAGAAGGTGGCGATGCTGATCGGCGCCGGTGCATTGGGCTGCGAGGACGAGCTGATCGCGGTGGCCGACCGGTTGGGGGCGGGGTGTGCCAAGGCGCTGCTGGGCAAGTGCGCGCTGCCGGACGACCTGCCTTGGGTCACGGGCCAGATTGGTCTGCTCGGCACCAAGCCCAGCTGGGATCTCATGCAGGACTGCGACACGCTGTTCATGATCGGGTCGAACTTTCCGTGGACCGAGTTCCTGCCGAAGGAGGGCAACGCGCGTGGCGTGCAGATCGACCTCAAGGGCGAGCACCTAAGCCTGCGCTACGCGATGGAGGTGAACCTAGTCGGTCACTCCAAAGAGTCGTTGAAGGCGCTGTTGCCATTGCTTAAGCAGAACGACAATAAAAGCTGGCGCGAGACGATCGCGAGCAACATGGACGAGTGGTGGAAGGTGGTGGAAAGCCGGGCGATGACGTCGGCTGACCCGGTCAATCCACAGCGGATCTTTACCGAGGTGAGCAAGCAGCTCCCGGACAACGTCATCATGACGGCGGACTCCGGTTCGGTGGCGGATTGGTATGCGCGCGACATTAAGGTGCGGCGCGGGATGATGGGATCGCTATCGGGCGGCTTGGCTTCGCTGGGTGCGGCAACGCCCTATGCTGTGGCGGCGAAGATGGCGTATCCGGAGCGGCCCGTGATCGGCTTCATCGGAGACGGTGCGTTCCAGATGAACGGCATGAACGTGATGATCACGGTGTCAAAATACTGGAAGCAGTGGTCCGACCCGCGCTTCGTAATCATGGTGCTCAACAACCGCGACCTGAACCAGGTGACCTGGGAGGAGCGGGCGCAGGACGGTCGAGGCAAGACAGAAGCGACGCAGTCGATCCCGGATGTCCGCTATTCGAAATATGCCGAGCTGCTCGGGCTGCATGGCATCTTCGTCGACGACCCGGAGAAGCTGGCCGATGCGTGGCGCGAGGCGCTGTCCTGCGGCAAGCCCTGCATCCTGGAGGTCTATGCCGACCCGAACGTGCCGCCGCTGGCACCGCATATCACGTTTGCCCAGGCCAAAAGCTTCATGAGTTCGATGGTGAGTGAGCCGGAACTGGGGTCGGTGGTGAAGAACACCGTCAAGCAGGTCGTCTCGAGCGTCTTTCACCGCAGCTGAACTTCGGTGCGCCGTGCGGACCGGTCCGTGCGGCGCGCACCCTTTCCCGAAATCGGACTCTAGGACGATGAGCATGTACACGGCATGACCCTCGATCGTATCGGCGTGGCAAGCGCCAACAAGGCGCCCTCCGGCGGCGTCCGCACCGCTCTCACGTTGCTCGGCGTGGCCGTCGCCGGCGGCGCGATAATGCTGGCGCGCAAGCCGCATCGCGAACTGCAAAGCCGCGACCTGCTGCCGCTGCCACGCCTGGTGGAGGGCCGCGGCTCGATCCGGCTCCGGCCCTCTCCCGTGATCGGCCAACACGGTGCCGTCACCGCGGCCCGACGGCTCAATCAGGCCGCCGGCGTGATCGCGACGTCCGTGCTGATCGACAGCGCGATGGAGCATTATCGCGGCGCATTCGAGAACAAGGCGATGTACACGCCCATTGCCGTCTCCGCCTTCTCCATCCTTGCTTCCTTTCACGGCCAGCAGGACCGCTCCAAGCGCGCGCACTGGGCGCGGGACGTCGTCTATGCCCTAGCTGGCGCCACCGGCGTCGTCGGCACCGGGTTTCACATCTACAACATCACCAAGCGGCCCGGCGGCATATGCTGGCAGAACCTGTTCTACGCCGCCCCGCTGGGCGCGCCTGCCGCCATCTCGCTGTCCGGCATGGTGGGTTTCCTAGCCGAGCGAGTGCGCGATAACCTGCCAGGCACCGTGCCCACCGTGGCAGGCTTTGCCGCCGGCCGCATCGTCTCCGCCCTGACCGCGGTCGGCATCCTCGGCACGGTCGCCGAGGCCGGGCTGCTCCACTTCCGCGGCGCCTTCCACAATCCGGCCATGCTGCTGCCCGTCACCGTGCCGCCCGTCGGCGCCGCACTTCTTGCCGCCGCGGCGATCGGTACGGCCGAGCAACCCCGCCGGCTCACCCGCTGGTGGCTCCGCGTCACCGCGCTGCTCGGTGTCGCCGGCGTCGGCTTCCACGCAATCGGCGTCGCCCGCAACATGGGCGGCTGGCGCAACTGGACGCAGAACATCCAGGCCGGCCCGCCGCTGCCGGCCCCCCCGGCCTTCACCGGCCTCGCGCTCGCCGGGCTGACCGCGCTGAGCCTCTTGCAGGACAACCCCGATGACTAAGCCCGTCACCTTGGGCCGCTACCCCGGCTACGACGTGCTGAACAAGCGCGACACGCCGTCCTGGAACGACCAGACGCGCACGGTGATTGGCAGCCGCCTCTCCGTCGTGGATCTCCCAACCTTCTTCGACGCGGCCGAGTGGCGCACGATGCAGGCCGTATGCGCCCGCATCCTGCCGCAGCCGCCGGGCCGCGACCCGGTGCCGCTCGCAGCCTATGTCGACCGGCAGCTCGCCTCCGGCAAGCTCAAGGGGTTCCGCTTCAAGGACATGCCGCAGCCGGCCGAGGCTTGGTGCCGCGGCCTCGCCGCCCTGGACGAGGCCGCCTCCCGCGATGGCGCCGCCTCCTTCGCCGACCTCGCCCCGGCCGCGCAGGACACGATGCTCAAGCAAGTCGAGGACGGCACGCTGCAGGCCGAGGCGCTGCGCGGGATGCCACCGAAGAGCTTCTGGTCGCAGCACGTCATGCACGATGTCGTCGGCGCCTATTACGCCCACCCCACGGCTTGGAGCGAGATTGGCTGGGCCGGTCCGGCGTCGCCGCGCGGCTACGTCCGCCTCGACAACGACCGCCGCGATCCCTGGGAGCCTGTCGAGGCCACCCCGGGCCAGGAAGCCAAGGCGGAGCGGGAGAACAAGCGTGTCATCTGATCCCTTCGCCGCACCCCGCGCCGCCCATGGCCGGGCGCCCAACGTGTTCCGCTCCGACGAGTGGATTCCCATGCGCCAGTTCGACGATTCCGAGGAGGTCGATTTCGTCGTCGTGGGCACCGGCGCCGGCGGCGGCCCGGTGCTGGCCGGCCTCGCCGAGCAGGGCTACTCCGTGGTCGGCTTCGACGCCGGCCCGTATTTCCGCCCGTTGCAGGACTTCGCCTCCGACGAGACGGAGCAGGACAAGCTCTACTGGAACGACGACCGCATCTCCGAGGGTGCTAACCCGCTCACCATGGGCGGCAAGAACAGCGGCAAGGCGGTCGGCGGTTCCACCGTGCATTTCGCCATGGTGTCGCTCCGCTTCCGCCCCGAATGGTTCAAGGCGCGGTCCACGCTCGGCTACGGCGCCGATTGGCCACTGGACTGGCGGGAGATGTGGGACTGGTACACCGCCGCCGAGCGTGCGCTGTCCATCTCCGGGCCGATCACCTACCCGTGGGGGCCCAAGCGCCCGCGATACCCGATGCGTGCCCACCCAATCAACGGCGCGGCCCAGATCCTGGCGCGCGGTGCCGAGGCGATGGGCTATTCCTGGACGGAAACGCCGCTGGCCACCGTCTCCGCCCCGCACGGTGATTCCAGCCCGTGCGTCTATCGCGGCTTCTGCCGTTTCGGCTGCTCCACCAACGCCAAGCAGAGCCAGCTCGTCACCTTCATCCCGCGCGCCATCGAGCAGGGCGCCGAAATCCGCGACCTCGCCATGGTCGGGCGCATCGAGGTCAAAGACGGCCGGGTCACGGGCGTGCATTACCAGCGCGAGGGTCGCTGGCGTTTTCAAAAGGCCCGCAACGTCGTCGTCGCCGGCTATGCCATCGAGTCGCCCCGCCTGCTGCTGAACTCGGCAACTGACGCCTTCCCGGACGGGCTGGCCAACCACAGCGGCTTGGTCGGCCGCAACCTGATGAGCCAGTCCAATCAAGCTGCGTTCGGCTACATGGACGAGGTGGTCCGCGCGTATAAGGCACCGCCCTCAACCACCATCACCGAACACTGGAACTACGAAGACAAGAAAGATTTTCACGGCGGCTACTGCTGGATGGCGCAGGGTCCGCTGCCGATCGAGACCACCACCATCCACACCGGCTCCCAGGGTCTGTGGGGTTCGGCGCTCCGTGACGAGATGCTGCGCTACAACCACATGGTCGGCCTCAAGATGGTCGGGGAACAACTCCCCAACCCCGACAACCGCGTCACCCTGGCCGACGACACCGACCAATACGGCCTGCGGATCCCCCGCATCACCTACGCCTGGGGCGACAACGACAAGACCATGATCAACCACGCACTCGACCAGATGGTCACCAGCCTGGGCCTGGTAGGCGCCAAGGACATCTTCCGCCAGGAGAACGACATGAACCA
>CAZTJC010000115.1:0-7321 GCA_964613945.1 uncultured Acetobacteraceae bacterium
GCACCCTTTCCATCGGTAAGGTTTCGCGCATGACGGACAGCCAGGTTGAAGGCATGTTCTCGGCAATCCGCTGGGCTGACACGGACGGCAAGGCGGTTTGTGTCCATTGCGGCTGCCCGACCGTCCATGAGGCGCGTCGCCCGTCCGGTGCTCTCCGGTTCCGCTGCAAAGCGTGCCGCAAGGACTTCAGCCTCACCAGCGGCACCCTGTTCGCCTTCCACAAGCTCCCGCTCCGCACCTACCTGACGGCCATCGTGATCTTCTGCAACGAGGTGAAGGGCAAGTCGGCCCTCGCGCTCTCCCGCGATCTGGACGTGCAATACAAGACGGCTTTTGTGCTGGCTCACAAGCTGCGCGAGGCGATGGCAACCGAGGTCAAGGGCTACAAGCTCGGCGGCGAAGGTAAGGTCGTCGAGGTCGATGGCGCTTACTTCGGCGGCTATGTAAAGCCCGCCAACTACAAAGAGAACCGCCGCGATCGTCGTCTTGCCAAGAACCAGAACGGCAAGCGTCAGTGCGTTGTGGTGATCCGTGAGCGCGACGGCATGGTGATGCCGTCAGCCTTCAAGAACGAGGGCGCCGCGCTCTCCTACATCAAGAACCACGTCGCGCTCGGCACCGAGATTAACGCCGACGAGGCTACGAGCTGGGACGGGCTGCATGGCCGCTACGTCGTCAAGCGGATCAACCACCAGCTTACCTACAGCGACGGCAACGCATGCACGAACGGCGCGGAGAGCTTCTTTAGCCGCCTGCGTCGTGCGGAGGCTGGGCATCACCATCATATTGCGGGCGTTTATCTGGCTCGTTACGCGCAAGAGAGTGCGTTCCGTGAGGGTCATCGCCGCGACGACAACGGGACGCAGGTCACGAATGTGGCGCGGTTGGCATTGGCAGCACGGCCTAGCGTGGATTTCTGCGGTTATTGGCAGCGCACATCCGCCTGATTATCGGATTAATCAGAAACGATACACGCAAACGTTGTATCTCGACTTCTATTCAACTGAGAGTGACACACCTGATTAAGTACAACCTGAAGTTGTACCTTGCATTGTCATCTGGGATATTGCACAAGCGAAGGGCTGACAAAACTAGGGGGGCAGGCCGCCACAGCCCACCCCCCTGGCATCCCAAGCGTTAGGACCGCTGGGGAAACACACTTCTGTTGTGCAGCCTGTCGTACGGGCTTTCAGGGGCGTGTGTCAAGGCGGTTCTGGTTAATGCCGTAAGGCGGAAGGAACCACTCGTGTCTAAGAAACCCACCATCACAGTGACGGTCAATCGTAGCGCAAAGACCGGCGAATTTGTCACGCCCGAATATGCAAAGCGGCACCCCGCGACAACAGAAACCGAGCACTACAAGCGAGCAGCCCCAACGCCGTCCAAGAAGTAACTAAAAGCGGGGCTGGCTGCAAAGCTGACCCCGTTACACCAGCCCCCACCGCATCACCCGCCTACTCTCCACCGCGCACTGCACGTCACCCCGCTCCCGCAGCACCGTCAGCACCCGCCAGACGCGGTTGATAAATCCCTGCAACTGGCGAGCCCCAACCACCTCCACACCCTTCTCCCGCATGACCCAGAGCGCGATCTCCCGCGTGCTCTGCGGCTGGTCGCACGTCCGCAGGTAGTCCAGCAGATCGCGGCCTAGGATCACGGTCGGCTTGTTCCGGCGCAGCGGCGGCACGAACAAGACGTGCGTCAGCAAATCGGCCTCAACGTCAGCGATGTTCTTGCGGATGACGGCATCGCGCCGCTCCATGTCGGCTAAGGCTGCATGTAGGCGGCGACGGCGCGTGTAGAGCGTTCGGACGCGAAGATCGGCGTGAGGCATGACAGCATTTACGGCCGATGCTGAGCGGGTGCGCCTTTGGCATGGTGGCGGCTGCTACATAATACCGGATCGTTGCCCAGTTTCAGCTTCAGCGGCGCCTGCGCCCGCACGGAGGGGGCCGCCAGCCCTGACCCGATCACTGCCGCCGCACCGGTAACGATCGCTCGCCGCCCGATCATGTCCATTTCGCCCCCGACTTTTCGGCAGTTTGCCTGCCTTTATGCTGTCGAGCTTACCTACAAGACGGGGCTGAAACAGCCCCAGTTTGCTCGCTGCTCGAGACCTCAGGCGTGGTGACTGCGCCGAGATCGAGCAGGATCGAGACCCGTAGCAGATCTGCCGTCCGTGACACGCCGAGCTTGGCCTTCAAGCCAGTACAAGCGTTGGCGACTGTCTTGTATCCGAGCCGCAGAGCGGCGGCGATTTCCGACAGGCTGCTGCCGGCCGCGAGCAGCCGGACGATCTCCAGTTCGCGCGCGGTCAAGCGCTGCTGCAACGGTGCCGGCGCGATCCGTTGTATCGCCAGCTCCTGCGCGATCTCGTTCTCGACATAATGCCCGCCACCGCCGACCCGTGCTATTGCCGTCATCAGCTCGGTGGGTGACGCATTCTTGCTGAGGTAGCCGCGTGCGCCGGCCTCGATCGCGCGCGTGGCATAGATCGGTTCGGCATGCATGCTCAACACCAGCACGCGCAGCCGGTCATCTTCGGCCAACATGCGGCGGAGCAGGTCCAGCCCGCCGACGCCGGGAAGGTTGATGTCCAGCACGACCAGGTCAGGCCGCGCGGCGCGCATCGTCACGATTGCACTTGCCGCATCGGCAGCCTCGAAGACCTCCGTCCGCCCATCGGTGGCCAACAGCCCGCGCAGCCCGGCGCGTACGATCGCATGATCATCCACCAGCAGAACCCTCATGCCGGCAGCCGCGCATCGACGGACCAGCCGCGTCGCTGATCGCGTTCCCCGATCAACAGCGTGCCCTGCAGGGCCGCCACCCGCTCCTGCATGAGTTCCAGACCGAAGCCCGGCTGGCCACATGCGTCCGGACCGGCGCCGTCATCGGTGATGGAGACGGATACGGCGCCAGGCTGTCGCAGGATGACGATGCCGATCCGGTGCGGCCGTCCGTGGCGGATCGCGTTGACCACGGCCTCCTGAACGACGAGAAAGATCGTTTCCCGCTGCCGCTCATCCAGGTCGGCGTCGTCGGCGGTCACCTGCAGATCGAAGTCGATACCGGGATTGCGGTCTCGCCAGAACGATACCAGCGCGTCCATGGCCGGCTGTAATCCGGCCTCGATCCGGCGCATCGGCCGGAGCCGGCCGAGCAACGACTTCACGGAACGCTGCATCTGGGCAGTGACCGTGCCGATGGTATCGGCATGGTTGGCGATGGCGTTGTCCCGCAACTCGTTCGCCCGTCGCCCGATCGTGGCCGCGGTCAGGCTGACGGCGAACAGCGCCGGGCCGATGTCGTCGTGCAGGTCGCGGGCGAGTTCGGCCCTTTCCTCCTCCTGCAACAACAGCACCTGCTCGCTCAGCCTTGCATTACGCCGCCTAGCATCTTCCAGCAGGGCCGCCATTCGGTTGAAACCCTCGACGAGCGGCCGTAGCTCCGACGAGCTGCCGCCGGCAAGCCGCGCCGAATAATCTCCCGTACCGACCAGGCACAAGCCGGCCGCGACACGCCCGACCGGGCGTAGCGCGCGGCGGATCGCGAGCGCGCCGAACACGACCGTCAGCGTGCAGAATACGGCAAGCGCGGCAGCCGCGTCGCCGAATTGTCGCCAGACCTCGCCGACCTCGTTGCGTGCATCGGCCCGCAAACGAATCGCGACCCGGCTGGCACCGGTCCCCCCGGCGATCTCCATTGGCGCGAGCCGGGGCGCGAGAAGGCGGACGACCCATTCCGGCGCGGCTTCCTTGATGGGCAACGCCGGTTGGGCTTCCTCGCCGAGCAACTCCGCCCGGACATGCCGGTTCGGCGCGAATGCGGCGACCAGCCGCCGTGCGTCGGCGTGCGGATCGGTGGCCAGGCTTGCCTCGTCCAATCCGGCACGAACCGTCCGGGCGCTCGCATCGAGTGCTGCACTCAATTCGGCCAGCACTGAGCGGTGCGCGCGCCAGCCGGCCAATGTGCCGCCCAGCACGAGGCTCGCCATCAGCGCGGCTGCGATCGCCAGGAACAATCGGCGTTGCAGCGACATGCCGTGCCTCCCTTCTTTGCCGCATCCTGCGACAAATCCGGCGGTTCGGGAAATCTTCCCGCCGATTTCGGGAAACTTCGGCCTAGCCCGCTGCCCGGCGCACCGGCTTTAGTTGGCTCGACAGGCACAATAACGCCGCAACGAGGGAACGCAGTTGATCAAACTTTCGCCGGGCCACCGCGTGAGCCGCGAAGCCGTCACCCTAATCGTCATGCTCCTCACCGCCGCCGCCGCCGCGCAACCCGCCTCCACGGCAGCGACCGCCGACGTCAGGCTGGACCTGCCCCAAGTCGACGTCGTTGCGGTGACGCCATTGCAGGGCGCCGGGCTGGATCGTGACAAGGTGCCGGTCCAAACCACGGTTTTGACCCGCGATACCCTGTCCCGCGACGGCTATGCCGACACCCTGCGCGCGCTCAACGAGAACGTCGGCGGAGTCACGCTCGACGAGGCGCAGGGCAATCCCTACCAGCCTAACCTGATCTTTCACGGTTTCGAGGCTTCGCCGCTAGTCGGCAACGCGCAGGGGCTGGCGGTCTACGTCAACGGCACCCGCTTCAACCAGCCTTTCGGTGACACCACCAACTGGGACCTCATCCCCGACATCGCCATCGACGGCGTCGACGTCTCCGGGTCCAACCCGGCCTTCGGCCTGAACGCGCTCGGAGGCTCCATCGCGGTCCGCACAAAGAACGGCTTCACCTACCAGGGCGGCGAGGCGGAAATCCTCGGCGGTTCGTTCGGGCGCATCCGCGGCTCGCTTCAATATGGCAAGCAGGTCGGCAACGTCGCGGCCTATTTCGCCGCCACGGGCCTGAACGAGGATGGCTGGCGCGACCACTCCCCGTCGCAATTACGGCAATTCTTCGGCGACCTCGGCTGGCGCAACGACCGCTCCGAAGTGCATCTGAACGTCATCGGCGCCGTCAATAACCTGGTTGGCAACGGCACCACGCCGGTGCAGCTCCTCGCTGCCAGCCGTTCGGCCGTGTTCACCTATCCGGACGAAACCCGGAACAAATACGTCCGCGTCGCCCTGACCGGCACCACCGAGATCGACGACCTGACCTCGATCCAGGCTAACGCTTATTACAGCAACCTGTCGCAACGGACACGCAACGGCGACGCGGCGGAGGTCGAAAGCTGCGACAACGACCGCACGATCGTCTGTGTCGAAGACGGGCCGCCGCTGACCGACCGCGCCGGCAACAACGTGCCGAACTTCATCCGCAATTCTCCCTACTACACCCAGTATGGCCTGAGGAAATTCCGCAACGGCGGGCCATACTCGTTCCTGAACCAGACCGCGACGGACACCAACGGCTATGGCGCGCAAGCCCAGCTGACCCGGACCGGCGAGGTGTTCGGCCGTTCCAACCACTTCGTCGTCGGCGCCAGCTACGACGGCGGCGCCACCGAGTTCACCGCCAGCACCTCCATCGGCGGCCTCGGCCTCGACCGCGGCTGGTTCGGTCCCGGCATCGTCATCGACCAGGCCGACGGATCGATTTCGCCCGGGCGGGTCCATACCACCAACGACTATTACGGTGTGTTCCTCACCGACACGCTGGACGTCACTTCGCGGCTTGCCGTGACGGCATCCGGCCGGTTCAACAATGCAAACATCACGCTGCGCGACCAGATCGGCACGGCGCTGAACGGCGAGCATAGCTACAGCCGTTTCAATCCGGCCGCCGGCTTTACCTACAAGTTGCTGCCGTCCCTGACCGTCTATGGCGGCTACTCGGAAGCTAACCGGGCACCGACGCCGGCCGAGTTATCTTGCGCCTCGCCCGCCGCGCCGTGCAGCCTGACCAACTTCTTCGTCGGCGACCCCGACCTCAAGCAAGTCGTCGCGCATACGTTCGAGGCCGGGCTGCGCGGCCGGATCGAGCCCTGGACCGATGCGACGCTGAACTGGCATGCCGGCTATTTTCATACCGACAGTGACGACGATATCCTGTTCGTCAGCAGCGAGACGGTTGGCCGCGCCTTTTTCCGCAACGTCGGCAGTACCCGTCGCCAGGGCATCGACGCCGGCGCCACGCTGCAGGCGGGTCCGGTGCGGGTGTATGCCAATTACGCTTTCACCGACGCGACCTTCCGCACCCCGTTTACGCTGAGCAGCGAGAACAACCCCTTCGCCGACGCGAACGGTAACATCCAGGTCCAGGCCGGCAACCGCCTGCCCGGCATCCCGCGGCACCTGGTCAAGCTTGGTGCCGACTACCAGGTGACTTTGGCCTGGTCGGTCGGTGCGGCCGGCATCGTCAGCAGCGGCCGCCCGCTGTTCGGCGACGAAGCCAACCTGACGCCCACCACCGGCGCTTATGGCGTGCTGAACGTGCATAGCGCCTATCAGGTGACGCCCAACGTCCAACTGTTCGGGTTGGTCGAGAACGCGTTCAACACCCGATACGAGACGTTCGGCACCTTCTCGCCGGTGGCGTCGAACACTCCGATCCTGCAGGTTCCGAACGCCAGCAACACTCGTAGCCTCAGCCCGGCGCCGCCGATCGCCGGTTATGCCGGGCTGCGGGTGACGTTCTGAGCCTCAGTCGCCACCGCCGCGGCGGGCCATGAAGCCGCGGCCGGGGTCGTAGCCGATCACCGCCAGCGCCATGAACAGCAGCGTGCAACCGGTCACCACCAGGAGCGCGACCGGCTGCGCCTGCGTATAGAGCGCGAAGCGAATCAACTCGGTCGCCGAGGTGAATGGGTTCAACTGGCATACCCACCACAACACCGGGCTTGATTCTTTCACCCTCCAAAGCGGGTAGAGCGCCGAGGAGGCGAAAAACATCGGGAAGATGACGAAGTTCATCACGCCGGCAAAGTTCTCTAGCTGCCGCACGAAGGATGACAGCACCAGCCCGAGCGCCCCCAGCATCAACCCGGACAGCACCAGCGCCGGCAGCACCGTTAAATAGCCGAGCGGCGGCGGCTCGATCTCCCAGAACCAGGCGATGGCGAGGAAGATGTAGGCCTGCACCACCGACACCGCGACGCCGGCGAGCAGCTTGGACAGCAGCAGGAACCAGCGCGGGAACGGGCTGACCATCAGCGTCTTCATGCTGCCCATCTCGCGGTCGTAGACCATCGACAGCGAGCTCTGCATGCCGTTGAACAACTGGATCATCGCGACCAGCCCGGGCGCGATATAGACCTCGTAGGGAATGTAGGTGTCGTACGGCGGGATGATCGACACGCCGAGCACGAACCGAAACCCGGCCGCGAAGATCGCCAGCCACACCAGCGGCCGCACCAGCGCCGAGATGA
>CAZTJC010000116.1:0-7140 GCA_964613945.1 uncultured Acetobacteraceae bacterium
GCGTGGGACCTGTATGGCATCCATTTCGCGGGCCAGCCGGATCATCGGCGCATCCTGACGGATTATGGCTTCAACGGTCATCCGCTCCGCAAGGATTTCCCGTTGACCGGTTACGTCGAGGTTCGGTGGGACGAGGAGCGCAAGCAGGTCGTCAACGAGCCGGTGTCGCTGACGGCGGATTTCCGCAACTTCGATTTCGTATCGCCCTGGGAAGGCATGGTCACGCTGCCCGGCGACGAAAAGGCACACGAGGCGCGCAAGGCGGCCGGACAGCTACCAGGGATGCGCATGCCGGGTGATGGGAGGCCAGCATGAGCGAGGACATCGTCCGTAGCAGCGTGCACGCCGGTGGTGGTCCGACCACGCCGGGCGAGGGGATGCACAACACCAGCAAGGTGATCGAGGTGGACAACCACACGATCAACTTCGGACCCCAGCATCCGGCGGCGCACGGCGTGCTGCGCCTCATCCTCGAGATGGATGGCGAGGTTGTCGAGCGAGCGGATCCGCATATCGGCTTGCTGCATCGCGGCACCGAGAAGCTGATGGAGTACAAGAGCTACCTGCAGTCGACGCCGTATTTCGATCGGCTCGATTACGTCAGCCCGATGTGCATGGAGCACACGTGGATCCTGGCCCAGGAGAAGTTGCTCAACATCACGCCGCCGCCGCGGGCGTCGTGGATTCGGACGATGTTCGCCGAGATCACCCGCATCCTCAATCACCTGCTCAACATCACGACGTATGCCCTGGACGTCGGCGCTATCACGCCGAGCCTGTGGGGCTTCGAGGAGCGCGAGCACCTGCTCGAGTTCTACGACGACGTGTCCGGTGCACGGTACCATGCCAATTACTTCCGTGCCGGCGGCGTGAACCGCGATCTGCCGGACGGACTGACCGACAAGATCTCTGCTTGGGCCGAGCGGTTTCCGACGTTCATCGACGAGTTGGAGACGCTGCTGACGGCCAACCGTATCTGGAAGCAGCGTACGGTGGACATCGGCATCATGACGCCGGAAGACGCGCTGGCCTGGGGGTTCTCCGGTCCGCCGCTGCGCGCCAGCGGCGTGGCCTGGGATCTGCGCAAGTCGCGGCCGTACGAGATGTACGAGCAGGTGAATTTCGACATACCGGTGGGCCGCAACGGCGACTGCTACGATCGCTATCTGGTTCGGATGAACGAGATGCGGCAGAGCGTGAGCATCATCAAACAGTGCCTGGCCAAGTTGCCGGCGGGTCCAGTCCGCATCCAGGACAACAAATTCACCCCGCCGAAGCGGCAGGAGATGAAGAAGTCGATGGAAGCGCTGATTCATCACTTCAAACTCTACACCGAAGGCTATCACGTGCCGCAGGGCGCGACCTACACGGCGACCGAAAGCCCGAAGGGCGAGTTCGGCGTGTATCTGGTGGCCGATGGCAGCAATCGGCCGTATCGCTGCAAGATCCGGCCGACGGGGTTCTCGTTCCTTCAGGCGATCGAGCACATGTCGCGCCGGCACATGCTGGCCGATGCGGTGGCCATCATCGGGTCGCTCGACGTGGTGTTCGGTGAGATCGACAGGTAGATCATGGCCAACAACGACGACATCATCGCCGGCTCGGCGGCACTGAACCCGATTCCGATCGGGGTCAGCCTACCGTCTGACCCGCCGGCAGAGCCAGCGAGCTTCGTGTTTGACGAGGAAAGCGAGCGCGAGATCGCTTGGACGCTGAACAAGTATCCGGAGAGCCGCAAGGCGAGCGGGGTAATCCCGATCCTATATGTCGTGCAGCGGCAGATGGGACGCCAGACCGGCAGTGCCTGGGTGCCGCGGGTGGCCATGGACGTGGTGGCGGCCCGCTTGGAAGTGCCGCCAATCCGTGTCTACGAGGTCGCGACCTTCTATTTCATGTTCAACATGGCGCCGATCGGGCGGGTCCATCTGCAAGTCTGCGGCACAACACCGTGCTGGCTGCGTGGATCAGACGAGATTGCCCGTGCTTGTCGCGACGAGGCCGGGGTGACCGGATACAAGCAGACATCCGCGGACGGCATGTTCACGCTGTCGGAGGTTGAGTGCCTTGGGGCCTGCGTCAACGCGCCGATCCTGCAGGTGGATGACGACTACTACGAGGATCTCGACTACGAGCGGACACGGGAATTGCTGCAGGCGTTGCGCCGCGGCGAGCGGCCGCCGGCGGGGTCGACGATCGGACGTGCGACGTCGGCACCCGAGGGTGGCCCGATGACGCTTTTAGAGGTGAAGTAGCCATGCTCGCCGACAAAGACCGTATCTTCACCAACCTCTATGGGCAGCACGATCCTTTTCTGGATGGTGCCCGCGCGCGCGGCGACTGGGCCGATACCGGTGCCATCCTGGCCCGGGGACGAGATGCCATCATCCAGGAGATGAAGGACTCTGGGCTGCGCGGACGTGGTGGCGCCGGGTTCCCGACGGGGATGAAGTGGTCGTTCATGCCGAAGCAGGCAGCGCCCGACGGGCGACCCAGCTACTTGGTAGTCAATGCCGACGAGAGCGAGCCTGGGACCTGCAAGGACCGCGACATCATCAGGCACGACCCGCACAAGCTGATCGAGGGTTGCCTGATCGCGAGCTTCGCGATGGGCGCGTCGGCTTGCTACATCTACATCCGCGGCGAGTACTACAACGAGGCGGTGGCGCTCGAACGGGCAGTGGCCGAAGCCTATGCGGCCGGATTGGTCGGCAAGGGCGCTTGCGGGTCCGGCTATGATTTCGAGATCTATGTCCATCGCGGTGCCGGGGCCTATATCTGCGGTGAAGAGACCGCGCTGATCGAGAGCCTTGAGGGTAAGAAGGGCATGCCGCGGCTGAAGCCGCCATTCCCGGCCGCGGTGGGTCTGTATGGCTGCCCGACGACGGTCAACAACGTCGAGACGATCGCGGTGGTGCCGACGATCCTGCGGCGGGGCGGAGCCTGGTTCGCGGCGCTGGGACGGCCGAAGAACTCGGGCACCAAGGTGTTCTGTATCTCCGGTCACGTGAACAAGCCGTGCAATGTCGAGGAAGAACTTGGCATCCCGTTGCGTGAGCTGATCGACAAGTATGCTGGCGGCGTGCGCGGTGGCTGGGACAACCTGCTCGGGGTCATTCCGGGCGGCTCGTCGGTGCCGGTGTTGCCGAAGTCGATCTGCGACACGGTGTTGATGGATTTCGACAGCTTGCGCGACGTGAAGTCCGGTCTGGGCACTGCGGCGGTGATGGTGATGGACAAGTCCACGGACATCATCAAAGCGATCCAGCGGCTGTCGGTGTTCTACAAGCACGAGAGCTGCGGCCAATGCACGCCGTGCCGCGAGGGTACGGGCTGGATGATGCGGGTGATGACGCGCATGGTTGAAGGCCGGGCCGAGCTGTCGGAAATTGACATGCTGGAACAGGTCAGCAAGCAGATCGAGGGTCACACCATCTGTGCGCTCGGTGACGCGGCGGCCTGGCCGATTCAGGGTTTGATCCGGCACTTCCGGCCGGAGATGGAAGCGCGGATCACCGCGTATAAGCGATCGCACGGCACCGTCGGGCTACCGATGGCGGCCGAGTAGGGGCAAGACATGGCCAAGCTCACCGTTGACGGCATCGAGGTCGAGGTTCCTAACGGATCCGCGGTCATTCAGGCCTGCGAGCAGGCTGGCGTCGAAATTCCGCGCTTCTGCTACCACGAGCGGCTGTCGGTCGCCGGTAACTGCCGCATGTGCCTGGTCGAAGTGGAGAAGGCGCCCAAGCCGGTCGCCTCCTGCGCCTACCCGGTGGCGGACGGCATGGTGATCAAGACCGATACGCCGATGGTGCGCAACGCGCGTCGTGGCGTGATGGAATTCCTGCTGATCAACCACCCGCTCGATTGCCCGATCTGCGACCAGGGCGGTGAGTGCGACTTGCAGGACCAGGCCTTCGGCTACGGCATGGACCATTCGCGCTACGCCGAGAACAAGCGTGCGGTGAAGGACAAGTATCTGGGGCCGTTGATCAAGACGGTGATGACCCGGTGCATCCATTGCACGCGCTGCATCCGCTTCTCCAGCGAGGTCGCGGGCGTGCCGGAGATGGGCGCCACCGGCCGCGGCGAGAACATGGAGGTCGGCACCTACATCGAAAGCGCGTTGACGTCGGAATTGTCGGGCAACCTGGCCGACATCTGCCCGGTCGGTGCGCTGCTGCCTAAGCCGTGGAACTATCAGGCGCGGCCGTGGGAATATCGCAAGACCGACAGCGTCGACGTGCATGACGCGCTGGGCGCCGCGATCCGGGTCGATGCGCGCGGTGCCGAAGTTCTGCGAATCTTGCCGCGGATCAATGAGGACGTGAACGAGGAGTGGCTCGGCGACAAGTCGCGCTTCGCGCTTGACGGGCTGAAGCGCCGCCGGCTGGACAAGCCATGGGTGCGCGAGAACGGCAAGTTGCGGCCGGCGAGCTGGCCGGAGGCGTTCAAGGCAATTGCCGACAAGATCAAGTCGACGACGCCGGAGCGGATCGGTGCGGTGGCTGGCGATCTCTGCGATGCCGAGAGCATGCTGGCGCTCAAGGACCTTATGGGCTCCTTGGGGTCAAGTAATCTCGACTGCCGTCAGGACGGTGCGGCGCTGGATGCGTCGCGACGCGAGTTCTACCTCTTCAACTCTGGCATCGCTGGCATCGAAGAAGCCGACGCGATCTTGCTGATCGGCAGCAATCCGCGTCGGGAGTCTCCGGTGCTGAACGCACGCATCCGCAAGCGCTGGCTGGCGGGCGGGTGCCGGATTGGCAGCGTCGGCACCGTGCCGGACGCCATCTACAACGTCACCAACCTTGGTGACGGACCGCAGGCGCTCAACGACCTCGGCGACTTCAAGCAGGTGCTCACCGACGCCAAGCGTCCGATGATCATCGTCGGCCAGGCTGCCTTGGCGAGGGCCGATGGTGCCGCCGTTCTGGCCGCTGCCTGGGCGCTGGCCGCGTCGGTGGGAGCGATCTCGCACGACTGGCACGGCTTCAACATTCTCCACACCGCCGCCAGCCGCGTCGCGGCGCTCGACCTCGGCTTCCTGCCGCAGCCGGGCGGCAAGGATTTCGCTGCCATGCTCGACGGCGGCGTCGATCTGCTTTGGCTACTTGCGGCGGACGAGTTCGACACCAGCCGGATCAAGCCCGACACCTTCGTGGTCTATCAGGGCCATCACGGCGATCGCGGCGCCTCGCGTGCCGACGTGATCCTGCCGGGTGCCGCCTATACAGAGAAAAGCGGAACCTGGATCAATACGGAAGGCCGAGTGCAGCGCGGCTTCCTGTCCTGTCAGCCGCCGGGCGAGGCGCGCGAGGATTGGTCGATCCTGCGGGCGTTCAGCGCGGTGATCGGCAAGCCGTTGCCCTACGATAGCCTCGATGCATTGCGCACGCGGCTGGAGGCGGCCAGCCCGGTGTTCCGTTGGTCGTATTCGCGCACGGTTGGCGGCGATCAAGCTGGTCCCGCCTCGACGGGATCGATCGACGCGGCATCGTTCAAGCCGGCGATAGCGGACTACTACCTGACCAACCCGATCGCGCGGGCCAGCGCGGTGATGGCGGAGTGTAGCAAGCTGTTCGTGACGCCTGCAGCGCTACAGGCTGCCGAGTGATGTCGTTCTGGGACAGCGATTTCGGGATCCTGATCCTGACGGTGCTGAAGACGCTGGCGATCCTGGTGCCGGTGTTGATCTCTGTGGCTTACCTCACCCTGGCTGAGCGCAAGGTGATGGCGGCGATGCAGATGCGGGTCGGCCCCAACGTGGTCGGGCCGTTCGGGCTAATGCAGCCGTTTGCCGACGCGCTGAAGATGCTCACCAAGGAAACGATCGTCCCTACTGGGGCGAACCGCATCCTCTTCATCGTCGCGCCGTTGCTGACGATGACCTTGGCGATGATTGCCTGGGCCGTGGTGCCGGTGAACGAAGGTTGGGCGATCGCCGACATCAACGTCGGCGTCTTGTACCTGTTCGCAATCAGCAGCTTGGGCGTTTACGGCATCATCATCGCCGGCTGGGCCAGCAACTCGAAATACGCCTTCCTGGGTGCGCTTCGGTCGGCGGCGCAGATGGTCAGCTACGAAGTCAGCATGGGCTTCGTGATGGTGACGGTGCTGCTATGCGCCGGGTCGCTGAACCTGACGGACATCGTCATGGCGCAGCAGCGGATCTGGTTCATCATCCCGCTGTTCCCGATGTTTGTGGTGTTCTTCATCTCGATCCTGGCCGAAACCAACCGCGCGCCGTTCGACTTAGCGGAAGGCGAGAGCGAGATCGTTGGTGGCTTCCACGTCGAATACAGCGCCATGAGCTTCGGACTGTTCTTCCTAGGCGAATACGCCAACATGATCCTGATGTCGGCGATGACCGCCATCCTGTTTCTCGGCGGCTGGCTCAGCCCGATCCCGTTCGCGCCGTTCACTTGGGTGCCGGGACCCATCTGGTTCATCGCCAAGATCTGCCTCGTGTTATTCATGTTCGTTTGGGTGCGGGCGACATTCCCGCGCTTCCGCTACGATCAGCTAATGCGGTTAGGCTGGAAAGTGTTCCTGCCGCTGTCGCTGGGGTGGCTCATCTTGACGGCGGGCGTGCTGCTCGCCTTTGGCTGGCTTCCGGGCCAGCAAGGAGTCTGACGATGGCAAGCATCGACCGCGCCGCGCGCAGTCTGCTGCTGAGCGAGTTGCTCGGCGGCATGTGGCTGACGCTGAAGTATTTCTTCCGCCGCAAGGTGACCATCAACTACCCGTTCGAGCGCAACCCGCTCAGCCCGCGTTTCCGTGGCGAGCATGCGCTGCGGCGTTATCCCAATGGCGAAGAGCGTTGCATCGCCTGCAAGCTGTGCGAGGCAGTCTGCCCGGCCAACTGCATCTATATCGAAGCTGAGCCGCGTGACGACGGCTCGCGCCGCACCACGCGCTACGACATCGACATGACCAAGTGCATCTATTGCGGGTTGTGCGAGGAAGCGTGCCCGGTGGACGCGATCGTCGAGGGGCCGAACCTCGAATTTGCGGTCGAGACCCGGTCCGAGCTGATGTACGACAAGCAGAAGCTGCTCGCTAACGGTGACCAGTGGGAACAGATCCTGGCCAAGCGCCTCGAGCTGGATGCGCCCTATCGATGATCACGACGCTCGCCTT
>CAZTJC010000117.1:0-2083 GCA_964613945.1 uncultured Acetobacteraceae bacterium
CGCATCTTCATCACCGACTACAAGCGCGGCATCATGTTGCTGGACCCGGCGAGCGGCACCGTGACGCCATTTCTGGAGACGGCCGCCAGCGAGAGCTTCAAGGGCGTCAACGATCTCGTCTTTGCCCCCTCGGGTAACCTGTATTTCACCGACCAGGGCCAGACCGGCATGCACGACCCCACCGGGCGCGTGTGGAAGCTCACGCCCGAGGGGCAGCTGACCTGCCTGGTCAACACGGTTCCGAGCCCGAACGGCATCGTGGTCGATCCCGAGGAGAGCTTCCTGCTCATCGCGGTCACGCGGGCCAACCAGATCTGGCGCGTGCCGCTGCCGGCGAGCGGGCTGGTCACCAAGGTGGGTATCTTCGCGCATCTGCATGGTGGCCCCGGCGGACCGGACGGGCTGGCGTTGGACGAGGGCGGCAATCTGCTGATCTGCCATACCGGCTTCGGTTCGGTGTGGCGCTTGTCGCCGGGGGCGGAGCCGCTCGACCGCATCGTGTCCTGCGCCGGCGTGGGTACGACCAATCTCGCGTTCGGCGGGCCCGGTGGGCGCTCGCTGTTCATCACCGAGAGCCGGACCGGCACGATCCTGCGGGCGGAGTTGGAGACACCCGGCCTCCCGATGTTCTCACACGCCTGAGGGCTCGCCGCGTAGGCGGTCCTGGGCTTCACGGGAGATCGAGCTTCACTGTCCGAGGTCTCGCACCATGTCACTCCCATGCGCGCTTCCGGACCACCTGCCATCGCCGAGGACGGCGTCATCTGCGCCCTGTGCGGCAGGCCGATCCCACCGAGCGCGAAGTCGTCGCTTCACCACCTCACCCCGAAGCTGAAGGGCGGTGCTCATTTCGGCACGGTGCGACTGCACCAGGTGTGCCATTCGGCGATCCATGCCCGTTACACGGAAGCGGAAATCGCCAGGGTGCTGTCGTCGCCGGAGGCGCTCAGGGCGGACCCGGAACTCGCCCGTTTCGTCGCCTGGGTTCGAAAGAAACCAGACGACTTTCATGCGCCGACCAGGAGAGCACGGGGTAAGACGGCGAAGTGGCGATGAGGTCGCACAGGGACGGCCGGGCTGCCATCGGCGGCGTCGTCCCCACCTGGGGTCGACGGGGTTGAGCGGGAGTGTCCACAGCATGCGGGTCTTTGTCACAGGATCGTCCGACGGTCTCGGCCGCATGGCGGCCGGGCTGCTTGTCGAGCAGGGTCATACGGTGGTGCTGCATGCCCGCAACGATGCGCGCGGGAGGGAGGCTATGCGGGCCGTGCCGGGGGCGCACTCCGTTGTTATCGGGGATTTCACCAGCATGGCGGAGGTCCGCGGCGTCGCCGATCAGGTCAACGCGCTGGGCGCGTTCGATGCGGTGATCCACAATGCGGCGGTCGGCTTTCGGGAGCGGCGCCGGGTCGAGACGCGGGACGGGTTGTCGCATGTGTTCGCCGTCAACACGCTGGCGCCCTATCTGCTGACGGCGCTGATCCGGCGGCCGGAGCGGCTGGTCTATGTCAGCTCCGAACTGCATCGTCGCGGCGACGCAAGCCTGGTTGATCTGAACTGGGTGGATCGGCCGTGGCGCGGCAACCAGGCCTATTCCGACACCAAGCTGCATGATGCGCTGCTGGCGCGTGCAATGGCGCGGCGCTGGCCGGGGGTGCGCAGCAATGCGCTGGAACCAGGATGGGTGGCCACGAAGATGGGCGGCGCGCACGCCACCGGCGACCTCGACGCGGGGCACCGCACCCAGGTCTGGCTCGCCACCAGCGACGACCCGGCGGCCGACGTCACGGGCGGCTATTTCTTCCACATGCAGCCGCGCAAGCCGAGCGGGGCGTTGAACGACATCGACTGTCAGGAGCGGCTGCTGGCCGCGTGCGAGCGCATCAGCGGCGTCAGGATGCCCGAGGCATAACGCCGAGCGGGGTTAGGCGGCCAGGCGGGCCTGCAGCACGTTGCCGTCCCACTGCTCCATGCGCAGGCGCTCGGCGGTGTCCTCCAGGGTGCGCCAGTCTCCGTTTGGCGTCGGTATGCCGTGGATGACCAGCGGCGTCGATTTGGTCTTCAGCCGGATCACGGGCGCGGC
>CAZTJC010000117.1:2183-6830 GCA_964613945.1 uncultured Acetobacteraceae bacterium
CCAGGCGCCCAGATTGTTGATGCGCCAGCACAGATCCGCCGGCAGGCCGGGCAGCACCGCCGGGCGCGAGCCTTGTGCCAGCACTAGGTTGGTATACGGCAACGGACCCCGGCTGGTCCGCAGCACATGACGCGTCGGCTGCAACGAGACGGCGACCGTTTCGGAGCGTAGGCGGATGCCGAGGCGTTCCGCTGCCGCGGCCCCCGTTTCGCGCCGCATCGCTTCGGGGGAGACCCCACGGGCCAGCGCCACGGAGAGCTCGGGCTTGTTGTAGACGTCGCCGGCACAGGCGGTGACCATGGTGATCGGCACGCTGCCGTCCAGGGCGCGGATCGCCGCGGCGGTGCTCCATCCCGCCAGCCCAGCACCGACGATCACGATGCCGGCGCCACGCTGCGCGGGGATGGTGCCGCTCGCCGCAGGCGCGCGTTGTTGCGGCGTATACGGCTCGAAGTCGGCCTTGGTCACGCCGCAGAGCGGGCAGACCCAGTCATCGCTGATGTCGGCGAAGCGGGTGCCCGGCGGCAGGCCGCTGTCTTCGTCCCCCAAGGCTTCGTCGTAGATGAGGCCGCAGGCGCGGCAGAGGAACTGCAGCCACGCCCCGCGACCGTCGGTCGGCTCGATCACGCCGCCGCGTCCATCTGCGGCAGGATCTCGCGCGACAGGCGGGCGATCTCCCAGCGCAGATGCTTGATGGCCGGCGTGACGATGGCGACGAACTGCGCTTCCCGCATCCGGCGCTGCGGTGCCGCGGCGGTCAGGTAGCCGCGCGCACCATGATGCAGCAGCGAGGATTGCGCGGCCCGCAGCGAGAACTCGGCAACCTCGGCGCGGGCATCTAGCACCTCGATCAGGTAGTCGGTCGAGCCGTCATAGGGCGACCCGGCCAGCCGCATCACGCGGGCGCGAAGCTCGGCGAACTCGCCGTCCAACTCGTCCGGCCGGTCGCAGAGGAACTGATTGACGTGCCCGAGCTGGTCCTCGATGCCCGCCATGGCATCGATGCTGCCGCCCGCGACGCCGAGACCCATGCCGGTCTGCAACAGGATGAAGGCGGCGCGGATGCGCTTGACGAAGGGTTGCACGGGGTCGGCGATCATGTCGTCGGCGCCGACGAAAAATTCGTCGAGCTGCACGCCCCAGGTGCTGGTGCCTTCCATGCCGGAGAAGTGCGGGCATTGGCGCAGCGTGGCGCGGCCATCGAAGCGCAGCAGGAACATGACATCGTGCGAGCGGTCACCGTTGCCGTCCAGCACCGTGGCGACGGCGCCGCAATACTGGCCGGCGGCGATATGGCTGACCCAGGGCAGCGCGCCGCTGACGCTGTAGCCGCCGGGGACGCGCCGGGCGCGGAGCAGCATCTTCTCGATGCCGGCGAAGGTCTTCATCGGGTTGGACATGGCGGTGCCGCCGAAGCTCTGCCCGGCGGCGTGGCGGTCCAGCGCGGCGCCGATGAGGGCCGGGTTGCCTGACTGCTCCATGTAGAGGCCGCAGACGTCTTGGCACCACATGAGGAAGCCGGTGGCGCCGCAGGCGCGGCTGCTCGCCTCCATGGCGGCGATGGCGAGGCCGAAGCGGGTCCCGTGCCGGTCCAGGTGCACGCCCATGGCACCGGCCCGGCCGAGGGCGCCAAGGATGTCCAGCGGATACCGTCCGCCGTCGGTGGCGGTGGCCGCGCGCTGCAGCTCGCCAGCGGCGATGGATGCGGTGTCGGCCAACACCGCCTGATCGGTCCATTGTCCAGTCATCGACGGGTTCGGCATGGTGAACTCCCCTGCGGTTTCGACGGCTCAGTCCGCGAGGGCGATGCGGAACGCCACCGGGTTACGGACGGTGTTGGCGACCGGCGAGAAGTAGTTCGCGTGCTGCACGATCTCGTCGAGTTCTTCCCGCGTGGCGTCGCCCTCGACGGTGACGAAGACGCGGACCTCCTGGAACCCCATCTCCTGCGGCTCGCGCTCGGCGCCGCCGGCACCCCATGCCGCGCTGTTGCCGATGTCGCCTTCGAGGCGCAGTTCCAGCCGCGACAGCTTCACCTGCCGGAAGGTGGCGACGGCGGTGATGCCGACCGCCAGGCAGCCGCCCAGGGCGGAAAGCAGGACTTCGCCGGGAGCCGGCGCGGTGTTCTGGCCGAGAAGATGCGGCGGCTCGTCGACGACGACGGGGGTGTGGTCGCCCACGTAGCTGAGGGTGCGGAACTGGCCGTCGGTGACGGTCTTGACGACGTTGGTGCCGCGGCGTGCCGGGGTGGCGCGGCCGGCTTCAGCGAATTTCAGCAGCCCGTCGCGGTCGATCGGCCGCAGGTAATCCTGCGAAATGGTTGCGGTGGCGCTCATGATTGCGTTTCCTCTGCCCAGGGTCGGACGCTCCGGCACTGTCCCCTGCCTGAGAGCAATGCGCGTGCCAGACCGTGCCGGTCATGCGCATGGGGTTTGCGTCGACGACCCGTGACAAATTGTCGACATTGCGTAGGTTTGTGGCCCTCAGCCCAGGCCGAGCTTGCGCCACCGGTAGGAGAACTGCCGCTCCGTTAGCCCGAGACGCTGGGCCGCGCGCGTCTTGTTGCCGGCGCTCTGCGCCAGCGCGCGGCGCAGATCCTCGGCCCGGTGCGATCCGATGGGCATGTAGGGGCGCACCGCCAGCTCCGGCGCCTCCGCCAGAGGCGGCGATGCCGGACGGGGGGGCTCCAGCCCGTTGATACCCTCGAGCAGGCCGACGACGTCCTGCTCGTCCAGCACGTTGCGCCCGGCCAGCAACACCATGCGCTCGACGAAATTCGACAGCTGCCGCACGTTCCCCGGCCAGGGATGGCGCACCAGGCGGTCGAGCGCCCGGCTGGTCAGGCTGACATTGGTGCCATTGTCCTGATTGAAGCGCGCCAGGAAGCTGGCCAGCAGGTCGGGAATGTCGTCGCTCCGCTCGGCCAGCGTCGGCAGCGTAATCGGTATGACGTTCATGCGGTAGAACAGATCCTCGCGGAAGCGGCCCTGCAGCACCGCCTCGTGCAGGTCGCGGTTGGTCGCGGCGACCAGGCGGACGTTGACTTTGACCTCCTGCCGGCCACCCAGGCGCATCACGGTGCCTTCCTGCAGGGTGCGGAGCAGCTTGGTCTGCATCAGCAGCGGCAGCTCGCCCACCTCGTCGAGGAATATGGTGCCGTTATTGGCCTGCTCGAACCATCCGGCGCGGGCGCCGGCGGCGCCGGTGAACGCGCCGCGCTCATGGCCGAACAGCTCTGACTCGAACAGCGTTTCCGGGATCGCGGCGCAGTTCACCTTGATGAACGGCTGGTTGCGGCGCGGGCTGGCCAGGTGCAGCGCGCGCGCGAACAGCTCCTTGCCCGTGCCGGACGCGCCCAGCAACAGGACGGCGGCGGTGGCGGCGGCGACGCGTTCGATCTGCGCAATGGCGCCCAGCAGCTGCGGCGAGCGGCCAACGATGCCGTAGCGCGCATGACCCGCCTCCAGCGCCCGGGCCAGGGCCTGATTCTGCCGCTCCAGGTCGCGCGTGCGGGCCTCCACATCCTCGTGCAGCGTCAGCAACTGCTCCACCAGCGTGGCGGCGATGCGGAGGATGGCGACGTCGTCGGCGAGGGCGCGTTCGCTCTGGCGCAAGCGGTGGCAGGCGAGCGCGCCGACGATGCGCTGATGCACGCGGAGCGGCAGCGCCAGGAACGACACCTGGCCGGGCGGCAGATCCTTGCGCTCGACCGCCCGGAACAGGAAGAGCGGGTCGCTGTCGATGTTCTGCAGGATGACCAACTGGCCGTCGGCGATGACGTGCCCCGTCACACCTTCGCCCAAGGCGTAGCGTCCGCGGGCGACCTGGTCGCGGGTCAGGCCGTAGGCATGCACGATGTGGTACTGGTCGCCCTTGGGCTCCCGCAGCACGATCCGGCCGCGGTTCAGGCCGAGGATCTCCGACAGCAGATGCAGCATCTCGCGAATGGCGTGCTGCGGCTGCAGGCCCTTGCCGATCTGTTTCATCACCTCCTGGATCACGAACATCTCCTGTTCGCGCCAGGAACTGGCGATCTCGCGCGGGGTTCGGGTGCCGCGTATCGACATCGGCGGTCGCTCCATCGCTGCGCATCGCCGGGTCGGCCGGCATTTCGCTCATAAAAGCCATTTCCGACATTGTCTACAAAGTGTCGGCCGGAAGAGGTCACCATCATCGGCGCGCCACGAGGATGGCAGCGGCGGGACAACGCCCGATCCGGGCTTTCTCACGATGCGGATTGAAACTGGCATGGCGGTTGCTGGTAACCGGGGGCGGGCTCCTTTTTGGTCGTTGCCACGGCGATGAACGGCAAGGGCGTCACCACGGACACCGCTTCCGAGCACAGGAGACGATCATGAGTGAAAAAGTACTAATGACGCCCGCTGAATTGGAGCAAAGGCGCGGCAAACCGGATGTGGTCGTCATCGACGCCCGCGGCCCCGACGCCTATGCGGCCGGGCATATCCCGGGTGCGGTGAACGTCCACGACATCTTCAGCTACCTGGCGATGTCGACGCCGGACGGGATGGGCGAGCTGCGGGGCAAGTTCGCCGAGATCTTCGGCAAGGCCGGGCTGTCGGGCGCGGAGACGGCGGTGATCTACGAAGGCAGCATGAATACCGGTTTCGGCATGTCGTGCCGCGGCTA
>CAZTJC010000118.1:0-6810 GCA_964613945.1 uncultured Acetobacteraceae bacterium
TCGGCGGTAAACGACGTGACCGGCCCATCCACCTGGTCGAGCAAGGCCCCGACCTGCGAAGCATCGTCGACGTCGCTGGTGGTCAACGCCGCCGCCGCGATCTGCCCGGTGTCGGCGTCCACGGCGATATGCAGCTTGCGCCACGACCGCCGTGTCTTCGTGCCGTGCTTCTGGAGCAGCCATTCGCCCGAGCCGTGTAGTTTGAGCCCCGTGCTGTCAACCAGCAGGTGAACGGGACCGGGGCCTAGCCGGGGGCGAACCACGTCCAAGCCCTCAGCCCGGCGGCTCAAGGTGGTATGGTCCGGCACCGCGAGATCGAAGCCGAGCAGGGCAATGATGGAGCCGGTCAGCCCTTCGGTCTGCCGCAGGGCCAGGCGGAACACCGACCGCAGCGTAAGCGCCGTCGCAATGGCCAGGGCCGAATAGCGCGACTGGCCGCCTCGCGTGGTTCGCGGTTTAGCCCTCCAGGCCGCGATCGCTGCGTCGGTGAACCAAACCGTCAGGCTGCCGCGCTGCCGCAGGGCTGCATCACAGGCAGCCGAGTTCGTGGCACGATGCTGCTGCTTTGGGATATGATGGCGACGCTCGGCATTGGTTTTGAACGGCACGACAACCACCCCGGACAGTGACGGGGAACGATCCCCCGAGCCATCCTACCTCAGCCAACGCAGCGGGGATCCGTGCACCCAAGTCTCTCGTAGGTGCAGATCACGTCCACGTCGCCTCGGCTTTCGGGAAAGCACTGATTTAGTGTCGAGTGCCGGAACGCTTTTTCGGCTTCAAAGGTACTGTAGGGGAGTATCATATTGTGTACAGGTAAGCCGCGACTGTCCTATCCGCGTGGAACGCGAGTTAATTGATGGCCGTCTCTCCCTGCCGTTCATTCCACCAAATCGATCGCCAACAGCTGTTTGGTCGCCGCCATGAATAGGCGGCGGCCGTTTGGGCCGCCGAAGCATAGGTTGGAGACAACCTGTTCGGTGCGGATGTAACCGATCTTGCGGCGGTCTGCGGACCAGACGTGAACGCCGTCTTCCGCCGAGGTCCAAACCCAGCCGCGGGAGTCGACCACGAAGCCGTCCGGGTAGCCGTGGTCGGTGTGGCAGAAGAAGCGGCGATTGGAGAGCGTGCCGTCCTCACCCACATCGAAAGCGATGATCTCGTGCGTCGTGCCATGACCGGCATTGGGGATCTCGCCCAATGACAGCGCCGTGTCGGACACGTAGAGAGTCCGTCCGTCCTGGGTGAAAGCCACGCCATTGGGCTGGGCGAAGTCGGCCATGCGGCGAAGCTCTTCGGTAGCCGGATCGAAGCGATAGACGCTGCGGTGGTCGAGTTCGGGATCAACCACGCTGCCCTGGTTGGGCATCAGGATGCCGAAGGTTGGGTCGGCAAACCAGATGCTGCCGTCGGGTGCGACCGCCACGTCGTTGGGCGAGTTGAACCGCTTGCCCTGGTAGTGAGTGACGATCGGCGTCGGCTGGGCTGGCGGTGGCGTGTCGGAGCGGCTGATGCAGCGGCGGCCGTGCTCGCAATGCACGAGCCGGCCCTGGAGATCGACGGCATTGCCGTTCATGAAATAGGTGCCGTCGATGGCAGTCTCGACATGACCGTCGGGATGCAGGCAGAGCAACCGCCGGTTCGGCACGTCCGACCAATACAGCAGCCCGGACGCCTCGTGCCAGGCCGGACCTTCGGCGTGCAGGGTACCCTCGTAGTAGATCATCAGCGGCGTGGCGGCTGGCAAGACCGTGGCGAGGCGGTCATCGTCGATCTGGACGCCGCGGAAGCCGTCGACCGGCTTGGGCGGGCCGGCGCGGCGGAGGATGCGACCGGGCAACAGGGAATCGTCGGACAAGGTCGAACTCCTCACAGCATGGAACGGAAGGCGGCGGCCAGGCGGTCCTGGCCCGGCGGTAGTGCTGGTGCCCGGACGATCTCGATACCGCCGGCATCAATGATCTCCAGCTCGGTGCCGGCGGCGCTGCGATGGGCCCGCAAGGCGACGCGGGCGGCGCCGACACGGACGTTGCGGACTGTCAGTTCCGGCAGCCACTCCGGAAGCGCGGGGTCGACGACCAAAGCGCGCTTTGGGGCGAACGGGGTTAGGCCCATGAACGTGTTGACCAGCAGGATGACGGCACCGGCGGACCAGGCCTGCGGTGAGCAGGCGCCGGGATACAGGCCGGGATGCGGGTGCCGGCCGTCACGCGCATGGCCGCCGAACACTTCGGGCAAGCGGTCGAGGTCGAAAATCTGGCTCGCCGAGAACAGCCCGGTGGCCAGCCGAATCATGTGCTCGTTGAACCCATAACGATGCAAGCCGAACGCGGTGACGGCGTTCGGTGATGGCCAGACGGTACCGAGGTGATAGGCGAACGGGTTGTAGGCGGGATGCCGGGCGGACAGCGTGCGGATGCCCCAGCCGCTGAACAACTCGTCGGACATCAGACGGTCGGCGACGGTCTGGGTGCGGGCATCGTCGATGATGCCGTAGGCGAGGCAGGTGCCGGGATCGGACGCGACGGTGCGGACCTGGTGGCCGTTAGGGTCGAGCGCGATCGCAACGAACCGTTCGTTCTCAATCCAGTAGGCCTGGTTGAACCGACGCTTGAGGGCTTCGGCCTCCTCAACCAGCGCGTGGCCGGCCTTCTCGTCGCCGGTAGCGACCAGGGCCAAGCCGAGCGACTGCTTGCCCGCATAGTAGAGTGCCTGGATGTCTGCCATGGCGATGGGATCTTGAACCATCCGGCCGTCATGGGTAAGAACCGCCTCGCCGCTATCCTTCCAACTCTGGTTCTTGACGCCTTTCGAGGACCGGGTCTGGTAGGGGTAGAAGCCACGCTCGTCCTGGTTGTGCGCCATCCAAGCAAGCGTGCCGTCGAGCGCCTGGCGCTGCGAGCGAAAGAACGCCGCATCGCCGGTGTTGGCAAATTCTGCCGCCGCCGCGAGCAGGAACAGGCCCGGTGTCGACGCATCGCCGTAATAGGCGAGGAAGGGCGATAACTTAAGCTGGGCGAGCGGGCCGAGCTGCCGCTGGTGCAGCACTTTGCCGGGTTCCGCGTCGGCCTCGTCGTCGGTCTCGGCCGCGTTGAACGGGGTCACCACCTGCAGCGCCCCGCGCAGGGTCTGCGGGGATAGCACCATGCTTTGCAGTGACGTCAGATACGCATCGCGGCCGAACAGCCCGGTGTAGTTCGGCATGCCCGCGACGACCATAAACGGCGCGGCGTCCTCCCCCTCCAGCACCTGCAGCGACACGAGGTCCGACACCGCCTGGTCCCACGCCGCCTGCACGACCGGGTTGGCTGCTTCGATCGTTTGTGCGCCCGCTTCCCACTCGCGCCGCTTGGCTGCTGCCAAGGATCCGGTGTCGAAGCTTCCGTCGATGCCGTAGAAAGGTGCGAAATCCGTGCCCATGAAGTGCGGATGCAGCGCCAGTGTCAGAAGCTGCGAGTCCTGCGGCGCCAGGTGCAGGGAGCACGCCAGGCCGTCGCCGAGATCGCTGACCCGGCCGGCGCCCCCGAGGACGATGCGCGACGCCAGGTCGAGATCGTCGCGCTCATAGCGGAACTCGAGCGTACCGCCGCCCTCACTTTCCGACCACCGGCGCTCGACGAGCCCCTTCTGCTGCCGCTTGCCCGCTAGCGCCTCGTTGAAATCGGCAAAATCGGCCTGAAGTTCGAACACCAGGCTCAGCTCGGCGGCAGCCAAGCCATGGTTGGTGACGATAACGTCCATGTGCAGCCCGTAGCCGCAGAACGCGTTGACTTGAATTTCTATTGCCTTGTGAACCACCTCGCTGCCGGATGGACCCTGCTTTTCTCGAGGCGGCTCGGCTGCGCGGCCTGCCGGCGACGGCGCGAGGTGGTAGGCGGTGATGGCGTGGTGATCGACGACATTGGCCGACACGCAGGAGATGGCGACCTGCTCCAGCCGGAGGTGAAAGCGCGACAGGAATCGGGTCTGGTGGAGGTAGACACCCTCGAGGCCGTTGCCGATCCAGCCCTGCACGTCGGTGACCAGCACGCTATAACCTTGGTGCGCGATCAGGTCGTCGGGACGGACTCTGCAGCGGTTGACGTCGATCAACCGTGTCATGGAGGGGAGCAGCTTGCCTACGCTGCGGCTCGTGGCCGGGTTGGAAATGGGCGTCAGCGCCATGGCTCAGCCCAACCGCTTTTCGATGATGGCGGCGACGCGGAGCGCGTTGGCGATGATGGTCAGCGTCGGGTTTACAGCGCCGATGGATGGAAAGAAGCTCGCATCGGTGACGTAGAGATTACCGAGTTCGTGCGCCTTGCAGTCGAGGTCGAGCACGGAGCTGGCCGGGTCGGTGCCGAAACGCAGCGTGCCGGCCTGATGGGCGGTGCCGTTGAGCGGGATGTCCTTGCCGAGGTAGAGGTCGCGCTTGATCAGCTGGGGCCAAGCGTTCATCGGCCCGAGCAGGCCTTCGAGCTTCGTCTCCAGCCGGGTCAGGGCTTCCACGTTGTTGGGAGTGTGGTCGAGCACGACCTTGCCGTCCTGGTAGCGAATACGGTTCTCCGCCATCGGCAGGTCCTCGGCCTGCATCCAGAAGTCGATCGAGTGCAGCGCCATCTTGTCGAACGTCCAGTCGGGAACGAGCTTCATCAGCGCCTGTCCCGGGGCCTCGCCGCGGATCTGCTCGCCGTGCGAGGTAGCGCACATTTGGATCAGGCCGAGCGGATAATTCCAATCCGGCGAGCCCAGGTAATAGTCGCTGAGCGCCAGTGTCTTCTGGAACACCGTATGGTTGGGCTCCTTCAGCAACGCCATGACGATCGACATGTTGTGCCGGATGTAGTTGCGGCCGACCTGGTCGGAGCCGTTGGCCAAGCCGTTCGGGTGCTGGTCGTTGCCCGAACGCAGCATCAGAAGCGCCGAGGAGAGCGCCCCGCAAGCGACCACGACGATATCGGCGGAGTAGTGCTCGACCTTGCCGTCGCGCACGACGACGACGGTTTTCACGCTGCGGCCGGACGGATCGGTTTCGAGGCGGCTGACGAAAGCGCCGGTGAGCAAGGTGAAGTTGTCGTGCGCCGCCTTGGTCGGATCAACGCAGATCACCTGCGAGTCGGCCTTGGCGTTGATGGCGCAGGGAAAGCCGTCGAACGCGTCGCAGCGGATGCAGGGGCTGTACGTGGTGGCCGAGCCGTCCGGATTCTGGTCCATCTTGATACCGAGCGGCAGGTGGAACGGGTGCAGGCCCTGGTTCTCGAGGATGCCGTTCAGCTCCTGGATGCGGGGCTCGTGCTGGATCGGCGGGTAAGCGTAGGGTGCGCTGGACCAGGGCTCGTTCGGGTCCTCGCCGCGCTGGCCGTGGACGTGGAAGAGCTTTTCGGCCTCGCCATAGAAGGGTTCGAACACGTCGTAGCCGAGCGGCCAAGCCGGGGAGATGCCGTCCTTGTGCCGGATTTCGCCGAAATCGGCCTCGCGCAGGCGGAATAGCGCGGCGCCATAGACCTTGGAGTTGCCGCCCACCCAGTAATGCAGGCCGGGCTTGAAGCTCTCGCCATTCTGCCCGTACCACGTCTCGTCCACCTGATACTTGCCGTCGACGAACACGGTCTTGCTGTCCCAGTTCTCGCGAGAGCGCGGCAGGTACTCGCCGCGCTCGAGCATCAGGATGCGCTTGCCGGTGGGTGCGAGGCGCTGGGCGAGCGCGCCGCCGCCGGGTCCACTGCCGATGACGATGATGTCGTAATGGTCGTCGGGCATGGTGCTTGTCCTATCGGCGCGAGCGTTGCGGAAAAGCGACCATCAGCAGGCCGCCGACCAGGCCGAAATTCTTGAGGAACTCCCACATCTCCTCGCGCCCCTTGCTCTTGCCGGGCGCACCGAGGTCACTGTGGGTCCAGAACTGGTGGTAGCCGACCGCCGTGACCGCGCAGAAGCCCGCCAGCACGAACGCGGCGAGGCGGTCGAACTTGCCCGTGACGATGCAGAGCGGCGCCACCGTCTCGACCACCATGCCCGCATCGATCAGCAACGGCGCGTCCGGCAGCGGCCCGGAGCGGGCCTGCTCGAGCGCTTGCTGCCGATGCTTGTATTTGTCGTACGCGCTCGGCGGGAACAGGCAGACCAGGCAGACCCGGGCCACGACGTTGACGAGCGTCATCGTCAGATGTCCAGCTTCTTGGCGAGCTCGTGCAGACCGAGCACGCCGACCACCGCGACGGCGGCATAGGCCACCATCTTGTGCCGGTCGGTGAACATCTCCCAGCTGCCCGTCCGCGGGTGCCGCTTGTCGAAACGGCCATGCGCGCCGTAGGGGCCCGGCACCGCATGATCCAGGTTGGCCGGGGCATCCGCGGGCAGGTCCTGGTCGGTGAGTTGCCCCGAGTAGCCACTCTTGGCGAGGTAGCGGTCGATCAAGCTCGGGGCGATGCGGTTGGCCAGGATCGCCACCACCGTCGGCATCCCGACCCAGACGTCGCGCCGTTTGTGGGTGGCCGCGAAGTAGATTGCGCGGGCCGGCACCTCCGGCTGGTAGATCGGCGGCACCGGCTGCGCCTTCTTGCCCATCTTGTTCATCGCCCAGTCGAATTGCGGCGTATTGACCGCCGGCAGATCGACCATCGTGATGTGCACGTTCAGCTTGTCGTGGATGATCTCCGACCGCAGGCTGTCTGTGAAGCCGCGGATCGCCGCCTTGGCGCCGCAGTAGATCGCCTGCAGCGGCACCGAGCGATACGCCAGCGCGGAGCCGACGTTGACGATGGTACCGCGGTTGCGCTTGCGCATGCGCGACAGCGCCGACATCATGCCATGCACCTGGCCGAGATAGGT
>CAZTJC010000119.1:0-6730 GCA_964613945.1 uncultured Acetobacteraceae bacterium
CCGTCGCCCTGGCGGAACAGGAGAAAGCGGCTGCCGTCCTGATCCTCCACGCGATAATAGTCGCGGATCGCGGTCATCTCGGCGTCGCGGCGCCACCATTCGCCATAGATGCGTTCGGGGCCGTCGGCGCGGCGGATGTGGTGACGTCGATGGCGCCAGGTGAAGGCGGCGGGGGCGTGATCGGGGAGGCCGGCGAGGGCTTCAATGGGACGCGGCGGAGTGAACAGCCGGGTCGGAGCGTCGCCGTTGAACCAGGTGGTGGCGCTGGCTCCGGTGAGGGCGGGAATGCGGCGGACGGCGCGTTCGGGCACGTCGCTCTCGACCGGGGTGGCGCGATACACACGGTCGGCGCCGAGGCGGTTGGCCAGGCGGTCCACCAGAGCGGACACGTCCACGCTACTGCCGGCATCGTCCTGTTGCCAGAGCAGCTCGTCGGCGAGCGGGACGATCAGGCTCATGGCGTCGATGCCGAGGCCGGGGTCGACGGTTTCCAGATGGGCGTCGAGCAGGCGGGCCAGGTGACGCGGGTCACGGTTGCCGCGCGCGGTGCCGATGCGGGTTGCCAGGATGGCGCCATCGACGCGCTCGAACAGGAGGTCGACGCGGCGGGCGCCGAGATGGGCGCGCTCCATGGCGGCGCAGACCGGGTCGAGCAGGCAGGCGGTGGCGATGGCGAGGGCGTCGGCGGTGAGCAGGGGTTCGAGAAAGGCGATGCGGTGTTGCAGGGGAGTCTCGTGGGCGAGCGGCTGCAGGGGTTCGGGAATGCGGCCGATCGCCTGGTCGAGCCGTCGACCGGGGATGGGGCCGAAGCGGCGGGCGAGGAGGGCGCGGGGAATACGGGCCAGGGCGTCGATCTGCTCGAAGCCGAGGCGGCGTAGGGTGGCGACCATGTCGACGGGCAAGCGGAGGGCGGCGACGGGAAAGAGGGCGATGGCATCGGCCTGGGCGCCGGGCGGCACGATGCGATCGCTGCCGTGACGGGCGGCGGCATGAGCGGCGCCGGGGGTGTCGGCGATAGCGGCGCGGGCGGCGATGCCATCCTGGGCGAAGCGGGCGAGAAGATGGTCGAGCAGGGGCGGTTCGCCGCCCCAGAGATGGGCGCAGCCGGCGACGTCCAGCCACAGGCCGTCTGGCGCGTCGGGTGCGGCGAGCGGGGTAATGCGCTGGCACCAGCGGGCGAGACGCTCGAGGGCGCCGGCGTCGCCGGCCGGGTCGGCGGGGAGGACATGCAGGCCAGGGATCATGGCCATGGCGTGGGCGACGGCCATGCCGGGACGCAGGCCGAGGGTAGTGGCGGCTTCGTCCGCGGCCTCGATGACCCGGCGGCTGCTTTCCTGGACCGCCGTGATCAGCGGGACGTCACGCGGCGGCGTGGCGGCGCTGAATTTTCGTCGGCGGTCGGTTGGCCAGTGAGGCAACCATATCGAGACAACCCGACGCATCGCACGCCTCCACCATCCAAGAGCCCGTTTGCCCACCGCGGTTGCGCAGCAGGTCCAATCGCCAATTCGCCCGCCCCAGACCGGGCACGTCGGGCACCTCGGGAATGGGCGCCGCCGAGGGCTGGGCGGCAATGCGCCAGCGGGTCATCGCGGCATTGGCGCCGGCGATCTCGGCTTCGCCGCCGCGGCTGCTCGGGCCGGGACGGCGGAGCAGCAGCGCGGTGACGCCGGTGGCTTCGGCGGCGAGCTGCAGGCGGCGGGAGGCGGTGAGGCTGATGCGACCGGAGAGTTCGGCAGCGACGCCGGCCAGGCCGCGATGGCGCAGGCCGTCCTCCATCACCATCAGCACGTCGTACCGGTCGGCCTGGGCGTAGATCACCCGGTCCGGATGCAGCCCGGCGGCGGCGAGACCGGGGGCGAATAGGTCGTGCTGTTCCAGCACCCAGAGCACCTTGCCTTCGATGCGGGCGAAGATGCCGGCGGCGAACATGGCGGCGGCGGCACCGTGCTGGATGTCGGCGCCGGTGCCGGCGACCTCGTGCAGTGCGCCCATGGCGAGGCCGCCACCGGGTAGGGCAGCGTCGAGGTCGGGGATGCCGAAAGGCAGCGCCTTGCGACCGGCCGACACGCGATGACGCTCCAGGCGGGCGACGGTGTCGCGCAGGTCGGACAGCGCGACCCGTGGCTTGGGCGCAGAGATGCCGACGATGCCTGCGGCGGTGACGGAGAGGTGAGGCTGAATGAGAGGCATGGCTTAGTTCTTACTTTGTTCTGCTTGCTCTCTCTCGTCAAGGTATTTAACTCAGTGTTAACAGAACATCGTAACTCACTACGATTACTGCTCTTATGAGCCTGAAGGGTGCTCGCGTTGCGCTCGGAAGGCCCGAACGATCTCGTCGGCGAGACGCAGGTCGGGGTCGGCCCGGATAGCCTCGCAACTGCGGGACGGAGAGTTCTCGGCGAACTCCTCGAGCGCCTCGTGCTCGGCAGAGGATAGGGCAGCGACGACTTGTTTGCTGCCCGGTGCGGCCTCCAATGCCGCGTCGTCGAAGCGGGCGCTGCCGGTCGCGGATTGAAGTTCGGCGCGGCGGAGATCGAACGACCAGGCTTCGCTACGAGCTGCGCAAAGCGGGGCAAGGGTGGCGATGCGGCCGAAACGCTCGACGTCATCGGCCCGGGCCGGAGTGGCAGCTGATGCGATTGTGGCGATCAGCAGGAGGCCCGACACTTCACGCGGTCGCATTGACAGTCTGGCCGTGCATCGGGTCAGCATGGGTAAAATCGGGAGAACAACGATGTTGCGCACGCTGCTGGCCACCTTTCTGCTCACGGCTCCGATCGCGGCGGTCGCGCAAACGCCACCGGGGACCCCGCCGCAGATCCCGTTCGACTCCGTGGTGGACTTCTTGAAGATGCCCGACAATCTCTATCTCGGCGAAGTCTCCGGCGTGGCGGTGAACTCGAAGGGGCACCTGTTCGTCTTCAACCGCGGCAACACCACCGGTCCGGCCTATGGGGCGGCGGCGGCGCAGCTGCTGGAGTTTGACGGGAACGGCAACTTCATCCGCGAGATCGGACATAATCTGTATGCCTGGTCGTTCGCGCATACGGTGCGGGTCGATGCGCGGGACAACATCTGGGTGACGGATAAGGGGTCCGACCAGGTGATCCGGTTCGATCCGGCGGGCAAGGTGACGATGGTGTTCGGGCGCAAGCAGGAGGCGTCGGACGAGGATACCGGGCCGGTGAAGCATCCGAAGCCGCCCCTGCCGCCGATCGACGGGTATTTTCGCCAGGTGACCGACATCGCGTGGGACAAGGCGGGCAACGGGTATATCAGCGACGGATACATCAACAGCCGGGTCGCCAAGGTGGGGCCGGATGGCAGCTGGCTCGGGTCGTTCGGCACGCCGGGGGATGGGCCGGGGCAGTTCAACATGCCGCACAGCATCGCCAGCGACGATCAGGACCGCATCTATGTCGCGGATCGTGGCAACCGGCGCATCCAGGTGATGGACACCAACGGCAAGGTGTTGCGGCAGATCACCATCGACGTTCCGTTCGACCCGGCGACCAAGCCGGCGATCGGTGACATGCCGAACCAGAACCCGCCGGTGGGAACCCCGAAGACACAGGTGGCCGGGGCACCGTGGACGGTGTGCATCACGCCGGGACCGAATCAGGTGCTGTATGCGTCGGACGCTTATCCGGGCCGGATCTACAAGATGACGCTGGAAGGCAAGGTGCTCGGCGTCATCGGGCAGTCGGGCAAGCTGCCGAAGCAGTTCGGGTGGATCCATGAGATCGCGTGTCCGTCCGAGAATACGCTGTATGTGGCGGAGTTGCTGAACTGGCGGGTGCAGAAGTTGGAATTGCATCCACAGTGACCGATGAACTCAGGACGGCTCAGGGCGTTTTGAGTGCAGGCAAGACGAGCTGCCTGTTGGAAAGGTAACGACGTGAACAACATCATCTATATCATTGGCTTAATCGTCGTGATTCTCGCCGTGTTGTCGTTTTTCGGCTTCCGCTGATCGTATGGCCGGCGCGCGAGCGCGCCGGCCATACCTTTAGGTTTTGGTGACGTTCCAAAATAGTGGCGTCTGAGCCTTGATCTGGCCGTCGATGTTGGATCTCCAGGCTGCCGATTGAAAATACTGCCCCAGAGGTGCGTAAAGCCCTTGGGTGAAGGCCTCGACCTGTATCTCCTCGCAGGCGTGTTTGCGGACCGTCTCGTCGGAACTCTCGATGAATAGTTTGCGCAACTCCTCGATCTTGGGATCGTCGGGCCAGCCGTACCAGGCCTTCTCGCCGGTGCCGCGGAGTGCCGGGGCGCTCAGGGGATCGACGTAGTCAAGCGCGGGAAACGAGGCTAGGAACATCGACCAGCCGCCTTGATCCAAGGGAGCCCGGCTACCCCGGCGCTGGACGACGGTGCCCCAATCCATTGCCTGATCATCGACCGCGATGCCTGCGGTTTTGAGCGAGGCGAGAACCACCTGTGTCATGGCATCATAGAAAGGCTGATCGGTCGGATGCATGACGACAACTTTTTCACCAGCGTAACCGGCTGATTTCAGGAGTGCCTTGATCTCCTCCGGTGGGCGTGGACCGAGTCGGTTCATGCCGTCGGCGTTGGCGTAGGGCGTGCCGGGGAGGAAGGCGCCGACGGGGGCATGATAGGCGCTGGTGTCGTCTCCCATGATGGCCTGCATCGCCTCACGGGGGTCGATGGCGGCGATGATGGCCTGGCGGATGGCGCGGTGGGCGGTAGGGCCTTGCAGCTGATTGAAGCGGAGGACGGGGTAAAGGCCATAAGGGTCGAGCTTGCCGACGACGATGTTGCGGTCGCGCTTCAGGTTGGGCAGCAGGTCGGTCAGCGGCATCTCGAGCCAGTCCACTTCGCCGGCCTTGAGCGCGCCAGCGGCGGTGGCGGCTTCGGGGATGATGCGCCATTCGACGCGGTCGACATGGACGACCTTGCCGCCGGCGACGCCGGAGGCGCGCTCGTCGCGGGGTTTGTAGCGGTCGAACTTGGCGAACACAGCCCGGCTGCCAGGGATGTATTCGTCGGCGACGAAGCGGAACGGACCGCTGCCGACGATCTCGGTGATCTGCTTGAAGGGATCAGTGGCGGCGATGCGGGCGGGCATGATCATGGCCGGGCTGGGCTGGGTCTTGGCCAGGGCTTTCAGCAGCGGCGGGAACGGGCGCTTGAGACGGAAGACCAGCGTGCGGTCATCGGGGGCTTCGAGGGCGTCGGTGTAGTCGGCCAGGGTCTGGCCGAAGCTGTCGCGCTTCATCCAGCGCTGGAGCGAGGCGACGCAATCGGTGGCGCGGACGGGTTCGCCGTCATGAAAGAACAGCCCGTCGCGGAGGGTGATGGTCCAGCGTTTGCCGTCATCGCTGACGGTATGGCCTTCGGCCATTTGGGGTTGTGGGTCGAGGTTGGCGTCGGTGCCGTAGAGGGTGTCGAAGACGAGGTAGGCGTAGTTGCGGGTGACGGTAGCGCTGGTCCAGATCGGGTCCAGGCTGGTGAGGTTGGCTTGCGGGACGAAGATGAGGGTCTTACTGGCGCCCTGGCCGATGGCGAAGCGCGGGAGGCTCGCCAGTGCGGCGGCGCCGGCGATCAAGTTGCGGCGTTTCATGGATTGCTTCCTCAGGTTGTGCGTTTGCCGCACGTGCCATTAAGTTGGTTCGGCCACTCATAGCAGGAAGCTCGATCAGTGACTCCCGATATGGCTGAGGACCCGGGTGATCAGGCCGATATTGCCGTGCTGGCAGCGTCGGGGTTGTTCGATGCGGAGTGGTTTGAGGCGCGCAACCCGGATCTGAAGGCGGCGGGGGTAGATCCGCTGGTGCATTTCCACCGCTACGGCTGGCGCGAGCACCGGTTGCCGAACGCTTACTTCGATACGGGCTGGTACCTGCGCTACAATCGCGACGTGGCGACGGCCGGGCTGGATCCGCTGCTGCACTACCTCGAATACGGTGAAGCGGAAGGGCGGCGACCGATCGAGCATTTCGAACCGGAATGGTGTCGCGCCAAATATGGCGTCGCGGATGGCGCATGTTGCCTGGTGCATTTCCTGCGGCACAGGATGGCCGGCTGGGTCAGCCCGGTGCCGGAATTCGATCCGGTACATTATCTCAGCCAGTCGCCGGACGTGGCAAAGGCGGGGATGGACCCGTTCGAGCACTACGTGATCGTGGGTGCGGCGGAAGGGCGGGAGCCGTCGACCGCCATCGACGTGGGGTTCTATCGGGCGCGGTATCTCGGCTCTATGCCGCGGACCAACCCGCTGGTGCATTACCGGCGGCATCGGCATGAACCCGGGGTGTTTGCGACGCAGGCGGCGGAGCAGGCGAGCGTGCCGCAGCAGATCCGCATCAACACGCAGCCGGGGCCGCTATTCGAGACCGTTGCGCCGCTTGAGAGCGGGACCTTGCCGATGGCGAAGCTGCTCGCATTCTATCTGCCGCAATATCATCCGTTTCCCGACAACGATCGCTGGTGGGGCACCGGGTTCACCGAGTGGACGAACGTCGCGCGGGGAACGCCGCGTTTCGTCGGGCACTACCAGCCCCGCATACCGCGCGACCTTGGTCATTACCGCCTCGATGGCGGCACGACCTTGGCGCAGCAGATCCAGCTGGCGCTGGGTGCGGGCATCCACGGGTTCATCTTTTATTTCTACTGGTTCAATGGCAAGCGGCTGCTCGATCGGCCGCTCGACGCCTTCCTTGCCGACCCGGCGCTCGCCATGCCGTTCTGCCTCATGTGGGCC
>CAZTJC010000120.1:0-6565 GCA_964613945.1 uncultured Acetobacteraceae bacterium
GGAGATCGGCGTCTTCGTCCGCACACCTGTTTTGATCGGACGCGCCCGCGCGGCACTCAGCAGTTTGCCCGGCGCTGATGACATCACAACCGTGGCTATGCACTTGGCCAAGGGGCTCGAGTTCCGCGCCGTCGTTGTGATGGCCTGCGATCAGGGTATTCTCCCGCTCGACGAGCGCGTCGCCGACGCCGCCGACGAGGCGGAACTGGACGATATCTATGAGACTGAGCGGCGTTTGCTCTACGTCGCTTGCACCCGCGCCCGTGAGCATTTGCTGTTGACCGGCGTGACGCCGGCATCGGAGTATCTCGACGACCTCGGGTCGGCCTTGGTGTAAGCGCGGCGGGACCGGTGCCACCCGCAGTGACACCGACCCCGTCATCTATGCTGCCTGTGAGGTGATCATGACTGGCAGCGAGAGCTCGATGCCGCTAGCCAGCTGTTCGTCGGCGATGTGGATCAGGCGCTCATAAGCGCGGAGGTAGCCCGCCGTGGCAGCCTTGCCGCGACGCACCGGCGGACGCGTGTGATGCTGGAGCGCAAGATTGGCGTCGAGGCGGTACGCGCCCCAGCCATCGCCATCCGGGATGATCCAGCAGCGACCACCCGATTGCGGCAGCCACAGCGAGCAGCTTTCAAAGACGATACCGTGTCCGGTTTCGTCGACTACCACCATCGACACGACAGGCACGGGGAAGTGTTCCTCCGGAAAGCTGAAGTGGAGGATGTCGCGCTTCGAGCGACGGACCCAGTCGGTCCAGTTGAGCAGATTGAGCGTGTCGACAGGACCACCGCCAACCATCACGGCAAGGCTGCGATCAACGTCTTCCTGGCGACCGGCGGTGCCAACGAGGAGATGGCTGACTGCCGTGATGATGTTGGCGGCTTGTTGCTGCGGGGTACGATTGGACATCATGGTTCCTTCTGACGGACCGACGCAGGCGAATGCCTGGGCCGATCTTCTTGTTTTCCGCCCTCCAATGGGCGCACTTTCCCTGTCTGTTCTGTTGTGAAATCACATGGCCAGGGCATTGAGCTTCGCGGTTTCCGACACCATGACGTCGTGGAGCATCCGCTCGCCGAAGCGGATCCAGTCGGTCGCATAGGCGCGGTGGCCGCAATGGCCGGCGACGAAGCTCGCCAGCCGTTGCGTCATTTCGAGGATGGAGACGCTGCCGCCGCTGAGGTGCCGCCATCGCATCAGCACCATGGCCGTGGTCAGAACATCGCCTTCGGCCACAGCCTTCACCGACGACCATTTGCCCTGTTCCATCAGCTTGCTGACGAGATCCGGGCGACAGGTGAGCTTGACCGGAATGTCGAGCTTCGCCGCAATCTCGGCGAGATGGACCCGATCGGCACCACCGCACATTTCGGCCATCAGATCGATATGCGCGCCGCTTCCGCGCGGCCAGGGAGCATGGAGCTTGGCTAGGCAGGTCGGCAGGCGCAGGCCGGTGGCTGCCGCCGCCAGCAGCAGGTGTGGCAGGTCACTACCAAAGCCGTTCCACGTGACCAGTTGGACGGCCGTGAGCCGTTCCATATCGGCAAAGAAGGTCCTGACGATTCCGCCTTCATCCTGCTCGGGCGCACCGCATGTGTGCATGCGAACAGGTCGCAGGCCGTCGTCGCCCTGCGACATGACGAGCCATGATAGCGCGACGATCCGCTGGCACGCCCATCGCGGCGTGATGCGCGGATCGCCGCGTGCTTCGCGCCGATCGAGCCCCCGGGCGTCTTCGGGCGACCAGCGCTCGCTGGCCTGATAGCGGCGATGAACGTCATGGTCATATTGGACCTCGGCATCGAGGATGACGATGGTGTTCGGCGTGTCGGCCTTGAAGAGGCGGACGGGATCGATGTGCATGGAAACTCCTTCGGACGATGCGCGTCCGTGATGATGGTGTCGTGGTGCGGCGTGGGCCGATCAGCCGGCGTCGCGCTGCTCGGCTCGCCAAGCATTGAGGTCGCGGAGCGCGATCTGCGCAGGATGATCGGCGTCGAGGACGCCGAATCCCTGCGCCCAGGCCCGCCAGCCTGCGGTGGCCTCCGCGATGAGCTGCTGTGAGGTAAGGTCCGGGTCCGGCAGTAGGGCCATTGGCATCTCCCGGCGACATTCGTCGACTGGAAAGCGCGGTGGGCACAGGCACGGCATCGCCTGTGCCCGTGCCTGTCGCAGGTGCCAGACATGTCCACGCGGCAGGACTCTCCAGCGGCCCGCCGTGTCGGCCGCGGCGGAAACCAGATGCGGATGGCGTTCCGGATCGGCGAGCGCGGCGATGCGTGCAGGGACCGATCCCCAATTCGACCAGCTCACGATAGCATCCACGGTGGGCAGCTCAGTCTCGAGCCAGTCGAGAAGGTCGATCGGCCGCTCGTCCTCGCGCAGGCAGCGGGCCAATGTGAAAAACTGGTATTGTCCGGTCGGCGCCGGTGTGACGATCAAAAGACCGATGCCGGTCAAGATCCGGCTGTCCGGGCGATGGCATGCGGCAAAGCACGCGCCGATGCTGCGCACGGCAATGCCCACCGATGCTGGCGCGAAACCCCGCGCCTCGATGGTGAGGTCGATCAGGTTCATGAATGATTTCCTTGTTGATGGTGCCGCGTCGCGGCAAATCGTTCAGCCGGCTGCGGCTTCGAGGTCGGCGACGTGGAGGCGGGCGGCGGGGCGGGATGTCTCGCGCAGCCAGGCGACGAAATGCGTGTCGATCGCGGTGGCGATCCGGGCGGCAAGCGGATCAGGCGTGGCAGCAAGGCGGCGCATGACCAGTCGCCAGGCCGCGATTGTGTCGGTCTCGGTCTGGTCGACGATGTGGTGGGTGTCGCCCCTGCACCATGCGGCGAAGCGCTCGGTTGGATCAGCGTTGGCATGCGTTACGCGAGATGCGGCACAGGCTTGAGCGAAGAACAGAAATCGGCCGCCACGGTTGCTTGCGGACAGATCGAGGACGGACTGCGGGCCGCAGCCGGAGAGGCTGCGTAATGCCGCCGACCAGGCGGCGTTGGGCAATGCATCGAGCAACTTCACCGCGTCCGACAGTCGATAGCCGGCAAGGGTCGCATCCTTCGCCGTCAGTTGCGCATCGAGCCACCGGAGCAGATCATTGGCGCGATCGCACGGGTGCAGGATGAAGCTGTTCAGGCGGAAGATCACACCGCCGTTGTCGATGCGGGCCGTGCAGGCTGCGGCGCCGACGGGTATCGCTCGTCGCAAGCCGAGGTGATGACCGATGTCGAGCCGTGCAATGTGGACCACGGTGATGGTAGGGGATGGAAGCATGTTGCACTCCGGGCGCGCGCATCCCGCCCGCCCGCGTGACGGGCAGGAGGTGATACGCTGGTGCTGGGGGGGATGACCGACGAGAATGTCGGTCGCTGGCGATGAAGATCCCGAAGGGGTCAGGCGGCGGCTGCCGCCCTATTTTTCCCTCTTCCCGGATCTTCGCTCCTGCTCCCATTGAAGCAGCGCCGACGGCGCCGTTTTCTAGGCTGCCGCCATGCCAGGACAGGCAGAGGGGGCGTCGCCGTACCTCGAACCAGGGAATATATGCGCAGTATAGCTTGGATATACGGGGTGCGCGCGAGATGGTCCGTCGTCGCCCAGGCGTTGTGGAAGCGGCCGAGCGGCACCCGGGCGGACGGTCAGGTGTCGCCGCCCGTTGCCGGGCGATGATGACTTCAGCGCATTGACCGTCCCAAGGCTGGTCGGTCCTGTCGTTCCATGGACCTCGGCGCCGCGTGTTGCGGCACGGAGACATGACAATGCACGATCACCCCAACCTGCCAATCGGCAGCGATGACGCCACCAATCGCCCGGACGCCCCTCCAGGTGACACGTCGCCGGCCATTCAGCCCCTGGTCCCCCATGAGATGCCTGGGGAAAGCGCGATCATCGGACAGGCCTATTACCTCGATCCGGATCGGTGCGCGCCCTATGAAGGATCGCCACGCGCCGGATATCAGTTCGATGAGCGGCGTGACACCGACCTGTACGACGACATACGCGTCCATGGGGTCATTGAGCCGATCATCATCATGCGACATCGCGGCAAGAGGGTCATCCTCTCCGGCAACCGACGTCACGCGATCGTAACGCATCTCCGCAGCGCGGGTCTGGCTATTCCGCTGCCGGTGCGCGATGCCTTTTTCAGCGAGCTGGAAGCGGTCGCGTTTGCCGCTGCCTGCAACGTCGGGCGTGCCGCACCCACCGCGATGGAGTCGGCGCGAACCGTCCGCTGGACACTTGACCACGTCGAACCGAACCAGGCCGAGGTGGCGCGCGTGCTGGGGATGGACCAGGCCAAGGTCTCGCATCTTCGCTGCCTCGCCGATCTGCCGGAATGGGTAACTGACATCGTCACCGATCCCGACGCCCTGTCGGTGAACTTCGCCGCGATCATCGGTCCGGCTCTGGCCGATGCGGAACAGCGGGCGGCAATGGCGGAGCGGGCAGATCAGCTGAAGGCGGAGAACCGCACGCTGGCCGGCCCGGCGGCGGCACGCTTCCTCAAGACCGGCGAACTTGCGGGTGCCACCCGCACCTTGCACGACGCAAACGGTGTCGCTCTGGGCAGCATCAAACGCGATCCCAGGGGCGGTATCTCGCTGCGCCTGTCGCCAGTGTGGCGCAAGGACCGCCAAGCCTCCGATCAACTGGTCGCACTCCTTTCGTCCGCCTTGAAAGAGGCGATGCAGGACGCCGAGTGATACGGCGGCCGGGCGGTGTGATGAGCCGGTCGTCCACCGCCCCCTCAACCGACGATGCCGTCGTCATCGCGACGATTGCGGACCGCCGCCACCACCCGGCGCGCCCGGGCGCGTTCGGCACGCTCGATACGACGTTTCACCGCCTGACCAACGAGGTGCAGCAATTCGAGTGCCCGGAATAGGTCGGCTTGCACTGTTTCCGGGCCGACCCTCATCGACGTCGGTGGACGGCCGGGCGCTTCGACGCGCTCGGCATGAGGCTCCACTATGGCAAGCGGCAACGGCGCCGGGATGCGCAGCGGCATCGGCGACAGGGCCGGTGCCGGCAGCGGAACGTCCACACCACGAACGATGGTCGGTGCGACGCGCGACAGGGATGCCGGCAACGGCATGATCCGGCCGATGATCGCCTCCGATCGCCGCGACGACATGACCGGCAGGCCGCGTGGTTGTGGCACTTGGTCGTTTCCCGGCCGCTTCGGCATGGGCAATGGCGATGTCGCCACGCGTTCATGAACCGCGTCGAATGGCGGCAGCGCCGGCCGAGGTGGCATTCTCGCCGCTTGCAGCTGGTCAGCCAGCAGGACACGTGCCGCCTTGCGGTCGGCCAACCGGCGGTCGCGATCCGCAGCCATGGCCGCGAGATTGCGCTCTACCTGTAAACGGTTCTGCTCGTTTGCTCCGGCGATTTGCCCGTCTCGTACGGCCTTCGTCAATGCCGGGCCCAGCGTCTTCAGCGGCAACGCGGGCAGGCCTCGTTCCGCGTTCGACAGATGCGTATAGATGCGGTTCCTGCCGTGCGCCTGCACCACCTCGGTCATCGTCTCGGCGAACAGACGGCGATAGTAGGTAAAGCGTGCTTCGCCATCGTGCTCGGTGGCAAGACGGGGCGCAACATCCCACTCGTGATCGCCAACACGCTGCATCGGCCGCAGCGCGAAGATGATGTGGCCATGATTGTTACGCTGGTCGCCTTCGGGCGGCGGTGTCTGGATGGTTGCGACATAGGGCAGATCATGAAGTTCGAACGCTTCCAAGCAGAAGCGGGTCAGGATTTCGCGTCGGGCCTCCGGCGTCACGTCGTGCGGCAACGTCACGAGCATCGAGAAGACGACCTTGGCATTGCCCCGGCTGGCACGTGCCAGGGTTTCGATCAGATCGAAGCCGGTCATCTGCTCGGCGACACTCTCGCCGACATTGGACAGGATGGTCGCCCTGCCATCGGCATCGCGTTCCAGCGCATCCGGGCGCACGATGTAGGCCACCAGCCGGCGCGCCACGCCGACCTTTGCGCGCTTCGCGCCATAATAGCGCGCGGCCAGGAAGACGCTGCGGCGACCCAGCCGGTCAATGATCGGGCCGGGATAGGCGGCCAGCCGTATCGACCCGCTCGGCACGGCGAGCTTTGCCATCCTCTTGGATCGTTGCACACGATGCCTGGTTTCCGGACGCTGTCTGGCGAAGAATTTTCGCCAGAAGCGCTGGATTGCGCGGTCGGCGGCACGCTGCTCGCCAAGATAGCGTCGTCGAGCCTGGCCATCGCGCATCGCCTCGACAGTCCTTACGCGCGCCTCCCGCGTCCTGGTCAGTCGGGCCATCAGCGCGTCTGCCCGCTTCATGACCAACGCTTCGGCCCGTTCGATGCTGAGCCCGAGGCGGCTTCCCCGCTCGGACAGGAACGACAGGCCGTTGGCGAGCGTCGCGCGGGCATCGCGATGCTCTTGCGAGTTCGCAATACTGGCCGACGAAGGTGGTGGGGGGCTATTCTTCCGTTTGGGCATCGCGCAAACATTTCTCTCGACTACAGCCCCCATCATCCTTCCTTCACTTCGACGCATCTTGGGACGCTCAATCC
>CAZTJC010000121.1:0-6525 GCA_964613945.1 uncultured Acetobacteraceae bacterium
CGCTACTACAAGCCCCGCGGCGACAACAAGGAAGCCTGGGACAACATCGACCTGGTCGGCTTCCTCGGCCAGAAGATGCAGATGAAGGTGAACTTCCTTTGCCGTGACAGCATCCTGGCGGCGCCGCTGGTCATCGAGATCGCCCGCATCCTCGACCTCGCTCACCAACGTGGCCAGGGTGGCATCCAGGAGCAACTTGGCATCTTCTTCAAGGCGCCGATGACCCGTGCCGGCCGTCGCGAAGAGCACAGCTTCCCCGCTCAGGAGCGGGTGCTGATGGACTGGTTCGCCGAGGCCTAAACGATGCCCGACGCACTACCCGGTCAGGCCTCCCTCGTTGGCCTGACCGGTCTTGCCGCCGAACTCGGCGATCTGAAGCGGTTGCGGGATGCGTCCAGTCCGGACAGTCTCGCAACTCGACTCTTTCGTCGTGGTTGGGGTGCGCTGGCCGCGGGCCAGCCGATCGACTCCGTGGCCTTCGCCTGCACGGCCGCCGCAACTGCCGCCTGTCGTCTCGGCGGCATCGACCGGTTCGTGCTGGAAGGCGCCGGCGTCTCGACATCCGATGCCGATACGATCCTGCAGCGCGGGTTCGACGAGATGGCCGGCATCATCGATCCCGGCCTCGCCAACACCCTTCGCCATCATCTGCCCACGCCGCTTTCGGCCAACCCGGCGCCTGCTTTCGCCGAAGCTTTGATCCGCCAGCCCCGCGCCGGTGCCACCTGCCCCGGCAAGCCGCGGATCGTGCTCGAGCCGCCCGAAGGTCACGGCGATCACTGCATGATCGTGGCCGTGCTGGCCTGCATCCTGGCGCCCCGATACGATGCCGACCCAGCGACCGCGTTCCTCGCCGGCATGGCGCATCACCTGCACAACGCTCACCTGCCCGATAGCGGCTTCGCCGGTGAGATCCTGCTCGGTGACCATCTGGGTCCCATCATGCAGACCTTATTCGCCCGCGAGTTGGCAACCTTGCCCGTTGCCCTGGCCGCGATCACCCGCGCCGCCCTGGGTGAGATCGGCACCGCCGAAACCCCGGTCGGCCGCGCCTTCAACGCTGCCGACGTGATCGACCGTGTGCTGCAGATGCGGCATTACGATCAGGTCGCGCAGTTCCGCACCGCCCAGGCGCTTGAGGATCTCGACCTCGTTCATGTCGGCCCCGTTCAGGCCTTCCATTACGGCGTGCTCAGGGAATCGGGGCTGGTTTGATCGAGTCGTCCGGTTTGCTGAGCCCGCTCTCGCGGCAGGTGCTGCATGTCGAAACGCCGCACTCGCTGGCGGCCAACGGGGAACGTTGGCCCGTCGTCGACGGGATACCGTTTCTCCGCACCGGCCGCGAAGCGCTGATTGCCGACGTGTTGTTCGAGCTCGACGAGGGCCGCCCGGACGAGGCGCTTGCCCTCCTCCTCGGCGATCAGGACGACTGGGCCCGCACCCCACCAGCCTCGCTCGAGGAACGGCGCCGGGTCGTGGCAGAGGCGGACCGGATCAGCTTCCGCGACGCCATGGACCGTCTCGCCTTTGGTGGCGTCGGCACCTATTTCGCCCATCGCTGGTCCGATCCCACCTTCCTCTCCGGCCTCGCTCTTGCCGAAGCCCACTGGACCGACCCGGCCAGCGTCTTCGAGCTTGCTTGCGGCGCCGGTCATTTCCTGCGTGAGTTCGCTCGTTTCTGCCCCAAGGTCACCGGTGCCGACGTGGTGTTCGCCAAATTGTGGCTCGCCCGCCGCTTCGTCGCCCCGCAAGCCCATCTCGTCTGCTTCGACGCTGCCCAACCCTGGCCGCTGCCGGACCGGGCTGCCGACCTGCTGTTCTGTCACGACGCTTTCTACTTCCTGCCGCAGAAGCCGCAGATCGCCGCCGAGATGCGCCGCGTCGCCACCGGCCCCATCTTGGTCGGTCACGCCCACAACGCCCTGGTCGACAATCTTTCCTCCGGCGCGCCCCTAGCCCCCGCCCAGTACGCTGCCCTTTTCGACGCTCCCCGCCTGTATGACGACGCGGTCCTCACCGGCGCCCTGCTCGGCGGCATCGTTCCCGCCGAAGCCGATCCGGCAACCCTGGCCACCGCTGCCGCCATCTCGCTCGCCTCGCGCGCGCCACAGACTCGTGCCGTCGCCGGCGGCCTCGCCATGCCAGCGCCCGGCGCCCGGCTGCGTCGCAATCCTCTTTACCAAGACGGCCTCATCGCCTGGCCTTCCCCGCGCTATCAGACCGAATACGGTCCCCTCGCCTCCTACCCCGACCGCGCCGAAGGCCCCCTCGACGCCATCGCCCCGTCCCCCGGTAGCGGCGACCCGGCACTCGAGCGCCTCGTTCGCCGCCGCATTCTCGTGGATCTCCCTGCCCAATGGTGAAACTAGGTTGGGGCATCGCCGGTTGCGGCTGGGTTGCCCGTGATTACGTCGGCCCCGCCATCCAGGCTTCCGCCAACGGCCACCTCCTCGGCTGCTACGACCCGGACCCGCGCTCCCGCCAGTTGGCCAACGAACGTTTCGGCGTTCCCTGCACCGACGATATGGCCGGCTTTCTCGCCACCCCGGGGCTCCAGGCCGTCTACGTCGCTGCCCCCAACGACGCCCATCGCGGGCTGGTCGAAGCCGTTGCCAAAGCCGGCATCCCGGTGTTGTGCGAAAAGCCGATGGCCACGACGATGGAGGACGCCGAAGCCATGGTCGCCGCCTGCGCCCAAGCCGGCGTGCGCTACGGCACCGCTTTCGACCAACGCTTTCACGCCGCCCATCGCGCGCTGGCCGGCCTGGTCGCCGAAGGCCGCCTCGGCACCGTCACCGCCATCCGCATCGTCTATGCCTGTTGGCTGCCCGCCAACTGGGCTGGCGACAACTGGCGGATCGACCGCAAACGCGCCGGCGGCGGTGCCCTGATGGACCTCGCGCCGCACGGGCTCGACCTGTCCGCCATGTTGCTCGGCGAATCTCTGGTCGATGTCGCCGCTTTCGGCCAGGCCCGGGTACACCGCTACGACGTCGAGGACGGCGCGTTGCTCATGGCCCGTTCCCGCTCCGGCGTGCTGGTGCAGATGCACGTCGCCTACAACTGCCCCGAGACGCTGCCCCGCCGCCGCCTGGAAATCGTCGGCACCGCCGGGCAGGTCATCGCCACCGACACCATGGGCCAGACCGCGGGCGGCACGCTCGACTTCATCGATGCCGCCACCGGCGTCACCCAACCGGTCCCGATTCCCGGCGCCGACCGCTCGCCCTTCCTCAACCAGGTCGAAGCCTTTGCCGGCGCGATCCTTGGCACCGACCCGTTCCCGTTTCCGGCCGAAGCGGACCTCCACACGATGGACTTGGTTCTGCGCGCCCAGGCGATGGCAGTAGCCGATTTGGGCAAAACACAATGAGCGATCACGCACTTCCCCCCGACATGCCCGCGGCCGGCAGCGCCTATGTCGCCTCCATGCCGGAGGGCAAGGTCGAGCTGTTCGCCCTGTCCCCGCTCGACCGCACCGGCGTTGCCTGCTGGAACGCCATCTTCCTCAACGCCGACGGCACACGCTGGCACGGGGTCGTGCCGCACGGCGTCGGCTACGGCGTCGACGATGCCAGCGCCATCATCGGCACCACCGGCGAATTGGCCGAAGCGGTGCACTCCGCCGTGCAGATCTGGAAGATGGACCGCCGCTCCGCCAGTTATGCGACCCTGAAGGCCGAATGCGGCGATCGCGGCGTCGCCGACCCGGTCAGCCTCATCCTCCCTGCCGGCAGTACGGTCGATGCCGGTACCGTGCTCGACTGGGTACCCGCCCACCGCTGGCCCGGTGGCGAGCGCGTCTGGGTTCCCATCGACATCGCCGCCTGCTCCGTCGGCGATCTCTCTGAAGGCTACGAACCCTTCACCACCCCCATCACCAACGGCCTCGGCGCCGGCCCCACCCTGGACTTCGCCATCGGTCACGGCATCGGCGAGTTGTTGCAACGCGACGGTAACGGCACCGGCTTCCGCGCCATGGACCGCGGTATCGCCATCGAGTTCGGTGAGAACGAGCCCGCCGACCCCCGCACCCGCGCCCTGCTGAACAAGCTCGACGAACTCGGCATCGAGGTGATCCCCAAATTCGCCACCGACGAATTCGGCACCGCCAACGTCTACTGCGTCGGCGCCGAGCGCCCCGGCGTTCCCGCCGCTTACCCCATCATGGTCACCGCCGCCGGCGAAGCTTCCTCCCTCGACCGTGAGCACGCGCTGCGCAAGGCACTATTCGAATTCGCTGCTGCCCGCGTCCGCAAGGTGTTCAGCCATGCCCGCTTGGCGGACATCGCTGGCATTGCGCCCGCCGACTACCTCGACCGCTTCCGCGCCCATCACACCCTCGGCGGCGAGGAGAGCCGCAGCCTCTCGGCCATGATCGCCTGGCTCCGCCTGGACCAGCCCGCGATGCGCGACCTGCTCGGCAGCACAGTCCTCAGCCGCCAATCCACTAAGAAATTTTCCGAACTCCCCACCTGGGACGGCCCGCTCGCCGGCACCGGCTTGGTCGAGGAGTTCGCCCGCCGATTCGAGCCGCACGGTATGGAGATCCTCTACGTGGATTTCTCGCCACCGGGTCACCCGGACGTGCACGTGGTCAAGGCCATCGTCCCGGGCCTCGAGGTCGAAACCATGAGCTACCACCGCATCGGCGCCCGCGGCGTCCGCAAACTGCTCGACCGCAACTCCCCCCTCGTCGGCATGGGCGCTCCGCCCCCGGGCGCCAAGCCGGTCCGCATGACCGCGGCGGCCGAAGCCTCCCTCGGTGGTCCCGCCTGGCTCGACACCGACGCCGTGGATCGCATCGTCGGCAGCCTCTACCCGCTGTATCGCGAACCCGAAGTCCACAGCGCCCCCATCTCGATGGAAGCGTCATGAGGTTCGCCTACAACACCAACGGTGCCGCCAACCACCGCCTCGACGACGCACTCGGCCTCATCGCCGATTCCGGCTACGACGGCGTCGCCCTCACCCTCGACATCCACCACCTCGACCCCTTCGCCCCCGACTTCCCCGAGGCCCGCCGCCGCCTCGCCAAGCGCCTGCGCGAGCTGAACCTCGGCTGCGTCGTCGAGACCGGCGCCCGCTTCCTGCTCGACCCCCGCGCCAAGCACGAACCCACCCTGCTCACCGCCGACCCGGCCGGCCGCGCCCGCCGCATCGACTTCCTGTCGCGCGCCCTCGAAGTCGCCGCCGACACCGGCGCCGACGCCATGTCCTTCTGGGCCGGCGTGCCCAAGCCCGGCGTCACGCCGGAGGATGCCAAAGCCTGGCTCCGCGACGGCGCCGAACAGATCGCCCGCCGCGCCGAAGCCCTCGGCACGGTTGCCGCCCTCGAGCCCGAACCCGGCATGCTGATCGAGACCGCCGACGACTGGGCCGGCCTCGACATCCCCAACCTGAAGCTCGCCCTCGACACCGGCCACTGCATCGTCACCGGCGAGCGCGACCCGGCCGACGCCGTCCGCCACTTCGCCGACCACATCGCCACCATCTCCATCGAGGACATGAAGCGCGGCGTCCACATCCACCTGCCCTTCGGCGAAGGCGACATGGACATTCCCGGCATCCTCACCGCGCTGAACGACATCGGCTTCGACCGCCTGGTCTGCGTCGAACTCAGCCGCGAAAGCCACCGTGCCGACTGGGCCATCCCCGCCAGCCTCGCCTACCTCAAGGCCGCGCTGCCGCAATGAGGATCTGCTTCGTCAGCCGCCGCTTCTTCCCGGCCATCTCGGGCATGAGCGTCTACGCCCTCAACCTGCTGCACCAGCTCGTCGCCGCCGGTCATGACGTCACCATGATCAGCCAGTACCGCGGCGACGATTTCGGCAAACGCGTCTATGGCGGCGGCCCGCCCCCCGAGGTTCCGGGCGTCCGCATCGTCGGCTTGGAACAACTCGGCGAACAGACCACTGGCGATTTCGAGCGCGACATCGTCACCATGCGCGACGCCATCGTCGCCGAACACCGCCGCGCCCCGTTCGACGTGCTGCACGCCCAATACGGTTACCCCACCGGCTGGGCCACCCTTCTCGCCTCCCGCGAGATCGGCGTCCCCAACGTCGTCTCCATCCAGGGCGGCGACGGCCACTGGGTCGGCTCCTGCTGCGAGACCCACCGCCTCGCCATGACCCGTGTGCTCGACCACGCCGGTGCCGTGCTCATCGGCTGCGATTCCTTTCGCACCGAAGTCGTCGACCGTCTCGGCACGGATCCGGCTCGCTTCACGATCGTTCCTGGCGCCGTGGAGACCGAGCGCTTTACCCCCGGCCCGGCCCTCACGAACGATCCGCCGGTCATGCTCTACCATGGCCGCGTCGACGCAAGGAAAGGCGTCCTCGACCTCCTCCACGCCGTCAAACAGCTCCACACAGACGGCGAGCGTTTCCACCTGCTGATCTCCGGCATTGGCCCGACCTTTGACGAAACCGCCGCCGCCATTGTCGACCTCGGCCTGCAGGACTGCGTGGAGATGACCGGCTACGTCGATTATGCCGACGCCCCCGCCATCTACCGCCGCGC
>CAZTJC010000122.1:0-6337 GCA_964613945.1 uncultured Acetobacteraceae bacterium
CGGTCGCCCTCGAACACCATGCCGGCCTCGCGACCACCCACGGCCGCAGCGATCACATCCTGCACCGCGCCGACACTCAGGCCGCGGCGGGCGATCTCGGCGCGATTGACCGTGATCTCCAGGAACGGCAGCCCCGAGGCCTGCTCGACCTTCACGTCGGCCGCACCCTCCACCCCGTTCAGGATGGTGGAGATCTGCGCGGCCGCCTTCAGCATCGGCGCTGTCTCGTCGCCGAACACCTTCACCGCCAGGTCGCCGCGGACGCCGGCCAGCAGCTCGTTGAACCGCATCTGGATGGGCTGAGTGAACTCCAGCGCATTGCCCGGCAGCTTGGCCACCGAGGCCTCAATCTGCTTGACTAGCTCGTCCTTGGACAGAGCCGGATCGGGCCACTCAGCCCGAGGGCGAAGAATGATGAAGGTATCGGACGCGCTCGGCGGCATCGGATCGCTGGCTGCCTCGGCGGTCCCGGTCTTGGAGTAGATAAACGCCACCTCTTTGAAACCGGAGATGCGGCGTTCGATCGCGGACTGCATGGCCTGCGACTGAGTCAGCGATGTGCTCGGGATGCGAAGGGCCTGCATGGACAAGTTGCCTTCGTCCAGCGTCGGGATGAACTCCTGGCCAAGCCGGGAGAACAGGCTCAGCGACGCAATGAACAGCAGCGCCCCGATCCCGATCACCGGCACCGGCGTACGCACGGCGCGGCGCAAGGCGGGACTGTAGCCACGCTTAAGGATGCGGACGAGCCAGACCTCCTCCTCTTTCACGCGGCCGGTGATGGCAATCGCGATCAGGGCGGGCACCAACGTCAGCGACAGCACGAAAGCGGCCACGAGAGCGATGATGACCGTCATGGCCATCGGCCCAAACATTTTGCCTTCGACCCCGGTAAAGGTCAGCAGCGGCGCATAGACCAGGATGATGATCGCCTGCCCATAGAGCGAAGGGCGGATCATTTCCCGGGCACTTTCAGCGACCGTCCGCAGCCGCTCCTCCAGCGTCAGTCGATCGCCTTTCTCGTGCTGGCGTTCGGCTAAATGCCGCAGGCTATTTTCGGTGATGATCACTGCGCCATCGACGATCAGCCCGAAGTCGAGCGCCCCCAAGCTCATCAGGTTGGCACTGATGCCGCCTCGTACCATTCCGAACGACGTCAGAAGCATCGTGACCGGGATGACGGCTGCTGTGATCACGGCAGCACGGATGTTGCCCAGCATCAGGAACAGGACGGCGACGACGAGCAGCGCACCCTCGGCCAGATTCTTGGCCACCGTGTGGATCGTGCTGTCCACCAGCACACCGCGATCCAAGACGGACCGCGCCTCGATCCCGGGCGGAAGCGTGCGGCCGACCTCGGCCAAGCGCTTCTCTACCGCGGCGGCCACGGTCCGGCTGTTGCCGCCGATCAGCATCAGGGCAGTGCCGACCACGACATCACGCCCGTTCTCGCTGGCGCTGCCCATCCGCGGCGCCTGCCCGGCACGCACCTGCGCGACGTCGCGCAGCAGGATCGGCACGCCCTCCCGTGTGGCGACCACCACTTGCTCCATCTCGGCCACGGAAGCGAGGCGCCCGGGTGAGCGCACCACCAGTCCTTCCCCGCCACGCTCGACATAGCCGGCGCCGATGCTGGCGTTGTTGCGCTCGAGCGCTTCGGCCAGATTGCCGAAGGAGAGGCCGAGCGCCATAAGGCGGGCTGGATCGGCCTGGACCACGTACTGCTTCACGTAGCCGCCGATCGCATCCACCCCGGCGAGCCCGGACACCGTACGAAGCTGTGGGCGAATTACCCAGTCCTGAAGCGTGCGCAGGTAGGTCGCACGTGCAGCGTCGTCGACTAGGCGCTCGCCCTCCGGCGTCAGATAGGCCCCGTCGGCCTGCCAACCCGGCGCGCCATTCGCTGCGGCATCACCCGGCTTGCGGTCGACGAAGCGGACCGTCCACATCGTAACCTCACCCAGGCCGGTCGAAACCGGGCCGAGCTTAGTTTCGACGCCAGAAGGCATTGAATCCCGCGCTTCAGCCAGCCGCTCCAGCACCTGTTGCCGGGCGAAATAGATGCTGGTGCCCTCGTCGAACACCGCCGTCACCTGGCTGAACCCGTTGCGCGAGATGGACCGCGTGCTCTCAAGGCCAGGGATGCCGGCCAGTGCGGTCTCGATTGGCAGCGTCACCTGCTTCTCGACTTCGAACGGCGAAAGCGCGGGGGCCAGCGTGTTGATCTGCGCCTGGTTGTTGGTGATGTCGGGCACCGCGTCGATCGGCAGCTGGGTCAACGACCACGCGCCGATGGCTGTGGCGATCATTGCCAGCAGCACGACAGTCCAGCGCTGATGGACAGAGAAGTCGAGGATTCGTCCGATCATGCGCCGCGCCCTAGTGACTGTGGCCGGCTTCGGACTTGCCGAGCTCGGCTTTCAGCGCAAAGGACCCGGCAACCGCGATCTCCGCCCCGGCATCAAGCCCGAAGATCACCTCGACCGCATCCGTTCCCTCCCGCCCCAACGCGACTTCACGCTTCTCGAACCCGTCTGGCGTGCGGACGAAGACCACTTTCTCCTTTTCGACCTCCTGGAGGGCCTCACGCGGCACGAGGATCTCCACAGCCTGCTCGGCGGTTGCGAGATTGACCGAGACGAATGCACCCGGGCGCCAATGACCATCGGCGTTCGGCAACTCCGCCACCGCCCGGGCCGAACGGGTTTCAGGGTCCAGCAGCGGACTCAAGAACACGATGTGGCCCTCGGCTTTGACGCCGTCCCCAGCTACGGCGACCGCTTGGCCTTTGCGGGCCATCGGCAGATCGCGCGGTGGGATCGCCATCTCAACCCATAAGGTGGACAGGTCGGCGACGCTGAACAGTTCCGCGTCGCCTGCAACGGCGGCGCCGGGCACCGCAGCGCGCGCGGTGACCTGGCCGTCGATCGGCGCGCGGATTTCCAGCCGGCGAAGAGACGCTGTGGGCTGGCGCGGTAGACCAGCCACCTCGGCGTCCGACAAGCCAAGGGTCGAGAGACGCTGCCGCGAGAGGTCGAGCCGGATACGACCTTCTTCGGCCGTCGAGCGAGCCTGTAAAAATTCTTGTTCGGCCGAAATGCGTTGCTTCCAGAGCCGGGCTTCGCGGGCAAGCGTCGTCTCGGCAAGTGCCAGAGTCCGGGTCGCAGCCAGATACTCACCTTTAGCGTCGGAGATTTCCCGACTTTCGATGACGGCCAGCACGTCCCCACGCACGACGGTGTCGCCCAGCTTCTTGCGAACCTCAGACACCGTCCCCGGGACCCGAGCGGTCACGCGGGCCAGCTGGTCTTGGCTAGCTGCCAGTACTCCGGGTACGGCCACATGATTGGTCAGGGCGCCTCCACCCACAGTGACGAGCTGGATGCTAGCGGCGGCGATTTGCTCAGCCGTCATCGCGATCTTGCCTTCCTCGGCATGCTCCTCACCTGCCTCATGCCCCTCAGTCTTCGCCGCTGGTTCGGCTGGCCGCTTGTCGTTCTCGATCACCGGTTGAAGGCCGACCACGCTCCGCGCAGTCTGCGGGATCGATGGAACCGCCACAGCAATGGCTAAACCGGCCAGGACGGCAAACGCGGGCACGGCGTAACGCGCAATCATGGGATGGCTCCGGCCTGCATAAGGGTTGGCATCTCGCCGCGGAGCCGTTCCACTTCGGCCCGCCGGGCGTGATAGTCACGTCGCGCTTCGTTGAGCTGCGCACGGGCGTCGGACATCGCGCGTAATGCATCCAACGCTTCGATGTAGGTAGACTTGCCTTCCGCGAAGCCACCCGATGCCAACCGTGCTGCTCGTTCGGCCGATGGCACCCCACGTAAACGAAGAGCTTCAACGGTACGCCAGGCCAGTTCGGTCCGGCGCTCGGCAGCGACCAGCGAAGCAGCAAGCGTCAGCCGTCCCCGGTCAGCATCCGCTTCAGCCCGCGACAGCTCCGCCTGAGCCCGGGCGATGCCAGCCTGGTTGCGGTCGTTGAACGGCAATGGGATGGAAGCGCCTGCGATGAAGGCGTTCTCGCGCCCTATCTGGAGACGTCGCACTCCGCCCTGAAGAGTAACGTCAGGCATCCCGTTAGCCCGTTGCAAAGCCCTGTTTGCAGTTTGCTGCGCGATCGCAGCGCCGAGTCTTACGTAGTCGGGGTTGGCGACGAGCCGATCCATGGGATCGACTGGAAGGGGTGGCGGCGGCATTGACGCTACATTGTCGAACCACGGTTGACGAGGCGCTAAGTCGAGTTCGGCGACCCCGACCAGCGTGGCCAAGCTCCGAAGTGAGATCGCCGCCTCACGCCGGGCCTTCTCGACGGCAACCTCGGCACTTGTGCGGGTTACCTCGATCCTCTGAGCTTGCAACTCGGGGTCTTTCCCGGCATCGACCCGGCCTCGAGCGATCCGAAGCGTGTTGTTCGCCTGTCGTAGACGCTCCTGCTCTATTGTCACCGTTCGCGCTGCCGCTTCTGCGTCAGCGAGTGCCGTCAACACGTCCCGCGCGAGATCGAGCCGGGCGGCCTCGTAATCGAGGGTGGCGACATCGCCGTTGCGTCCGGCCAAGGCGATGCGCGCTGCTCGCTTTCCGCCCAACTCAATACGTTGCGAGAGGGCAAACGTCGTCTCCGTAGCACGCGCGCCTCGGTAGTCACCACGACCGCCTAGTCCTCCGAAGTTCTCGACTAGGATCGAGGCTTCCGGATTCGGCCGCAGTGGCGCAGCCAGGGAATCACCTTGGACTCCTTGGCGCACTGCGCCCGCGCCGCGCAACGCCGGAGATCGGGCCAGCGCTTCGGCCACGGCTTGCGCCGGCGACGAGATCACGACCGGTGCTGATACACCTTGCGCGCGCGCGACCACAGGAACTGCCAGCAGGGCAGCAAGCAAAAACCGAGACAGACGGGGCATCAGAAAACCAGTCGTGCAAAATTTGCAGTGGAAGAAGGTGATTGTTCTGGTCCTTCAATCGGATCACGTCGCACGGCCGCACCCCTGATTAAGGCGGGTCAGCGCCTCGGTTGTATCGGCAGCGGCGAGAGCATGTTGCCGCTCCTCGTCATACGGCTGGAGGAGACGATCCAAGGCTGCTCTCACCGATCGAACGACGGCAGCGCCTGCCGTTACGTCTTGGTCCCTCAACGGGGTTGCCAGTTGGAGATGGTCGAGCACTCCACGTGCTTGTTCGGCGTAACTGTTGAGCAAGAGGTCGTCTTGCCGCGCATGAAGCAGGTAATGCTCTGCCACTATGTCGGGTCTGCAAGGGCCGTCACTCGCAATCTCGATCAGGCGAGGTGTGAGTAGTAGTCGGACCGTTACGGCCAGGGCGCATTGCTGCGCATCCTGCGCATCTATCTCGACCTTGTATCCAAAGGTACCGACGTAAAAGCCCAGTGGTGGGTGGGGACGTTTACGAGGGGCTTTACTAGCGAGGATGCGTAGCTCCTCGCTAGTAAAGTTTGACTTGATCACTGGCTGATAGTGCTCGGCCATGACTGCGAACGATGTCTTCACATCGGAGCACGACGTCTCAGCGCGGGCCTGGGCCGTTCCGGCAATGATCAGACACGCGACAGGTAGTGCGCGAGAAGCAACCGCCTGCCGAAGGAACCAGGCGTACGGTTCGGCCGGCACAAACATGCTGTCGTTGCAGGCCGAACGCATGTTAGCGCGTGCTCGCTGGGTTGGCGCCCTGCGCCGAGCCAACCTCGGGCACCACGCCACGCGGTGATGCAACCTCGTTGTGGGGCTGGATATCGTTAAGACGCATTGCAGATCCGGGGATCGAGTTCTCCGGGTTCATACCCTGCTCCGAGCCTTGGCCCTGCTGCCCCGTGGGTGCAGTGAGATGGCCTTCAAGCGCGGGATCGTGGCTATGCGTTGGCTCGCCGGGGAGCGCGTGCGGCACGGTGATGCCCTGTGCAGAGCCTGTGGTCGGCACGACCGGATCGGCGGCCTGTGCGCCTCCGATCGACAAGAGCGCGAAAGCTGCTGCAGCCAAGATGAGTTTCATTAGTCCATTCCTGTTCGATCATCGGGCCGTGTGGTCCGATGACGAAGAGATGGCTGATCAAGCATTACGGCGTGTCTCACAGATGTGTCGAAGTGTTGCACTTCGCCGATCATGATGTCGGCACTGGCGCAGAACCGGCGCATCGAGTGACGGCCGGCGCCAAATACGAGGACCAGAACGGCTCCGACTCTATAAGCGTGCCAGCCTGCCGGACGAGCAGGCGCGCGGTGGAACTGCTTTGCGGCAGTAGTTCCAGTTCCCAAGACAACGACGCACGAGTGCCGGTTGACGATGATGCGACCCGTACTTCCGGGGGATTACTCAA
>CAZTJC010000123.1:0-6237 GCA_964613945.1 uncultured Acetobacteraceae bacterium
CGCGCTCCTCCTTGCCCTCGGCGATCTTGGTGCCGGCGCCGGTGCGGGTGAAGAAAGCCGGGATCCCTGCTCCGCCGGCGCGGATGCGCTCGGCCAGCGTGCCCTGTGGGTTGAACTCGATCTCCAGCTCGCCGGCCAGGTACTGGCGCATGAAGGTGGCGTTCTCGCCGACATAGGAGCTGATCATCTTCTTGACCTGCCGCGTCTGCAGCAGGACGCCGAGCCCGGCGTCGTCGACGCCGGCATTGTTGGACACGAAGGTCAGGTTCTTGACCCCGCTTTCCTTGATCGCCTCGATCAGGGCGGAGGGAATGCCGCACAGGCCGAAGCCGCCCGCCATGATGAGCATGTCGTCGCGCAGCAGGCCGGCCAATGCGGCCGTCGCGTCCGAGTAAACCTTATTCGCCATTTCTCTCCCCGACCTTGTGGTCTCATGTCCTGAGCGCGCCATGTTGCCGCAGGAAACCGAGCAAAGCGAGCAGGGGCAATCCGAGAATGGAGGCATATTCGCCGTCGATGGCGTCGAACAACTGGATGCCGGGACCTTCGAGACGATAGGCGCCGACGCTGGACAGGACGGCGTCGCCCTCCAGCGCGAGGTAGTCGTCGAGGAAGGCATCGCTGAACTGGCGCATACGGAGCTTGGGCCGCGCGACATGCCGCCAGATTTCGGCGCCGTCGCGATGGCAAACGACCGCGGTGACCAGGGTGTGTGTCTGGCCGCGGAGGCGCTGGAGCTGGGATCGGGCGGCCGGGAGGTCGGGCGGCTTATCGAACCACTCGTTGTTGCAGACCAGCAGCTGATCGGCGCCGATGATCAGCGTATCCGGGGTGCGGATGCGGGCGGCCTTGAGGCTGGCCAGCATGAGGGCGCATTCGTCGGGATCGACCCCGCCGAACGACTCCTTGACGCTGGCCTCGTCGATCCGCGCCGGGCGCTGCTCGAATACCAGCCCGGCGCCGCGCAGCAGAGAGGCGCGAGCCGTCGATTGGCTCGCTAAAATCATAGCGGCAGCGGCGGGACGTTGGGCATCGGCCGGACGTCGGTCTTGCGGCGGCGCTCGTGCCAGGCGTCCATCAGTTGCAGCACGGTGGCCGCGGTTTCCTCGATGGAGCGCCGGGTCACGTCGATGACGGGCCAGCCGCGGCGGGTGCAGAGACGGCGGGCCCAGAGCAGCTCGGATTTCACGGTCTCGGTATCGACGTAGTCGGTCTGCTCGTCGCGGATGCGTCCGGTGTCGCCGCCCTTGCCGATCAGCTTGAGGCGGTGGCGGCGGATCTCGATGAGCGCCAGCGGGTCGATGGTCAGGCCGATGACGGGTGCGCGGGGATCTTCCAGGCCCGGCGGGTCTGGCGTGCCGGGGACCAGCGGAATGTTGGCGGCCTTGATGCCGCGGTTGGCCAGATAAAAGGAGGTCGGCGTCTTGCTGCTGCGCGAGACGCCGATGAGCACGACGTCGGCTTCGGCCAGCCCGGCCTGCGCCTGGCCGTCATCATGGGCCAGGACGTAGTGCATGGCGTCGATGCGGCGGAAGTAATCGGCATCGAGCACGTATTGCCGGCCCGGACGCGCCTGCGCCTGCGCGCCGATATGCTCCTGCAGGAGCGTGAGCACCGGGTCGAGCACGTTGATGACCGGCACGCCAAGGCGATGGCAGGTCTTTTCCAGATCATCGCGCAGGGCCTTGTCGATGACGGTGGACAGCACCGGGCCGGGGTCCGCCTCGATGCCTTCCAGCACGCGATGCAGCTGGAAGCGGGTCCGGATCAGGCTCCAGCGATGGTACTGGATACTGACTCCTTCGAATTGGGACACCGTCGCACGGGCGATGCTGTTGAGAGTCTCGCCGGTCGCGTCAGAGACCAGATGCAGGTCGATACGGTGCTCCATAACAGCGAGGATAACGGGGATAACTCGGGTTTGTCAGGGGCTGCCGACTCATGAGCTGGGATAAACGGGGATAGAGTCATGAGTCGGCGGTACGCGGGACGAATTTGCCGGGGTGTGGGCGAAATATGGGCATGAGTCGGAGATGCCAGGCGGAGTCAAAGCCTTGCGACGTGACTTGGCTGTGGATAAGGGGGGGATAGAACATGAGTCACCGGGTACCCCTGGTTTCACACCCTCCTCCACCCCCACCACAGAGTCTTAAGATTCTTCCTAAAAGGAATTACATGACTCATCCCGTATTGAGCGTGCTTGCCGGTCACGAGGTTTGGCCACCGCCGATGTGGCTGATGCGCCAGGCGGGACGCTACCTGCCCGAGTATCGGAAGATCCGCGCCGAGGCGGGCGACTTCATCGCGCTGTGCACGGCGCCGAAACTGGCAGCGGAAGTCACGCTGCAGCCGATCCGGCGCTATGGCTTCGATGCAGCGATCCTGTTCAGCGATATCCTGATCTTGCCGTGGGCACTCGGGTACGGGCTGCAGTTCAAGGAAGGCGAAGGCCCGGTCCTGCCCCGACTCGAGAATGAAGCTGGACTGGCGACGCTGGATCCGAGCCGGGTCGCTGGCGCGGTCGAGCCGATCATGGAAACGGTGCGGCGTTGTCGCGAAGGGCTAGGGCCGGAGACGGTGCTGATCGGCTTCGCGGGCGGACCGTTCACGGTCGCTTGCTATATGGTCGAAGGTGGCGGCTCGAAGGAACATGCCCGGGTAAGGACGATGGCGCAGGCGCGTCCGGAGCTGATGGACCGACTCATAAGCATTCTGACCGAAAGCACGATCGAGTACCTTTCAGCGCAAGCCGATGCGGGCGCACAGGTATTGAAGATTTTCGACAGTTGGGCCGGCGTGTTGTCGCCGCGATTGTTCGAGCGATATGTCACGGCGCCGACGATGCGGATCGTGCAGGCACTGAAGCAGCGGCATCCGGAAGTCCCGGTCATCGGGTTCCCACGGCTTTCCGGGCTTGGTGCAGGTCGGTATGCGCAAGCGGCCGGGCTACAGGGAGTGGCCTTTGATACGGGGGCCGACCTGACGGTGGCGCTCGGGCTAGTACCGGCAGGCATCGCGACTCAGGGCAATCTGGACCCGATGGCACTGGTCGCCGGTGGCGCTGCGCTGGAAGCGGAGACACGGGCGATCCTGACCGCAGTGCGGGGCAAGCCGCATATCTTCAATCTCGGCCATGGCATCGTGCCACAAACGCCACCGGAACACGTCGCCGAACTCGTCCGTCATGTGCGCCAGGCCTGACCCATCGCGTCGGGTGGCTTGACGCATTGCACCAGTTGGCCAATTTGCCGGAGATGTCCGAACGTAAGATCGCAGTCGTCCTGTTCAACCTTGGCGGGCCCGACCGCATGGAGTCGGTCAAACCGTTCCTGCTGAACCTGTTCAAGGACCCGGCGATCCTACGCGTGCCGTTCTTCGTCCGCCCACTTTTGGCGCGACTGATTGCGACTCTGCGGGTCAAGGCAGCAAGCGAGAACTACGCCATCCTGGGCGGCAAGAGTCCGTTGCTGGAACTGACCGAGGAGCAGGGCCGGGCGCTCGAAGCCCGCGTGCCAGGCATCAAGACGTTCGTGGCGATGCGGTACTGGCATCCGTTCAGCCTCGAGGCGGCCAAGGCCGTCAAGGCGTACGATCCGGACGAAATCCTGCTCCTGCCACTATATCCGCATTATTCGACGACGACGACGGGCAGCAGCCTGACGGAATGGCGCGAGATGGCGGCGCAGGTGGGTCTCGCCAAGCCGACGACGACGCTGTGTTGCTACCATTCCGACTCAGGCTTCCTGGCAGCCACTACGGCGATCGTGCGGCGGAGCTACGAGCAGGCACGGGCCGAGTTATCGCCGGAGATCCCGCTGCGGGTGCTGTTCTCGGCGCATGGTCTGCCGGAGATCATCATCAAGAAAGGTGACCCTTACCAGTTCCAGATGGAGCGGACGGTTGCCGGAGTCGTGCGATTGCTGGCCATGGATGGGCTCGACTCGATCCTCTGCTACCAGTCCCGGGCGACGCCGCAGAAGTGGATCGGCCCCTCGGTCGAGGAGGAGATCGAGCGAGCGGTACATGACGGCGTGGCGGTGCTGGTCGTGCCGATCGCCTTCGTGTCCGAGCATTCGGAAACGCTGGTCGAGCTCGACGTCGAGTATCGCGAATTAGCGCACAAGGAGGGCATCAAGGGCTACTTCCGTGCACCGACTCAGAACAGCGACCCGGCCTTTATCGACGCGCTGGGCGAGCTGACCGAAGCAGCACTGGGGCGTGGGCCCGGATTGTGCAGCTTCGTGGGTGGGCGCACCTGCCCCAAGCCATTCGGCGATTGTCCGCATGCCCGCGCCGGTGCGGCGCCGGCAACGTCGCCTGTCCTGACCGAGGTGGCATGAGTTTTCCGCCGGCACTGCCGTTACAACTAGTTATCTTCGATTGCGATGGCGTGCTGGTCGATAGCGAGGGACCTTCCAACCGGGCAGTAGCGGTAGAGGTCACCAAGCTCGGCTGGCCGATGGACGAGGCCGAGAGCATGCGCCAGTTCGTCGGCTTCCGGCTCGAGGCGATGCCGGCGGTGATCGCGGCCCGTATCGGGCGCGACGTTCCGGACGGGTGGGTCGAGATGCTGCGTCAGCGACTCATCGCCACGTTGGCAACCGAGTTGGAGTTGATGCCCGGGGTGGCGGGCGTGTTGGCGGCGATCTCGGCGATGGGGTTGCCGTGCCGGGTCGCGTCGAACAGCAGCATGCGGGAGATGGAAGCCAAGTTCGGGCGCACCGGGCTGATGCATTTGTTCGACCGGGCGCATAGCGCGGACGAGGTCGGGCAAGGCAAGCCTTCGCCGGCCGTGTTCCTGCGGGCGGCCGAGGCGGAAGGCGTGCCGCCCGGGGCCTGCGTCGTGATCGAGGACAGCGTGCCGGGGACGCAGGCGGCCATTGCGGCGGGGATGGCGTGCCTGTGCCTGGTGCCGCATGGCGACGGCGCCGCTCAGATCGCAGCGGGCGGAACGCTGATTCGGTCGCTGGACGAGGTGCCGGGCTATCTGGAGCAGGCGCGGCGGTTGGCGGCATGATCTGGTCCGCATTGTCGGCGGCGTACCCGTGGACGAAATCGTTTCACGTCATGTCGCTGATCGCCTGGATGGCGGCGTTGTTCTACCTGCCGCGGCTGTATGTGTATCATTGCGGGCTGCGACGGGGCTCGACGGAGAGCGAGCGCTTCAAGATCATGGAGCGCAAGCTGTTCAAGCAGATCATGACGCCCGCCATGATCGCGACGTGGACGTTTGGGTTGCTGCTGGTGCTGACGCCGGGGATCGTGTCGTGGTGGCCGCTCAACTGGTGGCACGTGAAGTTCCTGGCCGTCATCCTGATGACCGGTTTCCATGGCGCGTGCGGCAAGTGGCGAAAGAATTTCCTGCAGGACCGTAACCAGAAGGATCATAAGTTCTACCGGTATGCCAACGAGGTGCCGACGGTGCTGATGATCGTCGCGGTGATCATGGTGATCGTCAAACCGTTCTGAGGTCTTGACGCCGTGCATTTTGGGTGCCAACTGGACCGCGTTGCGATGAGGGCCGTCCTGGCCCGGGTCATCCTTCTCCCAACTACCTTCCTCATGGGACGGCGTCCCGCAGTAGCGAACGGCGCCTTAACCAATCCCCTTATATTTAAGGCGACCGCATGCACCTCGCCGAGCTGAAGGCCAAACCACCGGCCGATCTCCTCAGTTACGCTGAATCCCTCCAGATCGAGAACGCGTCCAGCCTGCGCAAGCAGGACATGATGGTCGCCATCCTGAAGAGCCTGGCCGACGCCGATCAGGCGATCTACGGCGAAGGCACTCTCGAGATCATGCCAGACGGGTTCGGCTATCTCCGCTCCAGTCAGGCCAACTTCCTGCCCGGGCCGGACGACATCTACATCAGCCCGAACCAGGTGCGCCGCTTCGCGCTGCGGACCGGCGACACGGTCGAGGGGCAGATCCGGGCGCCCAAGGATGGCGAGCGGTATTTCTCGCTGCTGAAGCTGAACACCATCAATTTCGAGCCGCCGGATGCGGTCAAGCACCGGATCAACTTCGACAACCTGACCCCGCTCTATCCGGAGCGGCGGTTGAAGATGGAAGTGGAGAACTTCCAGTCCGTGGCCAAGGGCCCGGGCAAGGACATGACCCCGCGGGTGATCGACCTGATTGCGCCGATCGGCATGGGCCAGCGCGCGCTGATCGTGGCGCCACCGCGCACCGGCAAGACGGTGATGCTGCAGAACATCGCCACCGCATTGGCGGCCA
>CAZTJC010000124.1:0-6132 GCA_964613945.1 uncultured Acetobacteraceae bacterium
TGTTGCCGCTGATCGTGGTGGCGCTGGCGGCGAGCGGAGTGACGGTGCCGGCCACGAAGTCGCGCACGACGGTCGAGACATTGGGCGTGACGATGACGACGCTGTCGAACAGCACGCCGCTGGCGAGCGCCCCGAAACGGGCAGTGCCGGCACCGCGGTTGATGCCGAACACGTAGACCGTGCCGGCAGTGCTGCCTACCGCGCCGTTGAAGGTGCCGCCGAAATCAAAGACGCCGTTCGCGTAGCTGGCCGACGCCGAGACGACGTCGCGATCGGCGGTCCGTGCGCCGGTGAAGCTGGGGATGAAGTCGCCGACCGGGTCGGTGATGGTGGTGGCGTGGGCCTGTAGGGCGCCGCCCATCAGGGCAGCGGCGAGAACGGCGGTTCTGATCATGGCGGGACGCTCCAGAGAAGTTGCTCTGCCCATGGACGTCCCTGGCGGCGAACTATTCCCGGAACTTCGGACGAAATCTCACGAGCCGTTCCGCTCCGCCTCGGCGCGCACGCGCTGCGCCGCCTGCAACAGGACCTCACGCGAGACCCGGCCGGTGACGGCCAGCGCCAGATGGTTCTCCGACCACAGGATGGTTCGGACCTCGCCATCCCGCCGATACCGGAACTCCTCGCCCTCGATCGTCATCGGTTGGACGTAGACGGTCAGCCGCGTGCCTCGGTCGTCGTCATACATCAGCAGCGCCGCCGGCGTCCCAGCCGTGGGCAGCACCCGCCCGCCCATCAGGCGCCAGCCGAGCGATGCGATATCGGGCGGGCGCACCTTCCGCTCGAGCCGGTTGGACAGCCACTGCACGAGATGCGCACCATCCTCGGCCCGCACCTCGACCGGATGCCTGACCTCCGGCGTGAACGTCACGTAAGCGGCCTCGGCGCTCGCGCCGGCGGCCTGCAACGGGTCCAGTGCCGGTCGATGCGCGAACCAGCCTGCCGCCCCGCTGACCCCGACCAGCAGCACGACCGCCGCCGCGCGCGCCAGCTCGGCCAAAGCCCGCCCGCGCCGCCGCTCCAGCATCGGTGCGACCCGGAGCCGGGCCGGTAGCGGCTCCTCGAGCTTGGCACGCAGCGCCTCCGCCAACGCGGCATCCTGCTCCCGATAGCGGGCGAGCCGGCTATCCACGTCCGGATGTGCGGCCAGATAGGCCTCTACCACCGCCCGCCTCCCCGGCGGAAGGCGCCCGTCGACCCAGGCCGCGAGGTCGTCCTCGCTGATCGGTGCAGGGGAAATCGGCTCCGTCACTTCACTCTCCTCAAGCCGACCCGCTCGCCGTCGAGCAAACGGCGGAATGCCTCGCGCGCCCGGCTCAGGCGCGACATCACCGTGCCGACCGGAATGCCCAACACGGTCGATACGTCTACGTAAGATAATCCCTCAACCGCCACCAGCAACAGCACCGCCTGATGCTCGTCCGACAGCGCGCCGAACTGGGCGAGCACGTCGCGCGAGATCATCGCGCCATCCTGCCCCGGCGCGACGGCGGCACCCGCCTCGTGCTCGTCGAGGGACCCGTGCAGCGGCCGGCGCCGCCGCGCACGAACCCCGTCGACGAACAGATTGTGCAACACCGCGAACAGCCAGGGCCTCATCGTGTCGCCCCGCCCCGACCAGCGCCGCAACGCCCGCTCGAGCGTGTCCTGCACAAGGTCGTCCGCCGCATTGTGGTCGCGCGTCAGCGCGAAGGCGTAACGGCGCAGCGCGGGGATGTGCGGTTCCAGCAGGGCGGCGGCGTCGCGCATCGAGCGGGGCGGCGCGCCCTACCGCTGCACTTGCACCGGCCGCCCCGGCGCAGCCGCGGTGCCGCTGGCGATGACCAGCCACCGCCGCGACGGCCCGGCCGTGCCGGTGACGACCTGGCGCAGCGGGCCGATCGCATTGACGATGGCGGCACCCGCCGGGTTGGTCATGAACGCGGCCAAGGGCTGCAGCGTGCCGCCGCCGCCGGCCTCGCTGGACAGCGCCAGCACATAGGCCTGCTTGGGCGCGAGCCCGGTAACGCCCGCCTGCAGCACCTGAACCAGGCCCTGATCGAACAGGGTCACCTGCGTTGCGGGCGGTCCGCCCGGCTTGCCTAAGGTCAGCATCGCCGCCTTGCCGGCGATGCCGAGCGGCTGCAGGTTCTCGGTGCCGGGGCCCTGCGGCACCGCGCCAGGCACGTAGGCCACGCCCTGGGGCGCCTGCCCGATCGGAATCGTCGCGATCACCTTGTTCTCCAGCGTGTCGATCGCGGCGACCGCGTCGGCATTCTCCAGCCCGATATAGACCCGCGTGCCGTCCCCGGACGGCCACAGCCCGTGCGGCAGCGCACCGACATCGATCGTCGCCACCTGGGCGAAATCGCCGGTGCGGAACACCTTGACCTGGTTCAGCCCACCGACCGTGACATAGGCGAACGAGCCCTTCGCGTTGACCACGATGTTGACGTGGTTGGTGATCGGCCCGGTATCGAGCACCTTCAGCACGGCGAACGGTGGCGCGGCGTCGAACACCATCGTCCGGCCAACATCCTTCAGCGTCAGCCACACCTGCTTGCCGTCTGGCGTCGCCGCGATGTCGGGCGCGAACGGGCTCTCCTGCTTGACCCGGCCCACGACCGTTCGGTCCGCCACCGACACCACCACCGTCTCCGGCGTGAAGCTGCTGGCGACGTAGGCGAGCTTGCCGTCGGGCGCGAAGATGACCATCCCCGGCCCGTTCGGCACCTTGATCCTCGCCTTCTCTACGAAGCTCGTGCCGTCGAGCACGGCGATGTAATCCTCCCCGCGCACGCTGACCCAGACCTCGCTCCCATCCGGCGTGAAGAACGCCTCGTGCGGCGACCGCCCGACATACGCGGTGTGCTTCACCGCATTAGTGGCCGTGTCGATGAAGCTGACCGAGTTGGACCCGATCGAGACGACCGCCAGCGTCGTGCGGTCCGGCGAGAAGCCCATGCCGTGCACGAGCAACTGGCCGCGGTAGAGCGGGCTCAGATTGGCCGGCGTGGGATCGCCGAGCCGGATGACGCCGAGCAGCGTGTTGGCCGCCGGGTCGATCACCGAGACCGTGTTGGAGAACTGGTCCGACGTATAGAACCGGTCCTTGCCGCTGATCGGGATGTTGGGGGCCGAGGCGGCAAACGGCGCCTGTCCGGCCTGAGCGGAGAGCGACGTGCCGAGCAGCAGCATGGCCGCGAGGTGCAGTTTCATGATCAATGTTCCCTGTGCGCCGTCGTCGGCGTGCCGGAGTCGCCCATCGATGCGAGCGCCTGCCGCATCACCGTGATTTCTTGCTGCTGTTCGACGATGATGCCCTGCGCCAGCCGGCGTAGCACCTCGTCGTGACCGTAGCGCAGCTCGGCTTCGGCCATCTCGACCGCGCCCTGGTGGTGCGGGATCATCATGGCCGCGAAATCGTGGTCGGGGTTGCCGGTGCCGGGCCGGCTCATCGCTTGATGCATCCGCATCATCGACGCATCCATTGCCGCGGCGAAGCTGTCGCCGGCGGCCCGGCCAGTGAGCGTCGCACCGGTAAGAGCGCCGACCGTCACGGTGAATGCCAGCGCGATGCGCTGCTTATTGGGCTCAGCCCTCATACGAAATCCTCGGCTACGCCCGGCGCGATTGCCGGGTGCAGCCAATGGACGTCGGGATGGCGGTTTTATTCCTTGGAAGCCTACTTTGCGACGGGGAGTGCGGTGAGATAGGCCACGATCTGCGGTACGGCGTCGTCAGGAACGGGGGCCTTGTAGGTCCCGCGCATCTTGTTCACCTCGACCGTCCAATTCGCCGCTGTGAGCTTCGGCTGGGTCAGGATCATGCCCGGCGAGTGGCATGCGGTGCAGTTGTTCGTCACGACATCGACGTTCTCGCCCGGCGGGAACGCCCGGTCGCTTGCCGGGAAATCGAACCCGACCGAGCGAAGGCTGACCCCGTCGGCCGAGGCGGTCGCCGCCGGCGCGTTCGGTCCGGCTGCGGCAGCATAGGCCGCGATCTTGGCGTTGACGGATTGTGCAAAGGCCGGGATCGGCTCAGGCCGTGCCAGCTGCGCTTGTGCAGCGGCGTTGCGCTCACTCTGGTTGGCATTGGCGCTCAGCAAAGCCGCGACGGCGCCGACGGCAGCGATGGCGGAAAGCGTGGACATCATCGACATGGTGGGGCTCCTCGGACGGTCGGCTCAGCCGACCTGCATCTGCACGGTTTCGACGACGTTGCGCATGAAGCCGCCGCCGTTCCAGTTCGCCTCCATCGGCTGCACCACGCCCTTGGTGTTGGTGCAACGGACCATGGCCGTCAGGGCCCCACTCGCCGGTGCGGCCGCTTGCGCGGTCCAACGGCGGAAGCTGTAGGTGCCCTCGTCGGCGCCGAGCGCCGCCTTTTGCCAGCTTGCGCCGCCATCGGCCGAAGTCTCGACCGAGGTGACGCCGCAATCGCCGCCCATCGCGATCCCGCGCAACGGCACCGGGGCGCCCGCTTTGACCGTGGTTGCGGCGGTCACGTTGGTGAAGAACGACCGCGGCACCATCCGGTTTATCGGCTCGACCGGATAGCCGGTTTCGCCAGGCTTGACGTTGGCATGCGGCGTAGCGGGGATCAGGTAGGCACTCGCCATCCAGTAGCTGTCGTCCGGCTTGTCCAGCACTTCGATATCGCTGACCATCTTGACCCAGTACGTCGAATACCAGCCGGGCACCACCAGCCGCAGCGGGAAGCCGTTCAGCAATGGCAGTTGTTCGCCGTTCATCTGGTAGGCGAGCATGACCTCACCGTCCCGCGCGTGATCGATGGCGAGCGACTTCATGAAATCGGGTGCCCCCGCCATCACGGGCTCGTCCAGCCCATTGAAGCGCACCGCGACCGCGCCGGGCTTCACCCCAGCCCGGTCCAACACGTCGCGCAGCCGCACGCCCATCCATTTGGCGTTGCCCATGGCGCCGTTCGCCCATTGCCCGCCAGCGATCCGCGGCTCGAACAGGCCGCGCGAGTTGCCGGAGCATTGATTGATCGCCGCCAGCTCCACCCGCGGCAACGCCAGGATGTCGGTCATGCTGAGCGACTGCACCTGGTTCACGTGCCCGCGCACCGCCATGCGGTATTTCGCCAAGTCGATCTGTTCGGGGATCACCGCCCAATGCCAGCGCACGAAGAACTGGTCGTTCGGCGTGAACACACCCTTGTCGAACACCTCGAACGGCGTTTCGAGCAGCGGCGGCCGCGTGCGCTGCAGGATCATCTCGCCCTTCTGCGGAAACGCTTTCGTTAGCGCCCGCTGGTCCGGCCCGCCATTCAGCCCGAGGGCAACAGGCGCTTCCGCGCGGGCCCGTGTGGCCAGCGTCACCGCCCCGAGCGCGGCGGCCCCGCGCAACAGGTTTCGGCGGGCGAGTGTCTGTGTTCGTGACGACATGGGCGGGTCTCCGTCTTCTCGAGACGTTCAATCGCGCGAATCGGGCATCAGGTCCATGCGGACAATTCGCTTATTTCGATCGTCGAACACGATCGATTAGCGACCCATGAGCCCCAGCAGCGCGTTCGCCGCTCGGCTGCGATAGCGCTCCACATGCCGCAGCACGTGGAAATCCCGCTCCGGCAAGGCGAGCCCGGTGTCGTGCAGCAACCCCGTCTCGATACTCGGCGCCGCTACCGAGGCGGAGAGTGCGGTCGCTCCCATCCCGGCCTCGACCGCCGCCCGGACACTCTCATTCGTCGGCAGCTCGAGCACGACGCGAAGGCTCGCCGGGCTGATGCCGAACCCCTCCAACGCGGCCTCGAACACGGACCGCGTCCCGGAACCCGGCTCACGCAGCACCCAGTCACTCTCGGCTAGGCGCTCCGGTGTCGGTATCCCGCCCGCGACCCAGGGGTGCTCCGGGCCGACCACGATCACGAGTTGGTCGCGCGCGACCTCGCGGCTTTCGAGCGCCGGGTCGTCCACGGCGCCCTCGACGAAACCGAGCTCGGCTACGCCATCCAGCACTGCGGCCGCCACCTGTGCCGTGTTGCCGACACCGAGCCGCACGTCGATCCCGGGATGCAGGCGGCGAAAGGCCACAAGATGGCGCGGCAGCCAATAGCTGGCGATGGTCTGGCTCGCTTGCACCAGCAGGGTGCCGCGCTTGAGGCTACCCAGCTCGGAGAGGATGAGTT
>CAZTJC010000125.1:0-5930 GCA_964613945.1 uncultured Acetobacteraceae bacterium
CCAGCTACGCCGTGTGGCTCTATTACCGCTTTCCTTTGAGCCTGCGGCATGTCGATGAACTGCTGGTGGCCCGAGGCATCACAGTCAGCCACGAGACGGTGCGGCAGTGGAGCCTCAAGTTCGGGCAGGGCTTCGCCAACCAGATCCGACGCCGACTACCTAGCTCAGGTGACAATTGGCATTTGGACGAGGTGGCGATGAGGATCGCCGGCGTGCAACACTGGCCGTGGCGCGCGGTGGATCAGACTGGGATCGTGCTGGACGTCTTGCTGCAGAGCCGGCGCAACAAGGAAGCGGCCACGCGCCTGCCGCGCAAGCTCCTAAAGCGCCAGTGTCGGGCACCTCGCGTCATGATCACGGACAAGCTGGCCAGTTATGGCGCGGCCAAGCGCGAGGTCATGCCCAGTGTTGAGCACGGCCAGCACAAGGGGCTGAATAATCGAGCGGAGAACTCGCACCAGCCCACGCGTCGGCGAGAGCGGCAGATGAAACGGTTCAAGTCACCGCGGCAGGCGCAACGTTTCCTGTCCGCTCATGCTCAAGTCAGCAACCTATTTCATCTTCGCCGCGATCACCTGCCAGCCGCCCAATACCGCATCACTCGAAGCCGAGCTTTTCAGACCTGGGCCGAGGTCACCAGCCTTACCGTCCAGGGATAGCTCTCCCTTGCACAATGCCGGCCAATCAAGGTCAGGCAGTTGCTACCCGATAAGTTGACGGTGCCCTACCGCTGCACGGGGTCGGACAGCGGTCATTCGCATCCCGCGCTCACAGCCACTGGCGGCGGGAGGTCGGCTGGTATGAGATCCAGCGGGTAGTCCGCGAAGAACACGGGAAATCCGGAAGGCTCATCGCGTTCCGCCCGTCCAAGCATCTCCGTCAGCCATCCGGCGTAGGCCCAGTCACGCCCGAAACCTTCGCGTCCGATGATCGGAAAGCGTTCTAAGAACGTGACGCCCAGTTCGCGGGCGGACCGTCCAGGCGCGTCGTGCCATTGAAAGTAGCGGTCGCCGGAGGCTGTTGAGTAATGCGCGACCTCGTCCCCGGTATTGGCGCCATCAATACGGAGACCGTCGCACGTCATATTGCTGGTGTGGGTGATGGAGCAGCGCCAATGCATGCCGCTCGCCGCCATACCCGAGCTGAAGCGGATGCGCTGATAGCCAGCCTTGTGAAGTTCGTGGACCATCGTGAGCAGCCGCGTCGCGTGACGACGGCTTGGAACTGACGAAGGCGACAGCGATATGGATTGATGCTCCATGCGGCCAAACTATCATCACGCTGCCAAAGACCCGAAAAATTTTGTCTGCCGCTTAGCCCGGCCACGAAGCTATCACCCTCCGTCGTGGAGAGCGGTCTCAGGTTCAAGAGGTATAAAACTGCTAAGTGCGATAGCATCGGACGAGAGATGAGCAACGCATTGACGTCAACGACTGACCATCCGGACGTCCTTACCTTCGAGGTGATGGTCACGCTTGAGGACATGCTCGCCTTGCAGATGCGTTGCTTGGCTACCCCGACCATGCGTGCCGGCCGGCTACGGCGCGAGGTGACCGTGGTTCTGACCGCGGCCGCCTGCGCACCCCTGGCGATGGGAGGTGGCATCTTGATCGGGTGGGCCGGTGACCGGCACGGGTCGTCGCTTGGTTCGCTATTCCGCGCCCTGATGCTCGACGAGCCCGGCACCTTAATGGCGGTCGCGCTGGCGATGGCTGGCTGTAGCGTTGTTGGCATGGTGGTCCAGCGATGGCTGAGACGGCCATGGTTGCGGCGCGTGCTGCGCCAGATCCTGCGGGCGCGTCCGGACGTGGATCCGTCGGAACCGCAGCTTGTCTACCCCGCGCGCGTCGTTGTCAGCGACGAGGGGCTGGAAAGCCGAACCGGCACCGGCGTGACACTCGTGCGCTGGAACGTGCTGAAGCGCTGGGAAGAGGTGGGCGGACGTCTGATGGTGCTGGGTGACGCCATGGTTGGGTTCTGCGTGTGTATCTCTGCTGTCGATCCAAAACCGTTGGACCAGTTCCGTGCCGTTCTCAGCGCGCGTTTGGGCCCGAAGGACCGATGACTGCTTAGGTTGCTTGCCGCGGTAAGACCCTGGCACCTGGTCTAGCGCCGGGGAGGGTGGGCAAGCGGGGTACCCGGCCTGTGCCCGGCGGCTCGGTGCTCGGCGAGAGGACTTAACCTCGCGCTTACCAACTCTCTTCGACGGATGGGCGGTCCAGGGTGCATTTTTCGTCCCCACAGGCCAGCCGCAACCCATAAGCAGGCTCCCCGCCTTGCGGCGGGAACTCCAGCTCGGCCGAGCTGGACTTGTGCCATCGCAGGAAGCGCAGCGGCGTGTCGCCGACGAAGCGGAAGATCCGGCGTGCCCGCCGTGTATTCGGATCGGCAAAGACAGTGAGGGTCTCGATCTGGCCAAAGCCCTCGTCCCGCTCCAGCATGGCCATCAGGCGCCCATCCGGGGAGAGATAGGCGACGGGCGGCGCGCGGACCGACAACCAGGACGGAGCCAGTGCGGGCAGATCGGGCAGCGCCGGCACGAGCGCGATGAGGAGGGAAAGAGCGGCGAGGCTGGCGGCCATCGGTGTGTCTCCGTCGAACGTGGAAGCCCGTTTCCCTACTCCTTCCAGAGACGCTCCCGCCACAGCCCCTGCAGTTCCGTGCGAAGCGCCGGGTGGGGTGGAATCCAGACCTTCGACTAGCGGCATCACCGTCGTTGACCCTAACAAGGTGCTGGGTAAAGCTCCCCAATGTGATCCTTCCTTGCTTCAAGCTGGCCTTCTTGCCGCTGACCTTGTTGCTGATGACCAGCGACCATCTGCCGGAAAGGTACGTGAACGCCTTCACCTGTATCTTCGACGAGAACCCGATCGCCGCGGCACGAAGGCAGCGTGGAACGTTGGAAGGTGGCGCCGAGCGAGCGGGCGACTTGAAGCTGCTCAGATCGCTTGGCTTCGACAGGGAAGGCCGCAGCGGTGGTCTCGAGAGCGTGGGGGGCAGGATCATGGCGCCGCCCGGCCTGACCATCCTCGGCTTGCCCGTCCGATTTCTTGAGATCAATGGGATGATCGGCGACCTGAATTCAATGTACGTGACGACCTTTGATGACGGCGTCACCGTCGATCAGGTCGTCAGGGCGGCACGCCTGGACATGGATCTCGATCTCAACCGCATGTACGGTCTGCGACATTTTCGCAGGCGTGTCAGCAGCGACCCCTACATCAACGTCTCTCTGGATGATCGGAGCGGCCGTCATGCCCGGCTCGTGTGCCATGTTCAGTCCACCCCCGATTAGGCCACCCTGTACCTGTTCGCGTGCGGTTTATGAGGCATCATCCCTGGACTGTTTCCGACGGCTATCTTGATCAGACAATTTCGGCATGGTTGTCGGAAATACGGCACAGGCGGCCGCGCTGGCAGTCCGGGTCACTGGTATCCGTAGGATCGCAGCAGATAGTTCGTGCCCAGCATCCCCCCGAACCCGGTCACGGCACATGCCAAGGCGATCAGATTGCCCAAAAGCCTCATGCGCTTTTTTTCCGCATCCCGCGTCAGGGCTTCTGTTCTGGCTCCCAGTATCATCAACGTTACGCCGATGACGATCAATGGCCCTACCAGAAAGGAAGCCATGGACCAGGTGTTGATCGTCGGGATTCCCTGCTGGGCGAGCCGAAGACGGTCGAAGATGGCTGGCCAGGATATCAACGCGCCTGCCACAAGGCATGCAAAGCCACTCAAACGGGTTTTCGTGTCGGAATTCATCGAACTCTCTTCAATCGTGGGTCAACCGTACTTTAAGTAGGCGATGAAGTCAGGGCCTTGGGTCGCCGTCAGCAGCTGCGCGACGCCTTTCCGACATCACAAGCGTTACCGATCAGCGATTCCATCCAAGGATGGGTAGGAACGGCGCCCGGAGCGATGAAAGTCAGCTCTGTGTCGAGTGCGGCGATAGCCACTCCGGCCAGGGCAATGCTGCTTGGGAGGGTCATCAGACATTCACGGCCGGAATAGCGCACTCGGCTCGAGTGCCTGGTGATCTACAGGATGCCAGTCAGCGTAGCGAGGGAGCAAATTCCATTTCCGCCTACAACAAGCTGCAGGAATCCAGTGACAGCAAGCTGCTGGACCGAGCTTATTGCGGGATGCCGCCCACGATCGCTGTAACGAGCGTGTGGACCACCGCCGCGGCCTCTTCGCGTCCTATAGGCCCGAGATTGCCGTGCACGGCCAGGAACACGGTGCCGTGGACAGCGGCCCAGAGTGCGCGACCCAAGGCCGGGACGTCGGGCGCGGTGCAGCCGGCCTCGGACAGCACGCCTTCCAAGAGAGCGAACAGCGCGACGGTCTGCTCGACCATGGCGGGTGGGGCCGGCACCGTACGTGGCTCGAACAACGCCGCCCAAAGGGTGGAATTGTTGTCTGCAAAGCCGATGTAGGCGTCGGCTAGGCCAGATAGCCGATCCTGAAGCGACTGCCCCGCCGACTGCGTCAGCGCCGCAGCCAACGTGTCGCGCAACAGGCTCATCGTGGCCGTGTTCACCTCGAGCCGCAGGGCCTCGAGGTTCGGGAACGACGCGTAGACCGAGCCTACGGCCGTGCCCGCCCGGGCGGCAACAGCACGGGCGGTGAGGCCCAGTGCGCCTGCCTCGCGCATGATGTCGGTGGCCACGGCCACGAGCGCCTGCTGGTCGGCCTCGCGGCCGAGCGCGTCCTTGCGGGGGCGGCCGCGTGGGACCTTGGCGGCCGCCACCGTCGCCGGGGGTGTGGTGTCGCACGGGGTTGGGCGGAGGTCGCGGCGACGCCGCGTATTTATTAGATCAATGTTCATTTTAATCCTTGCGGATGTTGGACGGCCAGCATAGGATTTATGAGAACGATGTTCAACAAAAGCGGGACGGTTCCGCTCGGTCCCATCGTTGGTGGGTTGCAACGCAGGTCGAGGAGGATGCCATGAAAGTCACGTTGGATTTGGCGAAGCTGCTGGCCGAGGGTGCCATCACGCCCGCCGAGCACGAACGGCTGGCCGGCCTGGGCCGGGCGGACACGGGCTCGTTGCTGATCAACGTGCTGCTCGGGTTCGGCGTTGTGGCGGTGGCGGCCGGGTGCCTGCTACTGCTGCCGGACGCCTTGGTCGGCGTGATCCTGGGCGGAGTGCTTATGGCGGCCGGGCTGGGCCTGTCCATCCGTGGCCCAGCCGGATGGGTGGTGGTGGCCAACATCCTCATCCTAGTGGCGGCGCTGCTGCTCGGGGCGGGGATCGTGCTGCTCAGCCAGGGCGTGACCGTGTTCGGACCGATGGAGCAGGCGGCCATGCCAGCCTACGCGGCCTACCTGGTGGTGGCGGCATTGTTCGCCGCGTGTGCGGTGCCGGCGCGCAGCGGGCTGCTCGCGGCGCTATCGGTTCTGGTGCTGTTCGCGGCACTGGGGAGCTCGTCCGCCTATGGCCACGCCTCCTACGAGCTGCAGGTGCAGCAGCCGGTGGCGACGGTGGTGGCGTTTTCAGCGCTGGCGCTGGCGGCTCATGCGGCCTCTCGCGCAGTGGCGTGGGAATGGGCGCGGTTGCTGACGATCGTGGCGCGGACGTCACTCCTGCTGGTGAACCTGGGGTTCTGGGTGGGTTCGCTGTGGGGGGACGATCTGGACTGGCTGCGCGGGTCGAACGTCCGGGTCCCGGACACGGCGTTCGCGCTGACTTGGGCAGTGGGCCTGCTGGGCGTGGGCCTATGGGCCGGGCGGACGGACCGGCGCTGGGTATTGAACCTAGTCACCGTGTTCGCGGGTATCCATTTCTACACGCAGTGGTTCGAGCATCTGGGCGCGACACCGGGGACCGTGCTGCTGGCCGGGCTGGCCATGTTGGGGTTTGCGGTGTTCCTGTGGCGGGTGAATAGCCGCCCGGCTGCAGCCATCACGACAGGATAGATGATTGC
>CAZTJC010000126.1:0-5928 GCA_964613945.1 uncultured Acetobacteraceae bacterium
CGCCCTCACCGGTTGCCCTGGAAAGCAAGCCAGGAGGAGCGCGCCGTGATCTGCATGTTTAGTCCTGGCATTTGGTGGTGCGGGTTGAGGGTGAACCGTTCCGGTTCTGACGCCCATGCTTTGCAGATGAATTCGTATGGTGTGAGGCCGCGAAGTGTCTTGAGGCGACGGCCGAAGTTGTAGGCGTCGACGAAGTCACCGAGGTGGCGCCGGAGCTGGTCGTGGCTGTCGTAGTGGTATCGACGGACAGTCGTTTCCTTGATCGTTCGGTTCATCCGCTCGACCTGACCGTTGGTCCATGGATGATTGATCTTGGTGAAGCGGTGTTCGATGCCGTTCTCACGGCAGCGCATGTCGAACATGTGGGTGACGTAGGCCGCGGTGGGCCCGTCGGCATAGCGCGGCGGCAGGCGAAACTGGATGCCGTTGTCGGTCAGCACGGTGTGGATGCGATAAGGCACGATCTTAATCAGGCCGACGAGGAAGGCCGATGCGGTGACGCGATTGGCTTTGTCGACGAGCTGAACGAAGGTGAATTTGCTGGTCCGATCGATGGCGACGAACAGGTAGAGCTTGCCTTCGGCGGTCTGTACTTCGGCAATGTCGATATGAAAGTAGCCGATTGGATAGGCTTTGAAGGCCTTTTTGGCCGGTTTATCGCCCTCGATCTGCGGCAGGCGCCCGATTCCGTGTCGCTGCAAGCAACGATGCAACGAGGATCGCGTCAGATGCGGGATGGTGGCCTGCAGGGCATAGAGGCAGTCGTCGAGTGGCAGCAGCGTGTGCTTGCGAAAGGCGACAATGACAGCTTCGTCCTCGAGCGAGAGGACGGTTGATCTGGGCTCCTTGGGGCCGGTGGGCAGATCGGTGACGGCGGTGCGCCGCTTCCACTTGGCGACCGTCTTCTGGTTGATGCCGTAGCGGGTCGCCAGAGCCCTCAGGCTCTCTTGACTACGTTGGATCGCGCGACGGACCGCCTCTGTCGTTGTGGCGCTTCCGTGGAGAATTTGGCCCATAGCGCATCCTTCCATTCACGCGAAAAGAGTGCACCATCAAACCCCGGGATCAAACATGCCGGACGGAACAGTGCTCTTGGCCGAGCCGATGGTTGGCGGCATGTTCCTGGCGTTGGACATGATAGGCCTGGACGGCATGCGCGACGCCCACGACGAGTGGACGGAGGCATGGATGGAGCTGTTTGCGATCCAGCTGGCCGAAATGCCGGACGAGACGTGGCAGCAGGCCGTACGCGAAGCCGAGCTGCGTAACGTTCCCAACGTACGGGGCAGGACAGTACTGCAGTGACGGAGGGGCGGAACGATCGCGGCTTGGTCGCGGAGTTACTGATCGGACAAGCCACGCGACATTTCTAGTTGCTCTACCATGGCCATTGCTCCGCTTCGCCGTGTCAGCCCGAGCGTGTCGCTCACATGACGCTCGCAGCCAAACCGGAACGGGGTAGTTCCTGCGGCCCAGGCCCGCCACGCCATCGCTTCCACCATCAGCAGGTTCGCCCAGCCGCCACGTAGCTCTGGTGCGACCACGTTCACCTCGACCCGGAGCGCGTCGCCATCCATTTGGCACAACATTGCGCCCACGACGACACCACCAAGCGTCACCGCCAATGCAAGTTCAAGGTCACCCGCTCGCACGACGCATGAAAGTTGTTGGAGTCCACCAGCGCGAGCGGGGCTGGCACGGCTACAACATACGGATGGCGTGCTTGACCACGCCCCAGACCTCGAGCCCGGTCTCAGGGGAGATTTCGATGTTCATGAAGTGTGGGTTCTCCGCCAGCAGCACGATGCCGCCGCCGGCCAGCAGGCAGTAGCGCTTGATGGTGAACTCGCCGTCGATCAGCGCCAGCACTATGGAGCCGTTGGATGGCATGAGCGAGCGGTCGACCACGGCGACGTCGCCCGGGAACAGCCCGGCGCCGGTCATGCTCTCGCCGCTGATGCGGACGGCGAAGGTGGCGGCTGGGTTGCTGACCAGCAACTCGTTGAAGTCGAGCGGACTGTCGAGATAGTCGTCAGCCGGGGAGGGGAAGCCGCAGGCTGCAGTGGACGCCATCAACGGCACGGCCAGCTTGGTGCCGGGCACGACGTCGAGGAACTCGTTGATGTCACCGGCCCGCAGAGCACCGCTCTTCAGCCGGCGTGCGAAGGCGGCGATCGGCAGCGGCAGGCGCACCACCTCGGACGGGCCACCCTTGCGCCCGGCGCCGGGGCGAGCTCCGCCGTGAGTGTTTCGTCGCGTCATGTGCTCACTCGCGGCTTGATGACGTTACACAATCAAGTTCCGGGTAAGAAGTCCAGCGGAAAATAGTCCTTCAAGCTCTAAACAGCCGCGAAGGACAGGGATTTGCTCGTCTCTCCCGCGAGACGCTCCAACGGCGCATCGTACTGTGGGACCGCTCGACCCGCTAAAGTCCAGACCTTGAGATCGCGTTCACGCGAAGGCGTATTCGGTCTGCGCTGGCTGCGGACCTGGTGCGATGCGCGGTGCGTCTGGCGCGACATCCCTGACGGTGTATCCGCGTCCCCAGACGGTGCTGATGACAGTTGGTAGTCCGGCTTTGGCCAGCTTGTTGCGGATCCTGCAGATGAACACGTCGATGATCTTGATCTCGGGTTCATCTATGCCGCCATACAAGTGGCTCAGGATCACTTCCTTGGTCATGATCACATTGCGGCGCAGAACCAGCAGTTCGAGGATGGCGAACTCTCTGGGGGTGAATTGCACGCGCACGCCGTTGGCGGCAACGTCGTGCTGGTCGACGTCGAGGGTAAAATTGCCGATGCGCAGCAAGGACTGGCTGAAGCCGCGGCTGCGACGCACGACGGCGCGGATGCGCGCGATCAGTTCGATCCGATCCATCTCGAGTTCAACCACATCGTCAGCGCCAGCAGTCAGTGCGCGTAGTCTTACCTGTGGAGCAGTTGCGAGTGCGATGATTGGCGTATGATATTTGGCCAAACGAATTCGGCTGATCAGCGTGGCGCCATCCATGTCGGGAAGCCGCTGGTCGAGCAGCACGAGATCGAACTCGTAGTCCCGCATGAGGTAGAGGGCGTCCTCGCCGTTTCCAGCGACCTCCACCCTGATAGCGTCGGCTTTCAGGTCAGCAGTGATCGCTGCTGCATATCGAACGTTGGTTTCAACCAAAAGGACGCGCATTCTGTGCACCACAACTTTAGCGAGCACACAATTACTTTATTTGCTGTTTGGTGCAAGCGCTAACATATGGTAAATGCACAAAAAGCATAAACTAAATTAACAATTTTCCCGTTTAGGTTGTGAGTACGCTTCAGGCACTTCGCCTAAGTGCCTGAATTGGTTACCGCGTGTTTAGAATGCCGTTAACCTTTTGGTAACCAAAAACCTTGCAATCTCCGCCTCGACACGAGCCGTGTCGAGAAGGAGCCCGGCCTAAACAGCCGGAGAGCGTCAAAATGACAACCATGACCCACCTGACCCGCAGCGCAGTTACTCGCGATGAGGTTGTTGTTCGCGCGTTCAACAGCATCACGTCAGAGCAAGCAGATGCCGTCGCTGCCATCGTGCACGCCAGTGAGCAGGAGTGGACCGTCCAGGCCTGCGACGATTACGACGGTTACCGCTTCGTTCTGATCGAGACCGCCAGGCACGGCGATGAACAGAAGAGCTTCTTTGTCGCGGGTACCGTACAACGCCTCGAACTGTTCGAAGACAAGGAGGAGAGCCTGGCCTTGGTCGGCACCTTCAGCGACATACACACTCTCGGGGCGCGACTGATTGGACTGATTTGCCCGCAGTAACGTCGGCAGCAACTCCTCGGCGCTCACGACTGAAAACTTCTGAGTGACCCGCAGAACCGATGGGTCTGCCTTTCACGTGTCTGCACGGCCAGAGCGTCTGGCTTGCAGACCTTGCCTGCTACCAAGTGCGAGATGATCGGATCCGAACGGCGTCGCGTTTCGTTACCGACCGATGCAACCCCCTCCAGCCGCATGGAATGATTTCGCCCCAGAGTGGCTGAACGACACCATTTTATCGCTTTTGGAAATGCTCGATCCAGGGTATCGGCTGCTTCCTGAATGCATTCTGGGAGACCTTCCAGGACCACCTTTATCGTCACCCTCATACCGGTCACTCCATCATCAGAGCGACCTGATGGACTTCTCTCCTAGAGAGAACAAGATAGGAACTTCACGTTCAAGCATGACCGAGTAGACGCACGTTTTCATGCCCTGCTATCCTGGCTCGTGCATAAACGCTCGTGGCGGGTTCCTCTTTCGACCTGATTGTGTTGAAAAAGTCCGATACGGCGTTCCGAAGCCTTAACTAACTTGATTTTGCAACGATTAAGTTATTGTACGGGCTCGCGAATATCGTTGCGTAAGTAACGATTTAAGACGGCAAAATCGCCGAAACGGCCTTTTTCAACACCATCGACCTCATGCCGGTCACACAGCTACTCAATTCGCATGCTCCAAAGCGGACGTCAGCCCAGTGGAGCCTCGGTGGCCGGGTCACGGACGCCGAACGCCTCCTGGTAGATGACCTTGCCATGCCGAGCGATCATCACGACGGCCCCGGATAGGTGCTTGCTGTCCGTGTCGGCCTTGAAAAGGTGGTTACTCGATCCAACCGGCTCATGCCGCCTTCGGCCGGTGAGGCGGATGGCAAGTCTGCGGCCCGTGCGGCCGAACTAAGCAACAGGTAAGCATCGCCCGCCAGCAATGCTCTTCTTCCGGACATTCCCATCCCCTTTTGGTTCTGTTCAGCAACGATAGCACTCGGCCGTCACGTCGCAACGTCCGCGCCGGCAACTACCACAGTGAGGCAGGCTGGCTAAGGTGTGGTAACAGCATGTCAGTTCACACCAACTCTGTTGGAATCGAACTTTGCCGAGTGTGTGACTAGTGATAATGCGTTTCTCGATAGTCAGAAAGCTTGCTAAAAACGAGTGATGCCGGACAGCCCCCCTGCCCTCTCAATCAGCCCCGAAACCGGCATCGCCCTGCTCACGGCCGCCGATCAGGCCGCAATCCACGACTATGCGCTGGCCGAGAAATCAGCAGCGACCCGGCGCGCATATCGATCTGACTTTGCGATCTTCACCGCATGGTGCGCCGGCCGCGCCCTGAACCAGATCCCGGCCGCGGCGCAGACGGTAGCAGCGTTCATCGCCGATCAGGCCAATGCCGGCTTTCGTGCCTCGACCCTCGGCCGTCGGGTGGCCGCCAGCGCCTTTGCCCACGCCCTCGCCGGTCTCGAGCCGCCGACCAGCAGCAAAGCTGTCCGGGTCGTGCTGGGCGGCGCTCGCCGCAAGATCGGCACTAGGCCAACGCAGAATGCGCCACGGCCGATCGGATCACCACCATGCTCGCCGCAATCCTCGACTCCCTCACCGGCAAGCGGGACGGCGCGCTGCTGGCCCTGGGCTTTGCCGGAGCGTTCCGCCGTTCCGAGTTGATCACGCTTGAGGTGGCCGACCTCTCCTTCGAGGCGGAGGGCCTGCGGGTCCACATCCAGCACTCGAAGACCGACCAAGAGGACCGCGGCCAGGAGACCGCCATCCCGCGCGGCACCAAGCTGCGGCCGGTCAAGGCGGTTCAGGATTGGCTGAAGGCCGCCAGGATCGAAGACGGCCCGGTATCCCGCTCAATCAACCGGCACGGCCGGATCGGCGAGGCGCTGTCCGCCCAATCCGTCGCGCTGATTGTGAAACGGCATTTCGAGGGCGCCGGGCTAGACCCGCACGAGTTCACCGGCCACAGCTTGCGGGCGGGCTTCCTGACCAGCGCAGCCGAAGCCGGGGCCGACGTGCTACGAATGATGGAAGTGTCTCGGCACAAGCGAGTTGAGACAGTGTAGGGATACGTCAAGCGGGCGAATGGCTTTAAGGGGCATGCGGGGGTGGGATTCCTGTGAGCGAGGCTG
>CAZTJC010000127.1:0-5913 GCA_964613945.1 uncultured Acetobacteraceae bacterium
CTAGTCTAACCAACTTGGCACCGGCAGGTTCTTGCTGCGCAGGAACTCCGGGTTGAACAGCTTGCTCTGATAACGGCTGCCGCTGTCGCACAACACCGTCACGATCGTGTGGCCCGGACCCATCGCGCGCGCCACACGCACGGCCGCCGCGACGTTGAGGCCCGCCGAGCCGCCGATCGACAATCCTTCCTCCTTCAGCAGAGCGAACACCTGCTCCAGCGCTTCAGTGTCAGGGATGCGCACGGCGTCGTCGATCGTCACGCCATCCAGATTGGCGGGCACGCGAGATTGCCCGATACCCTCGGTGATGGAACTGCCCTGCACCGAGAGGTCGTTCGACTTGACCCAGCCATACAGGCCGCTGCCCTCGGGGTCCGCGAGCACGATCCGCACCGCCGGCTTCTTCTCCTTCAGCGCCAGCGACACGCCGGCCAAGGTGCCCCCTGTGCCGCATGCCGCAACGAACGCGTCCACTGCGCCGTCCGTCTGCACCCAGATCTCCGGACCCATGGTGGTGCGGTGTCCCTCCCGGTTGGCCAGGTTGTCGAATTGGTTGGCCCACACCGCCCCCATCTCCTCGGCCAAGCGACGCGACACATGGACGTAATTGCCGGGGTCACGGAACGGCTTGGCCGGTACGAGACGCAGGTCGGCACCGATCATGCGAAGAAAGTCGATCTTCTCGCGGCTCTGCGTCTCCGGCATCACGATCACCGAGCGATACCCGCGAGAATTGGCGACCAGCGTCAGGCCGATACCCGTGTTCCCGGCGGTGCCTTCCACCACCGTTCCACCATGAGCCAGCACGCCCCGACGCTCCGCATCGTTGATGATCGCCAGCCCGGCACGGTCCTTCACCGAGCCGCCAGGGTTCATGAACTCCGCTTTGCCAAGGATGGTGCATCCCGTTTCCTCTGAGGCACGGCGCAGCTTTATCAACCGCGTGTTGCCGATCGCTGCGGCCAGATCGGCGGCTAGGCCCGAGTTCTCATAGGTCATGATGATCACCTTGTGCTGTGCTGCACGTCTGTTCGTGGTCAGGCACGTCGGGCGTCCATAATCTTCCGACGCTTGCCGTAACAACGCCGGATGGAGCGTACTTGTTCGATTATTGGCTCGCAGGCGCAATCACCCTGCCCAAGCAAGCTTACCATTTGGTACCAAAGACCCGGCAGATCGCTCACCGGTTTGGGTCAATGGTCGCGAACGTCGCCGCTGCCAGGAGGCCGGTAGTGCGTTTCGCTCTAGTATCGACGGCAGGTTCCGAATGCAGTTCCCCGCCATCCTGCCCCGACAGGGCGCGCAGCAATGCCTCCGCCTGCGCATCCGCCAGCGTGTAGAACACGCTCCGGGCCTCACGGCGCGCCGACACCAGCCCGGCCTCGCGCAATTCTGCCAAATACTGCGAGAGGTTCGGTTGCTTCAGGCCGAGATCGTCCTCGATGTCGCTGACGGCCCTTTCACCGTCGAGCAAATGTAGGGCAACACGCAGACGCGCTGGGTTGGCCAGCGCCTTCAGCGTCGCAACGGTCGCCGGCACGTCGATCGACTTCGGCCTCATCGAACCTTGGCTTTCTTTATCCGCGAAGGTGAACCAGGAAGCGGTCCGGTGCGGTAATACCAATCGCTCCCTTCGGCCTGGACGTCGAACATCTGATCGGTCGTGAGCGGGCTGGGGAGGATCACGTCGTCACCCGGCCTCCAGCCCTCGGGAGTCGACACGCCGTGTTGGTCAGACGTTTGTAGGGCCGCGAGCAGGCGTAACAGCTCCTCGACGTTACGGCCGGTCGTCATCGGATACCAGCTGATCGCGCGGATGACGCCCTCCGGATCGATGACGAAGGCCGCCCGTACCAGGGCTGTGTCCGGCGCGTTCTGCGCGATCATGCCGTATGCGGTCGCGATGGCCATCGAGGGGTCCTCAATAATCGGAAACGGCACGGCAACGCCGAATTGCTGATGAATGCTTCGAACCCAGGCGACATGCGAGAACAGACTGTCGACGGACAGCGCCAGCAGGGCGCAGCCGAGGGCGTCGAAACGGGCCGAGGCGCGCGAGAAGGCGATGAACTCGCTGGTGCAGACCGGCGTGAAGTCGGCCGGGTGGGAGAACAGCAGCAGCCATCGTCCGCGATAGTTCGATAAGGCGATATCGCCCATGGTGGTGCGGGCGCGGAACTCCGGGGCCGGGTCGTGGAGCAGCGGCGGACCGACCCTGGGCGGAGGCGCCGGGATCACGCCGCCCTGCCGCCGCCCTGAGCGTCCAGCCACGCCAAGCCCAGCGCCAGATCGAACCCGGCCTCCGCCACCTGTCGCCGCGCCGTATCCCGATCCAGCCGACCGGTCACGACCTGGCTCAATCCCCAAAGCAGGGCCGCGCGCAGGCCGGAGCCGCAATGGGCGTGGACCACGGTGCCATCGTCCGGGACGGCATCGCCGAACGCCCGAATTGCATCCATGGACAGCGTCGCCATCGTGACGGGGACATGGCGATACTCCATGCCGCTCTCGGCCGCGATCCGTGCGGCATCCGCCGCCGCGAGCTGGCCTGGTTTCTCGCCATCCGGCCGCGTGTTGACGACGCGGCGCACCCCCGCCTGCGCAAGCTCAGCGAAGTCACCGGCATCCAGCTGTCCCGACACCGTCAGCCCTGATCCAAGATCCGCTCGCTTCATGTCGCCCGTCCCCAAATCGGAACACATTATGCTGATTAAGCTAGACGGTAAATCAGATTTGCCTAACTATTGCGGAAACGATTGCGTTCAGTCGAAAGGCCTGCCTGATGCACACTGTCCCCGACGTCGAGCGCACAGGCCAGCAGCCCGGCGCGCTGCTTTCGACACCCGACCTCGCGGCGACGGTGGTCATCGTCGGTGGCGGTGCGGCGGGGATCACTGTCGCCGCCATCTTGCGGCGTCACCGGCCGGAGCTGGACGTGACCCTGATCGATCCGTCGACGACCCACTCTTACCAGCCGGGCTGGACCCTGGTCGGGGCCGGGGTGTTCAGCTTGGCGCAAACGATGCGCAAGCAGGAGAGCCTCATTCCGAAAGGGGTGACTTGGCTGCGCACGGCCGTCGCCGCTTTCGATCCGGAGGCAAAGCAAGTCATTCTCACTGACGGGCGACGGGTGAGCTACCGTATGCTGGTGGTCTGCCCCGGGCTTCAACTCGATTGGAGCAAGATCGACGGGTTGCGCGACGCACTGGGCCGGAACGGCGTGTGCAGCAACTACGCGCAAGACCACGCCGAATATACCTGGGAGTGCCTGCAAGCGTTTCGCGGCGGCACCGCCCTGTTCACTCAACCGCCGATGCCGATCAAATGCGCGGGCGCACCACAGAAGATCATGTATCTAGCGGCTGACCGCTGGCGCATTCGCCGCGAGCGCATGCAGCGTCCGATCGACATCGAGTTCTGCCTCGCCGGCGACGTGCTCTTCGGCGTGCCGTTCTTCGTGCCGGCGCTGCAGCGCACGGTCGATCGCTACGGCATCCATCTGCGCTACAAGCATACGCTGACGGCCGTCGATGGCCCGGCCAAGACGGCGCTGTTCAGCACCACGGACGCGGACGGTACGACGCGCGAGGTGGCCAAGCGGTTCGACATGATCCACGTCACCCCGCCACAGAGCGCGCCGGACTTCATCAAAATCAGTATGCTGGCGAGCGCCGCCGGATGGGTCGAGGTCGATCCCTCGAGCCTCTGCCATGTCCGCTACGACGACGTGTTCGCCTTGGGGGATGTCGCCGGCACCACCAATGCCAAGACAGCTGCCGCGGTGCGCCTTCAAGCGCCAGTGGTGGTTCGCAACCTACTTGCGGCGCTCGACGGCCGGGAGTCGGAAGCGAGCTATGACGGCTACGGATCCTGCCCGTTGACGACAGCCTACGGCAAGGTCGTGCTGGCTGAGTTCGCCTACGGCGGTAAAGTCACACCGAGCTTCCCGATTGATCCACGTAAGCCGCGTCGGGTCAACTGGCTGCTGAAGACCCAAGGCCTTCCTATCCTTTATTGGAATTTGATGCTGCGCGGGAGCGAGTTCGACATCCCACACCGGGAGCGCAGCTTTCAGGCAGCAGCGTGAGCAGCGACACGGTGCCGAGCGTCGCTGGCGTATCTAAGGGCAAGCCCGAGGTGGTGGCGTTTCACGACGAGCGGACATGGAGCGTGCAGTATCTCGTGGTCGACTCGGCCACTAAACGGTGCGCCATCGTCGACCCGGTGCTCGACTTCGACGAGAAATCCGGTGCGACGGCGACGCGTTCGGCTGATGCCATCTTGGCCGAGGTAGCCCGGCGCGGCCTGTTGGTGGAGTGGATCTTCGACACACATCCCCACGCCGACCACTTTTCCGCTGCTGGCTATCTGAAAGACGTGACTGGCGCGCCAACGGCGATCGGCGAGCACGTGGTCGGCGTTCAGCGCCTCTGGCAGAAGTTCTATAATTTTCCCGACCTGGCGACCGATGGGCGGCAGTGGGACCATTTGTTCAAAGACGGCGAAGCTTTCAGGCTTGGGACATTGCAAGGCTCGATTTTATTCTCGCCGGGTCATACCCTTGCGTCCATAACCTACTTGATCGGCGATGCGGCCTTCATCCACGATACGCTATTCATGCCCGATAGCGGCTCCGCTCGGACCGACTTTCCCGGCGGAGACGCACGGCGGTTGTGGCATTCCATTCAACGTATTCTGGCTTTGCCCGACACAACCCGCCTCTTCACCGGCCATGATTACAGGCCCGGTGGGCGTGAAGCTCGATGGCTAAGCACCGTAGCTGAACAAAGGGCGTCAAATAAACACGTGAATGGCCACGACGAACAAAGCTTCGTTGAAATTCGAACGGAGCGCGATCGCACTCTGCCGATGCCGAAGCTAATCCTGTCAGCGCTCCAGGTGAACATTGCGGGAGGACGCTTACCTCGCCCCGAGCATGACGGTTGCCGTTACCTCAAAATCCCTCTGAATTCCTTCGATAAAAATATTCCTTGGGCGTAGTGCACATAAGAACTCATCTGACCACCGTAAAACATAAGGCATTACTTTATAATTATAGAACCCATAAAGTTTATTATTAACAAGATATAATTGTAATTTAATCAGCAGATACATTATCAAGCGAGAAATTCAGTTTCATTTTCTTGGCAGCTCTTCCCTATGCATTTGCGCTTATTTACACAGACACGCTCTGGCGGTCACTTTTGCCAGATTGAAGCATCTGGAAATGTTTGACGCTTCGAGCTTTACCGACGACCACGCCAGATCCCGCTATCTTGATAGCATTTATGCCGAGATGGACTGCATTCTGACAGATTTGCAGCTTTCGGCTGTGGAACTGGTACGAACCGTCGAGGACCCGACAGAAGGCATAATTCGCTCGTTTCATGTTCCGATCGTGTGGACCGAGACGATACCAGAACCGCCATCATGCTTCAGATCTTAATGAACATGAACAATCAGTGCATTAAAACCCCGGCTGCACCCAAGCCAAAACGGCTCTGTTGCATTAATTCCTGGTGGACGCGTTTCGGCCTTGACCGGCGTCGTTATGCAGGCAGACCGAACAGTTTGTTGACGAAGCAGACCTCACTTACGACACCCGGCTCTCGAAGAATGCAGTGTCCGCGCCGGATCATACGCATGATCTCGAAACCCTTGATGGTCGCATAAGCCGTCTTCATCGTCCGGAACCCACGCGCTGGCGAGATCAGCTGCTTCAGCACACCATGGTCGGCTTCAATGATGTTGTTCAGGTATTTCGATGTTTGGTGGGTCACGTCATCTGACAGACGGCCCTCGCGTTGCAAGCGCTGGATCGCCTTCGTGTAGGAACCGAGCTTGTCCGTCGTAATCGAAACTGGCGGCCAGTTCCGCATCGTCTTCAGGGCCTTGCCCAGGAAGCGATGTGCC
>CAZTJC010000128.1:0-5838 GCA_964613945.1 uncultured Acetobacteraceae bacterium
CGCTGCTTGCCGCCATCATCGGCCTGTTGCGGCAGCTCGAGACCAGGGCCGTTCCAAAACTCGGCAAAGCTGGGCGCCGGATCCCCTCGCGCCTCCAGCCCGGCGCGGGTCGGCTCGTAAAGATGCTCAAGCCACTGCCGCACGCTGCGGCCCTCGGTGAATGCCTCGGTGGCCCCAAGGCGGGCGGCCAGGTCGGCGAAGATGGCGTAATCGTCGCGAGCCTCACCGAACGGCGCGGCAATGCGCTGCATCGGCGTCAGCAACGGGTCGTTGCCGTTGCCGCCGACATCGTCGCGCTCGAGCGTCATGGTGCAGGGCAGCACGATGTCGGCATGGCGCGCGGTGGCGGTCCAGCCAAGCTCGTGCACGACCACGGTATCGACCCGGGCAAAGGCACGCCGCAACCGGTTGAGGTCCTGGTGATGATGGAACGGGTTACCGCCGGCCCAGTACACCAGCGCGATGTCCGGATAGCTGAGCGTCTGCCCGTTATAGCGGAACGCCGCGCCGGGGTTGAGCAGCATGTCCGCAATGCGGGCCACCGGGATGAAGTCGCGCACCGGGTTGCGCCCCTGCGACAGCGTCGGGATCGGCACGGCGTTGAAGCGCCGCCCGTAATACGCGATCGCTCCCAACGCATACCCGAAGCCGCCGCCCGGCAAGCCGATCTGCCCGAGCACGGCGGCCAACGCCAGACCCATCCAGACCGGCTGCTCGCCGAACTCGGCCCGCTGCAGCGAGTGCGCCACCACGATCAGCGCGCGCTTGCCCGCCAGCCGGCGCGCGAGCTGAACGATGGTTTCCGCCGCGACCCCCGTCAGCGCGGCCGCCCAAGCGGCATCCTTCGGCTGCCCATCGTCGGCGCCCACGACATAGCGCTCGAGGATCGGCCAACCCACGGTGTAACGGTCCAGAAACGCCTGATCGTGCAGCTTTTCCGTTACCAGCGTATGCACCAGCGCCAGCATCAGCGCGGTGTCCGTGCCGGGGATGGCGGAAACCCAGTCGGCCCCGGCCTCCTCCGGCAGGTCGCCCCGCAACGGGCCTACGACCACGAACTCGCAGCCCCGCGCCCGCGCCTGCGCCATCGCGCCACGCTCGACGTGGCGGCTGACGGTCCCTCCCGCGACCATGCTGTTCTTCAGCGCCATGCCGCCGAAGGCCAGCACGATCTCGCTGTGCTCGGCCATCTGCTCCCAGGAGACGTTGCGCTTGGTCAAGTCCTCGTATTGGCCGAGGACGTGCGGCACCAGTACCGACGACGCGCCGGAGCTGTAGGTGTTCACGGAGCGGACGTAGCCGCCCATCGCCGTGTTGAGGAAACGATGGATCTGGCTCTGCGCATGGTGGAACCGCCCGGCGCTCGACCACCCGTAGGACCCGCCAAACACCCCTTGCGGACCACGCGTGTCGCGCACGCGACCGAGTTCGGCACCCAGGCGGTCCAACGCTTCCGGCCACGACACCGGCACGAACTCGTCCCGCCCGCGGCGCTCGTCGGGGCCGGGGCCGCGCTCGAGCCAGCCGCGGCGGATCATCGGCTGCGCGATGCGGGCGCGATGTGTCAGCGCGGCGGGGAAGTTCTCGATCAGGCGGTTGGGATCGGGGTCGCCCGCATAAGGCTCGACCTCAAGCGTGCCGTTGCGAAATCGCGCCGAGAATGCGCCCCAATGCGAGGTATGCGGCCGGAACGGCGCGTCGTCGGGCGGAAGGTCGGGCATGGCCGGATGCTCGACCGCTTGGGATAACGGGTCAAGACCGCAGGGCCTGAACGAGATCGGCAATCAGGTCACCAGGATGCTCGAGGCCGACGGAAAGGCGGATCAGCCCGGGCGGGCACAGCGAGCCCGGGCCTTCGGTGGTCAGCCGGTGCTCGACCAGGCTCTCGGTCGAGCCCAACGAGGTCGCCCGCCGGAACAGCCGCAGCGCGCCGCACACCGCGAGCGCCCTTGCGGCGGAAGTGCCGGTCTGGAATGACAGCATGCCGCCAAACCCGGTCGAGAACTGCGCCGCCGCCGCACGGTGCCAGGGGTCTCCGGCCAGGCCCGGGTAATGCACCGCCGTCACCGCCGGGTCGGCCGCCAGCGCGGTCGCGATCTGCAGCGCCGACGCCGAAACCCGCTCCATGCGCACCGCCAGCGTCCGCAACCCGCGCAGCAGCAACCAGGATTCGAACGGTGGCAGGATGCTGCCACCCCGCGTGCGGGCGTCCAGGATCGCGGTCCAGGCCGGGTCGTCTTTGGTCCCGACCAGGACCCCGGCCAGGATGTCGCCGTGCCCATTGAGGTATTTCGTCGCCGAATGCAGCACCAGATCGGCGCCCAGCGTCAGCGGCCGGCACAGGATCGGCGTCGCCACCGTCGCATCCACCAGCAAGGTCGCACCCGCCGCATGAACGACGTCCGCCAACCCTTTGATATCTGGCACTCGCCACATCGGATTGGTCGGGCACTCCGCCCACACCAGTCGCGTCCGACCCGGCCGCACCGCGCCCCGGGCCGTCTCCAGATCGGTGAGGTCGACCCCCTCGGCCTCGATGCCCCATCGCGCGCCGAAATCACGGATGCCGGCGGCGAACTCGTAATACGTGCCGCTGTCGTAGATGACGTGATCACCCGGCCGCGGCGTGGACAGCACGGCCTGCGTGATCGCCGCCGCCGAGGTGAACGCCGCCGCGACGGCGCCCCCGTCCAGCGCGGTCATCACGCGCTCGACCAGCCCGGCGGCCGAGTTGCCCGACCGCGCATAATGGCTCGCCGCCTCCGCGCCCGGCGGCCGGCTGCTCACCCCAAGCTGCAGCGCCGGCACCAGCGCGCCGGTCGGGTCCTCAAATCCGTCGAGTTGGGCGAGAATGGTGGCTGGATGCATCGGCGAAAGGTTGCTCTACCGCGCGAACGCCGCCTAGCCTGGGGCCTGCAGGAGTTTCGTTGATAGATGACCGACCAAGTGAATGACGTATCCGCTCTACTGGAGCGGAAGATCGAGGCGATAGAGCCAGCGCTGATCGCGACCCGGCGCGACATCCACGCCCATCCCGAACTCGGCATGGAAACCCCACGCACCGCCGCCCTCGTCGCCGACGCCCTCACCAAGCTGGGCCTGACGCCGACCACCGGCGTCGGCGGCCACGGTGTCACCGCCGAGATCGAGGGCGGCGCCCCGGGCCCGACGCTGCTGATCCGCGCCGACATGGACGCGTTGCCGATCGCCGAGCAGACCGGCCTCGACTACGCCAGCACCATCCCCGGCCGCATGCATGCCTGCGGTCACGACATTCACACCGCCACCCTGCTCGGCGTCGGCGAGATCCTAGTTGGCATGGCGCCACAACTGCGCGGCCGCGTGCGCTTGGTGTTCCAGCCGGCCGAGGAAACCCCCGAGAGCGGCGCCAAGGCCATGGTCGAAGCCGGCGCGGCGGACGGCGCCGACATCGCCCTCGGCTTCCACAACCGCCCCGAGATGCCGGTCGGCCAGTTCGGCTACACCCGCGGCGCCGCCGGCGCCTCCGCCGACGAGTTCGACGTGGTGCTCACCGGGCGCTCCGGCCACGCCGCCCGCCCGCAAGCCGCGCTGGACCCCATCGTCACCGCCGCCTCCATCATCATGCAGCTTCAGACCGCCATCTCGCGCACCATGAACCCGATGCAATCCGCTGTGCTGACCGTCGGCCACATCGAGGGCGGCTCGACCCACAACATCATCCCCGACACCTGCACCTTCCGCGGCACCGTCCGCTGCCGGTCCAATGAATCGCGCGACACCATGGAGGAGACCTTCCGCCGCATCGTCACCAGCGGCGCCGCGGCGATGGGCGTAGCCTGCGACATCACCTATCACCGCGGCGCCCCCGCGGTGATCACCGATGACGGCGTGGTGAACCAGATGATCCGCGCCGTTGCCGCCCAGTTCGGCGACAGCAAGGTCGAACAGCTCTACGGCGGGTTCGGCGCCGAGGATTTCTCCTACTTCTCGGAGCGCATCCCGTCCGGTCACCTCCTGGTCGGCGCGTCGCAGCCCGGCCGTAACGACCGGGTCCACAACTCCGACTACCAGCCCGACGAGCGCTGCATCGCCGCCGGCGTCGCCGCCCTGTCGCGCGCCGCGCTCGACATCCTCTCCTAAGCAGGTCCGATCATGCTTCTCACCCGCAAGGGCTTCGTCCAAGCCGGCCTGGCCACCGCCGCCACCATCCTCGCCCGCCCCGCGCTGGCCAAGGAGTGGAAAACCGTCCGCGTCGCCACCGAAGGCGCATTCCCGCCCTTCAACAGCACCGCCCCGGATGGCACCCTGATCGGCTTCGAACCCGACATGTGCGCCGAACTCGCCAAGCGCCAAAAGGTCGCCTTCCCCATGCTGGCCCAGGCCTGGGACGGCATCATCCCCGGCCTCAACGACGGCAAGTACGACGCGATCTGCGACGGCATGTCCATCACCGCCAAGCGCGAGGAGGTGATCGCCTTCTCCCGCCCCTACACCAACAGCGGCTCCGGCTTCACCGTGCTGAAGGACGGTCCGCTGGCCTCCATGGCCGGCACCGGCGAACGCGTCTCGCTCGACGACGACGCCGCCACCAAGGACGTCATCGCTACCTTATCCAAGGCCTTGAAGGGAAAGACGGTCGCGGTGCAGGTCGCGACCATCCAGTTCGACCTGCTCACCAAATACTTCAAGGACGTCGTCACGGTCCGGACCTACGCCGCCGGACCCGACACCTATCTCGACCTCAAGAACGGTCGCGCCGACGCCGTGCTGTCCTCCACCACCAACGCTGCGCCCTTCATCAAGCGCTCCCGCGGCGACCTTGTTCTGGCCGGAACCGCATTCATTGGAGGCGTGCTCGGCCAGGGCTCGGCCTTCGGCCTGCGCAAGAGCGACGCGGACCTCAAGGCGATCATCGACGCCGGGCTGACCTCCATGATCGCCGACGGTTCGCTCAAGGCGTTGTCGATGAAGTGGTTCGAGTTCGACGTGACGCCAAAGGCCTGACCGGTTTTGGGCGAGGACCTCGCGCTCCTCGGCTTCGGTCCGGAGGGCTGGGGGCGGGCACTGCTCGGGGCGGCGCTGACCACGGTTTCGGTCTCGGTCTGTGCCTTCGCGATCGGCCTCGGCCTCGGCGCGCTGCTGGCGGCGGCGGCCATCGGCGGCGGCCCGGTCCGCCGCCGGCTGGCGTCGATCTACGGCGTCGTCCTGCGCGGGGTGCCGGATCTGCTGGTCATCTACCTGTTCTACTTCGGCGGCCGCCAAGTGGTCGCCGCCCTGGCGCGCCTGGCCGGCTTCGACGGCCCGGTCGACATCAGCGGCTTCGCGGCCGGCGCCCTGGCGATCGGGCTGATCTCGGCGGCAGGGCAGGCGGAGGTGCTGCGCGGTGCCTACGGCGCGATCCCGCAGGGCACGCTGGAAGCCGGGCTGGTCGGCGGCATGCGCCGCTGGACGCTGTTCCGCCGAGTCATCGTGCCGCAGGGCATGGTCACCGCGCTCCCGGGCCTCGGCAACCAGTGGCAGTCGGTGATCAAGGAATCGGCGCTGGTCTCCGTCACCGGCCTGGTCGAAACCATGCGCGAGGTGACGATCGCCTCCGGATCGACCGATCTGCCCTTCCTGTTCTACACCGCTGGCGCCTTCATCTTCCTGGCCATCACCACCCTGTCCGGCCTGGTGTTCCGCGCCTCGGAAGGCCGCACCCGGCGTTGGGCACCGTGACCACACCCGACTTCCTCCTAGACGTCCTGGGCAAGCTGCTCGCCGGTCTGCCGCTGACGATCGGGCTCACCCTACTGGCCCTGGCCGGCGGCGCCGTGCTGGCGCTCGGCCTGTCCGCCCTCCGCGCCAGTTCGCGAC
>CAZTJC010000129.1:0-5794 GCA_964613945.1 uncultured Acetobacteraceae bacterium
GCCTGGGCCTGGTAGGCGCCAAGGACATCTTCCGCCAGGAGAACGACATGAACCATTTGGGCGGAACCGTCCGCATGGGCTTCACCCCGGAGGACAGCGTCGTCGATCGCGATTGCCGCAGCTGGGACATCCCCAACCTGTTCATCTGCGACGGCTCCATATTTCCCACCGTAGGCGGCGTGAACCCCTCGCTCACCATCACCGCGATCGCCATGCGCACTGCCGCCCGTATCGGCGCCATGGCCAGGCGAGGCGAGCTGTCGGCCACGGCGAAGCGAACGGCGCACGCATGACGAAGAATCACCATCCCGGCCGGCGGTTCGCTGCCACGGCATGCTGCCTCGCATCCGTAGCGCTGCTCGGCGGCTGCGGGGTGCTGGACCGCGGCTTCCTGTCGCCGGCCGGCCCGGTGGCGCAAATCATCCACGACGAATTCTTCTTCGTCTGCCTCGTCATGCTGTTCGTGATCGTCCCGGTGTTGCTGCTGGTCCCGCTGGTGGCATGGCACTACCGGTTGTCCAACACCAAGAGCGCATACCGCCCGCAATGGGGCTTCAGCTGGTCCTTGGAAGGGCTGATCTGGATTCCGCCCACGGCGATTGTGATCACCCTGGCCGTGTTCCTGTGGCGCGACACCCACCGGCTCGACCCCTACAAGTCGTTGCCAGGCGAGGCGATCACCGTGCAGGCGATCGCGGCCGACTGGAAATGGATCTTCGTCTACCCCGAGCAGGGCGTGGCCACCGTGAACCAGTTGGTGATCCCGGCCGGGCGGCCGGTGCACCTCGATCTGACCAGCGCCACGGTGATGCAGTCGATGCTGATGCCGCGCCTGGCCGGGCAGATCGCCGTCATGGCGGGGATGCGCACGCAGCTCAACTTCCAGGCGGATGCACCCGGCCGCTTCTTCGGCGAGAATACGCAGTTCAGCGGCTTCGGCTTCCAGAACGAGAAGTTCGCCGTGGACGCCATGGACGCGGCGGGCTTCGACCGCTGGCTGGCGGAGGTGCGGGGGCAGCCGAACCGGCTGGATGCTACGGAATACGAGAAGCTCACCCGTCGCAGCACGCTGCCACACCCGCTCGCCTACGCCGCGGTGCAGCCCGGCCTGTTCGAGCAGGTGGTGTCGTTGCAGCAGCCGAGCGGACACGCGCTGGAACTCGCCAAGCTGCCACCACGCCCCATGCCGATGGCGGTCGATCGGGGCATGCCGCACGATCACGGGAAAACTCAATGAACGATCCGAGCCTCGCCACCTTCCTGCTCGGGCAGCTGAGCTGGGGAGCGCTGCCGTTCGTGCGCGCCTGGCGCGACCCCAACGTCAGCGAAATCATCGGGGCCGGGGCCGGAGTGATCGTGGTGCTGGGCGCGGTCGGCGCGATTGCGCTGATCACCTGGCTGCGCGCCTGGAAGTATTTGTGGACCGAGTGGTTCACCAGCCTCGATCACAAGAAGATCGGCATCATGTATGTGGTCCTGGCCGGGGTCATGCTCACGCGGGCGCTGATCGAGGCGGTGCTGATCCGCACCCAACAGGCAGTCGCGATCAACGCGCCGGGCTACGTGGAGCCCGGGCACTTCGCCCAGCTGTTCACCACCCACGGCTCCATCATGATCTTCTTCATGGCCATGCCGTTTCTAACCGGGCTGATGAACTACGTGGTGCCGCTGCAGATCGGCGCGCGGGACATGGCATTTCCTTACCTCAACTCGGTCGGCCTATGGCTGACGGCGGGCGGGGCCGGGCTGATGATGGCGTCGCTGGCGGTGGGGGAGTTCTCCACCGGTGGATGGAGCGGCTACCCGCCCTACACGGAGTTGGCGTTCAGCGGCGGCATCGGGCCCGACTACTGGATCTGGGCGGTGACCCTGTCCTCGTTGGGCTCAGTGACGGTGGGCATCAACATCGTCTGCACGATCTACAAGCTCCGCGCGCCCGGCATGACTTTCCTGCGCCTGCCGCTGTTCTGCTGGACGTCTTTGTGCACCGCCATCCTGATGATCTTCGCCATGCCGGCACTCACGGTCGCGACGCTGCTGCTGGCCGCTGACCGCTATGCCGGGATGCACTTCTTCACCGACGACGGCGGCGGCAACATGATGAACTACGTTAACCTGTTCTGGTTGTTCGGCCACCCCGAGGTCTACATCGTGGTCCTGCCGTCGTTCGGCGTGTACTCGGAGGTCATCTCAGCTTTCTCATCCAAGGAACTCTACGGCTACAAGTCCCTGGTGATCGCCACCATGGCGATCGCCGTGCTGTCGTTCACCGTGTGGCTGCACCACTTCTTCACCATGGGGCAGAGCGCCAGCGTCAATGCGGCCTTCGGCATCGCCACCATGACGATCGGAATCCCCACGGGCGTAAAGATCTACGACTGGATCTGGACCATGTTCCGGGGCGAAGTGCGCTTCACTCCGCCCATGGTGCTGTCCATGGCCTTCATGATGACCTTCGTGCTGGGCGGCTTCACCGGCATCATCCTGGCCACCCCGCCGCTCGACTATATGGTGCACAACACGCTGTTCCTGGTGGCGCACTTCCACAACATGCTCATCCCCGGCACGCTGTACGGCTTGCTGGCGGGCTACATGTATTGGTTTCCCAAGGCGTTCGGCTTCCGGCTGAACGAGCGCTGGGGCTGGGTCAGCGCGGTATGCTGGATCTCGGGGTTCTACCTGGCGTTCTTCCCGCTCTACGTGCTCGGCGCGTCCGGTATGGCGCGCCGCACGCAGGAGGTGTTCGACCCGGCGTTCCGCCCCTGGTTGCTCGTCGCCCTATTCGGAGCCTTCGTGCTGCTGACCGCCCTGGCCACGCTGTTCGTCCAGCTCTATGTGTCCATCCGGGACCGGCAGGCCAACGCGGTGCCCGTTGGCGACCCGTGGGACGCGCGCGGCCTGGAATGGTCCGTCGCTGCCCCGCCGCCGGAGTGGAACTTCGCCACCATCCCCCATGTCGGCGACCGCGACGCCTTCTACTGGCGCAAGCGGGCCGGCGGCGCCTATCGCCCGGCTGACCATTACCGCGACATCGAGCTGCCGAAGGAGTCCGCCTGCGGCGTCATCATCGGCATCGCGGCGGCCGCCTGCTGCTTCGGCCTGGTTTGGCGCATCTGGTGGATGGCCGTGTTGTTCGGTGTCATCGTGGTGGCCACCGTCATCGTCCGTTCCTTCATGCGGAACGTGATCAAGACGATCCCTGCGGCAAAGGTGGAAGCCGCCGACCGACGCTGGCTCGCGAAGGCGCAGGCGGCCCAGCCGATCCCGCGGGAACAAGAGCAGAGCGGCCTCAACCAAGGCCGCGCCAAGATCTTCCCGCAACCGACGCCGAGGCATGCATGACCGGCGCCCCGCCCGGCCCGGTCCTGTTGCACGCCGGGCTGAACCTGGATCACGCCACCCGTGAGGAAGCGGAGCAGGTCGAAAGCGACGTGTTCGGCTTTTGGGTATTCCTGATGAGCGACGCGGTGGTGTTCGCACTGCTTTTCGCCCTGTTCGGCACCTCCCTGGAGGCCACAGCCGGCGGGCCGGATCTCGCGGGAGTGGTCAAGCTAGGGCCGGCCTTCATCGAGACCATGCTGCTGCTCGCATCCTCCTTCACCTTCGGCATGAGCTCGATCATGCTCAAGCGAGGCGCGAAGCCAAGGCTTGCCCTGCATCTCCGTCCCGCCGTGCTGTGGCTGGCGCTGACCTGGCTGCTGGGCATCGCCTTCCTGGGCATGGAGGTCAACGACTTCGCCACCATGGCGCAGCATGGTGCGACGGCCGACCGTTCCTTCTTCCTGTCCGCCTTTACAGTGCTGGTCGGCACGCACGGGCTGCACGTGTTGACCGGGGTCATTTGGTTGCCTGTTCTGCTGCTCCAACTCGCCAGCGGCGGGCTGGACCGGCCCTTGAAGGTGAACATGATCCGCTTGTCGCTGTTCTGGCATTTCCTCGACATCGTCTGGATCGCCATCTTCTCGGTCGTGTACCTGCAAGGAGCCCTGCGATGACCTCGCCCGCCATCGAGCGAGGCGAGGTTCGCTCCCTCATCCTGGGTTACGGCCTCGCCCTGCTGTTCACCCTGTTGGCCTTCGGCATGGTGGTGCTCCAGATGCTGACAGGGCGGGAGGCATTCTACGCCGTGCTCGGCCTCGGCCTGGTGCAGATGCTGGTGCACTTCCGCTTCTTCCTGCACATCGACCTGCGGCGGAACAGTTGGCCGGACCTGCAGCTGCTGGTGTTCTCGGCGATGATCGTTGCCCTAATGGTGGGCGGCACGCTGGTAGTACTATTCAACCTGCACAGGCGGATGATGTGAGCGTGTCCAAGCCCATCGAGGACTACGCGCTGATCGGCGACGGGCACACGGTGGCGCTGGTAGCGCGGGACGGCGCCATCGACTGGCTGTGCTGGCCGCGTTTCGACAGCGACGCCTGCCTGTCCGCCCTGCTGGGCACGGAGGAGCACGGCACCTGGCGCATCAGCCTCACCGGCACGACAAGCGTCACCCGGTACTACGCCGGTGACGACCTTGTCCTGCGGACCGAGTTCGCGACCGCAGAGGGGCGCTTGGTGCTGACCGACTTCATGCCGATACGACGAGACGGATCGTCCGCCATCGTCCGGCGGTTGGAAGCGCTCGACGGACCCGTCGAACTGGACATGTTGCTGCGTCTCCGCTTCGGATACGGCGAGATACCGCCGTGGTGGGAGCGCAAAGAGGAGGGGCTGGTCGGTGAGGTCGGCTCTGACACGGTGGTGGTGCGTGGCCCCGGCTTATCGCTCGACGGCGAGGCGGTCCGTGTCCGTCTGACGCTCCGCGCCGGCGAACGGGCCGACTATATGCTGCAGCACATTTCGATGCAGGCCGGCAAGCCCGAACCGATCGACCCAGCGGCGGCCCAGAGCGAGGCCGAGCGATGGTGGCGGGATTGGATCGCTCCCTTCGACAAGCCCACCGACTGGCCGGCCGCAGTCAAGCGCTCGCTGCTCACCCTGCGCGCGCTGACCTATCTGCCCTCCGGCGGCATCGTCGCTGCTCCCACGCTCGGTTTGCCGGAGAAGCCCGGCGGCACCATGAACTGGGACTACCGCTACTGCTGGCTGCGCGACTCGACCTTCACGCTGACGGCGTTATTGAATTCTGGCTTCCACGACGAGGCGGCGGCGTGGGAGCAGTGGCTCTACCGGGCGATCGCCGGGTCGCCGGAAAAGATGCGGATCATGTATCGCGTCGATGGCGGGCGGCAGATCGAGGAACGCGACATCGACCACCTACCGGGATGGGGTGGGTCCAAGCCGGTACGCGTCGGCAACGCCGCAGCCGGCCAACGCCAGCTCGACGTCTATGGCGAGGTGATCGACAGCGCCCGTGTGTGCCAGCGCGCCGGCATCGAGCGCACGGCGAAAGGACAGGCCACCGCGTCGGCGCTGATCCGCCATGTGGAGAAGATTTGGCAGGAGCCGGATCAGGGCATGTGGGAGTCGCGCGCGGCGCCGCAGCACTACGTCTACTCCAAGGTGATGGCCTGGGTCGCGGCCGACCGCTTCCTCCATCTCTCGGACGAGCGGCGGGACACGGTCGAGAAGCTCCGCGATGCGATCCATGTCGACGTTTGCAAGCACGGCTACGACGAGGGGCGCGCCAGCTTCATGCAGAGCTACGGCTCGCGGCAGTTGGACGCCAGCGTGCTGATGCTGCCGCTGGTCGGCTTCCTGCCGGCCGACGACGAGCGGATCAGCGGCACGATCACGGCGATCGAGAAGGGATTGATGGAAAGCGGCTTTGTCCGTCGGCAAGAGGCGCCCT
>CAZTJC010000130.1:0-5597 GCA_964613945.1 uncultured Acetobacteraceae bacterium
CTAAGTCAGTAGTCCCCATGAGGAAGGTCGGGTTTACGCCACGGCTCTCCGAAATCGACTTTAGGCTGACCACTTGGGTCCGCCATTTTGCCTGCTGCAGCGAAGGTCCGTTAAGTGTCGACTGCGATTGGCTGCGGAGCGGATATGCTGATGTCCGCTTCTTACACCGACCTTCTCTGAACCAGACCGTTTGCTCTCGGCCACATAAAGACTAACGGCCTAGGAGAGGTGGCAACTCCGTTCCTGCGGCCGATCGAAGACCGAGGCGAGCCAGTTTCTTAATCAATCCGACCCGCGACAGGCCCAAAATCCTCGCCGCCTCGGATTGATTACCGCCTGATATCCTCAGAGCGTCGGACAGCATGCGCCGTTCGATCTCCTCGATCGCGTCTGCCAGGGTCGATGGCGCGTTTCGAGCGGAAATGGAAAGCTCCTCGGCATCACCAGCCACGAAACGGAGCAGGGCGGCGTCCACCGGCTCACTGCCGGGTCCCGCCAGGGCGGCAGCGGCTTCAATCATGGCACGCAGCTCACGGACATTGCCGGGCCACGATCGTGTGACCAGCCAGTCGGCGGCATCCGGGGTCAACACCGCCCGCGGGTCGGCCCGGCGCAAGAACACGCTGGCCAGCAGCGTCACGTCGCCTGGCCGCTCCGCAAGCGCCGGCGTGCGCAACACCATGCCCTTCAGGCGATAGAACAGGTCCTCGCGGAAGCTCCCGTCGGCCACCATCGCTTCGAGGTCACGATGAGTAGCAGCCACCACGCGCACGTCCGCCCGCTTTGTAGCCCGGCCGCCGACCGGCATGAATGTGCCTTCCTGCAGAAAGCGCAGCAGCTTAACCTGCATGGCTAGCGGCATCTCGCCGACCTCGTCGAGCAGGAGGGTGCCGCGATGGGCGGTCTCGATCAGGCCGGGCTGGTCGCGGGTGGCACCGGTGAAACTACCCTTGAGATGCCCGAACAGCTCGCTTTCCAGAAGGCTCGCCGGCAGCGCGCCGCAATGGATCGGCACGAACGGACCGGTGGCGCGCGGGCTGCAGGCGTGGAGGGCTCGCGCCACCAATTCTTTGCCGGTGCCGGTCGGCCCCAATACCAGCACGCTGACCGTGCTCGGGCCCAGCCGCCGCACCATCGCCCGCAGCCGCGCCATTGCGTCGGACCGACCCAGCAGACCAAGGTCGTCGGCCGCGACCTGGTCGCGCAGATCGCGCAACTCGCGGTCGAGCGCCGCTTTTCGCAATGCCCGGTCCACCACGAAGCGCAGCATGTCGGGATCGATCGGTTTGGCGATGAAGTCCCACGCTCCTGCCTCGGTCGCCTTCAGGGCGATCTCGTGCGACGCGTGCCCGGTCAGCACCACGACCGGTGTCGGCAGGAAGCCGGCGATCAGCGCGATCCCGGCTAGCGGATCCATGTGCGGCGGCATCGAGAGGTCGAGCAGCACCAGGTCAGGCCGGCTATCCGCATAGCGCGTTCGAGCTTCGTCGGCTGATCCGGCAACCGCGACCTCATGACCCAGCCCGCGGAGCCAGGCCCCGCCGAGACGCTGAAACGCCGGCTCGTCGTCGACCAGCAGGATCATGCCGTACGTGGGAGGGTGAGGGTGAAGCAGGTCGACCAGCCCGGGCGTTCCGTGACGGCGACGCTGCCGCCACAGGCCGCCGCGATCCGCGCCACGATCGCCAGGCCGAGCCCGGTGCCGCCCGCGCTGCGGGAGACGAACGGCTCGAACAAGCGGTCGCGGATCTCAGCGGATACTCCCGGCCCGTCGTCACAGACATGCAGCAGCACCGTTTCCTCCCCGAACTCTGCTTCCAGCACGACCCGGCTGGCGGCCGCGCAAGCATTCTCGATCAGATTGTCCAACGCCTGCGCCACCCGGTCCGGATCGGCCTGCACATGCAAGTTCTCGGGCAATCGAACCTCTACCCGCCCGACCCGGCGCGCCGCCAAGCCGCTGGCCAGGGCGGTCAAGTCGATCTCGGCCAAGGCCAACGACCAGGGCTTGGCATAGTCCAGCAGATCGTCTGCCAGCCGGGCGATGCGGCGCACCTGATCGCCGACTTCCTGCTGCACGTCCGGCGTGGTCATCGCGACGGCCATGCCGATGATGTTGAGCGGGTTGCGGACGTCGTGCGCCACCGTGGCGGCCAGCGCGCCCAACTCGGCTAGGCGTGCTTGAGTCTGGCGCTCACGCTCCTGCTCGGCCAACGCCTGCGCCCGCTCCAACCGGGTGGCCTCCTCGGCCAGCACCAGCCCGAACAGCTCGGCGACCCGCCGCGGCCCCGGCGGCGCGGCGTCCCAGCCGGTCTCGATGGCAGACTGCCACCCGGCCTCGGTCCGTCGGCATAGCAGCAGCGGAGCCGCTCCGGCCGGTGCGGCCTGCCCGATCCGCACCACGACGCCGATCGCCAGCCGCTGCCTCAGCAGGAACTCCGCCCGGCTGGCCAGCGTGTCGGCGTCGGACGCTTGGGAAAGCGAGGTGCGCCACACAGTCATGTCGTCCGAGGTGACGGTGCCGCCGGGATAGACGATCCGCGACGCCAGACGGCGCACCGGGCCGCCCAGCAGCAGGAAAGCGACCCCGACCTCGAGCGCCGTCGCCAACCGGCTCTCGAGCGCCGAGCCGAACGGCAGCAGCGGCAACGCCGCGACGATCAGCCCGGCGGTGCCGACGAGCAGAGTCCAACCCAGCGCGCGCCGGGCCCAGGCGTTGGCCAGCAGCACCTGGTAGCGCAGAATCCCGTAGACCAGGATCACCGGATACAGCGGCAGTCCCAACAGCGGCCACGGCGACATCGGCAGGTCCAGCGCGACGACGCCGTAGCCCGACATACAGAGGAGCCCCCAGGCGCTGGAGACGATGACCGCCGCGAGTTGGCGACGGGCCAGGCCGGTCCGGCTCCGCAGGGCACGCAGCAGCAGGATCTGCCCGGCACCGGCGAGCACGGCCCAGACGATGCTGGTGCACCAGCCGACCGCGTTCGGCGTCGCGACGGCACTCAGCCCGGCGAACGGGCGGTAGTACCCCGGCAGCAGCACGATCGACAGCAGGGTTGCTGCAGCACCGAGCGCGTAGCCGCCGGTGATCCAGCGCGGAGCCACCACCCGGGTGAAGGCGGCCGCGAAGTGCAGGAACACGGCCGAGGTGAGCGCGGCGGTGGCCAACAAGCTCAACCCGAGCCGGGCGGCACCGGGTCCGAACCAGGTTGGCAACTCGTTGCCGACGATCCAGACCGACACCCCGACCAGGAACAGCGTGAGCTGCCGTAAGCCAGGCCCCCGCTCGGCCCAGCGCCACAATATGGCGGCCAGAACGAGGCTGCCGATCAGTGCGAGCGTCAGGGCGATGTGGATGGCCATGCGTTAACGGAAGCTACAGCCAGTTCGGGTGAGACGTATACGAAGTATACGTAGCTGCCGTTCGGCACTGAAAGAATTCAGTGCCTTAGGACATCGGTCAGCCTGGCACGTCCGGTGCGATCTCCAAGGGCAAGACAACCCTGGAGACCCCGATGACGATCACCCTGACATTGGACCGCGCAGTCGGCGCGCGAGACCGCGACAAGCTTAGGCCGCTCGATTTGTCGCGCTGCGTGCATCCCGCCGACTGGGTGCGGTTGCCCGAGACATTGCGCGCCCGCTTCGCCGTCCGGCACGCGCCCACTCGCTACGCTGCCAGCATGCGGTTCGAGCGCTCGGGGATCGGGGCGATGTTCGCCATCCTCGCCAAGCCGTTCGGAGCTCCGCTGCCGCTGCATCACCGGGTCGATCTGCCCGTGGTCGTGGACGTCTACGCGATGGGCAACGACGTGGTCTGGTCGCGTCAGCTCGGTCCGTCCAGCGTGGTCCGCTCCGTCAAATCCGCCGGCCCCAGCGGCATGGTGATCGAACGCACCGATGGCGGGCTCGGCATGGTGCTCGCGGTCACCGTGAATGGCGACGCTCTGGTGTTCACCAGCCGCGCCTTCTTCCTGTCCATCGGGCGATGGCGGCTGCCGATCCCGGCCTGGCTCACGCCGGGTCGCTGCCGGGTCGAGCATCGCGCCGTCGATGCCGAACGCTTCCGCTTCACCCTCACCATGACGCATCCGCTCTGGGGAACCACGTTCCGCCAGACCGGGCTGTTCACCACGCTGGAGACATTGCCATGAACGCCGTTTTCGCCATCCTGTCGGTCCAGGCCCTGATCGGCGCCTTCGACAATTTCTGGCACCACGAGCTGGAAGCCAAGCTGCCGCAGCATCTTTCGGCCCGCTATGAGCTAGTCCTGCACGCCTCGCGCGAGGCGATCTACGCCGTGCTGTTCCTCGGCCTGGCCTGGGTGCGCTGGGAGGGCGCCTGGGCCTGGGTGCTGGCCGGATTGCTCGCGGTGGAGATCGTGATCACGCTCGCCGACTTCATTGAGGAGGACCTGACCCGGCGGCTGCCGAAGCTGGAGCGCGTGCTGCACACGATCCTCGCCGTCAGCTATGGCGCTTTCGTCGCCGCCCTGGCGCCCGAGATGCTGACCTGGGCAGCGGCCCCGTCAGGTCTGCCGGCGGTCGATCACGGCTGGGTCTCGTGGCTGTTCACGCTGTATGCCGCCGGCGTGTTCGCCTGGAGCGTGCGCAACTGGATCGCCGTGGTGCGGCTGTATCGCGCCGCCCGGACGGCGCTGCCCGATGTCGTCGTACCGCCCGTCCATGGCCCGGCCGTGTTGGTGACCGGTGGCACCGGCTTCATCGGCACCGCCATGGTCCGCAGCCTGGTCGACGACGGTGCCCGTGTGATCGTCCTCACCCGTGATGCCCGCCGCGCGTCCGCGAGCTTCGGCCCGCGCGTTCTCGCCCTCGAGAGCCTGGACGCGATCCCGTCCGAGACGCCGGTCGCCGCCATCGTCAACCTCGCCGGCGCCAGCATCCTCGGTGGTCGCTGGACTTCGCGCCGCAAGGCAGTCCTCCTCGCGAGCCGGATCGACATCACACGAGCGATCCACGCGCTGGCCGAGCGCCTGGAGACTCGGCCGCGCGTGTTGGTCAACGCGTCCGCCGTCGGCTTTTACGGCGACCGGCCCGACGCCGCCGAACTGGACGAGACGGCCCCGCCACAGCCCGGCCAGTTCCAATCAGATCTCTGCGCCGCCTGGGAGAGCGAGGCCAAGACGCTGCGGCCACTCGGCGTTCGGGTCGTGAAACTACGGTTCGGCGCTGTGCTCGGCTGCTCCGGCGGCATGTATCCGCCGCTCGCTCTCGCCGCCCGGTTCGGAGTGGGTGCGATCCTCGGCAGCGGGCGACAGGCGATGCCGTGGGTGCATCTGGACGATGCCGTTGCCGCCCTGCGGCTTGCGATCGCGCAGGATTCGCTCGAGGGCGCCGTCAACGTCGTGGCGCCCGGACTGTTGTCGCAGGCCGTGTTCGCCCGCTCGGTCGCCGGGTCCCGCGCGATCTGCTCCCGCGTGCCGGCCGGGCTGATCGCCGCCCTGGGCGGTGAAGCCGCCACGCTGCTGCTGGGCGGCCAGGCGGCCACGCCACGACGCCTGTTAGCCGCCGGGTTCCGCTTTGCCCACCCCACCCTGGCGAGCGCGGTGGCTGCGCTCAGCGCATCGCCGGCAG
>CAZTJC010000131.1:0-5387 GCA_964613945.1 uncultured Acetobacteraceae bacterium
CGACTGAAAATCGCAGTGTCGGTGGTTCGACTCCGCCCTTGGGCACCATTTCCTTCGCGAAAATCAAACTCTCTCCATAATCCCCGGATGAGAGAAGCGACCTCTCCCGCGAGACCAAACTTCAGAAATCACGTTCATTGATCGTCGCGCCCCAAATCGCGACATTCAGCATCATGAACACGCCCTCGCAAGTTCCCGCATTCGACGCGTTCGGCGACCGTGCCACTAGTGAGCCGGCGCGTCGGACCACTAATCGCGCCCGCAGCGCCGCCGTTGCGATCTTCTGGTCGGTCGCAACGCTTCTCGTCGCTGGCCGCGTCTATCAGCAGGGTGCACCGGCGCAGCCGCACGCGATGGAGATGGCCTCCCGCTAACGCGGCCCGGCCGCCGTCAGCCCCCCATCCACCACGATTTCCGTCGCGGTGACGTAGCGCGCCTCGTCGGACACTAGAAAGCGCACCGCATGGGCGATATCCCAGGCATCGCCCATGCGTCCCATCGGCACCTGCGAATTCCGGCTTTCGATCAGCGCCGCCGCATCGTTGGCGCCCAACTGCTTTAATAGGCGCGTCTCCACCAGCGGCGTGTGCATCAGCCCCGGAACCACCGTGTTGCAGCGGATGCCTTCCTTAGCGTGGGCAAGCGCCACCGATTTCGACAGCGCGATGATCCCCGCCTTGCTCGCCGTGTAAGCCACGTGCGACCGCCCTGACAGGATCCGCATCCCCGCTACTGACGACAGGTTCACGATCGCCCCCGATCCCTGCGCGATCATCGGTGGGAGCGCATACTTGCACCCCAGAAACGCCGTCTTCAGATTGAAGTCGATCTGCCGGTCCCAGACCTCTTCCGGCATGTCCGCCGCGGTGCCCGGATGCGACCCGCCGACATTGTTGACCAGGATGTCCAGCCGCCCGAACCGGTCCAGACACGCCTGTACCGCCCCTTCCACCTCGGCCGCGATCAGTATGTCCACCACCGCGAGCTCGCACACCCCGCCCTCGTCGCGAATGATCTGCGCCGTCTCCTGCACCGCCGCCTCGACGATATCGAGCAACAGCACCGACGCCCCTTCGCGCGCCAGCAGCACCGCCGTCGCCTTGCCGTTCCCCCATCCCGGCCCGACCGATCCCGCCCCGGTCACGATCGCGACCTTACCCGTCAGACTACCCATCGTTGCGCACTCCCCGCTTCGGCTCAAACCGATACGGACTAGCACTTCCCAGCGCCGGGTCGAGTACCAGGCGATGTTCCAGCGGCGGGAACGCCCGGCTCCGGCATCCCTCCCGGTCGCACAGCCGGCACGACAGCCCGATCCCCACCGTCGCCCGCTCCAGGTCAATCCCGTCCGCATACACCAGCGACCCGGCGTGCCCGACGTCGCATCCCATGGCGATCACATGCGTCGGCGCCGGCTCGCCCCACTGCGCCGCCCGCCCCGTCACCGAGCGCGCGAAGCACAGGAACGTCGCCCCGTCCGGCAACTGCGCTACCTGCACGTGGATCTGCCCTGGCTGCGCGAACGCCCCATGCACCACCCAGCGCGGACATGACCCGCCGAACCGCGCGAACGGGAACCCCGCCGCCGAGAACCGCTTGCTGACGTTCCCCGCCGGGTCCACGCGCAGGAAAAAGAACGGTACCCCTCGCGCGCCCGAGCGCTGCAGCGACGACAGTCGCTGGCAGATCTGCTCGTAGCTCATCCCGAAGCGCTCCCCCAACGCCTGCACGTTGTGCCGGAGCGTAGCCGCCGCTTCCAGCACGCGCTCGTAGGGCAGCAGCACCGCCGCCGCCATGTAGTTCAACAATCCCAGCCGGATCAGTGACGCCGCCTCCGTGGATGACGGCCCGATCGCCGCGATCTGCGCCTCGATCGCGTCCTTGGCCTCCAGCAGCACCAGCTGGAACGCGAGGTGAAATCCCTGGCTCTCGCGCGGCAACTGCTCCGACAGCGCGAAGCTCCGCGTGCTCGGGTCATAGCGCCGCAGCGCGCCCTCGAGCGCGGCCACCGACACCTGCAGCCCATGTGTCCGCCGCAGCCGCTCGATGATCGCATGGTCCCGATCCGACGGCAGGATCGGCAGCCCGGCCGACAGCGCATCGGCCGCCGCCTCCAGCTCCGGAAAGTGATTGGCCCGGTCGTGAAAAGCGTCCCGCGCCTCTTCGTTCGGCATCAGCAGACGCCGCCCCGACGGCAGCGCGATGCCGCTGCTCTCCTCCCGCGCCACCCGCCACGAGCGATACAGCGCCAAGATGCCCCGCGCGGCCGCCGGGCTGTTGGCGGCCAGCGCCGCCAGCTCCTTGCCGTCGACCTGCTGGTCCAGCAACGGGTCGGCAAACACCTCCCGCAGCCCGGCCTCCAGCTGCCGTTCCTGACTCCCCGACAGCGACGCCAGGTCCACCTTCAGCGTTTCAGCGAGCTTGATCAGCAAGGCGGCCGTCACCGGCCGTTGCTCGTGCTCAATCAGGTTGAGGTAGCTGGCCGAAATCCCCAGCCGGGCCGCCAGGCCCTGCTGCGTCAGGGCCTGTTCGGTCCGGAGCCGGCGCACGGCACGACCGATGAGAGGAGCTGCCATCGCCGCCGATTTACAACGATAGCGACCGATTATGTCAAGAATTACCTGAAATACGCAACATCTCGCCACCCAAAGGCGAGATACTTGCCAGAATTGTCAATTAGTGACTGATTACCACCCCAGGGTGGCTCCGCTGTAGTCGACGAAAGCCGAGCCGGGCATCTGCCGATGCGTCTCAATGACGTCGGCGATGCCTTTGACGCTCGTCGCGACATCCAAGTCGGCGCCACGACCGCCCATATCCGTCTCCACCCATCCCGGATGGAACGACAGCACCGGCCGCTCGCCGAAGCTGGCCATCTTCGCCCGCGTCAGCGAGTTCAGCGCCGCCTTGCTCGCCCGATACATCGCCTTGTTGTCCTGCTCGGTCAGCGACACGCTGCCCATGCGGCTGCTCATGAACGCGACGGTCCCGCCCGGTGTCACGCGATCCAGCAACGCCAGCGCCGCCCGTACCGGCGCCACCGCGTTGGTCATGAACAGGTGGCCAATCCCGTCGGGGTCGATCGTCTCGAAATCATCGGGTTCCGAGATCCCGGCGTTGACGAACAGCAGGTCGAGCCCGCTGCCCTGAAGCGCGCTGACGCTTGCCGGGTCGGTGATGTCGGCGATCGCCGACGTGGCGCCCGTCGCCTCCAGCCCGGCCCGGTCGGCCTCCTTGCGCACCGTGCCGGTGACCGTCCAGCCGCGACCTGTCAGTTCCTTGGCCAAGCCGAGACCGAGCCCTCTAGAGGCGCCGAGGATGAGTGCGTTGGGCATGGTGAGCTCCGTGAAAGTGCCCGCAGCACATTGGCCCTTCCGCTCAACGCCGCAACCGGGGGTGTCAACCCGGCCTTGGTCAGCCTTGGGCGGTCTGCCGTTCCTTCATCGCCGCTTCCGCCGTGCGCACCATCTCGTCCTCGTGCCGGTTCACCCAGACGACGAACCAGATGATCAGCCCCAGCGCGATCACCCCGATCGTGATGCCGATCGGCCCGAGGAACACCTTGATGTGGTCGCCCACCAGATACGCCGCGCCGCCATAGCCCACGACCCAGCAGAACCCGCCCAGCCCGTTCCACAGCAGGAAGCGCGGCCATGGCATGTGTACCGCGCCCGCCAGCAGCGCCGCGAACGTCCGCATGAACGCGATAAATCGCCCAAAGAACACCACCTTGCCGCCATGCCGGTCGAACAGGTACTCGCCCAGGATGATCCGCTTCTCGGTCAGCCCGATCTTGCCGCCCCACCGGGTCAACGCCCGCCGACCCAGCTTCTTGCCGATCAGGTAGCCGACATTGTCACCCATCACCGCCCCGATCACCGCCCAGCCGAGCGCCGTGTAGATGTCGATCCCGCCCTGCGTCGACGCATAGATCGCCAACCCGATCAGCAGGCTCTCACCCGGCAGCGGCAGGCCCATGCTCTCGAAGAAGATCACCACCGCGACGAACCACGTCCCATGCGTGTGAACGAACGCGTCCAACCATTCAATCATGCGTGCTCCCCCCGGAACCGCCGCCAGCCCGCAGCCCGCAGCTCGCACGCCGGGCACGTGCCGCAGCCGAAACCCCAAACGTGCCGATCCGTGCGGTTTCCCAAATAACACGTATGCGTGAGCTCGACCGTGATGTCGAGCACGCCCAACTGCTCCGCCAGCGCCCAGGTCGCCGCTTTGTCGAGCCACATCAACGGCGTTTCCAGCACGAACCGCCGCTCCAGCCCCAGGTTCAGCGCCAGCTGCATCGCCTTGACCGTGTCGTCGCGGCAATCCGGATAACCGCTGAAATCCGTCTCGCACATGCCGCCGACGATGCGCCGGAGCCCGCGCCGATACGCCAGCGCCGCGGCGTAGGTGAGAAATAGCAGGTTGCGCCCCGGCACGAATGTCGTCGGCAACCCATCGGCCCCCATCGCGATCGCCACCTCGCTCGTCAGCGCCGTGTCGCCCAGGGCGACCAATCCACCACCGATGTCGATCACCGTGTCCGGACCCAACCCCGGCCAGCGCGCCGCCAGCGCCACCCGGATCGGCTCGCGGCACTCCAGCTCCACCGCATGCCGCTGCCCATAGGCGAAGCCGATCGTTTCCACCCGCTCGAACCGCTCCAGCGCCCAGGCCAGACACGCCGTGCTGTCCTGCCCGCCACTGAACAGCACCAATGCGCCCTCTTGCATCGTCTTCCGCCACCCCGATCCCTATCTTTCCCCTATGGACCTGGATTTCACCGAAGACGAGATCGCCCGCTACTCGCGGCACATCCTGCTCGACGAAGTCGGCGGCACCGGACAGGCCAAGCTTCGCGCTGCCCGCATCCTCATCGTCGGCGCCGGCGGCCTCGGCAGCCCCGCTTTGCTGTATCTCGCCGCTGCTGGCGTCGGCACGATCGGCCTGGTCGACGACGACCACGTCGACCTTTCCAACCTCCAGCGCCAGATCGCCCACACCACCGACCGCGTCGGCGCCGCCAAGGTCCGCTCCGCCGCCGCCGCCGCCCAAGCCATCAACCCGGCCGTCACGATCGAGCCCTACGAAACCCGCCTCACCGCCGCCAACGCGCTCGACCTCGTCGGCCGCTACGACCTCGTCTGCGATGGCAGCGACAATTTCGATACCCGTTTCCTCGTCGCCGATGCCTGCGCCCTAGCTCACCGCACCCTGGTTTCCGCCGCCGTGCTGCGCTTCGACGGCCAGCTCTCCGTCTTCAAACCCCATACCGGCGGCCCCTGCTACCGCTGCCTGCACCCGGCCCCGCCGCCCCCCGGCCTGGTTCCCTCCTGCAGCCAAGCCGGCATCCTCGGCGCCGTCACCGGCGTCATGGGCACCTTGCA
>CAZTJC010000132.1:0-5385 GCA_964613945.1 uncultured Acetobacteraceae bacterium
TAGCCGGCCCGCAGGCCCCTGACGTTCAGCATTGATCAGTGTCCAAGATACACCTCGACGACTTTGGGGTCGGCTTTGACGTGATCGATCGATCCTTCAGAGATCACGCGGCCCTGGTGCAGCACCGTCACCTTGTGGGCGATGTCCTCGACGAACCCCATGTCGTGCTCGATCACCAGCACCGACCGGTCGCGGATGACCCGGTGCAATAGCTCGGCAGTCTTCTTGCGCTCGCTGACGCTCATGCCGGCGACGGGCTCGTCGAGCATGAGGAGCGCCGGGTCCTGGATCAGCAGCATGCCGATCTCGAGCCATTGCTTCTGGCCGTGGCTCAGATACTCGGCGTAGTCGTCCAGATGCTGCTCGAGGAAGATCTCGCGACTGATCTGTTCGACGCGTTCCTTCACGGCGGCATCCCGCTTGAAGGCCAGCGCGCCGAACACGGAGCGGCCGCGCGGATAGGAAATCTCCAGGTTCTCGAACACGGTGAGGTCCTCGTAGATCGACGGCGTCTGGAACTTGCGGCCCACGCCGGCGCGGACGATCTCGTGCTCCTTCATCTTGGTCAGCTCCTTGCCCTCGAAGGCGACGGAGCCGCTGGTGGCCTTGGTGCGGCCGCAGATGAGGTCGAGCACCGTCGTCTTGCCGGCGCCGTTGGGGCCGATAATGACGCGGATCTCGTTGCGGTCGAGGTAGAAGGACAGGTCGTCGACCGCCTTGAAGCCGTCGAACGAAACGGTGAGGCCCTCGACGGAAAGCAGGTAGTTCTTGTTGGTCGCACCGATCGGGCTCATTGGCCGGCCGCTCCGTGTTCCAGCGCTTGGGGCGCCTCGACGTTGGCGATGGTGGGTTGCCGGCCCTTGGCCTTGGGCAACACGCGGTCCAGCAACGGGTCGACATACTGCCGATACACGCCGGCCAGCCCGTTCGGGAACGCCACCACCACGATGATGAACAGCGACCCCATCGCCAGCAACCAGGCCTGCGGCGCCGCCTCGGAGAACGAGGTCCGCGCCCAGCAGACGATCAGCGCACCGTAGATCGCGCCCAGCAGCGACGTGCGACCGCCGACCGCGCAGTAGATCACCATCTCGATCGACGGCACGATGCCGACGAAGGAAGGCGACATGAACCCGACCTGCAAGGTGAACATCGCGCCGCCGATGCCGGCCAGCGCGGCGGCGAAACAGAACACGAACACCTTGAAGTGCGCCACGTCGTAGCCGGAGAATCGCACCCGATCCTCCTTGTCGCGCATGGCGACCAGGATGCGCCCCAGCTTGCTGCGGCGGATGAACTGCGCCAGCAACAGACAACCCAGCAACAGCCCGGCGTTGACGAAATACAGCACCGTCTTGGCGCCGTCCGGCCGGATGTCCCAGCCTTCGAGCGTGCGTAAATCGGTGATGCCGTTGACGCCGCCGGTATAGCCCTGCTGACCGATGATCAGGATGGTGAGGATCGCCGCGACCGCCTGGGTGATGATCGCGAAATAGGTGCCGCCGACCCGGCGGGTGAACATCGCCACGCCGATGAGCAGCGCCAGCAGCATCGGCACCAGCGGCACGGCCAGGATGGTGAACACTAGGCTGTGGAATGGCTGCCACATCCACGGCAGCTCGGTGATCTGGTTCCAGTCCATGAAGTCCGGGATGCCCGGCGTGGACTGGATCTTGGTCGCCTCGGGCGTCGAAGCCTGCAACTTGAGATACATCGCCATGCAGTAGCCGCCGAGGCCGAAGAACACCCCTTGCCCCAGGCTGAGAATGCCGGCGTCACCCCAGCACAGCACCAGGCCGAGCACGACGAAACCGTAAGTCAGGTATTTGCCGAACAGGTTCAGCCGGAAGGCGTCGAGCGCCATCGGGAACACGACCAGCAGCAGCACCGCGAGCACGGTGATCCACAGCAGGTCCTTGCGATTAAGAAATGTCATCGCCGCACCTTCAACGCGAACAGCCCCTGTGGCCGGATCATCAGGATCATGATCACCGCCAGCAGCACGATGACTTGCGCCATCGACCCGCTGAGGAAGAACTCCAGCGTCGAGCGCGCCTGCGAGATGGTGAAGGCGGAGGCGATGGTGCCGACCAGGCTCGCCGCGCCGCCGAACACCACGATCAGGAACGTGTCGACGATGTAGAGCTGCCCGGCGGTCGGGCTGGTCGAGCCGATCATGGTGAACGCGCTACCGGCGACCCCGGCAATGCCGCAGCCAATCCCGAAGGTGATGCGGTCCACCCGCGCGGTGTCGATGCCGACGGCGCTGGCCATCATGCGGTTGGAGACCACGGCGCGGATTTGCTTGCCCCAGCCCATGCGGTAGATCAGCAGGAACACGCCGACCGTGATGACCGTGGTCAGCACCATGACGATCATGCCGTTGATCGGGATCTGGATGGAATCGGTCACATCGGCCGCACCCATCATCCAGTCCGGCTGATCGACGCCCACCTCGCGCGCGCCGAACACCGATCGGTATACCTGCTGCAGGATGAGACTGAGCCCCCACGTTGCCAGCAAGGTGTCGAGCGGCCGCTTATACAAGCGGCTGATGAGGGCCCACTCGACTAACATGCCGAGCGCGCCGGAAACGATGAAAGCCAGTACGACGGCGACGAAGAAATACGCCGAGAACAGCGCCGGCATGAACTTGGTGAATACTTGCGAGGTGAGGTAGGTGACGTAGGCGCCGAGGATCATGAACTCCCCATGCGCCATGTTGATCACGCCCATCTGCCCGAAGATGATCGCCAACCCGAGCGCCATCAGAACGAAGACGGAGAACAGGATCAACCCGGCGAAGCCTTGCATCGCCATGATCGAACCGAGTTCGCCCATCGTGTAGCCTGCGAACATCGCCTGTTCTCCGTTCTACTTGAGGGTTACTGGTAGCCGGCCGGGAACGGGTCCGGCTTGATCAGCTCGGGCGACTCGTAGACCACCTTGAACTGACCGTTGACCTGCGCCTGCGCGACCCGGGTCTTGCTCCAGAGGTGATGGTTCGGGTCGATGCGGACGTAGCCTTCCGGCGCGCCGGTGAACTCGATGCCACCGGAGGCCGCGGCGATCTTGTCCACGTCGAAGCTACCGGCCTTTTCCACCGTCAGCTTCCACAGCCACGGGCCGAGATAGGCCGCCTGCGACACGTCGCCGATGACGCTCTTCTCGCCATAGGCCTTCTTGAAGGCGGCGACGAACTTCTTGTTGTTCTCGTTATCCAAGCTCTGGAAATACTTCATGCAGGAATACGCGCCCGCGATGTTCTCGCCGCCGATGCCCTCGACCTCGTCCTCAGTCACCGAGATGGTCAGCAGGGTCTGCTTGTTCAGATCGACGCCGGCCGCCTTGAGCTGCTTGTAGAACGCCACGTTGGAGCCGCCGACCACGGTGGTGAAAATCACGTCCGGCTTGGTCAGCTTGATCTTGTTGATCACCGAGTTGAACTGCGTGTGGCCGAGCGGGAAGTAGTCCTCGCCGACCACCTTGCAGCCGGTCAGATGCCCCTCGATGTGCTTGCGGGCGATCTTGTTGGAGGTGCGCGGCCAGATGTAGTCGGAGCCGACCAGGTAGAAGCTCTTGCTGCCCTTGGTCTTGTTGACCCAGTCGAGGCTGGCCAGGATCTGCTGCGTGGCTTCTTGACCGGTGTAGATGACGTTCTTGGACTGCTCGAGGCCTTCGTAGAACGTCGGATAATACAGCATGCCGTTCAGCTGCTCGAGCACCGGCAGCACCGCCTTGCGCGACGCCGAGGTCCAGCAGCCGAAGATCGCCGCGACGTGGTCGCTGGCCAGCAGCTTCTTGGCCTTCTCAGCGAAGGTCGGCCAGTCGCTTGCGCCGTCCTCCTGGATCACCTTGATCTGCCGGCCCAGGATGCCGCCGCTTTCGTTGATCTGCGCGATCGCCAGCTTCTCGGCCTCGATCGACCCGGTCTCGCTGATCGCCATGGTGCCGGTCGCCGAGTGCAGGATGCCGACCGTCACGGTATCGTCGGTGATGGCCAGGCCGGTGGTGTTGACCGCTGACGTCGCCAGGCCGGCAGCCTGGGCGGCGCCGAGCGGCAGCAGGCTCACGGCCGACAGCGCGGTCATGCCCTGCAGGAGGCGTCGCCGCGAAGGCGAAAATTGTGTGTCGTCGATGGGCATCGTTTTCCCCGGGTTGCGGCTCGTGTGGGCAAACCTGGCGCGGTCCGGAGTACCTGTTGAATACGTCAAATGACGTATTCCGCTCCGGATACCGCGGTGCAGTCTGTTCGCCCCCGTAAGATCGCCGGTAAGAATGGGCGGTCGCGATGCCGGGGAGGGAGAATGGCCGTTCGTCAGCGTATCGTTCGAGTCCGCCGCGACTACAACCAATGGGTCGCCAACCAGACGCTCGAGGATTACGCGCTCCGGTTCACCGCTAAATCGGCCCGTCGCTGGTCGCCGTTGCGGGTCGCCAACACCGCGCTCGGCGGCATCTCGTTCCTGGCGCTGGAGGCCATCGGCGGCACCGTCACCCTGGGCTACGGCTTCATCAACGCCATCGCCGCCATCGTGGTGGTCAGCCTGTTGTTCTTCCTCACCGGGCTGCCGATCAGCTACTACGCCGCCCGCGATGGCGTCGACATCGACCTGCTGACCCGCGGCGCCGGCTTCGGCTACATCGGCTCCACCGTCACCTCGCTGATCTACGCCTCCTTCACCTTCATCTTCTTCGCCATCGAGGCCGCGATCCTGGCCTCCATGCTGCAAGCCTGCTTCGACATCCCGCCGGCCTGGGGCTACCTGATCTGCGCCGTTGCTGTGGTCCCGCTGGTCACTCACGGCATCACCTTCATCAGCCGCATCCAGCTCTGGTCGCAGCCGGTCTGGGCAGTACTGCAGGTGTTGCCGTTCGTCGTCCTGGCCGCCACCGCGAGCGGGGCTTACGCCGACTGGACCTCGTTCTCCGGCGTCACCGAGGGCGGCGCCGACCGGTTCGACCCGGTGATGGTCGGCGCCGCCGGCTCCGTCATCTTCGCGCTGATCGCGCAGATCGGCGAGCAGGCCGACTTTCTTCGGTTCCTTCCGCCCCAAACACCGCTGACCCGGCGCCGCTGGTGGTTAGCGATGCTGGCCGGCGGCCCCGGCTGGATCGTCATCGGCATCGTCAAGCTGCTGGCCGGCTCGTTCCTGGCGGTGCTGGCACTACGGGCCGGCTTCGACGCGGCGGACGCGGCGCAGCCCAGCGTCATGTATGCCGTCGCCTTCGAGCGCGTGGTGCACTCGCCCACCGGCGCGCTGGCGCTGATGGCCTGCTTCGTCGTCGTCTCGCAGTTGAAGATCAACATCACCAACGCCTATGCCGGGTCGATCGCGTGGTCGAACTTCTTCTCGCGGCTGACGCACAGCCATCCGGGCCGGG
>CAZTJC010000133.1:0-5277 GCA_964613945.1 uncultured Acetobacteraceae bacterium
TCTGACGACGCCCGAGCCGTTCAGCGCGACTTTTTCACTCGCCCAGGCAAGCGTGTGCGGATTCCAATGCATTCCGCCCACCCATACCGATTTCAAATCGCCCAGCGTTCTAATCTGAAACCGCCCACCGTTCCGATTTCAAACCGCCCACCGTTCTGACGATGCCGCCCACCCTGTTTGGGTAGTGGACATCCGGAGAAAGGATTGTCTCGCAGGCCAGCAATGACCTGGCTTCCAGTGCTGCCATCGCAATCGATGGAGGGGTGGGATGCCGAGACCGAGGCTGTCCATGCGGCGGATCAAACAGTTGCTGACGATGCATTTCGGGGCCGGGGCGAGTGCCCGGTCCATCGCGCAGGAGCTTGGCGTCGCGCCGAGCACGGTGCGGGAGTATCTGGGGGGGGCTGCAGCGGCGGGGATCAGCTGGCCTTTGGCGGCCGACGTTACGGACGAGAGCCTGGTGGCCCGGCTGTTCGTCAACGCCGGAGTGCGGATCGGTGCACGCTTTCATGCCGAGCCCGACTGGGCGGCGCTGGTGCGTGAGCTCAAGCGGCCCGGCGTCAATCTGCTGGTGCTGTGGGAGGAATACCGGGCGGTTCACCCTTCGGGCTACGCCTACAGCCGCTTTTGTCAGTTGTTCCGCGAATTCGAGCGGCGCCTGTCGCCGACAATGCGACAGAGCCATGCCGCCGGGCACAAGGCGTTCGTAGACTACTCCGGCAAGCAGGTGCCAGTCACCGACCCGATCACGGGCGTGGTGCGCCCGGCGGAGATCTTCGTCGCCGTGCTCGGCGCGTCTAGCCTGACCTATGCCGAGGTCACCTGGACCCAGACGCTGCCGGACTGGATCGGTGCGCACGTGCGCATGTTCCGGTTTTGGGGCGTGGCTCCACGCTTGCTGGTGCCGGACAACCTCAAGAGCGCCGTCCACAAGGCTTCGTTCTACGACCCGGAGGTGAACCGCAGCTACGGCATGATGGCGGCGCATTATGGCGTGGGCGTCCTGCCAGCACGGCCGAAGCGCCCGCGCGACAAGGCCGCCGTCGAGGCCGGGGTCCGCTTCGCCCAGTCCTACATCCTCGGCCGCCTGCGCAACATGACGTTCTTCTCCCTGGGCGAAGCCAACGCCGCCGTCGCCACCGCGGTGGAGCGGATGAACAGCCGCGAGATGCGCCGCCTCGGGATGAGCCGCCGCCAGCTGTTCGAGGCGATCGAGCAGCCGGTGATGCAGGAGCTGCCACGAGACGAGTTCGAATTCGCCGAGTGGAACCTCGCCCGTGTCGGCATCGACTACCACGTTGAGGTGCAGGACTTCTTCTACTCGGTGCCGCACGCGCTGATCCGCGAGCAGGTCGACACCCGCGCTACCCAGCGCACCGTTGAGGTGTTCCACCGTGGCAAGCGTGTAGCAGCCCACGCCCGGCGCTATGGCGGCCAGCGGCATGGCACCCATCCCGAGCACATGCCAAGCGCGCACCGGCGATATGCCGAGTGGACGCCGGAGCGGCTGCAGCGCGACGCGCGCAGCATCGGGCCCACCACCGAGGCGTTGGTCATCGCCGTGATGGCGCGGCGGCCACACCCTGAACAAGGCTTCCGCACCTGCCTGGGCATCCTGCGGCTGTTCCGCGGTCTCGAGGCAGCCCGGGTCGAGGCGGTCAGTCTGCGCGCCATCGAAATCGGTGCGCTGTCCTACGCCTCGGTCGCCTCGATCCTTAAGCACCGCCTCGACCGGGGAGCGCCGCCACAAGCCGCGGACGGCCCACCCCTGCTGCACGAGAACATTCGCGGTTCGCGCTACTATCATTAGGAGAACGACTTTGCTCACACACCCCACGCTCGACCTGCTGTCGAACCTCGGCCTGCACGGCATGGCCAAAGGCTTCCACGACTTGGCCGACAACCCGGAGGCGGCCAGCCTCGGCCATGCCGAGTGGCTGGCCATTCTGCTGGAGCGGGAGAGCACGCTACGCCAGCAGAAACGGTTCGAAAGCCGGGCCAAAGCCGCCAAGCTGCGCCATTTGGCGGCCGTCGAGGACGTCGATTATCGCACGCCCCGCGGCTTGGATCGGGCGATGTTCATGAAGTTGACGAGCTGCGATTGGATCCGCAAGCGGCAGCATTGCCTGCTGACCGGTCCCGCTGGCGTCGGCAAATCGTGGCTGGCCTGTGCGCTTGGCTACAAGGCATGCCGGGAGAATCTGTCGGTGTTCTATCAGCGGGTGCCGCGGCTGTTTGCCGCCCTTGCCCTGGCCCGCGGCGACGGCCGGTATGCCCGGCTACTGAAGCAGTTGGCCCGGGTCGATCTGCTGATCCTGGATGATTGGGGCCCGGAGCCGCCGCTCGCCGAACAGCAGCGCGACCTGCTGGAAATTGTCGAGGACCGTTATGCCGCCGGGTCGCTGATCATCACCAGCCAGGTGCCGATCGACCGCTGGTACGAGATCGTCGGCAATCCGACTTTGGCCGATGCCATCCTGGACCGGTTCGTCCACAACGCGCACCGCATCGAACTCAAGGGCGAGAGCCTGCGCAAGCAGCGCATGGCCAGTTGAGCGCCCCGCACTCCCATTGCAATACGTTACGTAACGGAGAACAGGCATGCCGAGAGGACGTAGACCCGCTGGTGAGCAGGCGCTGAGCAACGCCGAACGCCAGGCCCGTCATCGCGCCAATCGGGCGACGGCGCCGATCGAGGTGACCATCCGGCCTCGCCGCCCCGCCGACCGTCGCAGTCGTCCGCAGCGTTGGCGCGATGCGGTCAAGGAGTTGCTGGACCTCCAGGCGACGTATGCTGACTGGCTCGCGACACTGCCGGACGGTTTGCGCGCCAGCCGAACGGCCGAGGCGCTCGAGGCCATCGTCGACCTGGACCTCGCCGATCTGGCCGAGTGTGAACCACCGCGCGGATACGGCCGCGACTAGCGGTAATAGCAGACCACGGTGGCGACGATGGATTGACCCAGAGTTCGCCCACGTGACATGACGAAAACGGCCTACGAGACGACACCATCCCGGGCGATTTCAGATTGGAATGGTGGGCGCTTTGAGATCGGAACGCCGGGCGGTTTGAGATCGGTATACCCGGGCGGTTTCATCGGAATACGCACAAGCGTGGCGATATCGGCTTCCAGCTGGCAATGGCGAGCACGCACGACCTGGCCTGCTCGTTGCTTTCGAACAGGGGAAAGTGTCGCCGAAGCTCTACGATCGCCGCGAGCTCGCCGCGTTCCTGGAAAGCCTGGCGGATTGCGTCAGCCACAGCGGGGTCTACGGCGAACATGCTGTCAACATAAACGGGTCCGCCCTTGAGTGATCCTTTGTGGCGTGCGCTTCACCATGGTGTGCAGTGGGCAATGCCGAACGCACTGTAGTATGAATTCCCGCAAGAGAAACGTATCGGCTCCAGAAGCTATCGAAGAGATCACCGCAACCGTCATGAGCGCCCACAGCAATCAGCCTGTTCACGTTGTCCGAGGTCAATCTCGGTTTTGCCTGAGGGTGCAGCTCAGCAGGACGGGATTACGTCCCTATGCCTGGGAAATCTATGACGACGAGGACACCAAGATCGTCCGCCGTTCACCGGAAACCTTCCGCACTTCGGCCGATGCCTGGGCAGCCGGAATGGTGGTTCTGCAAACGCCCGACTGACAATCTGCATCCACGGCGATGCGACCGCACCTTGATCGGCATGTGGTCGCGCTACGGGGCGGCGTTACCAATCCCCGGCGCATACTCGAAGTCGAGCCCGGCAGCATGTCCCTGATCGAATGCGTCTTTCAGCAAGCGGCGACCGCCAGACCGGCTGCGGGACTGAAGGCTCAACCCCAGCGCCGCCATCTCCGCCTCGACGATGTCGGCCTTCAGAACGACGAGGTCGCGCCCCGATGAGCCACGCAGCACGACCTCGCGCCTCGTCCTGAGATCGTGGAGTTTGGCGATGATGCCGCGCCCCAGACCGATCTGGAACGAGTTGGTCGCCGTTCGACGCAAGCCGCTGGGCAAAGCGGCATAGGTCTCACCAGACTTGAACAGCGCTGTCTCCCGGGTAAACGCCTGATCCACGAGGTCATACAGGTAGCGGGCCGCCGCTACGTCGGCGGGGAGGCCGAAGAACACGTAGCGCAACCTGCCCACGCCATCCTTCTCGCCCCAGACCCGGCAGTCAAAGAAGGCAGCCGTCGCGGGCACGCAATCGTCGATCGGCCCGGCGCGCTTGCGCTCCGTCTCAACCGCGGCCCCCTCGCATGACTGCCCGCGCAGGTCGAGTTCGCTCAGGCTGAGGCCGTAGCGGTCGAGCAACTCGGCCACCTTGGCCGCCGCCGTCATGGCCTCCTGCTCCGTGCATCCTTGCTCGACGGTCTTGGCCCGGAGCGCCTGGATGCGGCCGATCAGCTTGTCCAACTCGGCCGTTCCCCCAGCGCCGGGCTGGGTGCCGGGCTCGGCCCCCAGTCGTCGCCGTACGGCCGCGAAGATATCCCGCGTGGCGGATGAGAGCTTGCCACTGGCGATGCCCTGTTCCAACACCACGGCCACTGCCTGCAGCCTTAGCGTGCCAGAGCCTATGGCGGCCCGGCGTTGCAGCACCTCCATCTGCAGCTGGGCGATGGAGGCGTAAGCCTCGGACAACGCGGGCAGACCGTGTTCGCGTGTGTTCGCGGCCGACGCGAGCATGGCGACGATGCACTCGAGGCTAGTCTCGGCACGGACGAACTGCACGTCCTCAGGCCTTCGCTGATGGTTGGGCTTGGCCCATTCCAGGGCCAATTGGTCGAGAGCGTCGCCTGCTTCGGCAAACTCGTCGTCGTCATCCAGCAAAGGTTCGTTCAGACCGGGAACCCGCAGCGTTCCATGTCGCAGCACATGACGGTAAATTGCGTCGGCGCAGCGCAGCGGGTTGTTCAGCCCGGACCGACCCGGGCGAATGAAGCCCATCGCTACCTCGACCCCGGCCTCGTCGAGTGGCGTCACGGCACCAACGAAGACGTGGTGCCCACCGGGCAGCGGCGCGAGCCAGGCGGCAATACGGAGCCCGTTGAACGCGGCCTGCATCGTCTCGTCGTCGACCAGGACCGTCTCGTCCGAAGCCACGTCGCGCAGCCGGGCAGTGCCAGGACTTTCGATGCCAACGACCTGCAGCAGCCTGAACCGGGTCTGGCCCAGTACGGTTTGCGCCGTCGCTGTGGCTGCGGTGTCGGGTGAGCGGCGCCGGGCCAAACGATCGACCGCCGTAGTTCCGCTGGCGGTGGGCGTAAACACCGCGATGATTGTGGCCAT
>CAZTJC010000134.1:0-5122 GCA_964613945.1 uncultured Acetobacteraceae bacterium
CGTTACGTGCTCAACGGCTCCAAGATGTGGATCACCAACGGCCCGGATGCGGACACGCTGGTGGTTTATGCCAAGACCGACCCGGCCGCCGGGTCACGCGGCATCACGGCGTTCCTGATCGAGCGGAGCTTCAAAGGCTTCAGCACGGCGCAGAAGCTGAACAAGCTGGGCATGCGCGGCTCCAACACCTGCGAACTGGTGTTCGAGGATTGCGAAGTTCCGGAAGAGAACGTGCTCGGCACGCTGGGCTGCGGCGTCAACGTGCTGATGAGCGGCTTGGACTACGAGCGCGCGGTGCTGGCCGCAGGCCCGCTCGGGATCATGCAGGCGTGCATGGACGTGGTGATGCCCTACATCCATGACCGAAAGCAGTTCGGCCAGCCCATCGGCGAATTTCAGCTGATGCAGGGCAAGATCGCCGACATGTACACGACGATGAACGCGTCCCGCGCCTACGTGTATACCGTTGCTAAGGCCTGCGACCGCGGCCGGACCACCCGCAAGGACGCCGCCGGCGCGATCCTGTATGCGGCCGAGAAGGCGACGTGGATGGCGCTCGAAGCGATCCAGTGCTTGGGCGGCAACGGTTACATCAACGACTACCCGACGGGCCGGCTGCTGCGGGATGCCAAGCTCTACGAGATCGGCGCCGGCACCAGCGAGATCCGCCGCATGTTGATCGGTCGCGAACTGTTCAACGAGACCGCTTAGGAGCGCCGTCATGACCCCTGCAGCGACGAGCTACGTCTCAAGCTACGTCCATGGTGCCCGCAGCGAGCCGCTGCTCGGCTACACGATCGGTCACGCGCTCGACCGTGCGGCGGCGGAGTGGCCGGACCGGATGTCTCTGCTGTGCCCGGCCCAGGACATCCGGTGGACCTGGCGCGAGCTGCGCGACCACGCCGACGGTTTTGCCGCAGGCTTGCTCGCACTCGGGTTGCAGCCGGGCGACCGGGTCGGCATCTGGTCGCTCAACCGTGCCGAATGGGCACTGACTCAATTCGCCGCGGCGAAGGCGGGCCTGATCCTGGTGACGATCAACCCGGCCTACCGCCTGACCGAGCTGGAATTCGCCCTCAACAAGGTGGGCTGCGCCGCCCTCGTGACGGCGACCGCCTTTAAGTCGACCGCCTACATGGACATGGTCAACACCCTTGCGCCCGAGTTGGCCGGCGCACGACCGGGGCACCTCTCGGCCACCCGGCTACCGTCATTGCGCGTCGTGGTGCAGATCGGCGGCCCATCCATGCCCGGCGCCGTGGCGTTCGATGCAGTAGCAGCCCTCGCCACCGACGCCGAGCGCGCCAAGCTGAGCGCGGTCGCCGAACGGATTCAGTTCGATGACCCGGCAAACATCCAATTCACCAGCGGGACGACCGGCGTTCCCAAGGGCGTCACGCTCAGTCACCACAACATCCTCAACAACGGCTACTTCGTCGGCCGCAGCCTACGGCTGACCGAGGCGGACCGGATCTGCATCCCGGTTCCGCTCTACCATTGCTTCGGAATGGTCATGGGCAATCTGGCTGCTGTGACCCACGGATGCACCATGGTCTACCCGGGTGAAGGCTTCGACGCCCTGCAAATCCTGAAGACCGTGCAGGACGAACGGTGCACGGCGCTCTACGGCGTCCCCACCATGTTCATCGCCCAGCTGGATCACCCGGACTTCGCGCGCTTCGACCTCAGCTCCCTGCGGACCGGGATCATGGCCGGTGCGCCCTGCCCGATCGAGATCATGCGCCGGGTCATCGACAGGATGCACATGCGCGAGATCACCATCGCCTATGGCATGACCGAGACGAGCCCGGTGAGCTTCCAGAGCGCCACCGACGATGCCATCGAGCGTCGTGTTTCCACGGTAGGCGAGGTCCACCCCCACCTGGAGGTGAAGATCATCGACCTGGAGGGGCGGACGGTTCAGCGCGGCCAGCAAGGCGAGCTGTGTACCCGCGGCTACTCCGTCATGCTCGGCTACTGGGGGGAAGATGCCAAGACGGCGGAGGTGATCGACGCCGCACGCTGGATGCATACCGGCGACCTCGCGACGCTGGACGAGCAGGGCTATTGCAACATCGTCGGCCGGATAAAGGACGTGGTGATCCGCGGCGGCGAGAACGTGTATCCGCGTGAGGTTGAGGAGTACCTGTTTCGGCATCCCAAGATTCAGGAAGTGCAAGTCTTCGGCGTGGCCGATACGAAGTTTGGCGAGGAGCTATGTGCCTGGGTCCGCCTACGCGACGGCGCGACTATGGCTGAGGAGGAAGTGCGTGAGTTCTGCCGCGGCCAGGTCGCGCACTACAAGATTCCTCGGTATGTCGAATTCGTGGACGCATTCCCGATGACGGTGACGGGCAAGGCGCAGAAATTCATCATGCGCCGCGAGGTGGAGGCACGACTGGGTCTGCACCCCGTAGAGACCGCATGATTCGCCGCGACCGAGTCCTGCTCTCTCCGTGCCGTTTGTCCACGATGCACCCGGTAGGTTCGCTTGCTCCCCGGTCCCGACCGCCCCATCCCCGCCGGGCCTTGCCTCAGCCTGCCCGGGTCGGCATACCGCGGCGGCATAGGGAGCGCACCGGTTCGTCATGATCTACTTCAGCAAGCTCAAGACCGCGCTGATCGCCGGCGTGTGCGTCCTGGGCGTGCTCCTCTGCATTCCCAACTTCTTGCCCGCCCCGGCCTCCTGGCTACCGTGGCGCACCGTTCATCTCGGCCTCGACCTGCGCGGTGGCTCCTACCTCCTGCTCGAGGTCGACATGGCCGCCGTTACCAAGGAGCGGCTCGACAGCCTGGCCGACACCACCCGCACGGCGCTGCGTAACAAGGTCCAGTTCCAGCCGCCGCAGATCCAGGCGGCGCAGAACCGCGTTCTCCTCCGCCTGCGTGACCCCGCCCAGACCGACAACGCCGTGAACCTGCTGCAGGAAGCCACCAAGGACACTTCCGGCGGCGCCCCTGAATACGCCGTCGCCGCCACGGCCGGCACGCCCGGCGAGATCACCATCTCCCTGTCCGAAGCCGCACTCCGCGCCCGTGCCGACTCCGCCGTGCTGCAATCCATCGAGATTGTCCGCCGCCGTATCGACGAGACCGGCGTGCTGGACCCGCAGATCACCCGCCAGGGCGCCGACCGCATCGTTGTGCAACTTCCCGGCGTGGACGACCCGAACCGCATCAAGGAACTCATCGGCAAGACTGCCAAGATGACCTTCCGCCTGGTCGACGAGAACGCCAACCCGACCTCCCCCACGCCGCCGCCCGGGGACGACTTCCTCCCCGTCGAAGGCCAGCCTGGCGTCAAGGAAGCCGTGCGTCGCCGGGTCGAGGTCGATGGTGCCAACCTCACCGATGCCCGGCCGGGTCAGGACACCCAGAACAACCGCTGGGTCGTCAACTTCACCTTCGACAGCCTCGGCACCCGCAAGTTCGCGGACGTCAGCACCGCCAACACCGGCAAGCGCTTTGCCATCGTGCTGGACGATAAGGTCATCTCCGCTCCAGTCATCCGCGAGCCCATCACCGGCGGCCGCGGCCAGATCAGCGGCAACTTCACCGCCTCCTCGGCGCAGGATCTCAGCGTTCTGCTCCGCGCCGGTGCCCTTCCTGCCCCGCTGACTGTGGTGGAAGAACGCTCGGTCGGCCCCGAGCTCGGCGCCGACAGCATCCGCGCCGGCGCGATCTCGCTCGGCATCGGTCTACTGCTGGTCATGGCCTACATGGCGATATTCTATGGGCTATTCGGCTGGTATGCGAACGTCGCGCTGGTCTTCAACCTCGTCCTCCAGATCGCTGTCCTCTCCCTCCTGGAAGCGACCCTCACCCTTCCCGGCATGGCCGGCATCCTGCTGACGCTGGGCGTCGCCGTGGACGCCAACATCCTGATCAACGAGCGCATCCGCGAGGAGGTCCGCCACGGTCGCACCCCGCTCAACGCGCTCGAGACCGGCTTCCGCCGGGCCTACGGCACCATCGTCGACAGCAACGCCACCGCCTTCCTGGCCCACGTCATGTTGTTCGTGTTCGGCTCCGGCCCGGTGCGCGGCTTCGCCGTCACCATCACCGTCGGCATCGTGACGACCCTGTTCACGGCTACCCTGGTCGCCCGCCTCCTGATGGTCCGCTGGTACGTCAGCACCCGCCCCACCATGCTCCCGGTGTAGAAGACATGTTCATCCGCCCCCTGTTCCGCCTCGTCCCCGACGAGACCAATATAAAGTTCATGCGCGGCCGCTTCCTCGGCCTCGCTACCTCCGCGATCCTCTCGATCGCCTCGGTGATCCTATTCTTTCACCCGGGCCTTCGCCTCGGCATCGACTTCCGCGGCGGCATCATCATGGAGGTCCGCACCCCGGGTCCGGCCGATTTCGCCAAGATGCGCCCTGCCCTGATCGCCGCCGGCGTGCCCGACGCCGGGCTGCAGCGCTTCGGCGCCGATGACGATGTGCTCATCCGTCTGGACCCGCAGGGCAACGAACAGGCCACGCAACAGACCGTTGGCAAGATCCGCGGCGCCCTCGAACAGGCCCAGCCCGGCATCAAGGTCGTCCGCACCGACGCCGTCGGCGCCTCCGTCTCCGAGGAGCTGTTCCGAAACGGCATGCTGGCGCTAGGCATCAGCCTGCTGATGATCCTGGTCTACATCTGGTTCCGCTTCGAATGGCAGTTTGCCGTCGGCGCCGTCGTCACCCTCATCCTCGACGTCACCAAAGCTATCGGCTTTCTGGTGGTCACCCGCGTCGAGTTCGACCTGGTCATGGTCGCCGCCATCCTCACCGTGATCGGCTACAGCACCAACGACAAGGTCGTCGTCTACGACCGGGTTCGCGAAAACCTACGCAAGTATAAGACCATGCCGCTACGTCAGCTTATCGACCTGTCCATCAACGAGACGCTGAACCGCACCCTCGGCACTTCGATGACGGTCTTCCTCGCCAGCCTGCCGCTCGCCCTGTTCGGCGGCGCCTCACTGTCAGGCTTCGCGCTGATGATGCTGTTCGGCATCGTCGTCGGCACGTCCAGCAGCATCTTCATCGCCGCCCCGATCCTGCTTCTGCTCGGCGAGAACAAGCTTCGCCGCGACGCCCAACCCGTCCCGGAGAAGCTGGCCGCCAAGCGCTCG
>CAZTJC010000135.1:0-5122 GCA_964613945.1 uncultured Acetobacteraceae bacterium
TTGATGAGGGCGACCATGAGGCTCCTAAGTTGGAACCTGTTGCACGGATCCGGAGCGGAGGCGGACGATGTCGCGCGGCTGGTTGAAGCGCACAATCCGGATGTCGTGCTCATGCAGGAGGCCGGCCCACGCCTGGACGCATTGCAGGTACGCCTCGGCGGACATTATGTACGGCGCCAAATGAGCAACCGTAAGCACGGTCCAGCGGCGTGGAGCCGACACAAACTCGAAGACCTGGAAACCATCGCTCTCCCACGGGGAACAAGATTGGATTTCCCCGTTCCGATCTTTCGGACGATCGCCGATCGTGTCGCTCTGCTAATCCGCGTGAACGGCATCTGCTTTGCTAACGTCCACCTGGATCACGGGCAGCTCGCGAACCGACGTCAAATCCGCCATCTGGTAGCGGCACGAGACGAAATCGACGTGATCGCGGGCGACTTCAATGCCCTGGGCAGTACGCGTGTCCCTGGTTTCGAGGATGTCGGTCCTAAAACGGCGACGCACATCGCGAAAGGTGTTGTCCCTGTTCGTATCGACCGCTGCTTAACACGGAACATGGTAGCAATTCGGGCTGAGGCCCTCGCGCGTGGTAAGTCAGACCACAGGCCGATCCTTGTCGATCTCGAGTTGATGAATGTTAGTCCCACGTAAGTTTGCAGGAATAGACCTAGTGACGTCACAACCTAGTGCAGGCTGTCAGCACTGATCTTAATGGGTCCTGTTGCGTTACTTTGAAGCAACCAAGAAGGAATACGCGACATGAACCAATCCGATATCAAAGAGCACATGGAGATTATCGGTGCAGATGGCGTTCACGTCGGGACAGTGGACCGCGTGGAGAGCAACAGGATCAAACTCACTAAAGCCGACAGCGGCGAAGGAAGCCACAAAGGCCATCATCACTACATCGATCTCGGGTTGGTGGCTGATGTGGAGGATGAGAAAGTTCGGCTCTCGGCAAATGCCGACGTTGCCGTGACGATGGAGGAGGAAGCCTCGTCCAAGCCGACGAATTAGCCAGCACTGGATAATAGGCGCTGCAGTGATCTTCGAGAGGATATCTCTGCAGCGCTGATACACGATGGTTAATCAAGCATTTGATATCAGGCCGGCGTAGCCAAGAGTGCTTCCACACTGCCGCGAAACCAAGCCATGCCGGCATCTTGTTCGTCCCGGGCGTGCCAAAGCATCTCGACGGAAAGGGCGATGCTTTGAAGCGGAAGCTCACGACAAGAAAAGCCGTCTGAAAAGGCGGAGTTGGCAATCCAATGCCGCGGTGCGACCGCGACCAGGTCTGTTTCTAGCACGACCCGACGCATCTCGAACCAACTCGGGACTGACATCATAACGTTCCGGCGCAACCCGAGCCGCTCCAGGGCTTCATCGATCATGTTGGTGCCGACGGCATCCGCGGTGACCTTCAGATGCGGTAGCGACACGTAGAGACCAAGCGTCATGGCTTCCTTGGCGGCCGGGTGGTTGGATGACATCACGACCACGAATTCGTCCTCGAACAACGTCCGGCTTGTCGGCCGGGTGAAACTCCGTCGTCCACGCTCAGCTCGAATTTGGAGTTCCCCGGGTTCAATGCCCCGCTCCTGGCGGATGCCCACGGGCAATACGTTGAGCCGAATGCCCGGCGAGCATCGCCGTAGTATGGTGCAGAGTGGCGCCAATAGGGTGGGTGCTACGTATTCCGACACCCGAAGGACGAAACTGCGGCTGCTGGTGGCCGGGTCGAAGTCGCTCTTCTCGTTAAGGGCAGCAGCAATCTCTGCTAAGGCGGGGCGCAACCGCTCGACCACGCGCAAGGCAGCCGGCGTGGGCTGCATCATGCCTGCGCCGCGAACCAAGACCTCGTCATCAAGCAGGTGTCGTAGGCGTTGCAGGGCGTGGCTCGTGGCAGATTGACTAAGCCCGAGACACTTGGCTGCTTCCGAGACGCTGCGCTGCTCGACCAGCACCTGCAGGACAGCGAGCAAGTTCAGGTCGACCTGACGCAACGCCAATTCGCCCGACATCGATCTCAGTCCTATACAGCATGCACTTCGTGCATACCGATATGCATCGTATCTCGTTGGTGCAAGCTCCGTCGCCCCCTATCGTCCATCCAAACAAAAACGACAGGGATGAACGCCGTGAGCCAGAAACGCCGCTATTTCGTCTATGCCGGCATCTTCCTGATGATGGCGCTGTGTTACGTCGACCGGATCAACCTCTCGGTTGCCGCGAAGTCGATCGCCACGAGCTACGGTCTATCGCCAATTCAGCTTGGCTTCATCTTCTCCTCGTTTCTCTGGACCTATCTTGTCTGCTTGTTGCCATTGGGCATGGCCGTGGATCGCTGGGGCGCCCGTTCAGTAACGGCAGGTAGCCTGTTCGTGTGGTCCATAGCCGGAGCGCTCACCGGGTTGTCGACGACGTACATGGGACTGTTCGCGAGCCGACTCACCCTGGGGGTTGGCGAGGCGGCAAGCTATCCGGCTGGCGGCCGGGTAATCCGGGAATGGGCACCGCAAAGCGAACGAGGGGTTGCGGCTTCAATCCTGAACAGCGGAGCCTACGCGGGCCTAGCAATAGGGGCACCGGTCGTAGGCTGGTTGGTCTCCTCCTTCGGCTGGCGGGAATCGTTCTACGTCACTGGTGCTGTCGGCGTGCTACTGTCGATCATCTGGTTCGCCGTCTATCGGACGCCTGAACAGGCAAGCTGGCTTGATTCTGCCGAGCGTGCGCACATCGTTGCCGGGCGGGGCGCTGTCGGCTCGCGTGCCACTGGCAGCTCGGGGGTCAGCACCCTGCTCCGCAGCCCATCGATGTGGGGTTTAGCGCTGACCCAAGGCTGTGCTGGATACACGCTATACCTTTTCATGACTTGGCTACCGACCTACCTCGCCGACACGCGTGGGCTGGACGTGATGAAGAGCGGTGCCTTCTCAGCCGTGCCTTATGCGGCGGCCGTGCCGCTCGGCCTGCTCCTGGGGGTGATCAGCGACCGCTTTCTGCGACGCACCGGAACAGCTGGCGGCGAACGGCGGCGGCTGATCGCCGGCGCCCTGCTGGTGTCCTCGGTCATCCTACTGACGCCCTATGTGACCAACATCTGGTTAATCCTTGCATTGTTCAGCATTTCGCTCACCTGCGTCTCGACCGCGATGGGGATGAACATCGCGCTGACCAACGATCTCCTGGTCGATGGGGCTCAGGCAGGGGCGGCCACAAGCTTACTCATCCTGGGTGGAAACAGCTTCGGCATCGTGGCGCCGATCGCAACCGGCTATATCGTAGCCTCACCGCTCGGTTACTCGGGCGCGTTCGTGGTCGCGGGCGCCCTGTTACTGGCTGGAGTCTTGACGGCCTCTTTCCTCACCCACAGCCCGATTGGCAGGAAGCCGATCTCGCTGCCCGGTCGGCTGATGGCCGATGCCGGTCTCTAAACCCGAGAAGGATGACAGCATGACCCAGCTCTGCTTTGCCGCAGTCTCCCGCAACTATTTCAACATGCCGATCTGGATCGGAGTCGATCAGGGCTTCTTCCGTGAAGAGGGCATCGAAGTCGCCGTCGAACTGCACGAGGGCGTGGACGAGGTCAGCAATCGCTTGGCTGATGGCCGGGTGCAGCTCGCCTATGGGATCACCGAGCACGTCATTCTGGACAGTGAGACCGGCGGCCAAAGTGAAATCATCGGCGGCAACGTCAACCGGCTGCCGTTCTCGCTGATCGCCGGAAAGGGCATTGCAGGCTTTGATGACATGCGGGGCAAGGTGGTGGGGGTTTCTTCCCTGGAAGCCGGCAGCTCCTCGTTGGTGATGAAGCTGTTCGAGGCTCACGGGCTGCATCATCCGGCGGACTACACCATTACAGCGGTCGGCCCGATCCTGGCACGGTGGGAGAAGCTGCAGAGCGGCGAAATCCAGGCCGGATTGCAGGGAGCACCTTTGAACTACATCGCCGCCGACGCCGGCTATCCCACGCTCGCTGATCCGCGGGTCGATTTCCCTGATTTCCAGTTCACGTCCCTGCATGTTCTGGCGCCCTGGGCCGAGGCGAACCGTGATCTCGTCGTGCGGTTCATGCGGGCTTTCTTGCAGGCGCATGAGTGGTTTTACGCCAATCGCGAAGCGGCTGGCATCATCGCTATGCGCGAGACTGGGGTAGAGCAGCGGTATGTCGACCGTGCCTGGGACGAATACGTTGAAGCGGAGATCTTTCCCCGCGACGCCGATGCAAGTGACGCCGCGGTGCAGGCGCTGATCGATATCAGCGGTCTAATCCGGGCTTTGCCCCGTCGCACCAAGACTCGGGCCGCCGACTACATCAACCGCACCTATCTCGATCAGGCACGGTCCGACCTTGGCCGTGCCGCATGAGTGTCGTGCTCTCACGTCCTGATGCGGTCATCGACTACGGTGATCGCCTACGACTGGGTATCATCGTGCCTTCCGGCAACGTCATCGCCGGACCACAAATCCACGCCATGCTGCCGGCAGGAGTAGGCGCCGTCATCACCCGCCTTGCGTTGCGTGGCAGCTCGGAGGCGGAACTGCGCCGTATGGAGGCCGGTGTCGAGGATGCCGCCCGGCTTTTGGCCGATGCGCAGGTGGACCGGATCGTCTTTCACTGCACAGCCGTGACGACGTTCTCGCCAGAGGCAGGCCCCGCGATCCGGCAACGTATCTACGCTGCGACGGGCATCCCCGGCCTAGTCACCTCTGATGCGCTGGCGGCGGCGTTCCAGGTATTGCGGATCCACCGCGTGGTGCTGCTGTCACCCTATATCGCGCCGGTTCACCAGCGCGAGATCGCCTTCCTCAAGCACCTTGGGCTGGAGGTAGTGGGGGAAGCCGCGCTCGGCATCGACACGAACGATGCGATGGCCCGCCTGTCGTCGACAGAGCTCGAAAAGTGGGCCATAACGCAACGGAACGATCGAGCCGACGGTTACTTCCTCAGCTGCACTGCCCTGCGCACGGCGGAGCTGATTGCACCACTCGAACGACAACTTGGCCGACCGGTACTGACCAGCAACCAGGTAATGGTATGGTATGCGCTACGTGACGCCGGTTTACGCGAGGGCAATCCAGTTTGGGGTCAGCTCATGGACGAGCAGACAAAAGCTGG
>CAZTJC010000136.1:0-5082 GCA_964613945.1 uncultured Acetobacteraceae bacterium
GCCATGATCAGGTGCCAGCCGATGAAGCCGGCGATCAAGGTGACCAGGATCATCGTCCACAGCCCGGCACCCATGAAGTAGGCGATGCCCAGCACCAGGCAGAGCACGCCGGCGCCGATGTTGATCGCATGCCGGTTTGGCAGGATCAGCGGCTTGGACCCGGCCTTACCGGCGAGCTTGAGGTAGGCCACGATCGAACCGGTGAAGGTGATGGCGCCGATCAGCACGCCGAGGAAGATCTCGACGCGCATGATGTTGAGCTCGACCGGCGTCTTGTGCGCCAGCGTCGCCCCGAAGCCGATGAGATGTTCCGGCAAGCCGCGCGCCAGGACCCGGCCGACCCGTGCCGCTTCCAGATGCGCGTTCAGCCCGATGAACACCGCGGCCAGGCCGACCAGGCTGTGGAACCCGGCCACCAACTCGGGCATTTGGGTCATCTGCACGCGGCTGGCGGCATACCAGCCGCCGACGCCGCCGATCGCCACCATGGGAATCAGCAGCCAGAAATGTCCGGAGCCGCCGAACATGGTGGCCAGCACGGCGAGCGCCATGCCGACGATGGCGTACCAGATTGCCTGCTTGGCCCGCTCCTGGTTGGAGAGGCCGCCCAGGGCGAGGATGAACAGGATTGCCGCAACGACGTAGAAGGCGGTGACGAGACCGAGGCTCATGATCGTGGTTTCCTCAGCTCTTCTGGAACATGGCAAGCATCCGGCGCGTCACCAGGAAGCCGCCGAAGATGTTCACCGACGCCATCAGCGTCGCCAACGCGGCCAATGTGACCACGGTCGCGCTCCCAGATCCGAACTGCAACAAAGCCCCCAATATGATGATCGACGAAATACCGTTGGTGATGGCCATCAACGGCGTATGGAGCGCATGGCTGACGTTCCAGATGACGTAGAAGCCGACAAAGCAGCTCAGCGCGAAGACGATGAAGTGCTGCATGAAGCTCTCGGGTGCGACCGACCCGATCAGCAGCATCAGCACCGTGCCGACCACCAGCAGGGTCGTGCTGCGCTTGGTGTTCTGCCGCAGCAGCGCCAACTCCCGCGCGGCCTTGTCGGCGGCGCTCTCCTCGACGGGCTTGGGCTTCGGCTTGGCCGCCGCGATCGCCTGCACCCTGGGCGGCGGTGGCGGATAGGTGATCGCCCCCTCCCGCGTGGCGGTGGCGCCACGGATGACGTCGTCTTCCATGTTGACCACCGCGACCCCGTCCTTGCCCGGGGTCAGGTCGTCGATCAGGTGACGGATGTTGTTCGAGTAGAGCGTCGAGGCCTGAGTCGCCATCCGGCTGGGATAGTCGGTGTAGCCGATGATCTTGACGCCGCGCGCCGCCTCGATGATCTGGTCCGGCACCGTGAGGTCGCAGTTGCCGCCGCGTTCGGCGGCGAGGTCGACGACGACGGAGCCGGGCTTCATGGCCTCCACCATGTCGGCCGTCCACAGCTTCGGCGCCGGGCGGCCGGGGATCAGCGCCGTGGTGATGACGATGTCCATGTCGGGCGCCAGCTCGCGGAACTTGGCAAGCTGCGCCTCGCGGAACTCCGGGCTGGACGGCGCCGCGTAACCGCCGGTCGCCGACGAGTCCTGCCCGCCCTCGAATTCGAGGAACACGAAGCTAGCGCCCATCGACTCGATCTGCTCGGCCACCTCGGGCCGCACGTCGAACGCGTAGACGATCGCCCCAAGCGACACCGCCGCGCCGATCGCCGCCAACCCGGCGACACCGGCGCCGACCACCAGCACCTTGGCCGGCGGCACCTTGCCCGCCGCCGTCACCTGGCCGGTGAAGAAGCGGCCGAAATTATTGGCGGCCTCCATGACCGCGCGATAGCCGGCGATGTTGGCCATGGACGACAGCGCGTCCATCTTCTGCGCGCGGCTGATCCGCGGCACCATGTCCATCGCTAGTGCGGTGACACCATGACCGCGCAGCGTTTCCAGCAGGTCGGGGTTCTGTCCCGGGTAAAGGAAGCTGACCAGGATTTGGCCCTGCCGGGCCATCTCGACCTCGCGCGCCTCGGGCGGGCGAACCTTGGCCACGATATCGGCCTGCGCCCACAGCGCGGCCGCGTCCGGTACCACGGTGGCGCCGGCCTCGGCGTAAGCCTCGTCCGCGAACCGGGCCTCCGCGCCCGCGCCTGATTCGATCAGGCAGTCGTAACCGAGCTTCTTCAGCGCGGTGACCGATTGCGGCGACATCGCCACGCGTTTTTCGCCTGCGGCGATTTCCTTTACCGAACCGATTTTCACGGCGTGTCCCCCAAAGCTTTTACGAACATGGCCAACGCCGGGTCGGAATCTGCACCGCCCGGCAAACTTAAGCCGCATTTTTGTATTTCTCGTGGCTGTAAGATGCGACGGCCCATTCACCCCGCGCAAGGGGGCCAATTCCGCCGCGTTCTGCTACAGCCTGCGTCAGCAATTCCCCTGCATCAGCAATTCCAAGGAGCCAACCCATGCGCGAAGACGATCTCCGCGAGTCGAGTAACGTCGAAGACCGGCGTGGAATGAGTGGTGTCGGCAAGGGCGGGCTGGGCATCGGCGCCGTTGTGGTGCTGACGTTGATCGGCTGGGCGACCGGCATCAACCCGGCGGCGCTGATCGGCGGGGCCGAGCAGGTGCAGCAGACGCTCAACCCGCAGCAGCAGCAGGCGCAGCAAGGTCGCCAGGGTGCGCCGAGCGACGAGATGGGTCGCTTCGTGGCCAAGGTGCTCGGCGAGACGGAGGATGTCTGGTCCAAGCAGCTGCCGGCCGAGATGGGCAAGAAATACGTCCCGCCGGTGCTGGTGCTGTACTCAGGTCAAACGCAGTCCGGCTGTGGCTCGGCGCAGTCGGCGATGGGGCCGTTCTACTGCCCGCTCGACCAGAAGCTGTATCTGGACACGGCGTTCTTCGATGACATGAAGACCAAGATGGGCGGCGGTGGCGACTTCGCCTACGCCTACGTGATCGCGCACGAGGTCGGGCATCACGTGCAAAACCTGATTGGGCTGTTGCCAAAGGTGCAGGCGGCAGAGAAGCAGGCGGACCAGCAGGGCGACCGCGCCGAGGCGAACAACCTTTCCGTGCGGACCGAACTGATGGCGGATTGCCTGGCCGGGGCCTGGGCCAACCACATGAACCAGCGGCACGACAACCTGACGGATGCCGACCTCCAGCAGGCGGTCAACACGGCGACCGCGATCGGCGACGACCGGTTGAGCCGGGCGTCTGGACGGGCGGCGGTGCCGGATAGCTTCACGCACGGGAGCTCGGCGCAGCGCGTCAAATGGCTATCGACCGGGTTCCGCGCCGGGACAGTCGGTGCCTGCAACACCTATCAGGGAACAGCCCTGTAGCCGTCGATGCCAGCGCGCACGATCTTGGAGACGGCGGAGGGCTTGCGTCTGCAAGCCGCCGCCCGCGGGCAAGGGTGGCGGCGCTGGGGGCCGTATGTCAGCGACCGTCAATGGGGGACGGTGCGAGAGGATTACAGCGCCGACGGCGATGCCTGGGCCTATCTGACGCATGATCAGGCGCGGAGCCGGGCCTATCGCTGGGGCGAGGATGGGATCGCCGGGTGGAGCGACGAGCGGCTGAACTGGTGCCTGGGCCTGTCATTATGGAACGAGCAGGACCCGATCCTGAAGGAACGGTTCTTCGGGCTGACCAACGAAGAGGGCAATCACGGCGAGGACGTCAAGGAGGTGTTCTATCACCTCGATGGCACGCCGACACATTCGTACATGCGGATGCTCTACAAGTATCCGCAGGCGGAATTCCCATATCAGCGCCTGCTGGACGAGAACAAGCGGCGGGGTCTCGACGATCCGGAGTTCGAACTGGCCGATACCGGGATCTTTGAACAGAACCGGTATTTCGACGTGTTCGTCGAGTACGCCAAGGCGTCGCCGGACGACATGCTGATGCAGGTCACGGTCGTCAACCGAGGGCCGGACACAGCACGGGTCCACGTCCTGCCGCATTTATGGGCCCGCAACACCTGGAGTTGGGCGGATAGCCAGAATCGGCCGTCGCTGCGACTGGACGAGAACGGCGTGGTGCATGCGCTGCATCCGCGGCTGCGGGAGATGCAGCTCGAGATCGAAGAACCGCCAGACGCCTGGCTGTTCTGCGAGAACGAGACCAACGGGACGCGGATCTGGGGAAAGACGGATCAGCCCGGGCCGTTCAAGGATGGGATCAACGATCACGTGGTCAACGGCGCGGCCGGCGCCGTGTCATCGGCGCAGCGCGGCACCAAATGCGCGGCGCATGTCGTCTGCGCCCTGGCGCCGGGGGAGAGCCGGGTCGTTCGGTTGCGCTTCCGGCCGGCGGAACGACAAAGCCCGGCATTCGCCTATTACGCCGAACGGGTCGATCAGCGGCGGGCGGACGCGGACGAATTCTATGCCGCGTTGCAGGCGGAGATCACCGACGCCGATGCGCGGATGATCCAGCGGCAGGCATTGGCCGGCATGCTGTGGACCAAGCAGACATACCTGTTCGACGTGCGGCGCTGGCTGGCGGGCGACCCGGCGCAACCGACGCCACCGCCGGGTCGGGTGCGTGATGCCGATTGGCAGCACATGAACAACGGCGACGTCATCTCGATGCCGGACGGGTGGGAGTATCCCTGGTTCGCGGCGTGGGACCTGGCGTTCCATGCCGTGACATTCGCGCTGATCGATCCGGCCTTTGCCAAGGGGCAGCTGCTGCTGATCCTGCGCGAATGGTATATGCATCCGAACGGGCAGTTGCCGGCCTATGAGTGGGCATTTGGGGACGCGAATCCGCCCGTGCATGCCTGGGCGTGCTGGCGCGTCTATCAGATGGACCGGCAGCTGACGGGCATCGCCGATACCGGCTTCCTGGAGCGGGCGTTCCACAAGCTGATGCTCAACTTCACCTGGTGGGTGAACCGCAAGGATGCCGACGGGCGCAACGTGTTCCAGGGCGGGTTCCTGGGGCTCGACAACATCGGCGTGTTCGATCGCTCCGCGCCGCTGCCGACGGGCGGTACGCTGGACCAGGCCGACGGGACCGCCTGGATGGCGATGTACACGCTGAACCTGCTGCGGATCGCGCTCGAGCTGG
>CAZTJC010000137.1:0-5017 GCA_964613945.1 uncultured Acetobacteraceae bacterium
AGGCGAGGTTTGTAGACGATGCTGCGGGCCAGGGCGACGCGCTGCATCTGTCCGCCGGACAGGGCGGTGACGGGGCGGTCCACGTAGGGCTGGAGCTGCACGATCTCGATGGCGTGCTCGACCATGGCCGCCTTCTCTGCCCGGGACAGGCCGCGGCCGGCGAGCGGATAGGCAACGTTCTGACGCACCGTCATGTGTGGCCAGACGGCGTAAGACTGGAACACCATGCCGAAATTGCGCCGGCGCGGCGGGACCAGAATGCCCTGCTCGGGAGACGAGATGATCTCGCCGCCGATGCGGATGCTGCCCCCAGTGGCATTCTCCAGCCCGGCGACGCAGCGCAGCGTGGTGGTCTTGCCGCAGCCGGACGGGCCGAGCAGCACCACGATCTCGCCCGCGCCCACCGTGAAGCTGACCCCGTTCACGGCCGGGCGCAGGCCGGGGGCGTAGACCTTGCTGAGGTTCTCGATGCGGAGTTCGGCGGACATGGCTTCCTCCCAGGACGCTATTGCCGATAGCCGTAGATCTTGTTCCATTCCTCGACCCACGCGTTGCGCAGGGTTGAGAACTCTTCGTTGTTGGGCAGCCAGACCGGGCTGGTCTTGGGATCGAAGCCCTTGATCTCACCTGGCGGGTCCTTGAGCGAGGACAGGTTGCCCTGCTGGGTCATGGCGAAGGTCTGGCCTTCTCGCGAGAGGCAGAAATCGAGGAACAGGCGCGCGGCATTGGGATTGGCGGCCGTCTTGGGTATGCCGCTGGCATAAGGGACGAGCGGGGTGCCTTCGGGCGGGAACACCAGCTCGACGGGGGCGCCGTCTCGTCGCTTGGTATAGATCGCGTTGGCGACCAGGGGCATGACGTTGACCTCGCCACGGATCACGGCGTCCGAGCCGGGAGCGCTGGAAGGATAGAGCGACGGCTTGGTGGCGGCCTGGCGGGCCCAGTAGTCGGGGCCGAGCTTCTGGCGCTCGAACATGATCCGGGTCCAGGTGGTGCCGCCGGACGGGGCGATGACTTGGCCGATGGCGCCGGGCGAGTATTTGGCCGTGTCGGTGAGGTCCATCCAGGTCTTCGGGACGGTCTTGGTGGTTTCCGTGTTGTAGGCGATGCACCAGGTCGGGGTGATGCGGGGCCAAAACTTGGGCGAGATGCGGGATTCCGGCAGGTAGTCCGCGGCGTTGGGCGGAGCGTAATCGGCGAACAGGTCGTCGATCGACTTCATCAAGCCGCGGTCGGAATGGTCCACGATGTCGGCGACGAGCTTGCCCGCCGACGCTTCCGTGCGCACGCGGGTGATGAGCTGACCGCCGGAGGAGCGGACCAGCTCGACTTTCACGAAGGGGAAGCGCTTGTTGAAAAACTCCGCAAGCTCCTGTTCCGGCTCGGTGAAGGAGGCGGTGTACATCACTAGCCGGCCTTCCCTGCGGGCCGCGGCGACCAGTTCGGCGGAGGGCTGGTAACTGTCGGCGGCCCGGGCGGGGCGAACTGCCACGGTGGCAGCGGCGGCCAGGAGCAGGGTGCGGCGGGTGACCATGGCGAGTTCCCTCGTTAGTTGGTTGGCACCCGGTCGAGCCGGTTGCCGCGGGAGAGCAGATTGGCGATGCCGATGACGAGCCCGAGCAGGACCACCTGCACGAGGCTGTAGGCGGCAGTGATGCTGAGATTGCCGCCCTCGTAGTAGTTCAGCAGTTGCACGGACATGACCATGGAGCCGCTCGAGTAGAGGAACAGGGAGGAGCCGAGCTCGCGGGTAGAGAGGATAAACAGAAGGGTCATGGCGGCAGCCACGCCCGGACGCGCCAGCGGCAGCACCACGGTGACGATCGTGCTGAGCATGGATCGGCCGCAGATCCAGGCAGCCTCCTCCAGCTCACGGTGAATCTGCAGCAAGGAGGTGGAGAGTGCCTTGACGGTGTCGGGGATGAAACGGGCGATGAACGCCAAGGCAAGGATCCACAGCGTGCCGTAGAGGCCGCCGGGCAGGCCGATCCAGGCCCAGAGATAGGCAACGCCGATGACCAAGCCGGGGATGGCGACCGGCACAGTGGCGATGGCGTCGACCAGCGAGCGCCCGGGCGCGCGGCTGCGGGTGACGGTATAGCCGATGGCGAAAGCGAGCACGCCGCCGACCACGGCCGCGATGAGACCCACCTTCAGCGTGTTGACCAGCGCCGTCACGGTCTGCGGGTTCGAGAACAACCGGTCGAAGTGGATCGTGCTGTATTGCTTGAGGTCGAATAGGCTCCGCAGGTCGCGCACGAACAGGAACTTGCGGAACCCGGCCACCACCAACGCCAGCGTGGGCAGTACGACCACGATCAGGAGATAGGCGACGGCCAAGCTCAGGGTAACCCAGCGCCAGGGACCCAGGCGCAATGCGCGCGGGCGGAAGGCCTTGCCGGCAACGGTGGTGTAGTTGCGGCCGGAGATCACCTTGTTCTGCAGCACCACCAGCACGCCGGTGACGGCCATGAGCAGGATGGCGACGGAGGCGGCCTGGCCGTAGAGCGGCGGCGACCAGTTGGTCAGAGTATAGATGTAGGTGGTCAGCACGGGGATGTTGGCGGGCGTGCCGAGCACGGCGGGGATACCGTAGATCCCGAGCATGACGACAAAGGACAGCAGCATCCCGGACACGATGGCCGGCAGGATGAGTGGAAAGGTGACGGTGAGCATGGTGCGCAGGCTGCTGGCGCCACTCATCTCCGCCGCTTCCTCGAGCGACGGGTCCATGTTCTTCAGCGCGGAGGCGGTGAACATATAAACGTAGGGTGCGTAGTACATCCCGAACACGAAGATGATGCCTTCGGTCGAGTAAAGATTGACGCGGAAGTCGAGGCCAGACCTGGCCAGGACCATGTTGATCAGCCCGGTCTTCGGGGATCCGAGAATGGCCCAAGCGACGCCGCCCACGAGCGGGGGAACGAAGAGCGGCAGGAGCCCGGCGGCGGCGATGAGCTTCTTGGCCGGCGTGTCCGTCCGCACGACGATCCAGGCGAATACGAGGCCGATGACGACAGCCAGGGCAGTGCCGCCGAGGCAGGTGGTCATGGAGTTGAACAACGCGAGATGGACGTTGTCGTTGGACAGGACGGCCCAGAAGCGGTCGAGTGAGAGAGTCTCGAGGTGGTAGCCATCCACCACCGGATCGCCGCCGGTCAATGCGCCGACGATCAGCATGGCGACGGGATAGATGACGAGAAAAGCCAGGATCAGCAACAGGGTGCCGGTCCAGATGGTGCCGGTCAGGCGGATGGAGAACCAGCTCGTGCGACGACCGGCATCCGGCGCGACATCCAAGGGCATGGTGCCGCCTGCCGCTCCCACGCGCTCCCCCATGGTCCCTCCCTGTGGCGCCGTTGCTCGGCGTTGTACGGGACGCTAGCGGTTATGAGGTCTGGCGTCATCAATTGGTGAGAGTTGCTGCATTGGCGACCGAACTGCGAAAGCGGAGCACTCGCCCATCCACGACTGAAGACGGTGCGCCATCACCGGGCCTGTAACTGTCGACCCTACCTTGATCGACATCTCCGAACTTTCCGCTCCGCAAACGGCTGCTCCTGCTACCCTCGGACATCACGGTGACCGACATCCGACGGGGTAGATCACGGTGCGGCGGTCACTATCGACCTGACGTCGACTGGATGACCTCCAAGTCTAGCTCCCGGATAGTGCGCCGGCCAGACAGGCCCATCGTCAGGTCCAGTTCCGCCGCCAAGTTGCCGATGACGTCGGCGACACCTGCCTGGCCGGCGAGAGCCAGACCCCAGATGTAGGGACGCCCAATCAACACGGCTGCCGCGCCGAGGCAGAGTGCCTTCAAGATGTCCGATCCCGTGCGAATGCCGCTGTCGAACAGCACGGGAACCTGGCCCGCCACGGCTTCAACCACCCTTGGCAGGGCATCCAGCGCCGCCACCGCCCCGTCCACCTGTCGGCCGCCATGATTGGAAACGATGATGCCGTCCATGCCGGCAGCAATCGCCTGTCTGGCATCGTCCGGATGGACGATGCCTTTCAGCAGGATCGGCAACCGCGTACGTGTCCGCAGGAAGGGCAAATCCTCCCAGGTCAGGTCTGGTCGTGAATAGATGGCGAGGAACCGCCGTACCGACGCGAGTGCCGCATCGGGGGCAAGTCGCTGTGCTGGTCCCCCGGAGTAAGCGCTCAGGAGTTCGAGCAGCGACCAGATGAGCCCCAGGCCGGGCTTGGGCCTGGGCATCGCGGCATGGTCGACGGAAAGCGACTGGAAGACAGGATCAGAAACGTAGTTGGCGATACCTCGACCGCGCAGGAATGGCAGGTAGCCCCGGTCCAGGTCTCGGTTGCGCCATCCGAGCATGGTGGTGTCGAGCGTAACCACGATCGCCTCGTAACCAGCTCGCTCCGCCCGGTCGATGAAGCTTTCCGTCAACTCGTCACGGCTGGACCAGTAAAGCTGAAACCAGCGTGGCCCGGCCCCGGACGCAGCAGCAACCTGCTCCATGGTGCGAGAGGCCTGGCTGGAGGTGATGAACGGGATTCCGGCAGCCGCGGCTGCGCGGGCTGCGGCGACGTCGGCCTGCCGGTGTGCCATCTCCAAGATGCCGATCGGGGCAAGCAGCATCGGTAACGGCAAGGTGCGGCCGAACAACGTAACGGACAGTTCCCGGGCCGAAACGTCTCGCATCATCCGTTGTATGATGCCGTGTCGGTCGAACGCTGCTTCGTTTGCTGCGGCCGTGCGTTCGAGGCCGGCGCCACCGGCGAAGTAGGCGGCGGCATCCTTATTCAGCGTTCTTAGGGCAGCTTGTTCCAAGGCCTTCGGTGCCGTCGGAACGACGGGTCGCCGTCCGGCAAAGCCGGCGACGTAGATGGCTTCTTGGCGCTTATGGCCGAAGTTCATCGATGCACCCCTTGGCTGACCTGCCGCTATTTTTCGACGGTTTACGGGCTTCAACCAGCTGTCAAGGAAGTTAACGGCACCCGGAAATGGATGGTTCAACAGCTGCATCGCGCCAGGTGGGCTTCTGACTAG
>CAZTJC010000138.1:0-4935 GCA_964613945.1 uncultured Acetobacteraceae bacterium
TGTGGTGCGGCAGCGTCGCCGACGGCCCGGTCAGCGTGGCCGGTAACATGCTGGCGAACGAGACCGTCGTGCCCGCGACGCTGGCGGCGTTCACGGCTGCTTCTGCGCTGCCGCTGCCCGAGCAATTGATGGCGGCCATGCTGGCCGGGGATGCGGCCGGCGGTGATCGAAGGGGGCGGCAATCCGCGGCCATGGCCATGACTACGACGGAGGACTTCCCGGACCTCAGTCTCAGAGTGGACGATCACGCGATGCCGCTGTCAGAACTGCAACGCATGCTGGGCCTCTGGCGTCGTGACCGGGCGCCGTCTCTCGGCACACAGCCCCGCAAGGCCGATCCCGCAGGGCAGATCGACCTCGACGCAATCGAAGCCCCATGGATCGCGTCGGGGTCAGACCTACGGTTGAGACGTTCCTGACCAACCTGCGAGAGGGTTCTTCGCTGCTGCCGTCAGGCCAGTCAGAAGTAAAACGGGCCGAGGCGTTCGTTAGATCGTTCGACTCCGTAGCCAGCCAGGGAACGCCAACCTAGTGTGCTGGATGTCGCCTTGAGAGGGGCCGTCGACTGACCGTACGATCGCGAGGGAACGCTGACATGAGCATCGACATCCTTGAACTGACCGTCGAGGCGGTCCAGCAAGGCTTTGCCCGTGGCGAATTCACCTGCGAGGCGCTGGTGCAGGCCTGTCTCCACCGCATCGCGCACTACAATCCGGCGTATAATGCGATCATCTTTCCCAATCCGGCCGCCCTGGACGACGCCCGTGCTATCGACAAGCGTCGCGCGGCGGGCGAGGCGCTCGGGCCACTCGCCGGGGTGCCGATCGTGGTCAAGGACACGATGGACATGCACGGCTTTCCCAGCACCGGCGGATGGCGCCTGCTCTGCAGCCGGACTGGCGGGGTGGATCTCATGCCTGGCAGCGACGCGCCGGTGGTCGCCCGCATGCGCGCGGCCGGGTGCATCCTCCTCGGCAAGACCAACGTGCCCGTCCTGAGCGCGTCCGGCACGCACGCCAACGATTCATGGGCCGGGCCGACCTACAACGCGGTCAAGCGCGACGTGGTGCCGGGCGGCAGCAGCGCCGGGAGTGCGACGGCGGTTGCGGCTAGCTTCGCGGTGCTCGGCCTGGCCGAAGAGACCGGCGGCTCCATCCAGAACCCGGCCTCTGCGCAGGCACTGGTCGGCATCAAGCCCACTTTCGCGCTCGTCCCAAATGCCGGCGTGATGCCGCTCGCCAGTCAGCGTGACGTGGTCGGCCCGGTCGCGCGCACGGTGCGGGACGCGGCGCTGGCGCTGGACGCCTTGGCCGGGTTCACCATGGCGGACCCGAAGACGGCGGCCTCGATCGGGCACATGCCCGAGGGCGGCTACGCAGTCGGTCTGGTGGCAGGAGCGCTGAACGGCAAGCGCCTCGGCCTCTACGGCCCGGGCTGGCGGGACCTTCCGCTCTCGGCGGCGACACAGGCCTTGTACCGGCGTGCGCAGGATGAGCTGAAGGCGGCCGGGGCGACGCTGCTCGAGGATCCTTTTGCTGGAACGGGGTTCGCCGCCGTCGCCGAGCCGATGGACGGGCCGGGCTATTACGACGCGCGTGGCGTTGAATCGGTGCCCTACGACGTCGAGCAATACCTCAAGCGGATGGGCCCTGGCGCCGCGCTCAAGAGCTTCGCCGCGTTCGCCGAGGCGACCAAGGCGGAGGACCCGTTCGCGCCCGGCGGCGTGCTCGCCTACCTGCATAAGCTGCCGCAATTCGTCGACTGCCTAGCCGACCCGACCGTGCCGCCAGACATGTCGAACTTTCTGTCGGCCAAGCAGCGATCGCTGGCGATCTTCAACGCCACGCTCGACGCGGCCGGGATCGATGCGCTGGTGTTCCCGCAGATGCGCGATAAGTTGCCGCTGCTGCATGCCGGCGAGCCAATCCAGGAGACAACGGTGTGCGAGATCAACATCGCCGGACTGCCGGGTGTCACGGTGCCGGCGGGATATTATGACGGCGGCGAGCCGTTCGGGTTGATCTTCGTCGGCCGGCAGTGGAGCGAAGCGCTGCTGCTCTCACTGGCGTACGATTACGAGCAGGCGACCCGGCATCGGCGTGCGCCCACGCTTGCCCAAGCCGATGAAGGTGGCTGATGGATTTCGCGATCAAGTTCGCTTTCGACATCCTCGCCTTCACCTCGGTAATGGTGCTGATCGTGCTCGGCCTCGGCGTGATCGCCAGCATGATGGGTATCTTCAATTTTGCCCATGGCGAGCTGGTGCTGCTCGGCGCCTACACCGTCTATCTCAGCAACGAGGCCGGACTGGGCGGCTGGCCTGGCGTGATCGCGGCGCCGTTTGTGGTGGGCGGGCTCGGCTACGTGCTGGAACGCACCGTGATCCGACGATTTTACGCCAACCCGATCATCGCCATGCTGGGCACCTACGCACTGGGGCTAATCATCCGCGAGATCGTGCGCGGATTGCTGGGCGGGCATTACCGGGCTATCCCGGAGCCGATTGGCGGCAGCTTCAGCCTCGGCGGGCTCGAGTTCTCCAGCTGGCGCACGTTCATCATCGTGGTGACGTTCGCGGTGATCGCGGGGAGCTGGCTGCTGCTGGAGCGTACGGCGGTCGGGCTGAAAGTACGCGGCGCGCTGGAGAACCCAATGTTGGCGCGCGCCTGCGGCATCTCGACCGGGCGGCTCTATGCGCTGACCTTCGCGTTCGGCGCGGCGCTGGCCGGGCTGGCGGGGGCGCTGATCGTGCCGCTCTACGCGCTGTCGGCCGATATCGGCATCCGCTTCTTAGTGCAGGCTTTCCTCTCGGTCATGCTGGGCGGGGTCGGGACGTTCGAGGGGCCGGTGCTGGGCGCGGCGGCGGTGGGCGGCTTAGCGGCCGGCCTGCCGTGGATCGTGCTGCCGGTGCTGGCCGACCCGCTCGTTTTCGTGCTGTCGTTGGCAATGGTGCGTTTGCGGCCGCAGGGCTTCATCGCGGCGGCACGTGGTTGATCAACCAGAAGGGGTGAGGTCGATGTCCGAAAACAAGCACATGGGGCGGCGGTCGGTGCTGCGAGGGGCAGCCGGGCTGTCTGCTTCGGGTTGGCTCGCGGGGGCGGCGGGAGGCTGGCTGCTGCGGCCAGGCTGGGCCAATGCGGCGGGGCCGATCAAGATGGGCATCGCCACCGACATCACCGGCGCCATCGGCCCATCGGGCAATGCCGACTGGCAGACGGCGCAGTTCACCGTCGAGCGGATCAACGCTGCCGGCGGCGTGGCGGGCCGGCCGATCGAGCTGTACCTGGAAGACACCGCGTCGGACCCAAAGATCGCGGTCGGCAACGTGCGCCGGCTGATCCAGGAGCGCCATGTCGACGTGGTGCTCGGCGGCGTGACGAGCGCGATGCGGCAGGCGATCAAGGACCCGATCGTGAACCGCGGCCGCACGCTGTACATCTACCCGCAGCTCTACGAGGGGCAGGAATGCACCAAGTATCTGTACAACACCGGCCCGACGCCGGCGCAGCAATGCGACAAGCTGATCCCGTATCTGATCAAGACCCGCGGCTGCAAGCGCTTCGCCATGCCGTCGGCCAACTATGTCTGGCCGCAGCTGCTGAACAAATATGCACGGAAGATCATCGAGGCCAATGGCGGCGAGGTCGTGTTCGAGGAATACTACCCAATCGATCAGGCTGAATACTCGGCCACCATCGGCAAGATCAAGGACGGAAAAGTCGACTGCGTGTTCATGACCATCATTGCGCCGGGCGTGCAGCCCTTCGTCAAGCAGCTGTACGAATCCGGGTTCCAGAAGAATGGCGGTGTGCTGACCTGCGTGTATTACGACGAGAACGCGCTGAACTATAACTCCGCTGCCGAGATGGACGGCCTGGTCAGCTGCCTCGATTACTTCCAGGCGGTCGACGACCCGTTCAGCAAGCAGATGCAGGCCGACTACGCCAAGCGCTTCCCCGACACAAAGTACCTGTTCACCGCCGGCAGCGCGGCGACCGGGACGTATCGCGGCATCAAGCTTTACGAGGCCGCGATCAACGCCAATGGCGGCAAGCTCGGGCGCGATGACGCGGCGGCGGCGCTCGAACACGCTTCCATCGCGGAGGGGCCCGGCGGTGGTGCGGCCGTCGTCCCCGGCAAGTGGCACTGCAAGATGAACATGTACATCGCCGCCTGCCGCAACCAGGCCGGCGTGCCGCGCTACGAGGTGGTCGCCAAGGATGACATGGTCGACCCGGGGGAGTGCTGACCGCATGACCGCCGCGACGAGCCTCGCCCAGGCCGCACCCCGGTCGGCCCGCCCTTTCCGGGTGTTGCCGGCCGTCGAGTTGGCGACGCTAGCCGGGCTCGTCGCAGCGCCGTTCGTGTTCGGCGAGCGGGCGGAACTGATCACGCTAATGACCAACATCCTGATCCTCTCGCTGTTGGCGATCAGCTTCGACCTGTGCTGGGGCTTCTCGGGCATCATGTCATTCGGCCAGGCGCTGTTCTTCGGCGTGTCCAGCTACGTGGTCGGGCTGGTGGGCCGGGATCTCGACTTCAGCCAGCTCTGGGGCACGCTGCCGCTGGCCATGCTGACCGGCGGCGTGCTGGCGGCAGCGATGGCGGCATTCTTGCTGCTGGGACGCAAGACGCCGACCTCGATCTTCGTGGCGTTCGGCACCTTGACTGGCGCCTACGCTGCGGAGCGGCTGGTGTCCGGCTGGCAGTATGTCGGCGCCGGCAACGGGCTGTCGTCCATCAAGTTGATGGCATTCGGCGACTACGAGTTCGTGGAGGGGCAGGCCTTCTACACGGTCGCGCTGATCGCGCTGGTGCTCGTCTATCTGACTAGCCGCTGGTTGGTCCGGTCGCAACTTGGGTTAGTGCTGGCCGGGATGCGGCAGAACGAGGAGCGGCTCGCCTTCTTCGGCTACCGCGTGCAGGTGTTCAAGG
>CAZTJC010000139.1:0-3379 GCA_964613945.1 uncultured Acetobacteraceae bacterium
ATCTCGCCCTCGCGGGACAGCAGCTCGACGCTGCCCATCTCGCGCAGGTACATGCGAACCGGGTCGTCGGTGCGGCCGAGGCTCGCTTCGTCGACGTTGCCGGCGGCTTCGCCTTCGGCGGGCTCCTTTTCCTCTTCCTCTTCCTTGGGCTTGGGAGCGGCCTCGGTTTCCTCGCTTTCCTCGCTTTCGACGACCTGGATGCCCATTTCGCTGAGCATGGCCATGACGTCTTCGATCTGCTCGGAGCTGTTCTGCTCCGACGGCAGAACGGCGTTCAGCTCGTCAAACGTGATGTAGCCGCGTTCCTTGCCCTTCGCGATCAGCCGCTTGACGGCGACCGCGTTGGTGTCGAGCAGGGTGTTGTCGCCGTCGGCTTCGGTCGGGGTGGCTTCACCGTTCACGGGTTGCTTGGTCGCCATCGGCAAAATTCCTTACGATAAGACCAGCGCGGGCGCCTGGTACGAAAAGACCGGCGCGCAAGCCGGGTCATTCATTGTCTGGTAACTCGTTCAGGCTATCCTGAGCCTGGCACAAGCCTTTGATTCGTTCTTGGTTGGCCTGGCTGAAGTCGCGAGCGAAAGTCTCGCGGGCGTGGGCGATCTCGTTGGCGAGATGCTCGGGACCGGTCAGCAGGCCGAAAAAGTGCCACCATGTCTTCTGTAGTTCGCCGGGCATGGCGTGAGACAGAGTGTGATCCGGAAGGTCCTGGGCGGTAGCAGATAGCACGCGGGACGCCTCTCCGTTCACACCAGAGTGCGTCAGGTGGGCAATGAGGCTGGCCGAGTCAAGCGTATCGGCGTGGGCGAATGCACTCAATTCATTGCGGAGTACTTCAAGATCGTCCGGGAGCGGGATGCGGTGCAGCGCGTCGTCGAGGGGGGCGATCAGTTCCGGATGACGTAGCAGCAGTGCCAGGAGGATCATCGCGCGACGGTTGGCGATGGCATCCTCGCCCGGGGCGACGCGGACGCGCTTGGCCGGGGCGGCCTTTCGACCGCGGGATTTGAACACGCGATCGAGTAGCGCGGAGCGGAATTCGCCGGACAGGATACGGTCCGGGATGGATTTCGCGGCGGCTTCCAAACGAACGCGGAGCGCGGCGCGCTGCTCCGGCGCGTCGCCCACGCCGCGGGACAGGGCGGCGAACAGGCCGTCGATCAACGGGGCGGCGTTGTCGCACACGGCGTCGAACGCGGCCGGGCCGCCTTTGCGGACCAGGCTGTCGGGGTCCTCACCGGCGGCCAGGGTGGCAAGCTTGAGGCTGAAGCCGGGCTGCAGCAACGGCAGCGCCAGCATGATGGCGCGCTCGGCCGCAGCAGCGCCGGCGCCATCGCCGTCGAAGCACAGGATCGGCTCGGGGGAGAGCCGCCAGAGTTCGGCCAGGTGATCGTCGGTCAGCGACGTGCCGAGCGGGGCGACGGCGCCGGTGTGGCCGGCCTGGTGCAGGGCGATGACGTCCATGTAGCCTTCGACGACAACCAGGCGCTGGCCGCGGCGGACGGGCTCGCGGGCGCGGTCGACGGCGTAGAGCGTGCGGCGCTTGGGGAAGATCGGGCTCTCGGGACCGTTGATGTATTTAGGCTTCGCGTCGCCCAGCGCACGGCCGCCGAAGCTGATCAGCCGACCGCGGCGGTCGCGGATCGGGAAGATGACCCGACCCCAATAGAGTTCACGGAGTTCGCCGCTCTCGGTCTCGCGCAGCAGGCCGGCTTCCAGGGCGCGGGCGGGTTCGACGCCCAGGCCGCGCAATTCGGCGGTGAGGCTGCCGCGCCCGTCGCCGCTCCAGCCGAGGCCGAATTGTTCGATCGTGACGTCGGTCAGGCCACGGCCACGCAAATAGGCCAGCGCGGGGGCACCCTCGGGGGCACGGAGGCGGCGCACGAAGCTGGCCTGCGCGTGATCCAGGATGTCGTGCAGGTCGAGGCGTTTCTGTTCGGCGCGGGCCTGGGCGGGGGAGGCTTTCGGCACCTCGAGCCCGGCCTCCGCGGCAAGGCTCTCGACGGCTTCGGGGAAGGAGGCACCGGAAGACTGCATCTGGAAGCTGATGGCGTCGCCATGCACGCCGCAGCCGAAGCAGTGGAAATGGTCGTCATAGACGTAGAAGCTGGGAGATTTCTCGCCGTGGAACGGGCAGCAGCCCTTCCAGTTGCGGCCCGACTTGCTCAGCTTGACCCGGCGCCCGATCACCGCCGACAGCGGCGTGCGGGCGCGCAATTCGTCCAGGAACTCGGGCGGTAGGGCCATCAGGCGGTGAGCCGGGCCTTTACCAGCGGGTTGACGCGCGACATGTCGATCGCGGCGCCATGGGCGGCTTTGAGGGCCGCCATGACCTTGCCCATCTCCTTGGGCGAGGTGGCACCGCTATCGGCGATCGCCTTGTCAACGGCGGCGGCCAGCGTGGCGTCATCCATCTGCTGCGGCAGGAAGCCCTCGATCACGGCGATCTCGGCCTCCTCTTTCTCGGCGAGTTCCGGACGGTTGCCCTGGCGGTAGAGTTCGACGGCCTCGCGGCGGGACTTGACCATGCCGCGCAAGGTGGAGGTGATCTCGTCATCGGAAATGGCGGTGACGCCCTTGGGCCGGGCGGCAATGTCGGCATCCTTAAGCTTGGCCATGATCATGCGCAGCGTGGAGGTGCGGGCGGTGGTGCCGGCCTTCATGGAGGCTTTCATGGCGTCGGGAAACTGGTCGCGCAGGCTCATGCAAGCTCCAAGAGTTAGGCGGGAAAAGAGTTACCGGTAGTCTGACATCTTTATCTTGAGCTGGGAAGAAACTTCCCATATCGTTTCCGCATGGCCAGCATCGACGATATCATAGCCCGCTTGGGCGGTCCTGACGCGGCGGCACGGTTGACCGGCGTTGGACTCGAAGCGATCCGTAAATGGCGACAGGCGCGGGCGGTTCCAAGTAAGCATTGGCCGGCCGTGGTGGCGGCGACCGGGCTGACGTTGAGCGATCTGTCCAGCGATGCGGCGCCGGAAGAAATGCCGGAGGTTCCGGCCGGTGCGACGGCCGTGCTGGTGTTGGCCGACGGCGGCGTGTTCTGGGGCGTCGGCTTCGGGGCGCATACGCAGTCCCGCGTCGGGGAGCTTTGCTTCAACACGGGGATGACCGGGTATCAGGAAACGCTGACCGATCCGTCCTATGCCGGGCAGATCATCACCTTCACCTTTCCGCACATTGGCAACGTCGGCACCAACGCCGAGGATGGCGAGGCCACCAACGTGGCCGCCCTCGGGCTGGTGGTGAAGCAGGACATCACGGACCCGTCGAACTGGCGCTCGACGGCGACGCTGGATGCCTGGTTGAAGGCGCGCGACGTGCCGGGCCTGGCCGGCGTCGACACGCGGGCGCTGACGCTCCGCATCAGGGATGGCGG
>CAZTJC010000139.1:3479-4915 GCA_964613945.1 uncultured Acetobacteraceae bacterium
TGCAAGGTGACGGTGGTGCCGGCCGACGCCACGGCCGAGGACATCCTCAGGCATCAGCCGGATGGCGTGTTCCTGTCCAACGGTCCGGGCGACCCGGCGGCAACCGGCACCTACGCCGTGCCGGCGATCCAGGGCGTGCTGGACAAGGGCGTGCCGGTGTTCGGCATCTGCCTGGGGCATCAGTTGCTGGCGCTGTCGCTAGGTGCCAAGACCTACAAGCTGGAGCAGGGTCATCGCGGCGCCAATCAGCCGGTCAAGGATCTGGCGACCGGCAAGGTAGAAATAACAGCGCAGAATCACGGCTTCGCGGTGGATGACAAGTCCCTGCCCGAGGGCGTGCGTATCACGCACACCAGCCTGTTCGACGGCAGCAACGAGGGCATCGCCTGCGACGCCAAGCGGGCATTCAGCGTGCAGTATCATCCCGAGGCCAGCCCGGGGCCGACCGATAGCCACCATCTGTTCAAGCGCTTCGTCGATATGATGGGCGAGAAGGTCTAGAGCATGCCGAAGCGCACCGACATCAAGACCATCATGATCATCGGCGCCGGCCCGATCGTGATCGGACAGGCTTGCGAGTTCGACTACTCGGGGGCGCAGGCGTGCAAGGCGCTGCGGGCGGAGGGCTACCGGGTCGTGCTGGTGAACTCCAACCCGGCGACCATCATGACCGATCCGGGCCTGGCGGACGCGACTTACGTCGAGCCGATCACGCCGGAGATCGTCGAGAAGATCATCATCAAGGAACGGCCGGACGCGCTGCTGCCGACCATGGGTGGGCAGACGGCGCTGAACGTGGCGATGCAGCTCGATGCCTCCGGCGCGCTGAAGAAGCATGGGGTGGAGCTGATCGGCGCGAAGGCGGACGTCATCGACCGGGCCGAGGACCGGCTGAAGTTCCGCGACGCGATGAGCGAGATCGGCATCGAGAGCCCACGCTCGGGAATCGCGCACACGCTCGAGGAAGCGCGGGTGGTGCTGGCCGAGGTGGGGCTGCCGGCGGTGATCCGGCCGAGCTTCACCCTGGGCGGGACCGGCGGCGGCATCGCCTACAACCGGCAGGAATTCGAGCAGATCGTCTCGTCCGGCCTGGCGGCGAGCCCGACCACGGAGGTGCTGGTCGAGGAAAGCGTGCTCGGCTGGAAGGAATACGAGATGGAAGTGGTCCGCGACAGCGCGGATAACTGCATCATCGTGTGCGCCATCGAGAACGTGGACCCGATGGGCGTGCATACCGGCGACAGCGTGACGGTCGCGCCGGCGCTGACGCTGACGGACAAGGAATACCAGATCATGCGGGACGCGAGCATCGCGTGCCTGCGCAAGATCGGGGTCGATACCGGCGGGTCCAACGTGCAGTTCGGGCTCAACCCGGTGGATGGCCGGCTGGTGGTGATCGAGATGAACCCGCGGGTGTCGCGGTCCTCGGCGCTGGC
>CAZTJC010000140.1:0-4881 GCA_964613945.1 uncultured Acetobacteraceae bacterium
AACGTCGAAATACCTGAACAACATCATCGAGGCTGACCACGGCGCGCTGAAGCAAGTGATCCGGCCGGCGCGCGGGTTCCAGACGATGAAGACGGCTTATACGACCATCAAAGGCTTGGAGATCTTGCGGATGATACGTTGCGAGCACTGAATCCTTCGAGAGCCAGGTGCCGCAGGCGAGGTTCGCTTCGTCAGCAAGCTGTTCGGCCCGCCTGCACAGCGGCGCCGATCACAGGGCCGGAACGCGTCTATCAGGAGTTAACGCAACAGAACCATCGTGCTGGATTTTCTGCTGCGGGTCGACGCAACTCAGCCGTAGTTCTTGCCTCCATCCGGTCGCCCAGTCGGGGCCTGGGAATTGCGGCCGCATAAGTTGACGGTGCTGTCGCATGTCGGGCAGATGGCGACGATGCCGCGCATCACTCCGCTCCTCGACGCCTTTGTCGACTAGGTGCCCGACCCTGCGCTCGGCGCCGTATACTCGTGGACAACCTGCAGCATCTCTACGGCTTCGGTCCTCGCCGACCGTCTACTGACCCAAAACGGAGAAATGGCATGAACAGGCGCATTCTCTTGGGCGCGACAGCAAGCATGATAGCTGCGACGGCAACCCGCGCGGCGACCAGGACGGAGCTGCGGCTCGGCACCTCACCGCCCGGTGGCGGCTTCACGCCGTATGGCGACGCCTTCGCGCCGACGATCAACGCGCGCGATGCGGCGGTGACGGTCAAACCGGAGTTTACGAAAGGCAGCCTCGAGAACATCCCCATGTTGGAGGATGGACGGCTTGAGCTCGGGTTGGCGGGTGGCGAGGCGACGTTCGAGGCACTCACGGGCCTGGGCCGGCCCGCGGCGGCGCTCAAGGTCATCGCACCCATGTATTCGTCGGCCGGCATGTTCGCGGTCCCTGGCAACTCGGCCGTGAACACGATCGGCGATCTCAAGGGTAAACCGGTCGTTTTCGGCGCACCTGGATCCAGCCTCGTGTTGCAGGCTCGCTACGTTCTCAAGGGACTGGGTCTCGACCTCAACAAGGACTTCAAGGCAATCCTGCTGGCACGCGATGACGAAGCGATGGCGATGTTGGCCGACGGCAGCGCTGTCGCAGTGTGGGGCGGCGGAATAGGTTGGCCGGCATTCGAAGACTTGGCCAGGAGCGCAACCGGTGCGCGCTTCGTCGTTCCGAACGCGGCTGAGACCACTCAGATCGTCGACCAGTTCTCGTTCCTGAAACGGCTTTCCGTGCCGGCCGGAACCTATACCGGGCAGGATCAACCCATCCGATCGGTGGGCAGCTGGTCGGTCGTGCTCGGTCGTGCGGACATGCCGGAGGATGTTGCTTTCGGCTTGGCGCGTGCGGTGCACGAGGGTGAGGCCGAGATGACGCGCCGTGTCGCATCTGGACGCGAAACGAAGGCAGCAAACACGTGGATCGCTGCGCCAAAACCCGAGTTCATCCATCCGGGTGTGCGACGCTACCTCGTGGAAGCCGGGATCAAACCACCAGCCTTGGACTAATGGCGTGAGTTAGAAGTTCTCTGACAAAACGTCCGATGCTGGCGAAAATGTCGTCGGCCGTCTTGGCCCAGACTGTTGAATTGCACTAAGATCTGGCCTGGAGAAGGTCTAATGTAAATTGTCATTAAGAAATTACCCGTGTCTGCTTCACCTCCTCCGGCGCGAACGCCGGGACTTCTGGAGTGATCGACATGGAGTTGTTGAATGTAATCCGCCGGCAGCACTACCGGAACCACATGCCGATCCGTGAGATCGGGCGACGGACCGGCCTGTTACGCAACACGGCGCGAAATCCCTGCGATCGGACCCGGCCGAGGCTAGGGTCAAGGTTCCGGAGCGGCCAAGCCGTATATACTCATTTGCCGACAAGCTGTCGGATTGGCTGGAGATGAGGGGGGCAAGGGACGCAAGGTGCGCCGGACCGCTGACGGCTCCAGGCGGACTTGGTCGTGCTGGGCTACGACGGCTCGTACGCGCGGGTCGTGGTCTTTGTCCGGCATTGGCGGGCGGATCGAGACGTCACGCAACGCACGACCGGGCGTGGTGTAGTCGTGCCGCTCGCTTTCCGTCCGGCGATGCGTTCCAGTTCGGCTGGAGCGAGGACTGAGCGGAGCTGGCCGAGGTTCCAGTGGCGAAGCCGTCGGAAAGCCAGTGGAGGGGCAGGTTCGTGGCAAGTGCGTCAAGCTGCAGGCCGCACATACCACGCTTGCGCATAAGTGCAGCGTCAAGTCCCGGCGGGTTGAAACGAGGCAGGCCTGCTCTAATCGGCTGCGGCGGGCCGTCTACCATTGGGCTGGTGTCGCAACACAGCATGATGCGAGAAGCAGAGCCCACCACAGTGCTCTACGCGCTCGTTGGCACGCCAACCGACGAGCTCTACGCACCCTGATCCGACCGCCTGCTCGGCGTCGCCTGCGTCATGTTCATAAGCCGAGCCGCCTACAACCTTACGCACGAGGTATGTCATGTGAATTAGACCGCTTATTCACTGGTGGGGGGGCCTTGCACACTTGGCCGCCACCGCGGCAGGTTCTGAGCCGGAAGCCGCGGGAACGTCGGCAATGGGAGGAGTCCGATGTTGGACCAAACGGTATCACGAACCCAAGCCGCCGCCCTGCTCGCACGTCTCGAGCGCCTCCCGGCCACGCGCTCCATCTGGATGCTCGTAACCCTGCTGTCGCTAGGCGGCATGTTCGAGTTCTACGATCTTTTCCTGACCGGCTACATCATCCCGGGATTGGTGAAGGCCGGGCTGCTCGCCAACGTGTCGGTCGCCATCTTCTCCGGCCCCGCCTTGTTCGTTGCCGCGACCTTCACGGGATTGTTCATCGGCACCTTCGTGTTCGGCTTCGTCGCCGATCGGTTCGGCCGTCGTGCCGTTTTCACCGTCTCTTTGCTGTGCTACTGCGCCGCCACGCTCGTCATGGCGGTGCAGACGACCGGTGTTGGCGTGTGCCTGTGGCGCTTGATCGCTGGCATCGGCATCGGCGTTGAGCTGGTGACCATCGACACTTACATCGCCGAGCTGGTGCCCAAGCACGTCCGCGGCCGCGCGTTCGCCTTTAACCAGGTGATCCAGTTCGCCGCTGTCCCCGTCGTCGCCCTGCTTGCCTACATGCTGGTTCCGCAGCAGCCGTTCGGCATTGAGGGCTGGCGCTGGGTGGTCGGCATCGGCTCATTCGGCGCGCTCTTTGTTTGGTTTCTCCGCCTCGGCGTGCCCGAGAGCCCCCGCTGGTTGATCCAGCACGGTCGCCTGGCCGAAGCCGAAGCGGTCACCGCCTGTCTCGAACAGCGCGTCCAGGCCGATCTTGGTGGCGCCGCCTTGCCACCGCCCCTCGCCCACGCGATCGACCGCTCGGAAGGCACCGGTAGCTTCGCCGAGATCTGGCAGCCACCTTACCGGTCACGCACGATCATGCTGATGATCTTCCAATTCTTCCAGACCTTCGGCTTCTACGGCTTCTCCGCCTGGGTCCCGACCCTGATCGCCCAGCAACTCGGCATCAACCTCTCCGGCAGCCTGCTCTACTCCTTCGTGATTGCCATCGCCGCCCCGTTCGGCCCGCTGCTGGCCATCGCCTTTGCCGACCGGTTTGAGCGCAAATGGCAGCTCGTCGGCGCCGCCATCGGCGTCGGCGTGTTCGGGATGCTGTTCTCGTTCCAGACCACCATCCCCATGCTGATCGTCTTCGGCGTGCTGATCACGCTCAGCAACAACATCATGTCCAACACATTCCACGGCTACCAGACCGAGCTGTTTCCCACCCGGATCCGCGCCCGTGCTGTCGGCTTCACCTATTCGTTCAGCCGCATTAGCACCGTGTTTGCCAGCTTCATCATTGGTTTCTCGCTGCACACCGCGGGCACCAAGGGCGTGTTCGGCTTAATCGCGTTTGCGATGACGATGGTCGTGCTCTCGATCGGTATCCTCGGCCCGAAGGTCAATGACCGCGAACTCGAGCAGATTTCACACTGAGGTGGATTGCGTCAGCATGGCGACCGGCGGCGAGTTCGTCAGTGGCGTTGCTGTATCGATCGCCGCAACGATGAGCCGTATGTAGCACGGCAGTCTGTATGAGAATTGCACCTTAATCGCACACTCGGTGGGAGAGGCGAGTTGTTCGTCAAACGCCAGAACGGCTGCTTTGCGCTCATCTCGGACATTTAGGGCCTTGTGGCAGCACCTCGAAGGCGGACACGATTTCGGCGATTAGTCATTGTGAAAAGTAGCCGACGATCATGATCGTCGATGTTCAATCTCCTGCCGCCATTCCGCGGTTCAGGAAATTGTCGTGGACACCTCAATGCCGAAGACTTCATCCCGACTGGACGGGCATTGCGCGGTGCGCGAGGCCCTCCTATGGATTACCGGCGTAAGCCTACCAAAAGGGGTCCCGATCGGACGCCAGGAAGCCAGCTAGAATCACTTGCGAGACTCAAGAGCCTTAATCCTTCGTTCTAATTCACTTGGCTGAGTAAGACTGACAAGAAGCTTCATTTGAGTATTTATATCCTTTGCAGCTTTCTCAACAGCCTTAAGCTCCTTTCCTTCTACTGAAATCTCCATTATTTTCTCGATACCGTTATATTTTCTCTCCAAATTGGTAAGTCTCCTCTCAGATTCGGCAAATTTCCTTTGAGGGTTCTCTACAATCTTATCGAGGACTTTCAGTAGACCTTCAAATTTATCCGTGTTTCCACTCGGAGGTACGCTCGTTCTCCTTTCTTGTCAGCGCACACATAGCCTGCGCTTTGATTACGGAGAGGCGGTGATGTTCGCGGACGTGAGATCTATGCACGATTGTAAACAGCGGCTTTCCGCTGACATGCGCTGGGTCGTTGCAGGGGCTCCCGCATACTTCG
>CAZTJC010000141.1:0-4864 GCA_964613945.1 uncultured Acetobacteraceae bacterium
GCCACCGCCCGGCAGGTGCAGGGCAAGGAGCTGAGCTACAACAACCTCAACGACACGGACGCCGCCTTCGAGTGCGTGGCCGAGTTCGACGACCCCACCGTCGCCATCATCAAGCACGCCAACCCGTGCGGCGTGGCGTCGGCCGGGTCGCTAGCCGAGGCGTGGGAGCTGGCGCTGCGCTGCGACCCCACCAGCGCGTTCGGCGGCATCGTCGCCGTCAACCGGGTGCTCGACGCGGCGGCGGCGGAGCGCATCGCCGCCATCTTCACCGAAGTCATCATTGCGCCGGACGCCGACGAGGCCGCCCAGGCGATCCTGTCGCGCAAGAAAAACCTGCGCCTGCTGCTGACCGGCGGCGTCCCCATGCCGGGCGATGCCGGCATGACGATCCGCACCGTCGCCGGCGGCTTCCTGGCCCAATCCCGCGACGCCGGGCGGGTCGAGGCCGACGCGCTACGGGTCGTGACGCAGCGCGCGCCCAACCGGTCGGAGATGCGCGACCTGCTGTTCGCCTTCCGGGTCTGCAAGCACGTCAAGTCCAACGCCATCATCTACGCCCATAATGGCGCCACCACGGGCATCGGCGCCGGCCAGATGAGCCGCGTCGACAGCGCCCGCATCGCCGGCTGGAAGGGCGCGGAAGCCGCCAAGGCCGCCGGCTTGGACCGTCCGCTCACCGAAGGCAGCGTCGTGGCCTCCGACGCTTTCTTCCCCTTCGCCGACGGGCTCGAAGCCGCCATCGCCGCCGGCGCCACCGCCGTCATCCAGCCCGGTGGCTCCATGCGTGACCAGGAGGTCATCGACGCCGCCGACAAGGCCGGCGTGGCGATGGTGATGACGGGGATGCGCCACTTCCGACACTGAGCTAGCCTCCGTTCAACGACGAACGGGAGGACGGCATGAGCGAGCTTCGGGCAGCGGGCGATCAGGCATTGAGGCAGGCCGTCGAGGGCCGCCCCGGCGTTCACGGCATCGTCGCGGTCGCGACCGACACCCGGGGCAACATCTACCAAGGCGCCGTCGGCCAGCGCGCGCAAGGCGTCGATGCGCCGATGACGCTCGACACGGTGTTCGCGATCTACTCCGCCACCAAGCCGATCACCGCCACCGCCGTGCTGCAATTAGTCGAAGCCGGACGCCTCGACCTGGAGGCGCCGGCCAAAGAGTACATCCCCGTCCTCGGCACCGTGGAGGTCCTCGACGGCTACGACGCCGCCGGCACCCCGATCCTACGCGCGCCCAAGCGCGACATCACGCTCCGCATGCTGCTCACCCACACTGCCGGGTTCGGCTACGATTTCTGCGACCCGCATTACCGCCGGCTGGCCGAACTCTCCGGCCGCCCGCGCCTGACGGACGGACCCGAGACGCTGCTGACCCCCCTGCTGTTCGACCCGGGCGAGCGCTGGCAGTACGGCGCCAACATCGAGTGGGCCGGCTTGATCGTCGAGGCCCTCACCGGCCAACGCCTCGGCACCTACCTGCGCGAGCACGTGCTGGACCCGCTGGGGATGACCGACACGGGCTTCTCGCTGACCGGCACGATGGGCGAGCGCCTGGCGACAGTGCACCAGCGCGGGGCCGATGACGGGCTGACCCCCATGCACCGCACGGAGTTGCCGCCGCCGCCGACATGGGATCGCGGCGGTGGCGGCATGTATTCGACCGCGCTCGACTATGCCCGCTTCATGCGGATGTGGCTGGGCGACGGCGGCGGCGTGCTACGGCCGGAAACGATCCGGATGGCGTCACAGAACGCCATGGGCGCGCTGAAGGTGACGATGCTGCCGGGCGTCATGGCCAACCTATCGAACGATGCCGAGTTCTTCCCCGGCATGCCGAAATCATGGGGGCTCAGCTTCATGATCAACGACCATGATGCCCCAACCGGCCGCCCGGCCGGTTCACTGGCATGGGCCGGACTGGCCAACGTCTATTTCTGGATCGATCACACCACCGGTATCGCTGGCTTCTGGGCAACCCAGATTCTGCCGTTCGTCGACCCGGCCGCGATCAACGGCTTTCATGCGTTCGAGACTGCCATCTACCGCGGCACTGCGCGGCAGAAAGCAGCCTGAACGTTTGTTCAGCTATGCGTGTTGGCGTTCGGCTTGGGAGCCGGCGCGGCGAGTTGCTGCTTCTCCGGCGCGGTCATCTGAACGGAACTGCCCGTTATGCCCTCGCCGCCATAGCCGTAGCTCATCCGAGGCTGCCCGCCGCTGCTGACCGGAACGTCCGAGCCGGCACCATAGTTGAACGAATATTTGGGCGGCGGCCCCGGATACTGCACGCCGTCGCCGTTACCGGCACCATAGCTCCAGCTCACGATAGGTGGAACAGGGGGTGCGTTGCTGCACGCGCCCAACAAGAACAAACACGGCACGATCAATATCGACTTACGCATCTGCTATAATCCTCGACCTGCTTTTCTCTCAAGCATGAAGTATTCATGCCTGTGGATACTGCTTGTTTTCGAGACCACATCGTTGAACGACTGGTTAATTGCCGACGCGGCACAATTAGGACGTGAAGCGGCGTTCATCCAGAGCTGCCGGATCACGATAGCGATACTGGGTGAACCCTTGGCCCCACCCTGCCCCGCCACCGGCGACAGGCGTTTCGACCCGGCCTACACTCCGCCAAAACGGAGGAATGCTGCATGATGCTCGAAGGCAAGGTCGCGATCGTCACGGGTGCCGGTGGGGGAATCGGGCGCGAGATCGCCATCGCCATGGCGCTCGCCGGGGCTGCCGTGGTGGTCAACGACATCGGCGCCTCGCTGACCGGCGAAGGGCTGTCCGAGACGCCGGGCGAGCAGACCAGGCAGATCATCGAGCAGCGCGGCGGCCGGGCGGTGACCAGCCGCGACAGCGTCGCCGACTGGGCCTCGGCACAGCGTATCGTGCAGGCCGGGATGGATGCGTTCGGCCGGGTCGACATCGTGGTCAACAATGCCGGCATCCTGCGCGACGTCATCTTTCACAAGATGTCGCCGGAGGACTGGCTGGACGTCATCAACGTCCACCTCAACGGCAGCTTCTTCGTCAGCCGCGCGGCGGCGCCGCATTTCCGGGCGCAGAATGGCGGTGCCTACGTCCACATGACCAGCACGTCCGGCCTGATCGGCAATTTCGGCCAGGCGAACTACTCGGCGGCCAAGCTCGGCATCACCGCGCTGTCCAAATCCATCGCGCTGGACATGCAGCGCTACGGCGTCCGCTCCAACTGTATTGCGCCCTTCGCCTGGAGCCGGATGACCAGCTCGATCCCGGCCGAGACGCCGGAGCAGCAGGCGCGCGTCGCCAAGCTGCAGCAGATGACGCCGGACAAGAACGCGCCCATGGCCGTCTATCTCGCCTCCGACGCGGCGCGCGAGGTGACGGGCCAGATCTTCGCCACCCGCTACAACGAGATCGTGCTGATGGGCCAAAGCCGGCCGCTCAAGAGCGTGCATCGCGGCGAGGGCTGGACGCCGGAGACCATCGCCGATCATGGCGCCCCGGCGCTGAAGGCCAACTACGTCCCGCTCGACCGCAGCGCCGACGTGTTCAGCTGGGACCCGGTGTGATCCCCAGATCACTCATGACGTGCCGCGCATCCAGGCGACGCAGAGCGGCATGGCCTGACACGCCAGCCCGGCCCATTGGCGGATCGCGACCGCGCTTTCCAACCAGGCCGGCGTGAACGCGATCAAGCCGGTCAGGTCCAGCGTCCGCTGCCGGCGAAACGGCACCGCTTCCGGCGTCACCCGCAGCCCGGCGGCGCGGAACACGGCAACGCCGAGCCGCAACTCCCAGGGCTGCCCGACCAGGTAGATGCCGTCGATCCCGGCGCCTCGCAGCAGGCCGGCGGTGGCGGTGGCGCTTTGCCACAGATTGGTCGACACCGTTTCCCGCCAGGCTACCGGCGCATCGAAATCCTGGCTCAGGCTGTCCGCCATGCCATCGGCCACCAGTGCCCCCGCACCTCGCGCATCGCCGGGCGCATCGCCGATCGGGGCGCTGGCCCCGCTGACCAGGATCGGCAGCCCGGTGCGCCGATGCACGGCAGCAGCGGTGCGCAGGCTCTTCAGCGTTTCCATACTGGGCACGGTGCGCGACGTGTCCAGGAAGTCCGGCATGTCGGAAGCCAGGACGACGATCGCTCCCGGGGGAGCCTTTTCGGCCACTTCCTTGAACTGCAGCAACGGCGATATCAGGACGTGCGGCACGCTCTCGACCGAGAGCAGCACCAGGGCCACCAGGGCGGTGATCGCCCAACGACGGTGACCGATGAGCAGCAATCCGGCGACGAGGACGGCCAAGATGGCCGGCGGCAGGAGCGCGTCCGCAACCGGGCCGGTCATGACGCCCCCGGCTGGATCACAACTCCAGTTCCACGCTGACCGGCACGTGATCCGACGTCCGCTCCCAATCGCGCGCGTCGACCAGGACCTCGTGCCGCGTCAGTTTGGGCACCAGATCGGGCGTGACCCAGATGTGGTCGAGCCGGCGGCCGCGATTGCTGCGGCGCCAATCCGCGTTGCGGTACGACCACCAGGTGTAGAGCTTCTCGTGCTCCGGCACGAAGTGCCGCAGCGCGTCGACGAAGGTGGTCTCGCGCCAGGCGTTGAACACCTCGACCTCGATCGGGGTGTGGCTGACGACGCCGAGCAGTTGCTTGTGGCTCCACACGTCGTGCTCGAGTGGCGCGACGTTGAGGTCGCCGACCAGGATCGTCCGCTCGCATTGGCGGGCGGCGAACCAGTTGGTGGCCTCGGCGATGAAGGCGAGCTTGTGGGCAAATTTGACGTTGAGCGCCGGGTCCGGAATGTCGCCGCCGGCGGGCACGTAAAAATCGTGGATGTCGACCGGGCCGGACGGGG
>CAZTJC010000142.1:0-4745 GCA_964613945.1 uncultured Acetobacteraceae bacterium
GCAACGCTGAGGACGCGCTTGGCGTGGAACTGGCCGATGACGTAGTCGTCTAGGACCTTGCAGATCTCCTTCGGCGTCGGCACGCCGTCGCGCGACTTCACGAGGTGCGTCTTATGCTCCTCGCGAATGATGTCCATGCACAGTTCGACGCATTCATCGCAGATGAACACGGTCGGACCCGCGATCAGCTTCCTTACTTCGTGCTGCGACTTGCCGCAGAACGAGCAGTAGAGCGTATTCTTAGAGTCCGGGGACTTACTCATCGACACTCCGGCCCCGCACAACGGGGGCAAGCCACAGAAAGACTACATCTTGGCGACAGAGATGGACAAGCGTGTTGCCCGCTCCACCTCCGCCCACCGATCAGGCGTTTGAGATGTGGCGTGCTCGTCCGCATTACAACGGCGTGACAGACGAGCGGGGGCCAGCGATAGTTAAGACTTGCTCGGATCGGCCGGCGTCGGGCGGTTCTCGACCACCTCGTCGACGATGCCGAATTCCTTTGCCTGCTCCGCCGACATGTAGGAGTCGCGTTCGAGTCGCTTCTTGATCGCGTCGAGCTCCTGGCCGGTGTGGCGCTGGTAGATTTCGTTGAGCTGCTGACGGAGGTGCAAAATTTCCTTGGCCTGGATCTCGATGTCCGAGGCCTGGCCCTGGGCACCGCCGCTGGGCTGGTGGACCATGACGCGGGCGTTCGGCAGGGCGTAACGCTTGCCGGGAGCACCGGCGCAGAGCAGCAGGCTGCCCATGCTGGCGGCCTGGCCAATGCAGACGGTGCTGACCGGGCTGCGGATGTATTGCATGGTGTCGTAGATCGCCAGGCCGGCGGAGACGACGCCGCCGGGGCTGTTGATGTAGAAGCTGATGTCCTTGCTCGGATTGTCGCTCTCGAGGAAGAGCAGCTGGGCCGAGATCAGGGAGGCGACGCCATCGAACACCGGGCCGGTGAGGAAGATGATGCGTTCCTTCAGGAGGCGCGAGTAGATGTCGAACGAGCGCTCGCCCCGGGCGGTCTGCTCGATGACCATCGGCACCAGGGTGTTGGCGTAGACCTCGACCGGGTCGCGATCTCTCATAGAGTCATCATCCTTGAATGTATGTCGTGCTCAAATGAGCAGGCACGATCGAAGAGTCCAGCGCAGCCCGGGCTTACGCCCGGGTCATTGCCTATGCGGCGGCAGCAGGTGCCTCGGGATCGGCCGACAGCTCTTCCGGCGTAACGGTCTTGTCCTCGACCGTGGCCAGCTCGAGGATGAAGTCGATGACCTTCTCCTCATAGATCGGGCCGCGGAGGCCATCGGCGGCCTGGGGGTTCTTGCGGAAGAACTCCATCACCTGCTGTTCCTGGCCCGGATAGCGCCCGGCTTCGGCGCGCATCGCACGCTGCATCTCGTCGTTGCCAACCTGGATGCCGTTGGCGCGGCCGATCTCGGACAGCAGCAGCCCCAGGCGGACCCGGCGCTCGGCGATGGCGCGGTACTCGGTCCGCAGCGTGTCCTCGTCCTTGCCCTTGTCCTCGTCGTCGAGCTTGTCGGCCTTCATGTCGGCTTCGATGCGCTGCCAGATCTGGTTGAACTCCGGCTCCACCATGCTCTCGGGGGCGGCGAAGTCGATCTTGTCGGCCAGGGCATCGAGCAGCTCGCGCTTGATGCGCATACGGGTCAGGCCGTCATACTCGCGCTGGATCTGCTGGCTGATGAGCTTGCGCAGCTCTTCCATGTTCTCGAAACCGAGCTTCTCGGCCAGGCCGTCGTCGAGGGTGGCCGGCTTGGGCTGCTCGAGCTTCTTGGCGGTGATGTCGAAGGTGGCGGCTTTGCCGGCCAGTTCCTTGGCGTGGTATTCCTCGGGGAACGAGACGTTGATCTGGCGTTCCTCGCCGGGCTTCATGCCCTCCATGCCTTCCCAGAAGCCGGGGATGAAGCCGGCGCCGCCGAGTTCGACGGCCATGTCGGTGCCGGTGCCGCCGGGGAAGGCGACGTCATCGACCTTGCCGACGAAGTCGACGGTCAGGGTGTCGCCGGACTGGGCGCCGCGGTCTTCGGTGACGGGCTCCATCTCGCGCTGGCGTCGGGCGATCTCCTCGACGGCCTTGTCGATGGCCTCGTCGGAGGGCGTGGCCTTCAGGCGGCTCAGGGTGAGGGCGCCGAAATCGGGCATGGTGATCTCGGGCAGCAACTCGAGCTCGACGGTGAACTCGAGGTCCTTGGCGTCGTCGAGCGAGGTGATGTCCACCTTGGGCTGCGTGGCCGAACGGAGGCCGCGCTCGGTCAGGACCTGCTGGGTGGCGGTGTTGACGCTTTCTTCCAGCACTTCGGACATGACGGCGGTGCCATAGCGCTGACGCACGACGGCCATCGGCACCTTGCCGGGGCGGAAGCCGGGGAGCTTGACCGTCTTGCCGATCTCGTTGAGGCGCTTGGTGCGCTTATCGGCGATGTCGGAGGCCGGCACCGTGATGGCGAACCCGCGCTTGAGCCCTTCTGAGAGCGTCTCGGTAACCTGCATGACCCGGCCTCTACTTATCTCGTATGGTGCGGGCGGAGGGACTTGAACCCCCACAGCTTGCGCCACCAGAACCTAAATCTGGCGTGTCTACCAATTTCACCACGCCCGCGCGTATGAGCGGCGGCGTGTAGCGCACCGGTCACGCGGGGGCAAGGTTGTAGGCGTGCGTCGTCGCGCACCGGGTTCGACTCGACGGTGTAGCACCGGCTCCGTAACGTGATCGGCGGAGATGCCCTCAAGGGCACCAGAAGGGAGAGACCGTCATGACCATATCGCGCCGGCTGTTACTGGGTGCTGCCACTGCAAGCGCGCTGCCGCTCGTGGGGCGGGCGCAGACCGAGGCCAAGACGTTGCGGATCGGGGTGATGAACGACCAGTCGGGACCGTACCGTGACGATGGCGGGCCGACCGGCGTGATCTGCGTCAAGCAGGCGGTGCAGGAGATGGCAGCGACGCTAGGCTTCAACGTCGAAGTGCTGACGGCCGATCATCAGAACAAGCCCGACATCGGCGCCGGTATCGCGCGGCAATGGTTCGACCAGGGCGGCGTGGATGCCATCGTGGACGTGCCGACCTCGTCGGTGGCGCTGGCGGTCAACACGGTGTGCCGCGAGAAGAACAAGGTGATGCTGAACAACGGCGCCGCCACCACGGACCTCACCGGCGCGCAGTGTTCGCCCAACACGATCTGTTGGACCTACGACACCTACATGCTGGCCAAATCGACGGGTGGGGCCATGGTGCGGGCCGGCGGAGATAGCTGGTATTTCATCACCGCCAACTACGTGTTCGGGCAGCAGCTGCAGCGCGACACGACGCGGTTCGTCACGGAGGCGGGCGGCAAGGTGCTCGGCGCCAGTCAGTATCCGTTTCCGGACACCACCGATTTCTCGGCGCTGCTGCTGCAGGCGCAGGAATCCGGCGCCAAGGTGCTCGGGCTGTGCAACTCCGGCGGCGACACGATCAACTGCATCAAGCAGGCGCACGAGTTCGGGCTGCAGAACAAGATGAAGATCGCGGCCATGCTGTTCTACAACAGCAACGTGCATGCGCTGGGGCTGGAGACGGCGCAGGGATTGCTGCTGACGGAGTCGTTCTACTGGGACCTCAACGACCGCACCCGCGCCTTCATGGCGCGTATCAAGAGCAAGACCCCGAACCAGTGGCCGAACATGGTGCAGGCCGGCGACTACGCCAGCACGCTGCACTACCTCAAGGCGGTCAAGGACATGGGCGTCGCGGCGGCCAAGGCGGACGGGCGGGCGGCGGTGGCGCGGATGAAGGCGATGCCGACGGATGACGACTGCTTTGGGGTCGGCAAGATCCGTGAAGACGGGCGCAAGATCGAACCGAGCTACCTGTTCCAGGTCAAGAGCCCTGCGGAAAGCACCAACTCATGGGACGGGTTGAAGCTGGTGGCCACGACGCCGGCTGAGGAGGCGTTCCGGCCGATGAGCGAAGGGGGCTGCTCGCTGGTGAAAGGCTGATGGCGGGTCCGGCGAGAGGGCTCGCCGGACCCTGCCGGCTTACTTGGAGGCGGCGGGCTTGCCGACGTTGGTGATCTCCGTGACGGAGTCGGGGTTGATCACCATCATGATCGGGTGGCCGGTCTTGTCCTTGGCGCGGACCAGGAACGAGCTCGGCATCACCTGAATGTCGGTGAACCCGGCCTGCGACAGGTCGTGCTTGAGCGCGTCCTGCATGGCGCCGGGTGCCATCGGGGTGGCTGACGTGGTTGCCCCGGAGGTGGCGGTGTTGGACATGCCTGACGTGGCGGCCGTGCCGGCGGGGTGAGTGGCGGTGGTCTGCGCCATGGCCGGAGCGAGCGCCAGACCGAGAATGGCTGCCGTGGTGATGAAGGTGCGCATGGTGGGGTTCCCTGTCGTTGTCGGTTGCCGAATCGGACGGCAGGCAATCAACGCGGCAGAGACAAATTAATCAGTCATATTAACGGCTTGTAAGCTAAAATCGCGGTAATTTCGGCAAGGCAACCACCATGGCCACCTTGCCGAAACGTTTTAAGCGTTGTCGCCGTCGAGAGCCTGCAGCACGGCGTCGGTGACGCTGCGCGTGGTGGCGGTGCCGCCGAGGTCGGGGGTGTGGTGAGCCGGGTCGGCGGTGGTGCGTTCGACCGCGCGCATCAGGCGCTGGCCGGCACCAGGTTCGCCGAGATGGTCGAGCATCATGGTGGCGGTCCAGAAGGTGCCGATCGGGTTGGCGATGCCCTTGCCGGTGATGTC
>CAZTJC010000143.1:0-4713 GCA_964613945.1 uncultured Acetobacteraceae bacterium
CGAGAGGTTGCGAGAGGCGGATTGGGCTAGAAGTAGCCTCCGCCGCTTTCGACCTGATTGTGCTGAAAAAGGCCAATGTGGCACTTCGAAGCCGTATTGACCCGGTTTTGCAACGGTTAAATTATTGTATGGGCTCGCGAATATCGTTGCGCAAGCGACGACTTGTGACGGCAAAACCGCCAAATCGGCCTTTTCAACACAATCGACCTCATCCCGGACATACAGCTACTTAGCTCGAGTGCTCCAAAGTAGATGTCAGCCAAGCATCTGATTCGACATCCTGTCGCATCACTTGCAACATTCGAAGCAAATGTCGCTGTCTCGTATTGCTGAAGCGGTTCTGACTAAGCATGGCAGTAACCCGGTTGGCCAGTATTCCTACAACTACCCTACAAACGTTGTGGCTTGCTTGCAATCGCCAGTATTGTAAGCGACCCCGGTTACCCTACGACGCTTCATGGCATCTGACGCAAGGCTTAACGTCTCCCTCTTGGTAGAACTCGACGAGTTCGTCGCCGGCGAGATTGAGACAGGTCGCACAAAGCCGAGCGGTGCCGACGGAGCCGGGCCGCGCCCATCGGTGCTGCGCAGATGGCGCACCGCGTCCAGCGTTGGCTGCCCGGCCGGCGTGGCGCCGAGGGAGACAGATCGAAGCATGGCCGGCAGGAAGCGCAACTTGCCTGTTTGGACACGCAGTTCGATGAAGTAGAGATCGCCAGGCGGCCAGACGATGGCGAAATGCCGTCTCGCGCACGGCGTCGTCCGTCACTCCTTTGTCCATCAGCACGCTGCCGGCGCGGCGAAGCTGGAGTGCGGCGGCATCGAGATCGCGGATGGTGCGCAACCGAGCCTTCTTGCCGACTTTGGCCGCGTCGTTGGATAAGGTGGTGACCACAATCTTGAACAGGTCGAGTGCGTCGTCCTGCGCTGTCGCTTCCAGCGTTCGCACGAAGGCCAGCAGCGTCGCCATTCGCCGCTCCAACGGCATGCGCGTCACAGCTTGCGCCTTGGCGATGGTGGCAAATCGGGCGAGCGCAGTGACCCGGCCAGGCGGCACGTGATCGATTTTTGGTATGCCCAGCGTCAGCGCCCGGACCTCGTCCATTCGACTTACGGCGCGGGACAGCTCGGCGCTGCTGCGAAGGTATGGCCCATCCCGAAGACGGTCGAGCGGACTGGGACGGCCGCCCTCTCCTGCAATCAGCAGTGAATCGAGCTTCGTGTGCTGTTCATGCGTCACATCGTGGGCGAGGGTACGCCAGAGACGACGGGCGGCACGGGCGCGAATGCGGGCGACCAGGCGTTCGAGAGCGGACGCACCCGGCAACAGAATCTTTTCCATCACCAGCCAGACCGTCGCGCAGTCGAACAGAACGCTTGGCCGATCCGTGCCCGTCCAGCAGAGCGCGTAGAGCCAGGGGGTCAGCCGGAGGCGGACGAAGGGGTCGGTGAACTCGCGGTAGCCGTGGCGCTCCTTAATCTCCGCCGAATAATACCAGGACTCACGGGAGATGACCTGGCACCCACGGCCGTAGTCCGATGCTCATGACGCGCCACGGTTGATCGGCGAGCCGGTTCCAGGCGTCGCAGCAGTGATCGACGATGGCGGTGTATGACGCGAACACTCGGTTCGAGAGCCAATTGCCGCGCATGAACTGCCAGACGTTCTCGACCGGGTTCAGCTCCGGGCACTTGGCCGGGAGCGGGACGATGGTGACGTTATGGGGCACGATCAGCCGCTCCGAGACGTGCCATCCAGCCTGATCCACCAGCAATGCGCAGTGCTTGCCCGGCGTCACCCGTGCGCTGATCTCGGCCAGGTGCAGGCCTATCGCTTCGGTGTTGCACCAGGGCAGCACGAGACCGGCGATGACGCCTGTCACCGGGCAGATCGCGCCAAAGATGTAGGTAGAGGCCGTGCGCTGGTCCTGTGGCGTAGACGGCCTGCTGCAGCGCCGGGCCCAGCGCCGGGTGATCTTGTTCTTCTGGCCGACCCTGGCCTCGTCGGCGGACCAGACTTCTACGCCGCCGGGGCCGACACCCGCCGCGCGCCCGTTCGCGTCCAGACGCGCGGGGAGGCTTTTTAAAAGCCTCAATCGCTCCTGTCGCCTGAGCGTGGTGGCGAGGCCGGGCCGACAGGCGGCGATACCCCATGTGGCGCAATTCGCGGCTCAGCGTCTGCTTGGACACGCTCACGTGGAACGTGTCGGACAGCCACTGCACCAAGTCGATCACGCGCCAGCGCACCACGCCACGGATGGGGGGGACCGGGCCGTCCTCGAGTGCTTGAGCCAGTGCTGTCCGGTGCGCATCAGTCAGGATCGGCTGCGGGCTAGGTCCCTTGTAGTCGACCAGGGTTTCGGGGCCGCCCGTATTCAGCTTGACCACCCAGTCGCGCACGATCTGCACCGTGACGCCACCGATGGACGCGGCCTCCGATCGGGTGGCGCCATCGTAGATCGCGGCCAGCGCCAGCAAGCGCCGTGTCTGTCTGGCGTCCCGGCTTTCCCGGGCGGCAAGACGAAGCCGAGCGGCATCGTAAACGGCTCGAAGCGGGATCGGCATGGCGCACCTCAACAGTTCGTCAACACCGAATCAGATCGTCACCGCGCCGGGCAAGCCTCACGAGTCAGGCGCCAGGAGCTTTAGTATAAGCAACCGACCTCGGGCCGTCGCGTATAGAGCGAGGCTCTCTGCATCAGAGATGCCAAGTTGGTGAGCCAGATGACCAGCGACGCCCATTGGGACGGCGGCAGACTCATCCAGGAACGCTCCCAAGAAGCGTACCGTGCCGAGCTGGACGGCGAACCCGAGCCGCATGTGATCCCAACGCTTGGCGCTAGCCAGCTCGCGATCAGCGTCGTCGAGGTGGAAATGCCGTGCAAGCTGTTCTGCGCTCGGCTCACCGGCATACCAGCCATACCGCTGCTCCTGCTCGGATGTCAGGGACGAGATCGGCACCCGTTCAGCCGGGAAGCGTCACGGCGTGATGTATCATAGGCCGCCAGTGATCATTACGGCCTGAAGGGCGCGGTAGACGCTGGTACGACCGATACCGAGCCGGCGCACTATGGCGGCAGGTCCCAGCTTCTCGTCATTTCGCAGACGACTGACTTCGGCGGCGCCAATACTGGGCTTGCGGCCCGTATAGACGCCGCGTGTTTTGGCCAGCGCGGTGCCTTCGAGCTGACGTTCGCGTCGCAAGTTGATCTCAAATTTAGCAAACACGCCCAGCATATCGAGGGATGCCTTGCCAGCCGCCGTTCCGGTGTCCACGGGCTGCTCAGTTGCGCGCAGCGCCACGCCGCGACCTTTCTACTCGTGCACGATGTCCTGCAGGTCCTTCAACGAGCGGGCGAGGCGATCAATGCGGGTCACAACCAGGGTGTCACCCGGCTGCACGAAATCGAGCAGCACCTGCAGCTCGGTTCGCCCGTCGCTACGGGCACCGCTGGCCTTCTCGGCACGAACGACAGTGCAGCCAACCGACTTGAGAGCAGCACGCTGAATCGTGAGATCCTGATCGAGAGTGCTTACGCGTGCGTAACCGTATGAAGCCATTCTGTTCCGAAAGGATCTGGACCTCGGAACGCTACCGTTCCGAAATACAGGAAGCAACCTTAATGGCACGTCAGAAGTATTCCATGCTGAGCTGCCGCTAGGGTCTACCCAAGCGGGACGAAGCTAAGTTGCAGAAGGCTTGGGTGCTGACGTGGGTCAGGGTGTCCCACCCAGCCTCATTCACGGTCGGCCGGGACGTAAGGGATTATGCCTTTCTCATAGACGATCTGCTGCAGTTCGCGTGGCATATGGCGTAGGTCGACGATCAGGCCGTTGACCTCGACCATCCACACCAGCGGGTTCTAGTCCACGAAGCTTGGCAGCATCCAGGTCGGGTCTATGCGGTTCGTGCGCAGGGCGTCGCGGACGGCCTTGGCCTTGGCCGCAGCCTTGCTCTGGCCGACGCCGAAGGCGGCGCAAAGGTCGGCCATGGCCATATACGGCTGGCTCGGCCTGTCTGAGAGGAAGTTCAGCTGGCCCAGCGTGTAGACGATGCCGCAGGCCCACATACGAGACTGGCCTGAAGCCAAAGGGCTCGGGCGCTTCCGGCATAGGGCGGCCGTCATGGCGCGCGCGAGGTCGTGGTACTCCTCGATCAGGTGATCGCGGCAGATTTCATCCGTTAGTGCTGCCACGGCGTCGTATTTTGCCTGCATGGCCTTTGAGACGGAGGTCGAGCGAGGGGCTTCCACCTTGTCTACCTCATACCGCCGGATCGGACGCGTCTCCTCCAACGTGCTCCTACGTCGAGCCGCACGCAAACGGCGAGACCGGCATGTCCCCCAGTCGCAAAGGGCCGCCTTGGATCGATTGTGTTAAAAAGGCCGATACGGCGCTTCGAAGCCTTAACCGATCCGGTTTTGCAACGGTTAAGTTATTGTGTGATCTCGCGAATATCGTTGCGCAAGTGACGAATCGTGACGGCAAAACCGCCGAATCGGCCTTTTTCAACACAATCGATCGACAGCAGCCATTCCCTCCTAATCAGTCGGCTGAGATGCAGTTTCGGTTCTGTTGCTACCGCCCCCCAACACCAAGGTCACCCTGCGGCTGACATTCTCTAGGTTACATGGAACCCGAAGCTTTGTGGCCCTGCTGAATACTCGGTCAGTGATGCGCCGGAAATGGTAGCGCCATTGAAGCTAGCGCTGT
>CAZTJC010000144.1:0-4589 GCA_964613945.1 uncultured Acetobacteraceae bacterium
TCGTTTTCGCTTCAGTGTGTTGACGAACAGCCGCCCAAAGCGCAGGCCCCACTCGCGGATGCTTTCGTAGCTGACCACGACGCCGCGTGCGGCCAGGATGGTCTCGACGTCACGCAGGCTCAGGCTGAAGCAGTGGTAGAGCCAGACCGCATGCTCGATCACCTCGGCAGGGTAGCGGAAGCCGCGGTATGGGTTGGAGGACGTCGTCATATCCGGCAAGCTGCCATGGGCTGGTCAGGCCCGCCAACCTGACAATGCCTGTCGCCCGGGCCGTCGACAGCTTGCCGGAGGAACAGCGCGCCGTGCTGCTGCTGGTGTCCGTCGATGACCTGACCTATGCGGAGACTGCACGGGTGCTCGACATCCCGATCGGCCCGGTGATGTCCCGCCTGTCCTGGGGGCGCGAACGGCTGGCGCGCAATTTGGCGGCGGACGGGCCGATCCCCGCCGCCGGGCCAGTCTGGAGGAGGGTGAAATGACCGCCGCACGCCCGATTCTGGAGGACGAGCTCCATGCCTACGTCGACCAGGTGCTGGTTCAGGATCGGGCCGCCGAGGTCGAAGCCTATCTCGCGGCAAACCCGGCCGTCGCGGAACGCGTGCGCGGCTTCAGTGCCCATCGCGCCCTGCTGCGCGCGCATTTGGCCCCCGTGCTGGCCGAACCCGTCCCGTCTGAGCTGAACCTGGCGAGGATCGTGCAGAATCGTCGCAAGCCGGGCATCTCCGGCTGGCGCGGCGCCGTCGCGGCCCGCGCACTGCTGGCACTCGGCGCCACCGCCGGATGGTTCGGGCACGACTCCATCCGGCCCGAGCCCGGTGGCATCGTCGCACTCGCAAGCGCCGCCGCCGCGAACTACGTCGTCTATGCCCCCGACCAGCTCCGTCCCGTCGAGGTGCGGGCCGGGGGTCCGGAGCCGCTAACGAGCTGGATGACCGCCCGGCTGGGTCGGCCGGTCGAGCCGCCTGACCTGTCCTCGGCCGGTTACCGCCTCATGGAAGGGCGCGTGGTCGCTACCGACCGGGGCGCGGCCGGGCTGTTCATGTATGACGACGATCACGGGTCGCGCATTATCTTGCTCAACAAGACGATGGCAGTGGCCGAGAAGAATGCCGTCCTAACGAGCGGCACCGTTGGACAGGTTGCCACCTGGAGCTGGGCCCGGAACGGCATTGGCTACTCGCTGGCTGGCCAGAACACGACGGATGATCTGCGCGACGTGGCAGACCGGGTGCGGCACCTGGCGGAAAAGGGGGCCTGACCACATGGATACTTCTTGGGACGGGATCACGACAGGGTCTGGAGAACTCCGGCGCAGGACGACCGCCGCATTGCTTGCGGGCGGGATCGCCATCGCCATCAACACGACCCTTCTCGCCGCCGCGGACTACATCCCGCTCGTGACGGCGCGCGGCGGGCTGCTGAAGCTGATCTCGCCGTATGTCGGGCCGATACTGGCCCGGACCGGGGTGCCCCGGCTCTGGCTCGCCGCGGGATTGCCTCAAGCTGGCAGCACGGGGTTCCAACTGGGTTTCCACATGGCCGTGGGTTTCGCCATGGCCCTAGTCTATGGGTTACTGCTGGAGCAGGCCCTGCCAGGTCCGGCCTGGTGCAAGGGGTTGCTTTACGCCGCCGCCGCCTGGATCGCCAATGCCGTTACTGTCTTGCCGCTGCTGGGTGAGGGGCTAGCGGGCAGCCACGCACTGAGCGGTGGCGGCATGGTCTACTTTGCGGCGGCCCACACCGTATTCTTCGTTCTTTTGGCTATCCTGTTCCCGCGAATGGCGCGGCCTCCTTCTCGCAGATGACCTGGAACCTGTGACCCGGACCTGCGAAGCGGTAGAAAATGCATTGCTGGCGCCACCGAGCACTCACGTCATGCTCACGCCGGGAGACCCACCGATCCAACATTATTGTCCGATCGCTTCGATCGACTCGCCTCATCAGCGAGCCGTCCAGCCGCGGTGGAGGTGCTTGCACAAGCTGTTGGTCTCCAGCGGGCGATGAGCAGCGGACGCGCCAACGACTGACGGACGGACTAATCATAAGGGCGAACAGCCAAACGCGAATGTTGCCCTCGCCGGAGCGGGCTTCGATCCAGTCGATCGCCCTCACGAGCGTGTCCTGCACGAGATCGTCCACCTCGCTCCAGTCGCGCAACAACACCAGGCTGTAGCGGGGGAAGCGCCGGATGCATGGCTCGAAGCACCTCAGACCGATCAAATTCCGCGCTCGCTCATCACGACCCTCGAGGAGTTAGACGCCACCGGCTCGAAACTATTCCAATGAATCGGGCCCTTTTCTGGCTTCGAGCCAGGGCATCGATCGTTCTCATCGGATTTGGGCGTTGGATCGAAAGCGTCGTCATCGCGAACCTCCTGCTCAAGCACAAGCGAGGCCGCCATGCCGATCACGTCCGACCCAACCCTCCTCACTCTGCCGGCCGAGACCTGCGGCCGAACGAGCGCACCTTCCGAGCACCTCACCCGAATCGTTCCCGGCCTGTCGCTCTGCCTAGTCGTGACGGGCGTCGCGATCGGGTTGCAGCATCTCGAACAGGCACTGTTCGGCGCCACCTGGCTCGAGGCGCTGGTGCTCGCCATCCTCGTCGGCACCGGCGTCCGAACTGCCTGGCGACCCGGCGAGCGCTGGACCGCCGGCATCGCATTCAGCGCCAAGACGCTGCTCGAGATTGCCGTGCTGCTGCTCGGCGCCTCCATCAGCGCCGCCATGATCATCGCCGCCGGTCCACTGCTGATCGTAGGCATCGCCGGCATCGTGATCGTCGCCATCGCCGCCAGCTACGGCATCGGCCGCGCGCTCCGCCTGCCGCATCGCATGGCGCTGCTGGTCGCTTGCGGCAACTCCATCTGCGGCAACTCCGCCATCGCCGCCGTCGCGCCCATCATTGGCGCCGACGGCGAGGACATCGCCGCGTCGATCGCGTTCACCGCCGTGCTCGGCGTGCTGGTCGTGCTCGGCCTACCGCTGCTACCGGCGCTGCTGCACCTGAGCGGGCTGCAATACGGCATGCTGGCCGGGCTGACGGTCTATGCGGTGCCGCAGGTGCTGGCCGCCGCCGCACCGCTCGGACCGGTGGCGGTCCAGATGGGGACGTTGGTCAAGCTGGTACGCGTCCTGATGCTCGGCCCGGTCGTGCTCTGCCTCTCGCTGCTGACCCGGCGCCTGCGCGACGAGACCGACGAACCGGCCCCGCATCTCACCGCCGGTGATCGTCCCGCACCGGGCAAGCTGCCACTGCATAAGCTGGTTCCCTGGTTCATCGTGGGCTTTCTCGGCCTGGTCGGGCTGCACTCAGCCGGGCTCATCCCCCACGCCCTGCTCGCACCGGCCGCGCTCACGGCCAACGTCCTGACGATCGTCTCGATGGCGGCGCTGGGATTGGGCACGGACCTCATGACGGTGGCGAACGCCGGGCCGCGGGTGATCGCGGCGGTGACGGGAAGCCTGGCGGTGCTGATCGTCATCAGCTTTGCTCTGATCCGGTCGTTGGGCTTCGCTTGAGGGCTTTGAACATGATCCAAGTGAAGGCGCTCCCATGACACTCGACCAGCTCCGCATCTTCGTCGCCGTTGCCGAACGGCAGCACGTTACGCGCGCGGCGGAGGCGCTCAACCTCGCGCAATCGGCGGTCAGCGCGTCGATCGCCACACTCGAGGAACGGCACGGCGCCAAGCTGTTCCACCGGGTCGGGCGTCGGATCGAGCTGACCGAGGCGGGCGCGCTGTTCCTCGTGGAGGCGCGGGCTGTGCTGGCGCGTGCGGCGGCGGCGGAACTGGTGCTCTCGGAACTGGGCGGGCTGACGCGCGGCACCCTGCTTGTGCAGGCCAGCCAGACGATCGCCAGCTATTGGCTGCCGCGCCACCTGGTCGCGTTTCGACGCGCGCATCCCGCCATCGAGATCCGCCTGACCATCGGCAACACGACCCAGGTCGCGGAGGCGGTCATTGCCGGATCGGCCGAGCTAGGCTTCGTCGAGGGTGCCGTCGACAACCCGGCGCTCGAGATCGCGACCGTGGCGTATGACCAACTCGTCATCGTCGTCGGCAACGAGCACCCTTGGGCAAGCGGCGCCCCCGTGACGCCCGAGCGGCTGGGCGAAAGCGACTGGGTCCTGCGCGAGCCCGGCTCGGGCACGCGATCGGTGTTCGAGGCGGCGCTCCGCGACTTCGGGGTCGCGTGCGCCGATCTCAGGGTGGCAATGGAGCTGCCCTCCAACGAATCCGTCCGGGCGGCGGTGGAGGCGGGCCTGGGCGCGACGGCGATCTCCGCCTCGGCCGCGGCGTCCAGCATCGAGGCCGGGCTGCTGCAGGCGGTCGGTCCCAGGTTGCCGGAACGCCCGTTCAACGTCGTCCGGCATCGGGAACGGCATCGCAGCCGGTCGGCCGAGGCTCTACTCACAATCCTCGGCCGCGGTTGATTAACGGGCAACGCGTAGTAGCCGCATCAACAAGAAGTCCTTCTCCATGCGGTCAGGTTGGGCCATTTGTCCCTGACCGATTTACGAGCGTGATCGGGGGTTACGTCAGAGTTCGCGCCAGCGGCTATGGGCAGGGTCGGTCGAGTTCAGT
>CAZTJC010000145.1:0-4531 GCA_964613945.1 uncultured Acetobacteraceae bacterium
CATTGGGCACCGGCTTGCCGTCGGCGACACGTATGAGCCGAACTCGAACAGTGTCCCGGCCAGCCGAAACGGTCGGTTTGCCGACCAACTCGAAGCGGTAGTCCTGAGCCGCTGCTTTGGCTATTTGAGTGCTGGCAAAACCCGTTGCCATTACTGCACCAATCGCGACGAGGAAATTGAGAGGGCGGGTTTTACAGGGGATCATCGCTCGTTCCTTTGATCTGAGTGCAGGCAAGCTGCAGGAGGGGTGACCGCCTATCGATGGCGGCCACCGTAACGACTAATCCGCCAAAGCGACCGTCAGAACCTGCCGGGCCGGTTCCACTTGACCGCTCGTTTGGGCGGCAAGCGTCACCGCCCATCGGCCGGCCATCGACGGGCGAATCTCTACCCGATAGGTGCCGGGATCGCCGGCGGACCTCACGTACGAGCGGGCCGCCATCTCTACCATTCCGTCGGGGTCCATATCGAACCGCAACAGATTGACCTTTGCATCGGTCACAGGCGAACCATCCTCGCTTCGGACGAGGCGCACGAACAACAGGCTCTCGCTGTCCGCTTGGTGCATCTTACCGATTCCGCCGTTCTGCCGGGGCGTCCCGATTAGCTCGAAGCGAAGATCCGAAGAGTCGCCGAGTGCGAAACGGTGACCATCCCCGCCTCTTAGAGCGGATAGACCTGCGTAATCCTGATAGCCTTGCGAACCGCCCGTTTGCACTGCGAGGTTAGAGCTAGCCTGGAGGTTTCCGCCGTTGAACGAAGGATACGCTTGTGACCCGGTGTCTCGGGTTTGCAGTGTCGAATTGATGGAGAGGCCGGTGACCGCCTGCCCGCTCCGTGCGAAAGCAGCGCTTGCGGACACGACAGTCATAAGTGTCGAAGCAACGCTGAGTATCTTATTCATAATGTTTAGCTCACTTGCCTGAACCGTCCTGTCGCAAATACGACGGAGAAAACGGACGCTTTGACCGACCGAGTGAGGGGCGTTGCCAGGAGTCCAGCCGCATGGAAGCGGGACCGGATTCAGCTAGACAGACGTCCCCTTCGAGCGCGCTAGTTGCGCGCCGGTTGGGTCAGGCTGCTAAGGGAGGAGAGAGCTCGGGTTCGGGCGTCATCCCCGTGCGTAGAGAAATGCTGACGCGGTAAGTCACCATCACGAAGGTGACCGGTCCGACTTCCGGACTTCTATGCTCAGGTAGTGCCGCCGTCTGCAGGCAGACCATCATCTTCACGCAATCGGGCGTGATGGAATTGCAAGGCATCTCGCCGTTACGGGCCTTGCCGACCGCGTCGTGCATCGGCGCGATCATGCCACACGGCGCGCCAGCGTCCTGCCCTGGGCCAGCTGCCATGACCGTCTCGCCCATCGCATTTGGCATCGCATACGCCATCGCACTCGCGGACATGCCGAGAACGACCAACGCGATAACCAGACTGCGAAGGATGGCGAAGAAACACATCTGCTCTAAACTTTATGCAGAAACGGGCAGGCTTACAAGCAAAGCGTGCTGACGGACAGCTATGCCCGACAAGCCCTCAAGGTCGCGCAGGATCGGACAGTCAGAACGGTCACTGCCATCGCAGGCTGCCACAAGTTCCTGAAGTGCCTGCCCCAGCCCGCCCACTACCACGCACGGGTGTCGGGATGATCGGGACCGAGCCGCAGAATCTCGCCGGGCACAGGCAAGAGCGCGTCGAGGTCAAAGCAACATTTTTTCCAGTGTCCGACCCGGTCGACTGCGAGCGCATGCCGGCGGGCGACGGCATCGCGCAGCTCGGCCGCCAGGATCCGCGCGCCCTCGAGGCTTACCGTGCGCGGCTGGCCGGTTAGTACGGCCACTCTGAGAAACGCGTCCTCCTCGATCCGGTCGAAATCGACATGCCAGGGGATGATGCCAGCCCCTGCGGCCGCGTCGCAGGTGCTTTCTGCCGAATGGCAAGCCATCAGGCTTTTTGCCCGGGCGGCCGGCTGGCGGTGCACCGGGCTAGAATGAGGCGGATGGCATCGGCTCCGAGGGCGGCGTGCTCCACCTGGCCCCAGCGGTTCACCTTCCGGAAAACCGGCCCGTAGCGCGTGGCCGAAGCACGCACCCATCCCTCCATGGCGCGCACCGGGCAACACGCGACCGAGACCGAGCGGGGCAGGTGAAAGGCTTCTCCGTGTGTTCCCCTCAGCTCGAGACCGGCCTCCGTGATGCGGAGGTGTTCAGCGTGCAGCGAGACGATCGCATCACGGCCGAGGCCCGCGGCGAGCAGCAGCAGCAGGGCACGGTCGCGTTGGCCCGCGAGATTGCTGCCGCAGGCATCCGCCAGTCGCTCGAGCATGGCAGGGGCGGGCGGCGGTGCGCGTTCCGGCCGAGGAGCGGCGCGCCGGGCATGGCGCAATGCCGCGCGAACGCTGGCGTCGGTGCCCGGCGGCGGGAAGCCTCTGTGGCGGTGATAGTGGTCGATGGCCGCCCGACGGCGGGAAAGAGCGGCGCGGCCGGGTCCAGCCGAGGCTAAGAACGCGGCGACCACGCCCGGTGCGGCGGGAAGCGGCTTGGCGCGATGCTCGGCGCAGTAGGCCTGGAAGCACGCCCAGTCGCCGGCGTAGAGGCGCAGTGTCTCGGCGGTGAGGTGCGTTTTGACGGTGCCGGGTCGGCGCACCGCGATGCCGCGGCGATCGTCGATTTCCGGCTGAGAGCCGAGCGGCGCACCACGTCTGCCGTGGCCATGCGTGCTGCCGTCGGCTGCTGTCATGTTCACCCGTTCATTTGGACTGAAGACCGGGACAGCTTGGCTATCCTGCAAAAATAAGGCAAGCTGTGTAACGCGTGGTAACCAGTTCTGCCCCGTCGACAGCTCGCAAGGATTACCTCCCGGAAAAAGGGCTTACCGCCATCTACTCCCGATAAGCGTAGTTGTCGATAATAGATTGACCTCATCCAAGTGGAGGGTCAAAGTGGCCTCGTGAGCGAACCGCAGACCGATCCGAGCCCTAGCGAGATCCAGAACAGCCTCACGATCGTCACCTCCCTGCCCCGCCCGGCCGCCGGCGCGACTGCGGCTCAGGTAAGAAGCTGGTTCGATGCTTCGCTCGCGACTGTCTTGCCAATGGCCGATGGATCACTGGCCACCGAACGCGACGCCGCCGCAGCCTATGCTCAGCTCGGGAAAGCCGAGAACACCCGGCGCGCTTATCGTGCAGCGGTTCGCATGTGGTGCGCTTGGTGCGAGCGGCGCGGATTGAACCCGCTACCCGCCACCGGGCCCGATGTCGCAGCCTTCCTGGCCAGTGAGCGCCTCCGTGGCCTCACGCCGGAAACCCTCAAGCTGCGCCGCGCCGCCATTCGCTATCTGCACCGGGCCGCAGGAGCCCCGGTGCCAACGGACGATGCCTGCGTGTCCGAAACCCTGGCCGGCATCCAGCGCACCGCCGCCCGCGCCGGCGAGCGCCCCCGCAAGAAGAAGGCGGCCACCGTGCAGGTGCTCCGCCGGTTGCTCGAGCCCATCGGCGACGACCTCGTCGACCTGCGGGATCGAGCGCTGCTGCTGGTCGGCTTTGCCGGCGCACTACGGCGGTCGGAGCTTGCTGCGATCGAGGTTGCCGACCTCGAGGCGACCGAGCGCGGCATGCGACTGATCCTGGCGCAGACCAAAGGCAGCCAGATCGAAGCCGTGACCGTGCCCCTTCCGTATGGCGACACCGAGCTGTGCCCAGTGCGTGCGCTGGAGCGCTGGCTAGCGGCCGCCGGCATCACGGACGGCCCGGTGTTTCGGCGGATCTGGCGGGCGAAGCGGACCGCCGCCGGAGAGCCCCCTGCCCTGCCCCGGATCGGCACCGTCGCGCTGACAGCGCAGTCGGTCGCGCTCGTCGTGCAAGCGCGCGCGGTCGCGGCGGAGTTTGGTCGGCGCGAGCTAGGCGGGCACAGCCTCAAGCGCGGGGCGCTCACCACCGGCATGGATCGCGGCGTACACCCGGCCAAGTTGAAGCGGCTCGGCCGCCACAAGAGCTTCGACGTACTCGGCGAATATCTCGAGTTCGGCGACCTGTTCGAGGGGCATCCGCTCGGCGGCGTCCTGTAGCTCAACTCGGGGTTCCGAGTCAGGCACTACAGTCGCAGGAGCAAGCAACGTGGAGCCTTCGGAAAACCCATGTTTCGCATGTCCGGCCCCTTCAAGAGACGACGCACGGAGTGATATGCGATTACTGGATTCCAGGAGTTCCAGAATGGCGAAGACGCCCACCAGGCCTATCGCACCGCAAGCCGCTCCGGTGAAGGCTGCAAAGCCATCGGCGTCGGGTGCTACGAAGGCTACTAAAGGCAAAGCAGCGCCCTCTTCCCCGCCGCCTGCTCCGGCGAAGACCACCAAGGCAACAGCGTCCGCCCCTGCGAAGGTTGCAAAGGGCAAGTCGGCGCTCCCTCCCCCTGCCCCGCCGCCGCCCGCTCCGGAAAAGGCTCGCACGATCACAATCAATCAGATGGCCGTCGCCTTTGCCGAGAAGCACGAGATGTCTCGCAAGGATGCGACCAGCATGCTGACCGAGGTG
>CAZTJC010000146.1:0-4423 GCA_964613945.1 uncultured Acetobacteraceae bacterium
CCGTTGACGGCGAACCAGTCCGACCAGCGCACCGGGCTGACCGACGATTCGATGAGCGGCACCCCCCATGCCCCCCGCCGCGCCGCCACCGGCAGCGTCGCCGCCATCGCGGGTGCGCACACCGCGCTGATTTCCTCCTCGCCGAGCGGCTCGATCGTCACGCCGGGGCTCGCCGGCATGTCGCCATAGACGATGGCGACATCGGTCGCCTCGTTGCGGATCAGGTCATAGCTACCCGCGCCGGAGGACAGGCGGATCGAGATGGCGGGGTACCGCTCCATGAAGCCCGGCAGACGCGGCGCCAGCCATTTGGCGGCGAAGCTCGGGGCGCAATGCACCGTCAGCGTCGAAGCGGTGGCGCGCGGCGTGACCTCGGCGCAGGCGGTCTCGATAGCGTCCAGCGCATCGGCCAGCCCGGCCGCCAGGCGGGCGCCATCGTCGGTCAGCCGCTTGGTGCGCGAGCCCGGTTCGAACAGTGCGCGGCCAAAATGCTTCTCCAGGCTGCGCACCTGATGGCTGATTGCCGACGCGCTGATGTGCAGCTCGAGCGAGGCACGCACGAAGCTGCCGAGGCGGGCGGCGGCCTCGAACGCACGCAGCGCATGAAAGCTTGGAATGGCGCGGGTCATGAATCTGATTCATCAAGAGGTGAAAAGGTGTAGCTTGCGATGAAAGGCAGCCGGCACGATAGGTGCGGCATAAGCGTCGGTCAGCGACGCAGGTCAGGGAGAGATCGGTTGCCGCATGACATGATGGGGGTGGGCAGGACAGCGCCCGAGCTGGAGGACAGGCTCTACCGCAAGGTGACCTGGCGCATCATCCCGCTGCTGTTCGCGTGCTACGTCGCCGCCTATCTCGACCGGGTCAACGTCGGCTTCGCCAAGCTGCAGATGTTGGGCGATCTCGGCTTCAGCGAGACGGTCTACGGACTGGGTGCCGGCATCTTCTTCATCGGCTATTTCCTGTTCGAGGTGCCGAGCAACATCATCCTACACCGGGTCGGTGCGCGGGTATGGATCGCGCGCGTGATGGTGACCTGGGCGATCATCTCGGCGTCCATGGTGTTCGTGCACTCGCCGACGGTGTTCTACGTGCTGCGCTTCCTGCTCGGCGTCGCGGAGGCCGGGCTGTTCCCGGGCGTGATCCTGTACCTCACCTACTGGTATCCCGCGAGCCGGCGCGGCAGCATCATCGCGTTGTTCATGACCGGGATCCCGATCGCCGGGGTCATCGGCGGGCCGCTATCGGGCTGGATCCTCGGGGCGATGAGCGGCGTGCAGGGATATGCCGGGTGGCAGTGGATGTTCCTCATCGAGGCAATCCCGTCGCTGGTGCTCGGTGCCGTGGTGCTGCTCAAGTTGGATAACGGCATCACCAAGGCGACCTGGCTCACCGAGGGCGAGAAGTCGGTGCTGCAGCAGAACGTCGACCGTGACGATGCCTCGGCCACGTCCCATGCGCTGCGGGACGGCTTCACCAGCCCGCGCGTCTGGCAGCTGTGCGCGATCTACTTCTTCTTCATCATGGGGCTTTACGGCGTCGGCTTCTGGCTGCCGACGCTGATCAAGGGCGCCGGCGTCACCAGCCCGCTGACGATCGGTTTCCTCACCGTGCTGCCCTATGCCGCCGCGGCGATCGGGATGGTGGTCTGCGGCCGCCTGTCGGACGCCGCACGGGAACGGCGCTGGCACATCGTGGTGCCGGGCGCGATCGGGGCCACGGGATGGCTGGTCAGCATCTGGTTCGCCCATGACGTCGTCGTCGCCGAGATCGCGCTGGCCATCGCGACCACCGGCGTGCTGGTGACGCTGGCGCAGTTCTGGTGCCTGCCGACCGCCGTGCTGGCCGGTGCGGCCGCGGCCAGCGGCATCGCGGTCATCAACTCGGTCGGCAACCTCGCCGGCTTCGTCAGCCCTTACGCCATTGGGTGGATCATTGACGCCACCCATTCGACCAGCCTGGGCGTTTACACGCTCGCCGGCTGCTTGCTGGTCGGTAGCCTGCTGTGCCTCACGATGCCCGCGCGCCTCGTGAACCGCTAATCTTCAACCGGGAGAACATCATGCTCGATACAGTAACGAACGACATCAAGCCGATCAGCACCAAGGAGCGGATCTCGATCTACCAGCCGGAGCAGGAAGGGCTGATCTTCCCGGAAATCCCGCAGTTCGAGAGCGTCGAGGCCGAACGCCAGTATCGCAAGGAGCACCTCGTCGCCGCCTGCCGCGCCTTTGCACAGCATGGTTTCGACTACGGCTTTGCCGGCCACCTGACCGTGCGCGATCCGGGCCGTCCGGAGCTGTATTGGACGAACCCGATGTGCGTGCACTTCTCGCAAGTCAAGGTCAGCAACCTCATCCTGGCGGACCACAAGGGCAAGGTGATCGAGGGCGACTACGCCATCAACCGCGCCGGCTTCGTGCTGCATGGTGCCGTGCATGAGGAGCATCCGGACGTCATCGCCATGTGCCACGCGCACACGACGTACGGCACCGCCTGGTGCACGACCGGCCGGCCGCTGGACATGATCAGCCAGGATGCCGCGTGTTTCTACAACAACTGCGCCGTCATCGGCGCATCGGCCGGTGCGGTAGCGGTGGAAAAGGAGAGCGGCTACTCGGTGGCCCGCGAGATCGGCAAGAGCCGGGGCATCCTGCACCAGAACCACGGCTTGCTGACCTGCAGCCGCCATTCGATCGACGATGCCGCCTTCTGGTTCATTGCCCTTGAGCGCGCCTGCCAGCAGCAGATTTTGGTCGAGTCGACCGGCATCAAGCCGCAGACAGTGTCGCAGAAGACCGCGGAATACAGTGCCGAGCACGTCGGCAGCGACTATATCGGCTGGCTGCACTTTCAGACGCTGTATGGCCACATCGCGGCCACGCAGCCCGACATGTTCGACTAAGCCGCCGCCGCCGCCGCTCCGCCAGGGAGCGGCGGCACCACCTTACGCCGGGATCTGATCGACACTCGCAGGTTCGACCGCGACGATGCCGTTTTCCCGATGCCGAAACGCGCTCAACGCCGCGTAGACTTGTAGCCGCGTGCGCATCACCGAGCCGAGCGGTCGATGACTGGCCAGGCTGTGCGCGGGACGGAAGCTCATCACGTCGTCGAAGAACTTCACGCGCGCCGGGCTGTAGGACGCTTGTTGCGGTAGGCGCAACGTCGCCACCGTTCGATACGGATGCAGCGTTACCGGCCAGTCGACCGAGGAGTCTTCGATCCGCTGCGCGTCGGCGTCGGCCCATAGCTGTACCTTCAGGTCGTATACCACCTCGTGCGCATCGAAATACGCGATGGCGGCATGGCGGAAGCCGTCCTCATCCTGATGCGGATCGAGCCGCGAGTCCGAGAGCGCGAGCTGCGCCGGAGCGGCCGGCACCAGGCCGAGCTTGGCGACGTGATCGCCGTAGCGCATTGGTACCTGACTGAAATAGCTTTCATGCAGCGGGTGACTAAACGGATGCCCGAAGAAATCCGCCTTGGCGCTCTCGGTGCCGAAGGCATGCAGAACCTTGTTGAACCCGCGCGCCGTTGCCGCAACCGCGCTCTTCACGCCTTCCGGCAGCCCGGTGGCGCCGCCGATCACCGTTCCGTCCCGCAGGAAGCCGGCGGCAGTGCCGGACGGAAACGTGGCTCCGGTAGCGAAAACAAAATCCTGCGTGTCGTCGACATGACCCGGCAACTTCTCGCCCTCGACGCCGAATACCTTGACCGATATGCCGCGATGCGTGGAGACCCGATCACCCAAGGTCTCGCCGGGTCCCTGGGCAAATCTCACCACGACCTTGTAGCGACCAGGCGTGGCGAACAGCCCTTGAGCGAGCTCCGGCGGCAATCCTTCCGCAATAACGAGTTCGCCGATCACGCAGGCTGAGCTTTTAGCGTGGCTGGCGCGGACGGCATTGTGCTCACGCTTTTCCACGGTCTGGCTTTGCGCGATCATCCCCTTGATGATGCCGTCGATCGACTTTTGTTCGTCATCGGCGGGATGCTCGATGTCTGCGCTGTATCTCAGATAGGCCATGGTCGCTCCGCAGATGGAATGTGACGCGTCAGCTCAGGCGCGGCTGACCGTTCGAAGCCGACAGGCCACCATCGACCGGCAGGTTGACGCCGGTGATGTAGCGGGCATCGTCGCTGGCCAGGAATGCAACCGCGCCGGCGATGTCGTCCGGCTGTGCGCCGCGGCTCAGCGGGATGCGCTCCTCGAACTTGGCGACCAGTTCGGGCTGTTCCTTCATCCCCTGGGTGAACGGCGTGTAGGTCAATGACGGGTTGATCGCGTTGACGCGAACACCGTGTTCCGCTTCGTCCATCGCCAGGGCGCGGGTGAAGTTGGTCACGGCGCCTTTGGCCGCACATTAGAGCTTTTCCAACTTAATCGAACTCATATCCTGAGTTGGCGAGGTAATTCCGG
>CAZTJC010000147.1:0-4321 GCA_964613945.1 uncultured Acetobacteraceae bacterium
ATCGCGTGGAGGATCAGGACGGCAGCCGCTTTCTCCTGTTCCGCCAGGGCGACGGTGTCGACCACCGCACCGGCGGCCTCAGCTGGTTCCTTCAGGGCATCTTCTGAAGCCGATGGCCTACGCTGAACTCCAGGTCACCACCAATTACAGCTTTCTTCGCGGTGCCAGTCATCCGGAGGAGCTGTTCGCCCAAGCCGCCGCCTACGGCCTCTCCGCCCTCGGCGTCGTCGACCACAATTCCGTCGCCGGCATCGTCCGCGCCTGGGAAGCCGCGAGGACCACGCAGATCCGCCTCGTCGCCGGCTGCCGCCTCAGCCTCCGCGACGGCACGGTCCTCCTGGCCTACCCCACCGACCGCCCTGCCTGGTCCCGCCTCTGCCGCCTACTCACCGAGGGCAAACGCCGCACCGGCAAAGGCGGCTGCGACCTCGACTGGAGCGACCTGGACGCGGGCGGCGACGGCCTCCTCTACATCCTAATTCCCGACCAACTCGACGACCGCCTCCACGCCCAACTCGACCGCCTCGCCACCGACGCTCCCGGTCGCGCCTACCTCGCCGCCACGGTCCGTCGCCGACCCGGCGATGCCACCCGCATCCATCGCCTCGCCCAGCTCGCCATCACCTACCGCATTCCTCTAATCGCCACCGGCGACGTGCTGTTCCATCATCCCGACCGCCGGGTCCTGCAGGACGTAGTGACCTGCATCCGCGAGGGCTGCACCATCGACACCGTCGGCTTCAAGCGCGAGCGCTTCGCCGACCGTCACCTCAAGCCGCCCGAAGAGATAGCCCGCCTCTTCAGCCGCTACCCCGACGCCATTTACCGCACCGAAGAACTCGTCGCCCGCTGCCACTTCGACTTGTCCGACCTGAAATACCAATACCCCGACGAGCAGGAGCAACCCGGCCTCTCCCCCCAACACACCCTCGAACGCCTCACCTGGGAAGGCGCGTCCAAGCGCTACGGCGGCGCCATCCCGGAACGCGTCATCACCCAACTCCAGCACGAACTCCGCTTGATTGAGGGCCTCAGCTACGCCCCCTATTTCCTGACCGTGAACAGCATCGTCCGCTACGCCCGCGGCCAGGGCATCCTCTGCCAAGGCCGCGGCTCCGCCGCCAACTCCGCCGTCTGCTGGGTCCTCGGCATCACCAGCATCGACCCGACGGAGGCCGGCCTGCTCTTCGAGCGCTTCGTCTCTGCCGAACGCGCCGAGCCCCCCGATATCGACGTCGATTTCGAGCACGAGCAGCGCGAACGCGTCATCCAGTGGATCTACGAGCATTACGGCCGCACCCGCGCCGCCCTGTGCGCCACCGTGATCCGCTACCGTGCCCGCGGCGCCATGCGCGAAGTCGGCAAAGTGCTTGGCCTGACCGACGACGTGACGGCAGCGTTGTCGACTCAGGTCTGGGGCTGGTCCGAAGAAGGCGTCGAGGAGAAGCACGCCGAAGCCCTCAACCTCAACCTCGGCGACCGCCGCCTTCGCCTATCCCTCGACCTCGCCCGTCAGCTCATTGGCTTCCCCCGCCACCTCGGCCAACATCCCGGCGGCTTCGTTCTCACCCGCGATGCCCTGGCCGACCTCGTCCCGATCGAGCCTGCCACCATGGCCGATCGCCAGATCATCGAATGGGACAAGGACGACATCGACGCGCTGAAATTCATGAAGGTCGACGTGCTCGGCCTCGGCATGCTGGGCTGCCTGCGCCGCGCCTTTGACTTAATCGAAGAACGACACGGCAGGAAGTTCGACCTCTCCACCATCCCGCAGGACGACAAAAAGACATACGCCATGATCCAGAAGGCCGACACCCTCGGCACCTTCCAGATCGAGAGCCGGGCTCAGATGTCCATGCTGCCGCGCTTGAAGCCGAAGAAACTCTACGACCTCACCATCCAAGTCGCCATCGTCCGTCCTGGCCCGATCCAGGGCGACATGGTGCATCCCTATCTGCGCCGGCGCGAGGGCCTTGAGCAGCCGGAGTATCCGCATCCGGCGCTGGAGCGCGTGCTCGGCAAGACGCTTGGTGTGCCGTTGTTCCAGGAACAAGCGATGCAGGTCGCCATCCAATGCGCCAGCTTCACCCCGGGCGAGGCCGACGAACTGCGCCGCTCCATGGCAACCTTCAAGATCACCGGCGGCGTGCAGAAATTCCAAAATAAGCTGATCAACGGCATGGTGGCGAACGACTACACGCGCGAATTCGCCGAAAGGACCTTCAAGCAGATCCAAGGCTTCGGCAGCTACGGCTTCCCGGAAAGCCACGCCGCCAGCTTCGCCATCATCGCCTATGCGTCGTCCTGGGTGAAATGCCACCACCCCGACATCTTCTGCTGCGCCCTGCTGAACTCGCAGCCGATGGGCTTCTACGCTCCCGCCCAGATCGTCCGCTGCGCCCGCGACCATGGCGTCGAAGTCCTACCGATCGACGTGAACCTTTCACGCTGGGACTGCTCGCTGGAACTCTCTTCCGCTGGTGAAAGCTCGTCGGCCGTCCGCCTCGGCCTACGCATGGCCAAAGGCCTCTCGGAAACCGACGGTCTAGCCATCGTCCTTCACCGTGCCGAGCATCTCTACGCCACGATCGAGGATCTCAACCGCCGCGCCGGCACCCCCGTCACCGCCCTGGAACGCCTCGCCGAAGCCGACGCCTTCCGCTCCATGAATGCCGAGCGACGCGACGCCATCTGGGCCATCCGCGCTTTACGCGACACCGCCCTTCCCCTCTTCGCCGCCTCCGACAACGTCGTCGAAGCCCCCATCGCCCTCGCCCCCATGCGACCCGGCCGTACCGTGGTCGAAGACTACGGCAGCGTCGGCCTCTCGCTGCGCCAACACCCCCTCGCCTTCCTGCGCGACGATTTCGCCCGCCAGGGCATGATCCAGTGCAGCGACCTCGCCCGCCTCCGCGACAGCAGCCGCATCGTCGTCCCCGGTCTAGTGCTGATGCGCCAAAAGCCGGGCTCGGCCAAAGGCGTTATGTTCATCACCCTTGAGGATGAGACCGGCATCGCCAACCTGATCGTCTGGCCCAGCATCTTCGAGCGCCAACGCCGCCTCATCCTCGCCAGCAGCACCATGGCCGCCCACGGCAAAGTACAAAAGGAAGGCGGCATCATCCATGTCATCGTGGAGAAACTGGTCGATCTATCCGACCTGCTCCGCCAAGTCGGCGAGCGCGACCTCCCGGTAACCCTGCCCACTGGCCGCGGCGACGGTGCTCGGCATGGCGCCAGCCCGGACGTGCGCAAGCCGATCCATAAGCCGCGCGATATCTACTGCCCCGAACGCCTCTCGACCGGCATCAAAGTGTAGACGCGGGATTTCCGATAGGCTCCTAAAACGAAAAACCCCCGGACCTGCGCCCGGGGGTTTGTCTTACTTAATCGACCGAAACTTAGGCCGACTTCTTCACGATCTCATCCGCAACGTTGCGCGGCACGGGATCGTAGTGGTGGAACTGCATCGTGAAGCTCGCGCGACCCTTGGTCATACCGCGGAGCTGGCTGATGTAGCCGAACATCTCCTTCAGCGGCACGTGGCCACGGACCATCACGGTGCTGCCCGCGCTATCCTGGCTCTGAATCGTGCCACGACGACGGTTCAAGTCGCCGACCACGTCACCCACGTGATCCTGCGGCGTGGTGACTTCGACGTCCATAATCGGCTCGAGGATGATCGGTGACGCCTTCTTCATGCCATCGCGGAAGCAAGCCTTGGCCGCGATCTCGAACGCCAGCGCCGACGAGTCAACGTCATGATACTTGCCGTCGACCAGAGAGTACTTGAAGTCCACCGTCGGGAAGCCCGCCAACACGCCGGTTTCGGCCTGGTTGCGAATGCCTTTTTCGACGGCCGGGATATACTCCTTCGGCACGGAACCGCCGACCACGCTGTTGGAGAACACGATACCCGAGTTCCGCTCCAGTGGCTCGAACAGCACCTTCACTTCTGCATACTGGCCGGAACCGCCGCTCTGCTTCTTGTGGGTGTAGGTCTCGGTGTGCGCCTTGCTGATCGTCTCGCGATATGCCACCTGCGGCGCGCCAATATTGGCATCGACGCCATATTCGCGGCGCAGACGGTCGATGATGATCTCGAGATGCAGCTCGCCCATGCCCGAGAGAATGGTCTGGCCACTCTCCTGGTCCGTCTTCAAGCGCAGGCTCGGGTCCTCGCCGGCCAGCTTCTGTAGGCCGAGCGTCATCTTTTCGACGCCGTCCTTGGTCTTCGGCTCGACGGAGATGTCGATGACTGGGACCGGGAACGACATGCGCTCGAGCACGACCGGGTCATCGGCCGAGGCAAGCGTAT
>CAZTJC010000148.1:0-4225 GCA_964613945.1 uncultured Acetobacteraceae bacterium
TGGCGTTCACCGGGCCGCGCTCGTCGATCGGCTCGCCGATGACGTTCAGGATGCGGCCCAGCGTCTCCGGCCCGACCGGCACGGAGATCGGCGCGCCGGTGTCGATCACTTCCGAGCCGCGGACCATGCCGTCGGTGCTGTCCATGGCGATGCAGCGCACGGTGCGCTCGCCCAGCTCCTGCGATACTTCGAGCACCAGGTCATTGCCGCTGTTCTTGGCGACCAGCGCGTTCTGAATGAACGGCAGCTCGCCCTCGAACTGCACGTCCACGACGGCGCCCAATACCTGCGTCACGCGCCCGACGTTGTTCTTTGCCATGTGTCCTATATTCCTTCGTAGTCAGCCGCCGGGCGGCGGCAAATTGATGCGTCCGCCAATCCTGCCGCCCTTAGCATCCTTGCCCGCCCGCGCCAACCGCTTCGCGCCAGAAGCGACCCTATTAGAGCGCCTTATTCGGCCGCTTCTGGCAACCGCGCGCTCATGCTGCACGGCCCCACGCCGCACGCCCGCAACACCGGCGCCGGACCCGGCGCCACGTCGATGTCCTCCGCCGTACCCCGCTCGATGAGCAGTTCGCGCAAGTTGCGGATCAACGGAAATACCTCCTGGTTGAGGTCCATCCCCTGCGCGTCGTGCGCCGCCTGCTCCATCTCCACGATCTCGCGGTCTTCCGTGAAGATCCGCTCCGTGAACATCACCAGCAGCGGCCACACCGCCTGCAACGCGCCCGGCACCTTCGGCTTCTTGACCGATAGCAGTCCGAACGTCCGATGCGTCCGCTGCGCCCCGTCCAGCGGCACGTAGCAGATCCACAATTCCATCGCCGGCGTCACCGGGTCCTTCACGTTAATCCGCAGCGTCTGATACGGGTACTCGGTCCGGATCGTCATCACGTCCTGGCCCGCGCCCTCCGCGCTGCCCGGCCCCTTGCGCCCGCCGAAGATCGCCGCCTCGCCGAACGATTGCCGCCCGCCGGTGCGCGCAAACGTGTATTGCGCCTGGATCCAGTCCTCGCCCCGCTTCTGCCCCACGAAGCGCGGCGTGATCTGCCCCATCTGCTTGCGGTGCAGGAACTGGTGGTTCATGTCCATCAGGTTCTCGTGCATGAAGCTGTAATGGCAGCCCACTTCGCGCCCGAACCGCCGCGTCTTGAAGGCGGGGTCCGCGACCCGGCCCAACGCCGGGAACGGCACCGTGTCCGCCAGCGCCGGGTCACCCGGGAACACGAAGATCAACCCCTCCACCTCGCGGCACGGATACGTCCGCACCCCGTTCGGCAGCTTGCCCTTGCCCAGATACGGCACGTCGACGCACGCCCCGGCCGAATTGTATGTCCAGCCATGATACCCACAGCGGATCCCCGCCTCCGCCACCACGCCCAGGCTCAACGGCACCTGCCGATGCGCGCACCGGTCCTCCAGCGCATACACCGGCCCGGTCTTCGGCCGCACCAGCACGATCGGCTCCCCCGCCCAACGCACGGCCAGCGGCTTGTCCTTCAACTCCGGCGACCACGCCACCGGATACCAATGATCGGGATGCGCCCCGACCCGGCGTAAGTCGCGCCCCTGTGTCCGATAGTCGTTCGTGACGGGCATCGACGGAAACTGATCCATTCATCCTCGCATTCTGCGCAGTCGGCAGCCCGAAACTCCGGTCCTAGGGCGCCATCTTAAATCTTAATTCACATACGACCGAATCTGCGTAATCACATGGGTAACACAATGCACAATTCTTGCAGACCGGTCGCCACATCCCTGAATCGACCCGTTTCCAGAACGGACCCGACACGCGTGACGCCCCCCTCCATCGCCGCCTTGCTCATGGTCCGCAACGAGGAACACGTGGTCGCAACCTGCATCGGCCACCTGCTCAACACCATCCGCGTGGACCGGGTCTACGTCACCGATAACGGCTCAACCGACAGCACGCCGGACATCCTCCGCCGCCTCGCCAGCCGCACCGACCGCGTGGTGGTCGCCTCCGACTCCGGCGAGTTTCGCCAGGGAGAGATCATCACCGCCCTGGCACACCGCGCTGCGGCCGACGGCTTCGCCTGGTTGCTCCCGACCGACGCCGACGAATTCCTCTGGCTCCGCCCCGGTCACTCGCTCGCCGCCCTTTGCGACCGCGACGACATCGGCGGCTACCGCCTCGACCTCTGCAATTTCCTCCAGGCCCGCCCGATCCGCCGCGACTGGCCCGGCGCCCTCGGCCTCATGGCCGTCGCCGCCATCCCGACCGGCACGATGCCGACCGACGAGGCGGCGGTAAGCACCGGCACGCTACCCTTCGTCCGGATCACCTATCCCACCAAGATCCTGGTGCGGGCCACCCCCGCGCTGACGGTCGCCTTCGGCAATCATGACGCTGCCGGCACCGCCGGCCCGCTCGTCCCCTTGCCCGAAGCCGAAATCCTGCACGCCCCGCTGCGCGCCTTTGACCGCCTGCACCGCCGCGCCGAAGCCGGCCGACGCTCCTACGTCACCACGCCCGAGCCCGGCCAAAGCTGGCACATCAAACGCATCGCGGAAATGGATACCGCCGCGCTGGAACACGAATGGCACCGCAACAGCTTCTCGCTGCTGCACCCGATCAAGAAAGGCGAAACCCGCCTCGACCTGCGACTGACGAAAGTAAGCCGGCAACAAGCCGCCTTTCGCCGTTCCCTGATCTGAATTTCCATTTGGTGGTCGGTGCGAAACGCAGCGACGCGGGGGCGGCAGGGAAAACCCGCACCGCCCCGGCAGCAACCGACCTTAAACGGCCTCGGCGCCGGAGATGATCTCGATCAGCTCGCGGGTAATGTTCGCCTGACGCGTCCGGTTGTAGTTCAGCGTCAGCTTATTGATCATGTCGCCCGCGTTGCGGGTCGCGTTGTCCATCGCCGCCATCCGAGCACCCTGCTCGCCGGCGCCGCTCTCGATCAACGCCCGGAACAGCTGGATCGCCATGTTCCGCGGCAGCAGCGCCGCCAGGATGGTCTCCTCGTCCGGCTCAAACTCGTACTCGACCTGGCTCTTCTCGGCCGTTTCGCCCGCCTCGATGGACAGCGGAATGAGCCGGCTCTCCGTCGGGATCTGGCTGATCACCGACACGAACCGGTTATAGACGATCGTGCAGACATCGAACTCGCCGGCCTCGAGCATCTGCCGGATCTTCTCGGCGACCTCGTCAACGTCCGCGAACTCGATCCGCTTCTTGCCCGCGAAGCTGTATTCGCCAACCAACCGGCTGGCATACTCGCGCTTCAGGTAATCCCGGCCCTTGCGGCCCACCGTGATCACCTTGACGGTCTTGCCTTCGTCCTCGAGCCGCTGGATCGCATTCCGCGCGGCGCGGCCGACGTTGGTGTTGAATGCCCCCGCCAACCCGCGATCCGCGGTCACCACGATAAGCAGCTGAACCTTGTCCTGCCCCGTGCCGACCAGCATCTTCGGCGCGGACGGCGACCCCTGCGCGCTCTGCGCCAGGGCCGCCAACATGCGCTGCATCCGCTCGGCATACGGCCGGGCGGCCTCCGCCTGCGTCTGCGCCCGCTTGAGCTTGCTCGCGGCCACCATCTTCATCGCCGACGTGATCTTACGCGTCGATTTCACGCTGTTGATGCGCCCGCGAAGCGCCTTGAGGCTGGCCATCGGTCGTGCCTAACTCAGCTGAAGTTCTTGGCGAAACCGTCCAGGAAGCCGACCAGCGCCTTCTCCACGTCCGGCTTCATCTCGCGGCTGTCCCGAATGCCCGACAGCACCTCGGGGTGCCGCGTCCGCAGCTCGGCCAGCATCCGCTTCTCGAACTCGGTCACCTTGCCGACCGGCAGCTTGTCCAGGTAGCCCTTGGTGCCGGCATAGATGGAGATCACCTGCTCCTCGACCGGCATCGGGCTGTACTGAGCCTGCTTCAGCAGCTCCGTCAGCCGCGCCCCGCGTGCCAGCAGGTTCTGCGTCGACGCATCCAAGTCGCTCGCGAACTGCGCGAATGCCGCCATCTCGCGATACTGCGCCAACTCGAGCTTGATCGAGCCCGACACCTTCTTCATCGCCTTGATCTGCGCCGCCGAGCCCACGCGGCTCACCGACAGACCGACGTTCACCGCCGGGCGGATGCCGCGGAAGAACAGCTCCGTCTCCAGGAAGATCTGCCCGTCCGTGATCGAAATCACGTTGGTCGGAATGTAGGCCGACACGTCGCCCGCCTGCGTCTCGATGATCGGCAGCGCCGTCAACG
>CAZTJC010000149.1:0-4119 GCA_964613945.1 uncultured Acetobacteraceae bacterium
CCGGATCGCGTGAAGCCGAGATAAGGAAGGGCATCGTCCGTCCAACCCGCTGATCCATGCACCACAATCGTGCCGATACAACATGTGTGTTTTCACTCTGGCGATAGGCGCTCTGCCTTGCCGGCAAATGATGATGGTCGGATATTCATTTCATCAGAGTTAAACAATTATTTCGAGAGGCAAACCCCGGATTTGATAATGGGACGCTTCGGCAAGCTGTAACGGCCCGGCCGATTGTGAGAGCCTAATCAAGTCCTGGCTGAGCAGGAGGCTCTAAGCCTATTCGAACAGGCCGCATTCCTGCTCGAACATCTTACCGATTTCATCCGCGACGATCCGAATGGAAGGGTTTTTCCGATCGCGGCTGCGCGTGAGCAAGAACACCTCCAGAATTGGTGGCACCGCACCGAGATCGCAGACCCGTAGAAGCGGGTCGGCACGCCCGATGAAATGCGGGATCAGCGCCAAGCCTGCCCCTGCTCGTGCGGCGATCGACTGGAGGAACTGGTCCTTGGCGCGGAACGCGACGCGCGCGCGAGGGAAATGTTTCGTCAGCCATGTGGCCGCGGACAGGTATGAATCCGCCTCATTGAAGCTGATGAAGACCGGATCAGCGCCAGCTTCGACCGAGCAGCAGGCCTCCTCGGTTCCATAGAAGGCGGAACCAACGGTGGTCAGCTTGCGGGCGATGACGTCACCGTCCTTGGGCCGGTCGAAGCGAATCGCGATGTCCGCTTCATGCCGTTCCAGGCTGATGGATCGCAGCGCGGGGGCAAGGTCGATGTCCAGTCTGGGATAGCGGGCTGCGAGTGCCGGCAGGCGTGAGACGAGGAAGCCGGCAGACAGTCCTGGCGACGAGTTGATCCGAACGAGACCACGGGGGGCGCCGTCCTTCATGCCGCGGCCGAGGATCTGGGCCGCCTGCTCCATGTCGGTCGCGGCCTTGAGAGCATGGGCGCCAGCCGGCGTCAGCACATAGCCTTCGGGGCGGCGCTCGACGAGCTTCTCACCCAGGCTCTCCTCCAGAGACTGGAGCCGCCGCGCGATGGTCGCATGATTGACCGAGAGCATCCGCGCGGCGGCCGACAAGCTGCCGTGCCGTGCGAGCGCCACGAAAATCCGGACATCCTGCCAGTCGAGGCCTGTGCGTTTCTGATCAGCCATTGATCGGAGATAGCGAATTTTCGCGTTCTCGACACCGCCATACATGCCGGTCATCGGGCCAGCATGAGGGAAAGCCAAGCAATGTCGGACGTCAAGAAAGTCGCCATCGTCACCGGTGCCTCGCAGGGCCTGGGAGAAGGTATCGTGAGCGGGTACCGCGCTCGCGGTTACGGTGTCATCGCCACCTCGCGCTCCATCCAACCGTCGACGGATCCGAACCTAGTGACCCTCGCCGGTGACATCGGCGATCCCGCAACGGGCAAACGCTTGGTCGCAGCAGCACTGGAGAAGTTCGGCCGCATCGACACGCTGGTGAACAATGCCGGCATCTTCATCGGCAAGGCGTTCACCGACTACACGGAAGACGATTACCGCCTGAAGCTGAAGACCAATCTGGACGGTTTCTTCTTCACCACTCAAGCAGTCGTGCCGGTCATGCTGAAGCAGGGCAGCGGCCATATCGTCCAGATCACCGCATCGACGGCCGAGTTCGCCAGCTCACGGTCTCCGGCCTTCATTGCCATGCTGACCAAAGGCGGCATGAACTCGGCGAGCAAGAGCTTGGCCATCGAATACGCCACGCGCGGCATTCGGGTTAATGCCGTTGCTCCCGGCGTGATCCGCACGCCCATGCATGATCCGAACACCGTTGAGCAGCTTGGCGCCTTCCATCCCATGAACAAGCTCGGCGAGATCGAGGACATCGTCCGGGCCGTGCTCTACCTAGAGGACGCCGCCTTCTCGACCGGCGAAATCCTGCACGTCGATGGCGGCCTGATCGCCGGCCGCTAACGCCGTCATCGGGAACACGACCGTGATCGTCCACGAGCACGATGTCGCAGAGCCGTGGCCGACCACGTTCCGGCTCGCCCCAGAAACTCACCAGAAGAGGACAAATCCAGTGAGCAAGATCACCGCCATGATTGGTGCGGCAACGCTGTGCCTTGCCGCTACGGGCGCCGCTCACGCCACTCCCGCCCGCAACGTCGTGCTGGTGCATGGCGCCTTCACCGACCAGACGAGCTGGGACAAGGTGGCGCAGCTCCTGCGCGACAAGGGCTTTCACGTGACGCTCGTCGTGAACCCGCTGACCTCGCTGGAGGACGACGTGGCTGTCACCCGCAAGGCTCTGGCCGCACAGAACGGCCCCACCGTTCTGGTTGGGCATAGCTGGGGCGGCGTGGTGATCGGCGAGGCGGGGAACGACCCCAAAGTGTCCGCACTGGTCTATGTCGCCGCTTATGCACCCGACCGCGGCGAGAGCCTCAAGAAGTTGTCGGAAGGCGCACCGCCGAGCCCCGGGCAGAAAACCCTGCGGCCGGACGCCCGCGGGTTCCTGTCGATCGATCCCGCCGCGCTGCCGACCGTATTCGCCGGCGATCTGCCGGCCAGCGAGGGCAAGGCGCTGGTCGCGCACCAACTGCCGCTCAACGGTGCCGTGTTCGGGACGGAGGCGGCGGTCGCGGCCTGACACGACAAACCGACCTTCTACGCCATTTCTGCCAAGGATCAGATGATCCCGCCCTCGGCCGAGGCGATGTTCGCGAAGCGGATGAACGCGCAAACGGTGACGCTGCAATCCAGCCACGCTTCGCCTGTCTCCCACCCGACCGAAATCGCCGCGCTGATTGAGCGGGCTGCCCGGTGATCATGCTGGAGGGCTGCCGACCCGCTGCGCAGCCTCGCCGCCTACCGCCAATCCACGCCAACCAAATGGCCCAGGAGTGTTTCCAATGAACACCGCCCATGTCGACGACTACTTCGCGGCACTCAGCAAAAGAGACAGTCTGCGGATCGTGCCGCATCTGGCCGACGACATCGTTCTGCTCGGTCCCATTTTCCCTGAGCCTACCATCGGCAAAGACGCGGTGGTGCAGGTCCTCTCCGGCTTCTTGGAGACGATCGACAGCCTGGAGGTGAACCTCCGCTTCGCCTCGGATCGGGACGTCGCCGTGTTCTTCAGCTTCACCTGCAACGGCCTGACGGTGAAAGGTAATGAGCACCTGCGCCTGAATGAAGACGGCTTGATCGACAGCATCGAGGTGGCGTGGCGTCCGCTCCCCGCGACAGTGGCGGTCCAGGAGGTCTTTGCCAGCAAGCTCGGCTTTCCGGCCATGCGCCTCGTCCCTGCGTCGGACGCCTGAGACGAACCCCCGCGAATCCCAAAATCGGCGCTGCTGACGAGTTCCGTGTCCGTCACTTCTGCAAGCCCGTTTCGCAATTGATAAGCGGAGAGAAAAGGTATGTCGAAATCTATCATGATCGTCGGGGCCGGTCCGGCTATCGGTCGCGGCGTCGCACAGAAGTTCGGCAAGGCAGGCTGGACCGTCGTGCTGACCGCACGCAACCCGGATCGACTGGCCGAAGAAGCGGCCGCCCTCTCGGCAAAGGGCATTGCTGTTCACACGGTGCCTGCTGATGCGACGGACCCCGTCGCGCTCCGCGCTGCACTCGCGAAGGGCGATGAGCTTACCGGGGGTTTGACGGTGGTGCATTTCAATGCGGCCGTGGTGCGCATCCAGGATCTGTTCAGCATGACGGATGCGGAGGTGACGAGCGATCTCGCGATCAACGTCGCGGCGGGACTTCACACGATTCGCGCGGCGGTCGGCCTTTTCAGCGATCGCGGCGGCACGATCCTCGTTACGGGTGGCGGCATCGCAACGAAGCCCAACGCGAACGCTGCGAGCTTGGGGGTTGGTAAGGCCGCGATGCGCAACCTGGTCGAAGCGCTCGCCAAATCGCTCGCGGAACGCGGGATCCGCATCACCCTTGCGACGGTCCGCGAGAAAATACTGCCCGATTCACCCGAATCAGTGGGCATTGCCGATGTGATGTGGGAACTGGCAACCAATCCGGACGCGCCGTGGGAGATGGATTATCGGGCAGTATAGCACTGTTCAGAGGGTGTGCGAGAAGCCCTACTCTGGCGCGATCCGGTTCAGCATCAAGCGG
>CAZTJC010000150.1:0-4092 GCA_964613945.1 uncultured Acetobacteraceae bacterium
GCGTTCGCAAGCTCGCTCCGTAGCCTCGCCTCAGAAGCGAGGAGCGCGCGATGCTTGGACGAAAGCTGCTACCCCCGATTGCCATCGGGTTGATGACCCTGTTGTCCGCCTGTGCGGGCACCCCGAGGATTGATCCGGACGTGGACGCCTACGGCATGCCGAATGCTGAGTTGGCACTCCAGCGCAGCATTGGTCGCGTGGACGCCGCCATGCTCGACCTTGGTGGCATGAGCGTTGCGGGCCGGATGTCGGCTCCCGCCGGGCCGGTCGTTGCGGCGGAGCTGCAGCGTCCGCTGACCTTTGCCTGGGCCGGTCCGATCGACACCGGGGTCAAGGCTCTCGCCGATCGCATTGGCTACCGCCTGGTGGTCACGGCGCCCCAGAATGCCCTGCCGGTAATCGTGTCGGTCAACATGACTGACGCCTCCGCACTGGACCTGTTCAAGGCGATCGGCAACTCGGCTGGCACGCAGGCGACCGTGATTGTCGATCCTGACCACCATCAGGTTCAGGTGCAGCACCATGTCTAAGCCCTTGTTTCGTGCCGCCCTGGTCGCCTGCAGCGCGCTTTCGGCGTTCGGCTTCCTTACCCTCTCCCCGGCTCATGCCGCGAGCACTGCCGACGTCACCTTGCTGGACATGCCAGTTCCCGCCGTGCCGTCGCTGAGCCAGGTGGACACCGCCGCGCATATCCTGGGGTCTCCGCTGAACAACCCGGTCACGGGTTCCAGCATTGAGCCCGTGGTGATCGGCGGGCAGCGCCCGCCGTCGCTGGAAACGCTGCAGGCGTCGCGACCCGGGTTCAACCCAAGCCAGGGACTGACTGGCCCCCGAGGCGAGGCGCTGCACGAGGCGGCGCTCTCCTTCGGCGCACGCGGCGGGCTCGCGGCCCGAGGCTTTGCCATCAACGAGATCCTGCGCCGCTACGAGACCCGCCTGGATGCCGCCTACGACTTCCACACGTTGGTGGTGGCGGTTGGCACCGGCCAGACGCTGATGCGCCCGCCGATCGTGACCGAGGCGCAGATGGCATTCGCCCTCGGCGATGGCGGTCAGGTCGCGCGCGAGACCGGCCGTGTCTATGAAATCACCCGCCAGGCCCAGCTGTCCTCGGCGCCGCCCAACTGGCGCAGCTACCTCGTTCGCACCTGGACCAGCCCGACGCCGCCGCCCGACGATCTGCGTCCGCGCTCCAAGGAGGAGGTCGAGTACTGGAACAAGTGGGTTGCGGAGGGCTGGGGCAAGGGTGAGCGCCAGGCGGTCGAAATTTTCCTGTCCGACCTGGGCCGCCTGGATCGCGACATCATCGGCATGGCGCGCTACCGCGTGCTGCTGCGCGCTGGCCTGGTCGAGCAGCCCAAGGTGACGTTCGCTAACCGCTCGGTCGAGGGCGGCCGAGACAAGATGCGGGTGGATGACCGCACGATCACCATCACTAACCAGCCGGGTCTCAACCCCAACCGGCGGAACTGGCGCGGCGGCCCGCCGGAGATGCGCTTACCGTCCGACTTTTCGGCGGAGGGGACACAGCCCAGCTTCTCGCCGTCTCCGAACGGCTACGCTCCTGCTGACGCTGCTGGCCCGATCAGGCTCACGCCATGAACCAGATCAGCCCCACTATCCCACAGGAGGAGTTCGGACAGCTCGATCGCGGGTTTTGGCCGGCCGAGCCGCCAGTGTTCGCGGCCCGCAGCCTCGATGAGCTGATGATCTGGGCGTACCGGGAAGGCGCATCGGACATCCGGCTACAGACCAACACACCGGTGTTCATCCAGATCCACGGCCGCATGCGCCAGGTCACGTCGCGTGGCCTGACGCAGGCGGAGATCGAGGAGGCGGTTAACCGGCTCTATGGAGCCGACGGCCAGGCCCGGCTGAAAGGCGGTAGCGACTTCGACGTCTCGTACGAAGTCCGGCCGGACCGGCGCACCCGGATGCGCTTCCGGGTCAATGCCACGGCGGTATTCAGCGGCGGCAACGACGGCGGTGCGGTCACGGCGCGGACCCTGCCCTCCAAGGCGCCGACCCTGGCCGACCTGCGGGTCGAGGACGCCATCTGCCGGGCTTTCAAACCGGATGACGGCATTGTCCTGGTCGCCGGCGGCACCGGCAACGGCAAGAGCACCCTGCTCGCCGCCATGACCCGGGACATGCTGGAGGACCCCAACAGCCATCGGGCGCTGCTGGAATATGCGGCGCCCACGGAGTTCGTGTTCGACGACATCCGCGGCGTCTCCGCCATGATCTCGCAGAGCGAGATACCCCGGCACTTGCCGTCCTTTCCGGCGGCGATCCGCAACGCCCTGCGCCGTGCGCCGGACGTCATCATCGTCGGCGAGTGCCGGGACGGCGACACCATCACCGCGGCCGTGGACGCCGCGATCACCTCGCATGCCGTCTACACCACCATCCACGCCGGTCGGGTGGCGGAAACCATGCAGCGCGTGGTCAGCCTGTGTCCGATCGCAGCGCGCACTGCACTCACGGTCGCCCTGGCGCAGTCGCTGCGGCTGATCGTCAATCAGCGCCTAGTGCCGTCCGTGGACGGCCGGCGCACGCCGTTGCGCGAGTTCCTGGTGTTCGACAGCGAGCTGCGCCGTCGCTTCCTCGATACCGACCCCGACAAGTGGCCGGCGCTCGCACAGGACACCGTGGATGCCGGGCAGTGCGGGCAGTCCTACGGCGCAGCAACTCATCAGGCTCTCGCCGAGGGCCGCATCACCGAAGAGGAGGCGCACGCGCGCCTGAAGGAGTGGGGCTATGTGGCGTAACACGATGGTTCCGGTGCGGCTCTACGTCGTGGATGCCCGCGCCCTGATCCCGGTGATGATCTTTCTCGTCCACTGGCGCTGGAGCACGCTGTATCTCGCCGGTGCCGGGATTGCCGCCTTCACCGTCCTCGAGTGGTGCGGCCTGACCTTCCCGGCCGCGCGGCGCACGGTCCGGCGACTCCTGATTGGCAACATCCGCCCGGCCGTCCCCGCCTGGAAGAAGCGGAGGTTCGCATGAACGGGCGCCCGATCGACCTCGGCCGGGTCAGCGCCGTGCTGGAAACGCTGCTGCGCGACAGCGGCAAGCCGGTTTGCATCACCGACCTGACGACCGGAGAAATTCAGCCCGTCACACCGGAACTGGCCGCCTCGCCGCATGGCCTGCTGCCGCTGTTCCTGGCGGCCGGGGATACCGTCTGGCGGCAGGCCACGGGCCGGCGCCTCGGCATCACCCAGGTCGATGACCCACAATCCCTGCTGGGGGTGCGTACCGAGAGCATCGGTGCCGGCCCGGTCACGCCCGTGCTGCTGAGCGTGATGGAGGCCATCGCGCAGGCGGAGCGCCAGGACATGCTGCTGGTCAACGACATGAGCCGGAACTGGGCGGCTGCGACCGACCGCATGCGCCGGCTGCGGCTGCGCCCGATCGAGGCGAAGCCCGCTCCAAGCCCCACTCCGTCCACTGGAGGCATGCAGCCATGAGGCGATTTTCCTTTCTCGCGGCCGGTGCCGTCGCGTCAGTTCTATCGGTCGGCGCCGCGCAGGCGTCACAGTATCGGGATGCCCCGTACCCGGTCGGCATCGCCGTCAGCCAGCCCGGCACCGCCGGCAAGGTCATCGAGAACTGCATCCTCGCCGCTGCACAGGCCCAGCGCCTGCCGCCTGCCATGCTGGTGATCCTGCTCAACGTCGAGGGCGGGCGGCTCGGCCGCGTCAGCGGCAACACCAACGCGACCGTGGATATCGGTCCGATGCAGGTCAACGAGATATGGCTGCCGGACGTGGCCCGGCATTGGGGCGTCAGCGTCCCGACCGCCTTTCTGGGGTTGCGGGACGACTTCTGCGCCAACATTGAGGCGGGCGCCTGGATTCTGCGCCGCGGCCTGGACGAGGCGCGCGGCGATTTCTGGACCGGGGTTGGCTACTACCACTCCCACGATCCCGGTCACAAAGCCGACTACCTCCGCAAGGTGCTGGCGCAGGCGCTGCGCCTGCAAGCCGCCTCCAGTCGGGCGCCCGCCCCAGCCACAACCACCGTGGCGGCGAACAACGCCGCCCCCGTGCGGGGATACTGAGCCATGTCGCAGTCCAACACTCGGAC
>CAZTJC010000151.1:0-1503 GCA_964613945.1 uncultured Acetobacteraceae bacterium
CGGGTATGCCGCAGGCGCTGGGTGTCGCGGCGGCGATGCTGGCGTTTCGGGCCATCTATGTAATGGTGCGACCCGGTGCGCGGATGGTACATAGCTTGCTGGAGAACGGGGCGGGTGTTGTCGCCTACTCCGCGATACTGGCGCCGGTCAGTTACCTGTGCGCGCGCAACACGATGCCGCTGTTCGACGACGTGCTTCACGCGGCGGACGTCTGGTTGGGTTACGATTGGCTGGCCTGGGCGGCGTTCGAGAACGGCATTCCGGCCATCGCGATCACCCTCAAGCTGGCTTATGCCAGCCTGCTGCCGCAGACGGCTCTGATGCTGGTTATGCTGCCGGTCATCGGCGATGGGCGGCGCGGGTTCAGCTTCATCCGGGCGTCGTTGATCGCGGTGACCGTGGCGTGCGCCGGGTCATATGTGTTCCCGGCTGCAGGACCGGAGGCGGTCGTCACCGAATGGTATCCCCACTGGGCAGCGTTGCGGACGGCGGAGCCTTTCACCACCAGCCCGGCGCAGATGCAGGGGATTATCGCGTTTCCCTCGTTCCATGCGTCACTTGCGGTGTTGTTGTTGTTTGCCGTTCGCGGGTTGGGTGTGGTGACGTGGGCATTCGGAGCGCTGGAAGTTCTGATGCTGATCTCCACGCCGACCCATGGGCACCATTATCTCTGTGACGTGATCGCGGGGATTGTGATTGCCGTGGGTGCGCTGTTGCTGACGAACAGGCTGGACCGCTGGTTTCCTCTCGCCTGTCCGCCATCCCATGATCCCTGATTTCGGTGACGCCGGTTTAACCGAGTGAGCTTTTGCCCGGCGATCACGTTGGTGCCCAGAGATGGACGGAGCGTGTGACGGATGAGTGAGTCGTCGGATCTTGAGTTGTGGGATTGGCGGCGTCGGATCGCGGCGCTGTACAATACCGTGCGTCGGGCGGATCGCGCCGAGGCGGGATGGCGGATGTGGCGGACGGAGCGGGACCGGTTATTCCGGGAGCATCCGCAATCGCCGATCGAGGATCGGTCGGGCTTTGGCGGGTTGCCGTTCTTTGACTACGACCCGGCGTTACGGTTCTCGGTAGAGTTACGGGCGGCGAAGGGACCGGCATTCACGGTGTCGGTCGGCGGGGATGGGGCGATGCGGTTGCGGCCGTTCGCGGTCACCGAGGGACTGTCGTCCCTGGGAGCGGAACTGACGCTGTTCTGGGTCGAGGGGTATGGCGGGGGCGTGTTCTTGCCGTTCACGGACGCCACGAGCGGGCGGGAGAGCTACGGCGGCGGGCGGTATCTGCTCGATACGATCAAGGGGGCGGATTTGGGCGAGGATGGCGGGCGGACGGTGTTGGACTTCAACTTCGCCTACAACCCGTCATGCTCGTACTCGGATCGGTATGTCTGTCCGCTGGCGCCGCGGGAGAACCGGCTGACGGCGCGGATCGCGGCGGGGGAACGGTCGTTGCAGCAGGCGCGGGCGGCGGCTTGACCGATTGATGGTCGTGGTGCCG
>CAZTJC010000151.1:1603-3781 GCA_964613945.1 uncultured Acetobacteraceae bacterium
GATCGTGCGCGTTACTTCGTCGATAAGTCGGTCAGTTTGACGGGGTAGGCGTGGGAGCGGGTGGCGAGCATTGAGTCGATCAGGGCCAGGGCTTCGGGACGGCCGCTGTTGGTGGCTTGTTCGAAGGGGGTCCAGCTTTGGATGAAGTCCAGCGGGGCGAAGACGTCGCGGTATTTGCGGAGTTCGTTGGGGGTAAGCGGAATGCCGCGGACGAAGGCCTTGTGGGCGGAGATGGTGGTGGCGCGGCGGGGGTTGGCCGGGTCGAGCTCGAACTTCAGGGCGTCGCCGCAGAAGAGGATCTTGCGGGCGCGGTCATAGAGAACGGTGTGACCGTCAAAGTGGCCAGCAGTGAGGTGAAGTTCCAGGCCCGGGAGGGGTTCGAGGGTGTCGTCGAAGGGCCAGGATACCTGGAGGGCGCCGGACCATTCGAGGTCGCCGGGGTGCAGGGCGAGTTCGGGGTCCCAGCGTTCGGTGAGTTGCCAGAGGGCGCCGTAGCTGTGCGGGTGCGACGCGGAGAGGATCTGGATGCCGCCGAGGGATTCGATGTGGTCCAGGGCGGCCTGGCTGAAGACGGGGCAGCCTTCGAAGCCCATGTTGCCGTCGGGGGTCTGGATCAAATAATGGCTGGGACCGATGCCATCGACCGGGTCGTTCCAGAAGCGCCAGACGCCGGGCTCGAGTTCGGCCCAGTGGGTGGGCCAGCGGGATTGGGCTTCGGCGAGGGACCAGAACTTCCAGCCGGATTGCGGCACGACGTGACGGGCGTCCAGGCACATGGGGCAGTGCGCCGGGCGGTCGAAGTGACGCTGCCAGTAGTTGCAGTTATCGCAGACGAAGGCGGGGAGCTTGAGGGCGCCGGCGAAGGGGAGATAGCCGGGGCTCATGGCGCGGGCTTGGATGCTGGCGGCGTTGGCATCGAGGGGTCGGATTCCATGATGTGCTGGAGCAGCGCGGTGGTCAGTTGTTCGATGCGTTCGGACAGTTCGCGGTTGCTCTGGGTTAGGACGGTGTTCTGTTCGAGCATGCGGACCAGCAGCACGGTCTGTTCGCCGGTGCTGGTCTGGCGTTCCTCGCTGAAGCGGTTCAGCTCCTCGCGGTGCTGAGCTTCGGCGATGGCCATGGCCTTATCGCGGTCGGCCTGGCGGGTCTGGGCGAGGAGGATCAGCGGGGCGGCGTAGGCGGCCTGGAGGCTGAAGGCGAGGTTGAGGAGGATGAAAGGATAGACGTCGAAGCGCCAGATGTCGGTGACGTTGAGGACGATCCAGACGGCGACGATCACGGTCTGACCGACGAGGAAGACCGGGGTGCCGAAGAAGCGGGCGAACGCCTCGGCTTTGAGGGCAAACCAGTCGTCGCCGAAGGCGGAGTTCAGGTGGGCGTGCGGGCGGTGGAAGCGGGCGAAGCGGCGGAGCGAGGGCTTCTTTTGGGGTGCCGGAGGGCTGTCGGTCATCGGAAGCTTCCGGTTTGAGATGGGGTACGAGACCCCGCACCCACCCTACCCTTTCCCGCGAACGGGAAAGGGTTTCGGGGGTGCTCCGGATCAGGCGGTGCGGTCGACGCCGACGCCGAGCGCGGCCTGGGCGGCGGCGAGGCGGGCGACGGGGACGCGGTAAGGCGAGCAGGACACGTAGTCGAGGCCGACTTCCTCGCAGAAGGCGATGGAGGCGGGGTCACCGCCATGCTCGCCGCAGATGCCCATCTTCAGCTTCGGCTTGGTGGTGCGGGCGCCGTCGGCGGCGAGGCGGACCATGCGGCCGACGCCGTCAATGTCGAGGGTGACGAAGGGGTCTTTGGGGAGGATGCCCTGGCTGACGTAGTCGGGCAGGAAGCGGCCGGCGTCGTCGCGTGAGAGGCCGAACACGGTCTGGGTCAGGTCGTTGGTGCCGAAGGAGAAGAAGTCGGCGATCTCGGCGATCTGTTCGGCCATCATGGCGGCGCGGGGCAGTTCGATCATGGTGCCGACCAGGTATTCGATGGTGTCGCCGCGTTCGGCGAAGACGGCTTTTGCGGTCTTGTCGACCTGGGCACGGGTTATTTCTAGCTCGCGCCGGGTGGCGATGAGAGGGATCATGATCTCGGGGATCGGGGCCTCGCCGGCGGCCTTCTTGGCGTCAAGGGCGCCTTCGAAGATGGCGCGGGCCTGCATCTCGTAGATCTCCGGGTAGGAGATGCCGAGGC
>CAZTJC010000152.1:0-3716 GCA_964613945.1 uncultured Acetobacteraceae bacterium
CGACAACACACGCCGGTCTCTGGTCGCCACTGGATGAAAAATCGGGGTCACGTCACATCCCGCCGTGTCGCACGACGGTTTCGCCAGCCTCGCCGTTCCCACTTACCGCGCCTCGACGATCGTTTATCCCGATGCAGAAACGTTCTCGGCGCGGAAGTATCGCGGCTTCGACGGTTACACCTACGGCCTGCACGGCACGCCGACGACGCGAACGCTGGAAGCCCAGCTCACCCTTCTGCACGGCGGCGAACGGACGATCCTGGTGCCGTCCGGCCAGGCCGGCGTCACGGTCGTGATGCTCACCTTCCTTAAGCCAGGCGATCGCGTGCTGATCCCTGACACGGTCTACCCGCCTGTCCGCTCGTTCTGTCGCGACTACCTCGCACCGCGCGGTATCGCGCACACCGTCTACGACCCGCTGATCGGCGACGGCATCTCGGCGCTTATCGACGGCGACACGAAGCTGGTCTGGGTGGAATCGCCGGGCTCCGGCACGATGGAGGTGCAGGACATTCCCGCCATCGCGGCCGCGGCTAAGGCCAAGGGTGTGCTGGTCGGCTGCGATAATACTTGGTGCACGCCGCTGCTGTTTAAGCCGCTTGAGCACGGGTGCGATTTCGCGATGGAGGCGCTGACCAAATACGTGGGCGGTCATTCTGACCTGCTGCTCGGTAGTATCACCGTCAAGGACATCGACCTGCGTCAACGCATGAAGGAGGTGCTGCGCGGCATCGGAATCGGCGTCTCGCCCGACGAAGTCTCGCTGGCACTGCGCGGCATTGAGACGATGGGGATCCGCTTGGCCCATGTCGGCCGGGTGTCCGAGCAGTTCGCCCGTCGGTTGCAGGATGACCCGGCCGTCGACCTCGTGCTGCATCCCTGCCTGCCGTCCTGCCCCGGCCACAAGGTCTGGGCGCGCGACATAAAGGGCTCCGGCGGCGTGTTCAGCATCGTGCTGAAGCCGGGCATGGAGGCTAAACTCGATGCCGCACTGACCGCGCTGAAGGTATTCGCGATCGGCGCCTCGTGGGGCGGCACCCGGAGTCTAATCGCGCCCATGGCGGTTAAGCCCGACCGCACTGTGCGGCCCTGGACGCCCGACGGCGCCGTGCTGCGCATCAGCATCGGGCTTGAACATGAGGACGATCTGTGGCGCGATCTGTCGACGATGCTCGCCGCACTCCCCGTCCACAGCGCGGCGCACGCGGTGCCATAATCTTGGTGCCGCTCAGCTCCGGCCCGACCGGCCTGGAGCCGTGCGGATCCCGCTCGTCCGGGCAGCCAGCAAGCTGGCAGTAAGATGCTTGATCAGGACGGCTTTTTGCGCATCGGGGCGGAAAAGCAAAAAGGTCTTGAAATGCACTGCCGGCTCGAACGGCAGCAGCACCAGGCCTCGCGCGGTAAAGCCTTCTGCCGCACCAGGATTGACCAGTCCGATCCCCACACCTTCGAGTGCCAGCGCACACACCGTGTTGGAGAATGGCGTTTCGACCACGATGATCGGTCGCACACCCGCTTCGGCAAAGACCTGGAACATGCGCGCCCGCGCCTGATCGTCTGGCGCTAGCGCCAGGAACGGGGCCTCGTGCAGGTCCGCCGCCTGAATGACCCGGCGATGGGCCAGCTTGTGATCCGGCGCTAACGCACACAGCGCGCGGGCGCTGGAGAACACTCGATGATCAACGCCGGACAGGTCCACCTCGTCGGCCGCCAAGCCGATACCAAACTGGCCGTTGACGACCAGGTCTCGTACCTGGGCCGACGAGGTGATCTGCAGTGTGATGGCAATCTCGGGATGCCGCATCCGGAATGCTCTGATCGCTCGCGGCACCAACGTCGACCCCAGGGCCGCCAGGCTGGCGATACGGACGTGGCCGGACCCGTAATCGCGGATGCGTGCTGCCGACATGCGCAACCGGTCGAGCCCTGCGAAGCTTTCTGACACGTCCGAGAAGAAGAGCTGCCCCTCCGGCGTTGGAACCAGGCGGCCCCGCACCCGATCGAACAGGGCAAAGCTGGTGGAGCGCTCGAGATCCGCAATTGCACGGCTAACGGCCGGTTGCGTGACCCCCAATAGTTCAGCGGCGCGGGATGCGGACCCGCTGATCATCACGGCGTGGAAGGCTTCGAGCAGGCGAAAATTCAACGGCACGCCCCGATCGGCTTTCTCAACCAATCTAACGGAATGGCGGCGAATACTGAAGACCGCCTTGCTTCCATAGCCCGTTCAAGCTTCGCGGTATCCCAAGCGGGGCAATATTGCGATCCCACATCTCACCGTAGTTACCCACCTGCTTGATGATGGCGTAAGCCCACCGATCATCTAACCCGAGCACCTTTCCGAGTTCACCTTCGCTGCCCAGCAAACGCCGGACATCGGGTGACGTGCTCGAGGGAGCTGCATCGACCGTCGTGCTGCTCAGCCCGAGCTCCTCAGCTTGGAGCATCGCAAAATGCGTCCAGCGCACGATGTCGAACCACTTGTCATCGCCTTTGCGGACAAAGGGACCAAGCGGTTCCTTGCTGATGATCTCCGGCAGCAGCAGCAACTTATCAGCGTTCGGGCCCTCATTGAATCGCGTCGAGGCCAAAGCCGACGTGTCGGTCGAGTAGGCATCGCACCGTCCGGCCATGAAGGCTGCTCGAAGGCCGTTGACGTTCTCGATCAGAATTGGGGTGAACTGCATATCCTGGTCCCGGAAATAGTCCGCAACCGCCAACTCCGTGCTGGTGCCCGGTAGGATGCATACCGTTGCGCCGTTTAGCTGCGCTGCCGACGTCACGCCGGAGTCCGTTTTCACCATGAAGCCAGTGCCGTCGTAGAAGGTGACGCCGGCGACCATGAGCCCGAGGCTAGCCTCCCGGCTCAAGGTCCAGGTCGCGGTCCGGACCAGCAGATCGACCTCGCCCGACTGTAGCGCCGTGAATCGCGTGGTGGAGGTAAGAATTACCCAGTTTACCTTGGAGGCATCGCCGAGCGTTGCGGCGGCTACGGCTCGGCAGAAATCGGCTTCGCTGCCCCGCATTTCACCACTTTTGTCGGGAAAGGCGAAGCCCGGATTAGTCCCTGATATCCCACACACGAGCGCGCCGCGGGCGCGGATCGTGTCAAGCGTGACGGATCCGGAGCCTTGCGCATGAGCAGGTCCGAGTAGGTGCAGGGCGAGTATCAGAAAAAGAGGAACGATGGGGCGCAAGGCGATTTTCCAGTCTGGCGAACAATCGACCTTGCGGCAGCGCATGCCGTTTCAGAATAAACGCCACCGTATAGCTCTATGCCATCTCCTTATGAGCAGACCTCCCAGTGCCTGCGCCACGCGCTTGACGGTCCGCGCCGCCGACTATGTCATCAAATCAGGAGACGTATAGTGAATTGTAGATAAGCAACGGAGCAGCTGAGCTTGCTGGTTCCTCGTGCAACTTCTGCGAAAGATTTTGCTGCGGTAAGTCGAGAGCAGGCTTGAGACTTGAGAATTAAGCCGCAGGAATGGTGTTGCAGAACATGTAATTCTGCGGCGGCAGAAATCTCATCGCCTCGTCCAGGTCGCTTCGACTGCAGGACAAAACCCCGGTTTGAAGCGGCTCATGCCCGAGATGCAAACTCTAGAGAGCACGATCGGCACCGCGCCCGACCAGCAGATCTCCCTGACCGATCCGGACGCGCGATCCATGGCGACGAACGGCAAGGGAACAGGCATCGTCGGCTACAACGTGCA
>CAZTJC010000153.1:0-3630 GCA_964613945.1 uncultured Acetobacteraceae bacterium
GAGCCGAAACAGTCCTGAAAGATTTTTGCAGAAACCAGGGAAGCGTTCGCAAGCGCGCCGGGGAATCTGAGGAGGAGGGAAGCATCCCCTCTGATCCGAAGGAGCTACCAACCGTGAATCGCACCCTGATCCGACTGACCACCCTCCCGGCCCGCCTGCCCCGGACGCTGAGCAAGGCGGTCATCCTCGCCACCCCTGCCACGCTGCTCGCCTCCCACGCCTTCGCCCAGGCCGCCAACACTCTCGGCGGACGCATGCAGGCCGCGTCCACCGACCTGACCCTGGGCGGCGGCTTCGTGTTGGAGATCCTGGGCTACCTGCTAGGCGGCGCCGCCATGCTGGCCGGCATCTACACCATCTGGCAGCACAGCAAGAACCCAAACGGCCAGGCCCGCTTCGGCTACGGCCTGGTGTCCGTGCTGGCCGGCGGTGCCTTCCTGACCGCCAGCCTGTTCGGTACCTTCGCCTCGCAGTCCATGGCCGGCGCGGGTCCGTCCAACACGGGCACCGCCCAGCAGATGACCTTCCAGTAAGCCCTGGACCGACCATGAACCTCCTGCCGCTCGTTCCCTCCGCCCATTCCTCGGCCCGTCTTGCCGAGGCGGTCGGTGCCGAGCGGCAGGGTCTCTGCCAAAACGCTCTCCAACGCGATCATCACACCTGCCGGTTCTGCGGTCTTCGGGCCGGGGGCTGGCAGGATGTGTTCCACCTCGACGACGACCACCACAACTGGACGCCCGCTAACCTGGCGGCGTCCTGCCCACTCTGCCACGCGGTCCAGCACATCGGCTCGCCCACGGCGAACCAGGACCTGCACGTCATCTGGTTGCCGGCCGTGGAACAGCCGCTGCTGAACGTCATCGTTCGCGGTATCCACACCATCATGCATGCCCAAGGCGTGCCGACGACGTTGACTGCCCGGCATATGCCGGAGGACCCCGGCTTGGAAGCCGCCTGGCGAGCCTATGCCGCGCTGGATGCGTGCCGGGACGCCGCCAACCGGGTCATCGACACCCATCATCCGCTCGACTTGGCCGATGCGCTCGCGGCTATGAGCCCGCGCGATTATTCGCGGCGGGCTTCGTTGCTCGGTGGGCTGCGTCTGCTGCATCGCGGCCAGATGCTGCGTCACGGGCACGACCTCTACCCCGCGCAGCTGGCGCTATGGGCCGACCGCGCCGAACCCCGCTTATCCTGAACCGGAGACATTGATGTTCGGCTCTCTCGCGAAGGGCATCGCCGCCCTGTCCCTCATGCTGAAGCAGCCGCTGTCTTCGTTCTGCGACCTCGACACCGTGGACGGCGATACCCTGGTCGGCCGCCGCGGTGAGCGCGTCACCTTCATCAAGGTCAAGGGCTTGCGGCGAATGACGATGCGCGCCGACGTGGAAGCCATCGCAGACGGGCTCCGGATGGAGTTGTCCGGTTCCCTGGAGAACCCCGGCCACGCCATCCAGGCGTGGTACGCCTGCGACCCAGCCCTGTCCGGGTCCGAGATCGAGCGCCAATTGCAGGGTAGCCGCAAGATCTCTCGCGAGCTGCGCATGCACCTGGTCGACATCTTCGCCGAGCGCGAGCGGCTGTGGCCCCGCATCATGCGCTGGGAGGTTTGCTACTTCGTGCTGTGGTCCAAGCCGTCGTTGCTGAACCGCGAGGAGCGCAAGCAGGCCAGCGAGGAATCCAGAAAGCTGACCGCGGGCGCCCCGGCGATCGGCGATGCCATGAGCCCGTTCAAGGAGAACGAGATCCTGTCGGCGCGGCACCACGCCTACGTGCAGCGCGTGATGACCGCCTTCAAGAACCACGGCATCACCGTGAGCCAGCTCGAGCCGGCCGAGGCCCTCGTGGCGGTGCGCGAGGCGGTGTATCCCGAGACGTCGAACAGCGACTGGGCGCCAATGATCCCGGGCCGCGCACCTATGGCGCGACTGCCGGAGGGGGAGCCGCAGAAAGGCGACGCCGGCCTGGCGCTCTGGCCGGCGTTGCAGGACCAGCTGTTCTTCGCCGATGCCGTGACCCACGGTCAGTCGCGCGTCTCGATCGGCGTCCATGAGTGGTCCAGCTCCGACATGACGCTCGGTCCCGAGGACCCTCGGCCGTTCGCGGAGATCGTGGCCCGCCTCAACGCCACCCATGTCCCCTGGCGCATGTCCATGCTGGTCGAGGGCGGCGGTCGCAACATGATGGCCATCAAGAAGGTGTTCTCCACCCTGCTCGGCTTTGTGCCGAGCAATCGGCAGGTGTTCAAAGCCTTCGAGGGCCTGGACCACATGCGCGGCGAGAACCGGGACATCGCGGTGAAGCTACGCACGTCCTTCGCAACCTGGGCTCCCGAAGGAGAAACCGGCAAGCTTCGCCGGCAGGCCGCCACCCTGCGGCAGCGGGTAGAGGGCTGGGGCAACTGCGGCGCCGCCTCCATCGCCGGTGATCCGCTGGAAGGCGTGATGAGCAGCGCGCTCGGGATGGCCGTCGCTTCGACCGCTCCGCCGGCTGCCGCACCCCTGGGCGAAGTCTTGCGTATGATGCCCTGGGGTCGGCCGGGATCGCCCTGGGATACCGGGGCGGCGACGTTCCGGACGCCGGATGGGCGCATTTGGCCGTATGATCCCGCCGGGTCGCACCGGACCATGATCGTCGATCTGTTCGTCGCTCCGCCCGGCTATGGCAAGTCGGTGCTGGCCAACTCCATCCTGCTCGCTCTTTGCGTGTCCTATGCGGCGCTTGGCCCGACCGGGGCCAAGCTGCCGCTAATCGGGAAGCTGGACGTTGGCCCCTCCGCCGAGGGCTTCATCCGGCTGCTGGTGGAGGCGCTGCCGCAGGAGCGCCGCAACGAGGCAATCTACGTCGCCATGCAGCTGACGGACGGCTACGAGGTCAACATCTTCGACACCCAGGTCGGCTGTCGTGAGCCCCTGCCGCTGGAGCGGGCCTTCATCCAGAACTTCCTGGCGCTCGCCACCACGCCGATCGACGGCGAGGTCCCGTTTGAGGGCATGGACCAGCTGATCGGCTTCGTCATCGACGAGGCTTACCGGATGGTGGGGGACAGTGGCCCCAATATCCGGCCGAAGACCTATCACCGGGGCTTGTTGCTTGAAATCGATGAGGCACTGCGTCAGTGCCAGACGGCCCTGGAGCACGACGCCTGGTGGTGGGAGGTCGTGGATGCCTTGTGCGCCGCCGGCAAACATCGCCTGGCGGAGAAGGCGCAGCGCTTTGCTGTGCCGGTGCTGCAGGATCTCATGGAGGCGGTCCGCAGCCCGCAGGTGAAAGATATGTTCTCCAAGGTGAAGGCGGACACGACCGAGGAGACGTGCGAGCTGTTCGAGCGCTACATCAAGGCGCTGATCCGCAAGTATCCCACGCTGAACCGCCCGACCCAGCTCGATTTTGGACCGGCTCGGGTGATCGTGTTGGACCTGGAGGCCGTGGCGCCGGCTGGAAGTGCCGAGGCGAACCGGCAGACCGACCTGATGTACCTGCTCGGCCGCCATATTTTGGCACGCAATTTCTTCTTGCGGCCGAGCTACGCCAAGCTGGTGCCGGAACTGGTGCGCGAGTTCCACACCAAGCGATTCACCGAGGTGTATGAGGCGACCAAGCGGCTGGACTACGACGAGTATCACCGCA
>CAZTJC010000154.1:0-1773 GCA_964613945.1 uncultured Acetobacteraceae bacterium
TGCTACACCAACCATGCCGACGCCGACGAAGACGATTCCGACGCGCTGCTCACCCTGCTGACCGCCGCCGGGCTCAACTTCGTCATGGGCGTGCCAGGGGCGGACGACGTGATGCTCGGTTATCAGAGCACCAGCTTTCACGATGCGCTGGCGATGCGCGACATCTTCGCCCGCCGCCCGGCCCCCGAGTTCGAAGCCTGGCTCGGTGCCCAGGGCCTGCTCGACGCCGCCGGCCGCGTCCGCCCTCCGGCCCGGCCCGGCCTGCTGCCGGCGATGCCGACGGCGGCCCGCTCCGTCCCAGCGCTGCGCCAAGCCACGCCAGCCCGTATCTTCCTGCCCCGCGCCGGCGCCTCGGTCGGCACACCGCCATTGCTCGGGTTCCGCCTCGCGCACGGCCGCGCCCGCGACGCGGTGCATGCGCCGCTCGAGCTGGCGCTCGACCGACCCGTGCTGACCGTCTCCAGCGCCGCCGCCGAACGACGCACCTACCTCATGCGCCCCGATCTCGGCCGCCGCCTGGACGACGCCGCGGCCGAGATCCTCAATCCCCATCGTGGCGCCTTCGATCTGGCGATCGTCCTGGCCGACGGCCTGTCGCCCGGCGCGCTCGGAACCCATGGGCCCCAACTGCTGAACGCCCTGCTGCCGGAACTCGACGGGTGGCACCTGGCGCCGCTGGTGGTGGCCCACGAGGCCCGCGTCGCTCTCGGCGACGCGGTCGCGCGCTGCCTCGGCGCTCGCGCGGTGCTGGTGATCATCGGCGAGCGCCCCGGTCTTTCCACCCCGGAAAGCCTCGGCGCCTACCTCACCTGGTCCCCCGGCGTTGCCACCACCGACGCCGACCGCAACTGCGTCAGCAACATCCATCCGGCCGGGCTCCCCTACCCCATCGCCGCCCGTACCCTGCTCTTCCTCCTCACCGAGATGCGCCGACTTCAGGCCACCGGCGTCCACCTCAAAGATGAATCATCCCAGGCGTCATTGTCAGGCACACAGCGTCAGAACGCCAAAATCTTGACATGACCGAAATGTAATTTATTAGATCGTTCCATAGGGGTGAGTTGAAACCATGCGACTTAAAGTGATCGTCGGCATAGCGTTACTGGCCGCGACATCGGCGAAGGCTGATGTGATCACCGAAATCGGCAATCCGCTTGGGGCTTTCCGTAGCGAATACTTCGCCAGCATGGTTTACCAGTTCGCGCCTGTGACCGTTCCCGGGACGATCACCGCCATTACTGCAACCTATGTCGGCTCCGTGGTGCCTGGCCTGTATCTATTTGGGCTGAACACCGTGTCGGACCTCACCGTGACGCCTTACGCGAGCATCGGGAATGTCTCGAATTCGATCTACGGCAATGGCTACAGCGATTTCCTGGCCCCGCCTACGACAGCGATTAGCGCCGGTGTTCCGCAGACCATCCCAGCCGCCCGGTTTGGCGCCAACCTGGTCACCGGCTTCATCGGATCGCCCGTCACGGCAACGACTGGCATCGCAGTGTTCCCGGACAACGTCACCGCGCTGGCGACCGGCCCGGTCGTGCTGGAGGTGGACGGCTACGCGAGTATCACCGGGCAGACCTACGTTCCCAATGCCGTCGGCAATCTGCAGGTCCTGGCCGATAGCTCTTACGTAAACACCGGACGCTTGACGCTGGCCATCACGTATTCGCCGCTGACCAGCGTCCCCGAGCCGATGTCGCTCGCCGTGCTCGGCGCGGGGTTGCTGGGCTTGGTCGGCCTGCGTCGCCCCGTTACGACCAGCATCTGGTC
>CAZTJC010000154.1:1873-3594 GCA_964613945.1 uncultured Acetobacteraceae bacterium
ACGATCCCCGCCGCGTTCTCGATCATCGGCAACAGCCGCCGGGCGGCGTGCGCTGCCATCGAGACGTGATCCTCCTGGTTGGCCGAGGTCGGGATCGAGTCGACGCTGGCCGGCGTCGCCCGCTGCTTGTTCTCCGACACCAGCGCCGCCGCCGTGACCTGCGGTATCATGAAGCCCGAATTCAATCCGGGCTTCGGCGTCAGGAACGCCGGTAAGCCTGAGAGCGCCGGGTCGACCAGCATTGCGATACGGCGCTCGGAAATCGAGCCGATCTCGCACACCGCCAGCGCGATCATGTCGGCCGCGAAGGCCACCGGCTCGGCGTGAAAATTGCCACCCGACAGCGCCTCGCCCGTCTCCGGGAAGATCAGCGGATTATCCGTCACGCCGTTGGCCTCCGTCGCCAGCGTGGCGGCCGCCTGCCGCAGCACGTCGAGCGCCGCGCCCATCACTTGCGGCTGGCAGCGTAGGCAATACGGGTCTTGCACCCGCTCGTCGCCGATCCGGTGCGACTCGCGGATGGCGCTGCCCGCCATCAATGCCCGAAGCGCCGCCGCGGTGTCGATCTGCCCGCGATGCCGGCGCAAGGCGTGGATGCGTGGGTCGAACGGCGCGTCCGAGCCCCGCGCCGCATCGGTCGACAGCGCGCCGGTGATCAGCGCCGCGTGGAACAACGTCTCCGCCTCGGCCAGCGCCGCGATGGCGTAGGCGGTCGAGAACTGCGTGCCGTTCAGCAGTGCCAGCCCTTCCTTGGCGCCCAGCACGAGGGGCTCCAACCCGGCCGCTGCCAGCGCCGCCGCCGCCGGCATGCGCTGGCCGCCGAACACCGCCTCGCCGACGCCGAGCATGGTCGCGCTCATGTGCGACAGTGGCGCCAGGTCGCCCGATGCGCCCACCGAGCCCTGCGCCGGGATCACCGGCAACACGCCGCGCCGGAGCATGGTTTCCAGGAACGCCAGCGTCGCCGGTCGGACTCCGGATGCGCCCTGCGCCAGGCTGGCGATCTTCAGCGCCAGCATCAGCCGCACCACGGTGTCCGGCATGGCCTCGCCGATCCCTGCCGCATGCGACAGCACGATGTTACGCTGCAGCGTCTCCAGATCGTGCGCCGCGATGCGCACGCTGGCGAGCTTGCCGAAGCCGGTGTTGATTCCATAAACCGGGTCGCCCCGCGCCACGATCGCCGCGACGGTGGCGGCGCTGCGCTCCACGGCGGGCCAGCAGGCCGGGTCGAGCGAGGCATCGGCGCCGCGGTAGATGTCGCGCCAGGTGCTGAGGGAAACCGCGCCGGGGGTCAGGATCATCGCCGTATCTTAGCTCAGACGAGACGACCTGCGGAAAGATGCAGGATTCGGTCGGCGAAGCGCCGCGCCAGGTCGGGCTGATGCAGGCTGATCAGCATCGCCAGCCGCTCCTGCCGTGCCACGGCCTGCAGCAGCCTCAGGATGGCTTCGGCATTGGCCGGGTCGAGGCTGGCGACAGGCTCGTCGGCCAGCAGCACGGACGGGCGTTGCGCCAAGGCCCGCGCGATGGCCACCCGTTGCCGCTGCCCACCCGACAGATGCGCCGCCCGCCGTTGCCCGAAGCCGGCCAACCCGACCTGCTCCAGGCACCGGGTCGCCAGCGCCCGCTCCGCTGCAGGCCATAGCCCCACCGAGGAGCGCAGAAACCCGACCCGCCCCAGCGTCCCCACCAGCACGTTGGTCGCCGCCGACAGCCGC
>CAZTJC010000155.1:0-3381 GCA_964613945.1 uncultured Acetobacteraceae bacterium
CCGCGGCGAGCGCGAGGATCAGCGCCGGCGGCATCACCACGGCACCGAGCTTCAGGAACGTCCAGGCGCCGACCTGCTGACCTTCGCGCCGCAGCGCGGTGAGCCAGAGAATGGTCGCCAGGGAGCCGGTGACGGACAGGTTGGGGCCGATATCCACCCCAATCAGCACCGCGCTGCGCACGGCGTCCGGCACCTTGGCGAGTTCGACGACGCGCCCGGCGACCAGCCCGGCCGGCAGATTATTGACCAGGTTGCTGCCCACGGCGAGCCCGACGCCGGACACCCAGGCCGCCAGCGTCACCGATTGATGCAGCAGCGCCTGCAGTTCGGTGGCCAGAAGCTGTACCACGCCGGTGACCTGCAGCGCTTCCACCAGCACGAACAACCCCGCAACCAGCGGTATGACGCCCCAGGACACGTTCTTCAGCACATCCTTGACGCTGGATTCCGACTTGGTCAGCACCAGCACGGCAGTCGCCACGCCGGCCAGCAGCGTCGGCAGGCCGAGCTGAAGGTCGAAGGCCGACGACAGCAGCAGCACGATCGCGGTGCCGACGATGCCGGCGGCGGCGAGCTTGCCCGCCGCCGATAGCTCCGGTTGCTCGATGTCGGCCGAGATCTCCTGTTGCAGGGCCGAACGCTGGGTCCAGCGCAGGGCGGCGTAGGTGGCCAGGATCGATAGCAGCGACGGTATGGCGAAGCGCGGGAGCCATTGCAGCAGCGGCGGCATTTGGCTGCCGTAGATGACCAGGTTGGCCGGGTTGGAGATCGGCAGCACGAAGCTGGCCGCGTTGGCGATGAAGGCGCAGATGAAGAGGTAGGGCAGCGGGTCCTTGGCCTTTGCCGTCTTGGCCACGGCGGCGACCGCGGGGGTCAGCACCACGGCGGCGGCGTCGTTGGACAGGAACACCGTGATAATGGTGCCGACCGCGAAGACGAGGGTGAACAGCTTGATGGCGGAGCCCTTGGCCATGCGGGCGGCGCGGGCGGCCATCCAGTCGAACAGCCCTTCCTGCCGCGCCAGTTCCGACAGCAGCATCATGCCGACGAGGAACATGTAGACGTCCGTGCCGTCCGAGATACCCTTCCAGGCCTGTTCGGGGCTGAGCAGGCCGAGCACGACCAGCAGGATCGCGGCGGCGCCGGCCCAGACGAACTCAGGCCATTCGAACGGCCGCATGATGACGCCGGCGGTGCCGAGACCGACGATGGTCCACGCCGCCAGGGGCGTGTGCAATCCCGCGAGCATCAGGCGCGTGCCTCTTCTGCAGCGTCGGCGTCATACCGGCTGGTTTCCGGCATCAACGTCAAGAAGAACACAAGTCCAAGAACCGCCGCCGCTGCCAGCGACAAGAAACCGGCCGAAAATCCAAACCATTGCACGATGTAACCGCCACCGATGTTGCTGAACGATCCACCGACCGCCGATGCCAGGGCGACCAAGCCCTGCATCAAGTTGAACCGACCCGTTCCCCGCGTGAGGTCGGAAGCGATGATGACGGCGATCACGCCGAAGATGCCGGCGGCGACGCCGTCCAGCAGCTGAATGGCGACGACGCCGTAGGGATTGCTGGTGAACGAGAACAGCACGCCGCGGATCGGCAGCACGGCCAGCGCCACCAGGAAGATCGGCTTGCGCCCGATGCCGGACTTCATGGCGCGGCCGACCGCCCAGGCCACGCCGACCATGACCAGCTGCGCCGCGATGATGCAGGCGCTCAGCGCGACCGTGTCGCTGCCGGGATGCGTCAGCGCCAGCACCTGGCCGGCGAAGGGCAGCATGGCGGCGTTGCCGAGGTGGAACAGCGTCACTGAGATCAGGAACACCATCACGCCTTTGATCTTGAGCAGGTTGCTGATCGGGATGGCTTTGCAAGCATTGGCCGGGTCCTCGCCGCCGCGGGCGAGCTCATGGTCGATCTCCTTGGGATCGATCAGACAGACGGTGACCGCCGAGGCCAGGGCGAAGGCGCAGACGAGGTAGAAGATCCAGTTGGTGCCGAGATACTGGCCGAAGGCGCCGGCGAGGCCGGCGGCGACGAAGGACCCGCCGTGGTTGAAGGCTTCGTTGCGGCTGATCCGCGCCGGCATCAATCGCCGGCCGACGATGCCGAGGGAGATGGCGGCGATGGCCGGCGGGATGATCGCCGACGCGCCGCCCAGCAGGGCCTGCGCCGCCATCACCTGCCAAAAGCCGGGAAACAGAACGATCAGCAGGCAGCCGATGCCGACCAGCAGCCCTGCACCGGCGATCAGGGCGCGCTTGTTGCGCGAGCCGTCCACCCACAGCCCGGCGGGTATCTGGCAGACCGCCGCGGCGATCGTGCTCGCCGCCATGGCCAGCCCGATCGGGCCGGATTGCCAGTCGCGCGAGCCGCTCAGGTAGACTGAAAGGTATGGCCCGACGCCGTCACGGACGTCGGCCATCAAGAAGTTGACGCCGTCGAGCCCGCGGCGGCTACGCGTCGAGGGGTCCTTGCCGCCGGCCGACGTCGCCTGCGGGCTTTCTGCCACGTCGCTCACCACTGCCGTCCGTTCTTGTTGGGTCCGAGTTGTCCGCCGTGGATGCCGCGACCGGCCCAAGCGCCGATCGCGTTGGCGTCCGAGCCGGCCGGTGCGCGGGGCGGGGCTGCCCAGGAGGCGGCATCGCCCACCACGATCTGTATGACGTCCTCGTCGACCGAGCCGTTTTCGTCGACCACGCGGCACGTCAGCTTGTTGCGTCCATCGGGTGCGTCGATCTCGGCGAACCAGATCGAGCCGCTCGCCGTGCTGTCGGAACTCATCGGCACGGTTGGACCGTCGCCGACGCGGATCGTCGCATCGCGGACCGGCGTGGCGCCCCAGGTGCGCGCCCGCACGGTCAGGCGGCCGCGGCCGATCTGGCGGGCCGGGTCGGTGATCATGCGTTCGTCGGCCGGGCTGGTGATGACGCAGAACGGGTACGGCGCCTCGATCGCCTTGAAGCGCCAGCTCACGACGCCGTCGTCCACGATCGTCACGGCGAAGCCCGGCGGGCCTTCCTCGACCTGACCGGTCGAGCGGACGGTGCTGTAGATGGTAGTGCCGTCATTGGCCAATTCGTTGTAATGCGTGTGGCCCATCGCGACGCAGGCGACGTCATGGGCGGCGACGAGGTCGGCGACCCGTTCGCCGCAATCGCGCAGCTCGCGCGGGTAGGCGTGCATGAACAGGACGATCGGTATCTCGGCATTGGCGAACTCGCGTTCGAGCCATGCCAGTTGGTCGGTGCCGAGCCGGAAGTCCGGACCGCCGGAGCCGGCGGACACGATGTCGAGGAACAGGCAGCGATGGCCCGCGATCGTCGCCGCCTGCGGCAGCGCCGGGGCGCCGAGGCCGACCCGCATCGCGACCAGGTTA
>CAZTJC010000156.1:0-3357 GCA_964613945.1 uncultured Acetobacteraceae bacterium
AGCCTGATCACCGGCATCGGCCGCGTGTCCGGGCGGGAATGCCTGGTCGTCGCCAATGATGCGACGGCGAAGGGCGGCACCTACTATCCGATCAGCGTCAAGAAGCACCTCCGCGCGCAGGAGATCGCGCAGCAGAACCGGCTGCCTTGCATCTACTTGGTCGATAGCGGCGGCGCCAACCTGCCGAACCAGGACGAGGTGTTCCCCGACCGCGACCATTTCGGCCGCATCTTCTACAACCAGGCCCGCATGTCGGCCGAGGGCATCCCGCAGATCGCGGTGGTGATGGGATCGTGCACCGCCGGCGGCGCCTATGTGCCGGCCATGGCCGACGAGTCCATCATCGTCCGCAACCAGGGCACCATCTTCCTGGGTGGGCCGCCGTTGGTGAAGGCCGCCACGGGCGAGATCGTCACGGCCGAGGACCTCGGCGGTGCCGACGTGCACAGCCGGGTCTCCGGCGTCACCGACCACCTGGCAGAGAGCGATTCCCATGCTCTCGGAATCGCCCGCCGGATCGTCGCCGACCTTAACACCAAGAAGCAGATCGGGCTGGATGCGGTGGCGCCACGGGAGCCGCTGTTCTCCCAAACCGAGCTGTATGGCGTCGTGCCGGCCAATAGTCGCGAAAGCTACGATGTCCGCGAACTGATCGCGCGCATCGTCGACGGCAGCGAGTTCGACGAGTTCAAGCGGCTTTATGGCCCGACCTTGGTGACCGGCTTCGCCCGGATCTGGGGCTACCCCGTCGGGGTTGTCGCTAACAACGGCATCCTGTTCGGCGAGAGTGCCCAGAAAGGCGCACATTTCATCGAGTTGTGCGCCCAGCGCGGCATCCCGTTAGTTTTCCTGCAAAACATCACCGGCTTCATGGTCGGCCGGAAGTATGAGTCGGGCGGTATCGCCAAGGATGGCGCCAAGCTGGTGACTGCGGTCGCCACCGCCAACGTGCCCAAATTCACCGTGATCGTCGGCGGCAGCTTCGGCGCCGGCAACTACGGCATGTGCGGACGAGCCTACTCGCCGCGCTTCCTGTGGATGTGGCCGAACGCGCGCATCAGCGTGATGGGCGGCACGCAGGCCGCCTCCGTGTTGGCGCAGGTTCGACGCGACGGGCTGGAGGCGCAGGGCAAAGCTTGGTCGCCCGAGGAGGAGGCCGCCTTCAAGGCGCCGATCGAGCAGCAATACGAGACGCAGGGGCATCCCTACTACGCCACCGCTCGCCTGTGGGACGACGGCATCATCGACCCGGCTGACACCCGCATGGTACTCGGTCTCGGCCTTTCCGCCGCCCTCAACGCCCCCATCGAACCGACCCGGTTCGGCCTGTTCCGGATGTAGGAGAGCGCATGTTCGACAGCATTCTGATCGCCAACCGCGGCGAAATCGCCTGCCGGGTCATCGTCACAGCCAGGCGGCTCGGCATCCGCACCGTCGCGGTCTACTCCGATGCCGATGCCGACAGCCGGCATGTCGAGCTGGCGGACGAGGCTTACCCGATCGGCCCGGCACCGGCGCGGGAGAGCTATCTGGTCGGGTCCCGCATCCTCGAGGTGGCTTGCCAGGCCGGGGCGCAGGCGATCCATCCCGGCTACGGCTTCCTGAGCGAGAACGCCGAGTTCGCCGATGCCTGTGCTGCGGCCGGGGTGGTGTTCATCGGACCGCCGGCGTCGGCGATCCGCGCCATGGGGTCCAAATCCGCGGCCAAGGCGCTGATGGAAAGCTCGGGCGTGCCGCTGGTGCCGGGTTACCATGGTGCGGATCAATCGGTCGCCACGCTGAAGGTGGCGGCGGACCGGATCGGTTATCCCGTGTTGATCAAGGCCTCGGCCGGCGGCGGCGGCAAGGGCATGCGCATCGTCGAGGATGCTGCCGGGTTCGAAGCTGCGCTGGACTTGGCAAAGGGCGAGGCCCGGTCCTCGTTCGGGGACGACCAGGTGCTGGTCGAACGCTACCTGACCCATCCCCGCCACATCGAAATCCAGGTGTTCGCCGACACTCACGGCAACACCGTCTCGTTGTTCGAGCGTGACTGTTCCATCCAGCGCCGCCACCAGAAAGTTCTTGAGGAGGCGCCGGCACCGGGTTTGTCGCCGGAGCGCCGGGCTGCGATGGGCGAGGCCGGTTGCGCCGCCGCGCGCGCGGTCGGCTATGTCGGGGCAGGGACGGTGGAGTTCATCGTCGAGAACGATGCCTTCTACTTCATGGAGATGAATACCCGCCTCCAAGTCGAGCATCCCGTGACCGAGATGATTACCGGCCAGGATCTGGTGGAGTGGCAACTCCGCGTCGCCTCCGGCGAGCGGCTACCCTTGCTGCAGGATGAATTGTCTATCTCCGGTCACGCGATCGAGGCGCGGCTGTATGCCGAGGACCCGGAGCGCGATTTCCTGCCGTCGATCGGCACGCTGCGGCATTTTGGCACCCCCGTGCAGGGCCCCCATGTTCGCATCGACACCGGCGTGCGCACCGGCGACGCGATCTCAATGCATTACGATCCAATGATCGCCAAGCTGATCGTCTGGGACCGGGATCGCCCCTCCGCCCTGCAACGTCTCGCAGGGGCGCTGGACGACTGCGCGGTTGTCGGCATCCGCAGCAATGTCGGCTTTCTGCGCGCCATCGCCACCCATCCCGCCTTTGCCGCCGCGGATCTCGAAACCGGCTTCATCGCCAAGCACGCCGACCTGCTGACCGGACCCGCCGGACCGACCCCTCGCACCGTGCTGGCTGCCGCCGTCCGGGCAGTCATGGCCGAGGCGTCGCCTGCCAGTCCTGGCGATCCCTTTTCGCCGTGGAGCACCGAGTCTGCCTGGCGTCTGGGCGGCGGCGGCCATCGCACCGTGTTCCTGCGCGACGGGGCCGAGACGATCTCCATACGCGCGGTCTATCTGCCGTCCGGCCGCATCCAATTGGACCTGCCGGATGGCCCGGCGGAGATCGGTCCTAGCCGGCCCTCCGACACGGAAGCGACGATCTGGATCGATGGCGTGAAGAGCACGGTCCGCGTGGTTCGGCACCGCGACGAGGTGACCGTCATCGCCGGCGGCCGCAGCCATATGCTTCAACTCGTCGATCCGCTGAGCCCGCAAGGCGCCGCGGCGGATGCGGGCGGACAGCTGACAGCGCCGATGCCGGCCCGGATCATCAGCGTGAACGTGGAGGCGGGACAGGTCGTCGAGCGTGGCGCAGTACTGATCGTGCTGGAAGCGATGAAGACGCAGATGCGAGTGACCGCGCCAGCCCAAGGCACGGTGACGGCCGTTCATTGCATGGTCGACGATCAGGTGCATGAGGGCGCCACCTTGGTCTCGTTCGAGACTGCGGCGGGCTAAGGTGCTACTGGCGGAGAGGGTG
>CAZTJC010000157.1:0-3315 GCA_964613945.1 uncultured Acetobacteraceae bacterium
TCCACCATGGCGCCGAGCGCGATGGCGATGCCGCCCAGGCTCATGATGTTGGAGCCAATGCCCAGCGCATGCATGCCGGCGAACGACACCAGCACGCCGATCGGCAGTGTTAGGATGGCCACCAACGCACTGCGAAAATGCAGCAGGAAGATGACGCACACCGCGGCGACGATCAGACTTTCTTCGAGCAGCGTGTGCTTAAGTGTATAGATCGCGCTGTCGATCAGCTGAGAACGGTCATAGACCGGCTCGATCGACACGCCTTCCGGCAAGCCCGGCTTCAGCTCCGCCAGCTTCGCCTTGATGTTGCTGATAGTAGTCAGGGCATCGGCGCCGTCGCGCTTGATGGCAATGCCGCCGACCACCTCCCCGGTGCCGTTCATTTCGGCAATGCCGCGGCGCTCGTCGGGGCCGAGTTCGACCCGCGCGACGTCTTTGAGCAGCACCGGCGTGCCTGATCCGTTGGGGTCGGCCTTGAGAACGACGTTGCCGAGGTCCTGCAAGTTTCGCAGGTAGCCGCGACCGCGGACCATATACTCGGTCTCGCTCATCTCGATCGTCCGGCCGCCCACGTCGTTGTTGCTGGCGCGGATGGCGTCGGACACGCGATCGAGGGGAATGCCGAAGGCTTGCAGCTTCCGCGGATCGACGACGACCTGATACTGCTTTTCGAAGCCGCCTACGCTGGCAACCTCGGCCACCCCCTTCGCGGTGACCAAGTTGTAGCGGACGATCCAGTCCTGGATGCTGCGCAGTTCCGCCAGGGTACGCTGCGCCCCGAGAACGACGTATTGGTAAACCCAACCAACGCCGCTCGCATCCGGCCCGAGCGCGGGCGACACGCCGGCCGGCAGGCGCTTAGCCGCAAAATTCAGGTATTCCAGCACCCGCGACCGCGCCCAGTACAAGTCGGTGCCGTCGTCGAACACGACATAGACGAACGACAGGCCGAAATCCGAGAAGCCACGGACTACCTTGGCGTGCGGCACCGCGAGCAACGCAGTGGTCAAGGGATAGGTGACCTGATCCTCGACCACCTGAGGCGCCTGGCCAGGATACTCCGTGTAGACGATGACCTGCGTATCCGAGAGGTCCGGCAGAGCGTCCAACGGCGTGTTGGCAACCGACCAGACGCCGACGCCCACGACGATCAACGTCGCGAGCAGCACCAGCACCTTGTTGCGGGCGCACAGCTCGATGAGGCGGCCAATCATGGCGTGGCTCCCGGCTGGGCGGAGGTCGGTTTGGCGCCATCGGAGAAGCCCTGCAGCGCGGCGCGAAGGTTGCTCTCCGCGTCGATCAGGAAGTTGGCGCCGACGACCACCCGATCGCCGGGCTTGATGCCGTCGACGACCTGCACCCAATCATCGCCGTGGATCCCAAGATGGACCGTCCGCGGCTCGAATTTGCCTACTCCGGCCGCCACGAGGACAACTTGCCGCGTGCCGGTGTCCAGCACGGCGGAATTCGGCACCGTCAAGACCGGCTCGCCGCCGGCTGTCGCATCGATCTGCACGTTCGCGTACATCGCAGCGCGCAAGAGGCCTTCCGGATTGGGCAGCACGATCCTGACACGGGCGGTCCGGGTCTCGGCTGACAAGGTCGGATAGATGAAATCGACCTTGCCTTCGAAAGTGCGGCCCGGAAACGCGACGAAGGTTGCTCGCGCGGTCTGTCCAGGCTGTATGGCGCCCAGGTCCTGCTCCTGCACCTGCGCGATCAGCCACAGTTCGGACAGGTCTGCGGTCTTGTAGATCGCTTGGCCTGCATCAACCCGCATCCCTTCCTGCACCGGCTTGTCGATGACGACGCCGTTCGCCTGCGCCATGACCGGGATTCGCCGAATGGACCGGCCGGACCGGCGCAGCCGCGCGATCTCCTGCTCCGGGATGTCGAGCGCGCGTAGGCGTTGGAGGGATGCCGTGCTCATCGCGCTGCCCATCCGGGCAGCGATGAGGTACTCCTCCTCCGACGCGACCATGTCGGGCGAGTAGATCTCGGCCAAGAGCTGACCACGCTTCACCGGGTCGCCCGTGGCAGCGACGGTGAGGTGCTCGACCCAGCCGGATACTCTCGTGGTAACTGTCACTAGGTGTCGCTCGTCGAACTGAAGAATGCCGGTGGCGCGAACGCTGCGTGCCGCAGCGGGGCGCATCTCGGCCGCTTCGGTCCGCACTCCCAGAGTTTGCAGACGGCCCGGCGTGATCCGGACGGTGCCGGGCGGGTCGCCCTGGGCACCCTCGTCGGCATAGACGGGCAGGTAATCCATACCCATCGAATCCTTCTTGGGCTTTGGCGAGGTATCCGGCAGCCCCATGGGATTGCGATAGTAGAGGACGCGGTGATCGCCGCCGCTCGGCGCCTTGGATGCGGGCGCAGGCTCCGGTGTGGCTTCGGGAGCGGGAGCATCCACGAATACCGGCTTATAGTCCCGGCCGTCCGCTGCCTTCTTGGGGCCGGATGCGTAGAGTGGCTTGCCGTCGGGGTCCTGATAGAAGAGTGGTTTCCGCGCTGCCTCGTCCGCGTGGACGAGGCCAATATCAGCGAAGCCGACGGCTGCCACCGCAGCTAGGACAAGCGCACGCATTACAGGTCGCCGCCGATCAGGCGTTCGATTGCGGCGAGCTCGACCTGCTCATCGAGTTGCGCCTGCAGTAGTCGAAGCTCAACCTCGTGGGTTTGATGCTCGGCATTGATGGCGACCGTGAGGTCACCCCTGCCTTGGCCGTAATTGGCAAGGACCGTTCGGACTGCCGCTCGCGCCTGAGGCACGGCCTCCCGCCGTAACAGTGCTTCCGTCGTGCGGGCTGCCCGAAGCTTGGCGACCGCCTCGCCCAGGGCGCCTTCGATCTCCAGCCGGGCGGCATCGTACCGTTGCTGGGTCGCGCCAAGCTGGGCCGCGGCTTCCCGCTGGCCAGAACCCGTTCGCCCCCATGGCAGCGGGATGTTGAGTCCGACCAACGCCGAGAAGCCGACTGGCCGGTTGTTGGTCTGGAACAGCGGCCCCGCGCCAACCGTCACGTCCGGATACCCAGCCTTGTCCGCCAGGGTGCTGCGCGTCCGCGCGGCCTCGATTGCGGCATTGCTCGCGCTGAGCGTCGGATTGACCGCTCGGGCCCGATCGACCAGCAGCGCCAGAATGGGTTCAGCCGTCGGAACGGGCTTGAGCCGCAACGGTTCGGCAAGCGGGGCATCGGCCGATCGGCCGACTAAGGTGTTCAGCCGCGCTCGAGCCGTGCCCTTGACGCCTTCCAATCTCGCCGCCTCGACCTTGGCCGTCGTCTCCTCGTTGAGCGCCTGGATGACGGCAACCTG
>CAZTJC010000158.1:0-3311 GCA_964613945.1 uncultured Acetobacteraceae bacterium
TCGTCGCCATCCAAGCTGAGCAGGCAGTCCACGGCGCAATGCTGCGGCGGATCATCCAGCTTCTCATGACCGAACCCGAGCAGGAAGGCATGGACCTGGCCGGAATGCTGGAGCGCCTGATCGGCGAGATCGTTCGGAATACCACCGCGGTCAACCTCCTCAGTGAGAAGGTCACGGCGTTCGGTCAGGAGATGCCCGACCGCATCGTGGAGGCCATTGGCGAAACCCTTGACCCCGATCGCCCCACGATAACGCACCCTCGACGGGAGAGCTGAAACCATGATGACGTTTCGCAAGCTGTCGGCTGATTCCGACGGCAGGCTTATCCGCGCCTACTTCACCGAGGGCCGGCCCGACACCGCGCCGATCCCCGATCCGCTCGAAGCACCGACCCTGGACCCGGGCGGCCGGATGACGAGCTACTATATGGGCAAGGATCGGCGGGCGAGCTGGCGGCCGGATATGCCCAAATCCGTCGCCGCCGCGCTGGGTATCGATGCCACTCAGTCACCATCCGACGCCGCCCTCGATCATCTGTTCGAGGCCAAGCGCGGGGACAATGGTGAGGCTTGGTCCGTCCACAAGCGGAAGATCAGCGCCTATGATTTGACGCTCGCACCCCACAAATCAGTAAGCCTCGCGGTGGAGTTCGCGCGCAGCCCGGCCGAGGCGGCGATGATCCGCCACGCCCTGGACCGCGCCGGAGATGCCACCATGCGTTACGTGGCCCGCGAGCTTGGATGGGCGCGGCTCGGGGATGGCGGAAAGGACGGTGCCGAGCCCGGCGCCGTCGCGTGGGCCGCCTTTCGGCACCACAACGCCCGGCCGACCCAGCACATCCAGGACGGTAAGACCGGCGTAACCTACCTTGCCGATGTTCCCGTGCCAGGCGACCCCCACGAACACACCCACTACGCGCTGTTCAACGCCGTCGTGACGGACAGCGGCCGGGTCGGCTCGCTCGATACCAAACGCCTGCACAGCCGCGTCCACGAGTTCGGGGCCTACTTCCAGGCCCTTCTCGCCGAGGAGCTGCGCAGCCTCGGCATCAACACGCACTACGACAAGCAGGAGCAGGCCGTCGTTCTCTCGGCCATTCCGGAAAAGGCGGTCGACCAATTCAGTAAGAGCCGCCGCCAGGTTCTCGGCTTCGCCAAGCGCTTCGCGGCAGACCAGGGCCTGGACTGGGACACCATGAGCATGGACCGCAAGTTCGGCATCCTGGCGTTTTCCGGCTTGGCCGCTCAAGTGGCCAAGTCGGACGCGACCAACGAGCACGAGCTATGGCGGGCCGAGGCGAGAGCACTCGGTTGGGACCACACAACCGTCCTCGAGAACGTCAAAGCACCCGAGCTTACCGACGAGCAGCGGTTCGACAACGCCTACCGTTATGCCGCGCGACACCTGGAGAAAGCCTTCAAGACCGCAGCCGTCATCGACCATGATCTCCTCCGTACCTTTGCCGTTCGCGGCCTGATCGGTGTCGGCATCGAAGGCGGCTATCAAGACATCGATCGTGTGGTGGAGTTGATCGAATCCAGGGGCATCAAGATCGAGGGGGAGCACGCCGCCTTGATGACCGGTGTCGTCGACGAGCGCGTGCGGGTCACGAACACCGCACAGGTCCGGATCGAGCGGAGCCTCGCCCAGAAGGCCGCGCGCGCGGCGGTCGACCACAGTGGTGCGTTGTCCGAGGCGACCATCACCGGCCACATCACGCAATCCGGCCTCAATTTCGAAACTGAGAAGGAACACGGCAAGGCGCAGAAGGCAGCGATCTACGCGCTTGGCATGGGCGGGAACCTGACCGTTCTGACCGGTGTGGCGGGATCAGGCAAAACGACGCTCCTGACCCCTCTGGTGGCCGCCTACAAGGCCGACCAGACATACAGCGACGGTGGCCGCGACATCATCGGCATCTCGAGCGCCTGGAAACAGGCCGATGCCCTCAAGAAGGCCGGCATCAAGCAGACTGTCGCCGTCGAGCCATTCTTTCACCGCGTCGCCTCCGGCAAGATCAAGCTGTCGGCCAACACCGTCGTCGTGATCGACGAGGTGAGCCAGGTCGCGCCGCGCTCGTTCCTGAAACTCCTCGAACTGCAGGCCGAGCACGGGTTTACGGTGAAGGCCCTCGGCGACCGCGAGCAATGCCAGGCGATCGAAGCCGGCGACACGATCGAGATCCTGCGCCGCGTGCTGCCGAAGGTCGCCATGCCCGAGCTGCTGACGACCGTGCGCCAAGAGACGGCGCGCGCGCGTGAAATCGCCGGCATGTTTCGCGACGGCCGGACGAAGGAGGCATTCGCTATGAAGCGCGAGGACGGAACCGCATGGCTGGTTGGCGGCGACCAGGACCAGGTCATCGACCGGATCGCCGATCTGTATATGCAGCGGCGCGACGTGCTGGCGGCGTCCGGGTCTCCCGCCGGCGTCACCGTCTCGGCGCTGACGAACGAGGACGCGGCCGACATCAGCCAGGTCATTCGCGCACGGCTCAAGGCTCGAGGCGAGATCGGGAACGACGAGCGGACAGTCAAAGCCATTAGCCAGAACCGCCAGACGGCAGACCTGCTGCTGGCAACGGGCGACAAGGTCAGGCTTTTTGCCAAGACCTATGCGACGATCGACGGTGCCGCCGGCTATATCGGCAGCAACGGTCATATCGTCGAAGTCGCGGGTTGGTTGCCGAATGGCATCCTACTGCGGGATAGCGAGGGACGGGTGGGCGCCGTCGACTGGAGCAAGCTCCGCGACCAAGAGACCGGCCGAGCACTGCTAAGCTACGGCCACGCATCGACGATCGACAGCTCGCAAGGCAACACGACCGACGAACACATCAACGCTATGCCTCGCGGATCGGCCGGCGCCACCGGCTTCAAGATGTACACGGCCGAAAGCCGGCACATGAAGCAGGTCTTCACCGTCATCTCGGAAGCCGCGATGTTCGAGGCGGTAAAGCACGGCCGTGCCCTTGGCGACCGGAAGGAGATCACCACCAAGGACCTCTGGGATCAGGTTGCCGAGGACACCGCCCGGAAGGAATACAAGCCGCTCGGCATGGATCTGCTCTCCCGCGCAGAGAAGGATCGTGAGCAAAGCATCCAGAGTTTCCTTCGCCTGGAACAGCACGTCACCACGATGGCCGACCAGGGCCGTCATCTCGGCGTCGAAACTCGGGTGCGGATGAAGGAACGAGCAATCGGCAAAACGCTCCAGACGCAGATTTTCGCGCTGGACGAGGCGTTGCGGCGCAATGGCGCCGGCACGACCGCTCTTGCCGCCGAGGTTGAAGGCTTTCTACGGGAGATGAA
>CAZTJC010000159.1:0-3158 GCA_964613945.1 uncultured Acetobacteraceae bacterium
GCGAGCACCACACCTGCCCCTCGGACCACAGCGATAGCGCGCGTAGCTCCTGCACTTTGGGATGCTCCTTTGGCACGCTGTTGGCGATCGGCAGTTCGCGCGGGTCGAAGATCCTGGTTTCAGCGCCCATTGCCTGCAGCAACCGATCGGCCTCCTCGACGAGCAGCCGGCTGAATGAGCGTTCCCGCAATGAGCCATAGAGCAGCAGGATGCGCGGGGCATGCGTCGCGCGTGCGGTCGGCTCCAGGCGCGCTAGATCTGGCTTCGTCAGTAAATCGGCACGCAGCGCCGGCATCTCGTTCACGAGCTGGCTCATGCCGGCCCCAACAACGGTAGCCACAGCGCCAGGGCGGCCAGCACCACCAGCAGCACGGGCGGCGTGATAATGAGACCGACGCGCATGTATTGGCCCCAGCCGATGCGGATGCCTTTGGTCCCGAGCACATGCAGCCAGAGAAGCGTCGCAAGGCTGCCGATCGGCGTGAATTTCGGGCCGAGGTCGCAGCCGATGACGTTGGCGTAGACCATCAGCTCGCGCGTGGCGGCCGGGATGCCGTGCGCCGCCTCGATCGACAACGCGCCGACCAGCACGCCGGGCATGTTGTTCATCACCGAGGAGAGCAGCGCCGCGCCGAAGCCGGTGCCGATCGTCGCGATCCACGGACCCTGCCCGGCCAACCAGATCAGCGCGCCCGCCAGATGGTCGGTCAGCCCGGCGTTTCGCAGGCCGTAGACCACGAGATACATGCCCAGGCTGAACACCACGATCTGCCAAGGCGCGCCCCGCAGCACCTTGCCGACCGGCACGACCTGGCCGCGTATCGCTAGCCCCAGGAGCACAAGCGCGGCGACGCCGGTCACCGCTGACACCGGCACGCCGAGCGGCGCCAGCACGAAGTAGGCGACCAACAGCAAGGCCAACAACGGGAAGGCCGCCCGGAAGATCAGTCGATCGTGGATGGCGCTCGCCGGTGCTTCGAGCTGAGCCATAGGATAATGCGCTGGCACCACGCGCCGGTAGGCGAACCACAACACTGCCAACGTGGCGGCGAGCGAGACGAGGTTCACCGGCACCATCACCGCCGCATAGCGGTCGAAGCTGACGCCGAAGTAGTTGGCCGAGACGATGTTGACGAGGTTCGAGATGATCAGCGGCAGGCTGGTGGTATCGGCCACGAAGCCAGTGGCGACCACGAAGGCCAGCGTCGCCGCGGGTGAGAAGTCGAGCCGCACCAGGATCGCCACCACGATCGGCGTCAGTAGCAGCGCCGCCCCGTCATTGGCGAAGAAGGCGGCGATGACGGCGCCCAGCACCACGATCAGCGGCAAGAGACGGCGCCCACTACCACCACCCCAGCGCGCGACGTGCAGCGCGGCCCATTGGAAGAACCCGGCCTCATCGAGCAGCAGCGAAATGACGATCAACGCCACGAAGGTGAAGGTCGCGTCCCACACGATATGCCAGACCACGGGCACGTCGCCCCAGCCAATCACCCCGGTCAGCAGAGCGAGGACGGCACCGCCCATGGCGCTCCAGCCGATGCCGAGGCCGCGTGGTTGCCAGATGACGAGCACGAGCGTGGCAAGAAAGATCGATAGGGCGAGCATGGGTGTCCTCAGCCCACAGACATGCGGGCAGGTTCTCCGCGGCGCTGAGGCCGCGGAGGATGATGAAAGCGGGAGGGGCTCTACGGGGAGAGCGTCAGATCACGCGCTGCCCGTCGGCAGCGACGACCTTCTCGCCATCCTCCTTGGTGAAAGCGGCACGCTGCGGGTCGGGCAAGATGTCGAGCACGGCTTCGGATGGGCGGCAGAGCTTCACGACCTGCGGCGTGACCACCAGGGGCCGGTTGATGAGGATGGGATGCGCCATCATGGCGTCGACGAGCTGGTCGTCGGTCAGCGCCGGGTCGGCGAGCCCGAGCTCGGCGTAGGGGGTGCCCTTCTCGCGCAGCAGCGCGCGGGGTGTCAGGTCGGCACGACGCATAAGCTCGAGCAGCGTGTCCCGGCTTGGTGGCGTCTTGAGGTATTCGATTATCTCGGGCTCGGTGCCGCTGTTGCGGATCAGCGCCAGGGTATTGCGCGACGTGCCGCAGGCCGGGTTATGGTAAACGGTGACGGTCACTGCAGGGCCCTTTCCGGAGAGCAGCAGGGAGTTAGGGCTGCAACTAGTGGGGCGCACAGGTCGGCGCGTCCGCCGCAGCAGTCCTTGACGAGGAACAGCATCAAGTCCTGCAGCCGATCGAGATCAGCGCGGTAAATGATCGAGCGGCTTTGCCGTTCCGACCGAACCAAGCCGGCCCGGGCCAAGGTGGCCAGATGCGCCGACATGGTGTTCTGCGGCATCTCGAGCAGCCGAGCGACCTCGCCCGCAGGAAGGCCATCCGGCTCGTGTTTCACGAGCAGGCGGAAGGTATCTAGGCGAGTGCCTTGTGCGAGCGCGCCCAGGGCGGCGATAGCCGGCTCATTATCCATATATCTAGCTTACTCGATATACGATGCATGTCTAGCGCTGATAGAAATTAGGGGGAGCTCGGCCAACGCTCGGTCTCGAGCCATTTTCCCGTGTGTAGATCAATGCTGCTGGGACAAGCACTTGCCGTGGTCTGCCAGGACCTCAATGACCCTGCACTCCGCAATCCGGCCGTGCGGACCCGGCTCGACCATAGCTTTCAGTTCGGTGCGAAGGGCAACAAGCCGGACGATCTTGTCTTCTATCGCCGCAAGATGCGCCCGGGCGATAACGTCCGCTCCGTCGCAGGGCTGTTCTGGCAGACCGGCAAGGGCCAGAAGCTGCCGGATCGCATCAGTGTCGAAGCCCAACTCGCGAGCATGGCGTATGAATGCCAGACGCTGCACGTCCGAGGTTCCATAGGTGCGTCGGTTACCTTGGGTCCGCGGCGGGAGCGGAAGCAGGCCGATACTCTCATAGTAGCGAATGGTGGCCACCTTGACGCCGCAAAGCTTCGAGACTTCCCCGATCACCATATCGTGTGGCATTGGATCTGCTGTTGCTCCTCTAGCGACTAGAGATTGTAGCCAGTCCCTCTCGGGCGAGGAAGCTGCATCGGCTCTCGTCCGAGACGCGGCCCTTCAGGCGTATCCGACGGTCCCGCGTCCCACAAAAAATCCATTGCGAGGAATACCATGCCGCAAGA
>CAZTJC010000160.1:0-3143 GCA_964613945.1 uncultured Acetobacteraceae bacterium
GGCGGCAAGGCGGCCTATCCCTCCTCCGTGCTGATGAACGCGCTCCCCGCCCGCGTCGCCGGCGTCGGACGCATTGCCATGACCGTACCCTCCCCTGGCGGGCATCTCGAGCCGCTGGTGCTTGCCGCCGCCCGCCGCGCCGGCGTGTCCGAGATCTACCGCGTCGGCGGCGCCCAGGCTGTCGCCGCGCTGGCCTACGGCACCGCCACCATCGCCCCGGTCGACCGCATCGTCGGCCCCGGCAACGCCTACGTCGCCGAAGCCAAGCGCCAGGTCTTCGGCCGCGTCGGCATCGACAGCATCGCCGGCCCCTCCGAAGTCGTTATCATGGCCGACGCCGACAACGACCCGGCCGACATCGCCATGGACCTCCTTGCCCAGGCCGAGCACGACGAAAGCTCGCAATCCATCCTTGTCACCACCGACCCGGCCCTCGCCGACGCCGTCGCTGCCGCTGTCGACCACGCCCTGACCACCCTGCCGCGCGCCGCCATTGCCGGCGCGAGCTGGCGCGACCACGGCTGCATCGTCCTCGCCCGCGACTGGAACGAAGCGGTGGTTCTGGTCAACGAACTCGCCCCCGAACACCTGCAGATTATGGTGGCCGACCCGCGCCCGCTCTTTGCGCAGATCCGTCACGCCGGCGCCGCCTTCCTCGGTGCCAACTGCCCCGAAGCCGTCGGCGATTACGTCGCCGGCCCCAACCACGTCCTACCCACCGGCCGCACCTCTCGTTTCGCCTCCGGTCTGTCGGTGTTCGACTTCCTCAAGCGCACCACCTGGGTCGAATGCGACCGCACCGCGCTCGGCCGCGTCGGCCCCGCCGCCGTGGCACTGGCGACGGCCGAAGGCCTCACTGCGCATGCCCAGAGCATCAGCCTCCGCCTGGCTCGCGCTTGACCGAACCCGCTCGCGTACTCATGTTCCGGCCACAAAACCAGGATTGCTCCCGGATGAATGCCCAGACGAACACCATGAAAGACCAATGCAAGTATGACTAAGGAAGACATGATCGAGTTCAGCGGCACCGTTCAGGAGCTGCTGCCCAACGCGATGTTCCGCGTGAAGCTGGACAATGAACACAGCATCCTCGCCCACACCTCCGGCAAGATGCGCAAGAACCGCATCCGCGTGCTGGCCGGCGACCGCGTCAACGTCGAGATGACTCCCTACGACTTGTCCAAGGGCCGGATCACGTTCCGCTTCAAGTAACCGCTCCGAGTAGCCGTATCATGCCGCCACCGCTGGTCCTCGCCTCGGCCAGCCCCCGCCGCCTCGCGCTCCTGGCGCAGATCGGCCTCGTGCCGGACAGCATTCTCGCCACTGACATCGACGAGACACCCGGCCCGGCGGAGTCGCCGCGCGAGTATGCGCAGCGCATGGCGAGTGAAAAGGCCACCGCCGCCGACAGCCCCGGCAGTTACGTCCTGGCCGCCGACACTGTAGTTGCCCTCGGCCGCCGCATCCTGCCCAAAGCCGACGATGCCGACACCGTGCGGCGTTGCGTGGCCATGCTGTCCGGCCGCCGGCACCAGGTGATCACCGCCCTGGTGCTGGTCGGCCCCGATGGTAGCCGCTCCGCCCGCACCTGCATCACCGCCGTCGCCTTCGCCCGCCTGTCGCACGAACAGCTCGACGCCTACGTCGCCTGCGGCGAGGGCATTGGCAAGGCGGGCGGCTATGCGATCCAGGGCCGCGCCGCCGGATTCACCCGCCTGCTGACCGGCAGCTACTCCGGCGTTGTCGGCCTGCCGCTGTTCGAGACCGCCCAGGTGCTGCGGGGCCGCGGCTTCCCCGTTCCATGATCCGCATTTTCGTCGACGCCAGCCCCGGCGAGACCCGCATCGCCGTCCTCGACGGCAACCTGCTGCAGGACTTCGCCCTCTGGCGCCCCGGCCAGCCCGATGGCGTCGGCGACATCCATCGCGCCCGGGTCATTGCCCGCATCCCCGCCATGGCCGGCGCCTTCGTCAGCCTCCCCGGCGGCGACGGCTTCCTCCCCGACAGCGACGGCGCCGCGGCCACACCCGAGGGCAGCCTGGTCGCCGTCCGCATCGTCCGCGCCGGCCAGGGCGGCAAAGGTCCCCGCCTCGCCCTGGCGACCGATATCAGCGCCCAGGGCGACCCGGGCCTCATCGCCCGCGGCCCTTCCCCGCTGGACGAGTTCATCGCCACCCATCCGCTGGCACCGGTGCTCCGCCGCCCGTTCGAGCCTGCCCTGGCCGATCAGGTCGCCGCTCTCGCCGAGACCGAGATCGCGCTTCCCGCCGGCATGCGCGCCAGCATCCATCCCACGCCGGCCCTGGTCGCCATCGACTTAGACATGGCCGCCGCCACTGCGACCCGGCAGCCCAAGGCCTCCGCCCAGATGGCCGCCAACATCGCCGCCCTGCCCGCTCTTGCCCGCCAGATCCGCCTCCGCAACCTCTCCGGCGCTATCTTCGTCGACCCGGCCGGCCTCAGCGTCAGCCGCCGCCCCAAGCTCGCCACCGCCCTGGCCGCCGCCCTGTCCACCGACCCGTTGCAGCCCCGCCTGCTCGGCTTCACCGTCCTCGGCCTGGCCGAGATCGTCCGCCGCCGTGTTCGCCCGCCGCTGCACGAACTCCTCGCCGGCCCACACGCCGCCGCCCTGGTCGCCCTGCGCGAGATCGACCGTGACACCGCCGCCGCACCTTACCTCGTCCTCGGCCTGGTCTGCGCCCCCGATGTCGCCGCCGCCCTCGCCCGCGACCCGGTAGCCCTCACCGACCTCGCCGATCGCACCGGCCGCCCCCTAACCCCGAAACCCGACCCGTCCCTCCCATCGGGCGCCTGGCGCATCGAGAGACCGATTTGAGCAAGTCCTGCCCCATCTGCGGCCGCCCCGCCGAAATCCCGCGCACGTTCCCCTTCTGCTCGCCCCGCTGCGCCGACGTCGATCTCGGCCGCTGGTTCAACGGCAGCTACGCCATTCCCGGCCCGCCGCCGGAACTGGATGAGGACCCGCCCCCCTCTGATTGAGCTAAACAGTCACAACAAGGGTTGAACTCCGCGCCGCCCCAGGCTAATCAGCCGCTCTCCCCGGCGCCCAAGTAGCTCAGCTGGTAGAGCATGCGACTGAAAATCGCAGTGTCGGTGGTTCGACTCCGCCCTTGGGCACCATT
>CAZTJC010000161.1:0-3050 GCA_964613945.1 uncultured Acetobacteraceae bacterium
TCGCCGGGCCAGACTGATACGTGCCCGACGACAAGGGCGGATACAGCGTCCAGCCGGAGCCGGCGCCATCACCGGTGAACAGGCCGAGCATGATAAGGATGAAGGCCGGGACCAGGAGCCAGAAGCTGATGTTGTTCAGCCGTGGGAAGGCCATGTCCGGCGCACCGATCATGATCGGCACGAACCAGTTGCCGAAGCCGCCGATCATCGCCGGCATTACCATGAAGAAGATCATGATCAGGCCGTGAGCCGTGACAGTCGCATTCCAGGACTGACCGTCCTTGAAGTACTGCATCCCCGGGTTCATCAGCTCCATTCGCATCCAGACGGACAGAGCGACGCCAACGATCCCCGCGCAAACGGCGAAGATCAGGTAAAGCGAGCCGATATCTTTATGGTTGGTGCTGAATAGCCACCGCTTGACGAAGCCGGGATGGTGCCCGTGATCATCGCCGTGCGCGTGGACATCTTTCGTCGTCGCGGACATCTATTCTCTCCTGTCTCGCTCGATGTGGGTCAACGCGCCGGCTCTGCAACCGAGGCGAGTTCCTGCTGACCGATCTCACGCGCAGGCGGCGTTGCGCTGGCATACTTGCCCTTCGCTTCAGCAGCCCACTTGGCGAAATCGTCGGTAGCCAACGCCTCAATCGCAATCGGCATCACGGAGTGATTGGTGCCACAAATCTGGTTGCACTCGCCATAATAAACGCCGGGCTTGTCGACACGCACCCACGTCTCGATCGTCCGGCCAGGGATCGCATAGCGCTGCACACCGAGCGACGGAATGAAGAAGCTGTGAATCACGTCGCCGCTGGTGGTGAGAATGCGGACGTTGGTGCCGGCTGGCACGACCATCTTATTGTCGACAGCAAGGTGCCGCAGATCACCTGGCTTGAGATCTTCGTCCTGGACCATATTGCTGATGTAAGAAAAGCCGCCGTTATCCGGGTAGCCGTATTCCCAATTCCACTGATGGCCGGTCACCTTGATGGTGATGCCCGGATCGCTGGTGCGATCCTCGAAGTAAACCAGGCGGAACGAGGGGATAGCGATCAGCACCAGGATGAGAACCGGCAGCAGCGTCCAGGCAACCTCGAGCGCCGTATGGTGGCTGATGCGGCTGGGGGTCGGGTTGCGCGAGGCTCGGAAGCGCCACACGCAATAAACCAGCAACGCGGCGACGAAGATCGTCACCATCGTCATCAACCACAGCACCAGTGAGTGCAAACCTTCGATACCGTGCATCACCGCGCTTTGTGGCGGCTGGAAGCCGAGCTGCCATGGCTGCGGCGTTTGCGCCATCGCCGGCAACGCTACGACCGTTCCGAGTCCGCCCCAAAGAGCGGCCGTGAGCCGCCTATGAACCTGCATCCGCCATTCCTATCGTTCGCGTCCGGCCTGAGCCGCATCGCAGGGAGTATCGAACCCCCATCCCTAGATCAAGTCGGAGCGCTGCGAACGCCACCGACCACTTAGTTGGGGAGAGACACCAAAGTGAATAGACCCAACGGCCACACCGGAAGAAATTCGGCGCGGGCGTGGTCTTCCGGGCTCAGCAACGCGTCGAACGCGAAATCGGGGTGCCAACCGAGCTTGCGCGACGCGGGCGCCAGCGCGCGCTCCATCCACCATCGCGGACCGCGTTCGGCAGCGAAGTGATTGACGAACAGCAGATATCCGCCGGGCCGCACGACGCGGCGCATCTCGGCAAACAGCATGGTCGGATTGGGCACCACCGAGGCGACGAACATCGCAACCGCAATATCGAAACGGCCGTCCTCGAACTCCGTCTTCTCGGCATCCATCTCGTGCAGCGCCTCGACGTTGACGAGTTGCGACTCCTCGACTTTCTTCCGCGCCAACGCCAGCATGTCGGCCGACAGGTCAATGCCGGTGATCCGCTTCGACGGCACGTAATGCGGCAAAGCCAGTCCGGTGCCGACTCCGACCTCAAGCACATGCCGACCCGGCAGCGCGTTTACCGCCGCCACAGCCTGGCGGCGACCAGCGGCTGAGATACCGCCGAACACGGTGTCATACACCCGTGCCCAGCGGCGATAGGCAGCCCGCACCGCATCGGCATCTAGCGAATGCTGCGGTTCTCGAATGACGGCGTTACGAGTTGATGACATGGACCCTGCAACTAGCCCCGGCACCCTACCTGCGCAAGCCGCCCGTCGTCATGCGGCATCTTCGCGACGGTCACGAACTTTCACGTACGCCAGTGCAGCGTGATCGTGACAATACGGCTTTGCCGGCATCGTCGGATCGCCGCAGAAACGGAACTGTTGCGTGCCGGGGTCACCGAGCGGCCAGCAGCACGAAGAAACCCGTCCGGTCGGACGATGCGTGGAGGTTACGCTACGCAGCATCGCCGGCACCTTGGCCGGCGGCATGGCAACCACCGTCGAGGCCGGCGGCTCCACGGCGACACTCGGGGACACCGGCACCGGCTCGACGATCGGCGGCAACGATTCCAATGCCGGCAAGGTCGGCCCGGTCACCCGACGGATGGTCGCGCGAGTGCTTGCCCGTTTCTCGCCCGAACCGCGCCGAATCGGCGAAGGTCGCGCCGGTAAATTCAGGCGATGCGCCTTGCCCACCACGGCGTTTTTGCTGATGCCCATGCGCCGACCGATCTCGGCCGTCGAGTGGCCTTCGCTCCATAGCGCGCGGATGCGGGCGATCGCTTCGTCGTTCCACTCCATGGCGGGCCTCCTTAACTGTGACCCAACCTACTCACCCGTCACACGCTAGCGCTAGCGGCATTCTGAACCCCTACCACAAAATCTTGTGGACAAATATGGGGACATCTTGTGTTTAGAAATGAGTCCAGCTAGCCGAGGCGAGTCTAGAAACTCACTCCGGCGCAGCGGTTTCGTCGGAGCGCCATTTCAGGATTTTCCATACTCCGTCAGCAGTGGCGATCGTGCGGCCACCGGCGACCATGGTGCCGCGCAGGAACACCAGGCTACGCGTGGCGCGGATCACCTCGACGCTGACTTCGGCGAATTCATGCAGCTTCAGTGCGCCAACATACTGGATCGTCA
>CAZTJC010000162.1:0-3003 GCA_964613945.1 uncultured Acetobacteraceae bacterium
TCACGTTACATTGCGTTAGAGTGTTTGCCGTATTTGTTGCAGCTGAGCAGAACCTGCCCATGCACGAACGGCCTGCACGCTGACGATGTCGGCGCTCGACGCGAACCTGCACGACTTCGAACACCTCGGCCGGGCTGTTGACGATGCGTTGGTCGATGGCGGCAACACGGCCACCGGTGTCGAATGCGTGCTCCTCACCGGCAGCACCATTATCCTTCCGGCCGTCCTGCGCCATTCGCCGGCAACTTCGGCACCAAGCGCATTTCCGGCGGCGGCGAATTCGTATTCGTCGCCGAAGGCCTTGCGCTCATCGGCGTCAAGTCTTCCTGTACAATGCAAGGAACATAGCGACGCGGCCGTCCAGGGTGGCACGAGCACCAGTTTCGGTTCTGGATCGCCACACCGCCAGCGGCTCGCGAATGCGCGTTAAATTCCGCCGCCCTCGATGAACGCTTCGCTCATTGCCTCACGCAACTGCCCAACCCGGCCCTCAAGCGCATTGCGCTGACGCGGCCGTGGTAGGTCGACGGCGATGTCCCGCGTGACGGTGGCCGGACTGCCGCTGAGCATAATGACGCGGTCGGCCAGATAGACAGCTTCGTTCAGATCGTGCGTGACGAACACGATCGTCGCCCCGGTCTCCTGCCAAATCCGCAGTAGCTCGTCCTGCAGCAAATCGCGCGTGATGGCGTCCAGCGCGCCGAACGGCTCGTCGACCAGTAGCAAGCCCGGCCGCACCGCCAGCGCCCGCGCGATCCCAACGCGTTGCCGCTGTCCGCCCGAAAGCTGGTGCGGCCACTTGCCCGCCTGGGACGACAGCCCGACCAAATCAAGCGCCGCCTGTGCCCGCTGCTTCCGCTCCGCCGCGAACAACCCGAGCCCCTCTAGTCCCAATTCGACGTTGCGCAGCACTCGCCGCCACGGCAACAGCCGAGCATCCTGGAATACCAGCGCCGTCGGCCGACTTCCCGCCACGGGCTGCGACAGTAGCCGCACCGACCCGGCCATCGTCGGCACCAACCCGGCAATCACTCGCAGCAGCGTCGACTTGCCCACCCCTGACGGCCCGACCACGGCAACGAACCGCCCGCGCTCGATAGTCAGCGATAATCCCTCCAGTACCGGCCGCGACCCGCCGAAGCCAAACGCCACCCCGTCGAGCGCCAGAATCACGGTGTCCATGCGAGCACCCGCTGTCCGACCCAGACGAAAGCCGCATCGCTGATCGCATACAGCAGCGCGATGGTGAGCATGTAGACGACCAGCACGTCGGTCGCGAGTAACCCGGCCGCATCGCTCATCCGCTGGCCCACGCCGGGCACGCCGAACAACTCGGCCGCCACAACCGCCATCCAGCCCTGCCCCAGTCCGGTCCGTAATCCACCCAGCATCCCCGGAAGCGCGCCAGGTAGAATGATCTTCCCAAGCCGCGACAGGATACCGTTCTGCCCAAATGCCGCCGCCAACTCGATGAGCCCCGGGTCGATCGCCCGCACCGCTGCGACGGTGGCAAAATAATTGACCCAGAACACGCCGATCGCGATGATGAATGCCGCCGCCCCCTCGGTTGCGCCGAACCAGATCAGCGCGAACGGGATCCAGGCCAGCGGCGGGATCGGCCGCAATAGCCGCGTCAGGCCCGAGGTCAGTGCATCCAACCGCGGCGATAGGGCCGTCGTCAGCCCGAACGCGACACCGCCGATGCTGCCGAACAGCAGGCCCAGCGCATAGTGATTGAGGCTTGCCAACACCGAGCTGACCCAGAACCCATTGCGCAACTCGCTCACGAACGCCTGCGGCACTGCCGTTGGCGCCGGCACCAAGGTTCGCGGCAGCATTTCCGACCGGACCGCCGCTTCCCACGCGGCCAAAAACAGCACCAGGCCGGCAATCGAGAGAAAGAAGCGGCTCTTCATCGCGCGTCGGGCGGCAACTGATCGTAGATCGACGTGTCGAACAACTCTGAGTTCGACACAGGCCGCGCCAGGGTGCCGAGCTTGATTTGGTAGGCGCCCAGCCGCTCTGTCGAGGCCTCGACATCGTGCGGGTTGGCGATCGGGTGCATCGCCGGTGACTGGAACGCGCGGACCAGGGTCTCCTTGCTGATCAGCCCGGTGCCGATGACCTTGAGCGTGTCGTCGGCGGCGCGGGCCGGGTCGGCGACGATGAGCTTGGTCGCGCGAACATGCAGGCGGACCATCGTCTCGGCGGCCGGACGGGCCGCCAGGATAGTGGCCTCGCGCATGGCGAGCACGGCGCCGGGCTGGCCGGGGAACATGTCGCTCCCGAGCGCAAGAATTTTCGCGGACGGGACCCGCTCCTGCACAATGGTCAAGATCGGCTCCAAGACGGCCGCGGCATCAGCAGATCCGGCCAGCAATGCCTGCTGCACGCGATCCTCGCCCATGCCCTGGATCTGAACGTCGGCGGGGGCGACATGCGCGACCTCGTCGAGCCAGTAGCGCAGCACAGTGTCCGGCACGGAGCCTTTCGGCAGTGTGGCGACGCGGACGGGGCGGCCGCTGCTCTGGCGGAACGCGGCGAAAGCGGCGGCCGGGTTGGGCGCGGCGGTGAAGGTGGCGGCGAAATCGCCGACGCCAATGAGGCTGCCCTGGTTGGCGCCGTTGGCGGCCAATACACGGATGTCGAGCCCACTGCCACGCGCGACCATCGCCGGGCCCATGCCGATATAGGCGACGTCGTAACCGCCCGAGGCCAGCGCCTGCACCATCGCCGGCCCCGACGAGAAGCGCGTGAGTTGCAGGTTGAGCCCGGCCTCGGCGGCCCAGCCCTCGCCGACGATGACGAAGAGCTGCGACATCGCAAGGATCGGAATGTAGGCGACTTTGAGTGTGCGATCCGCGGCCTGCGCGCGGCCGATGAGGGCGGCGGACGCAGTCAGTCCGAGAGCAGTGCGTCGCGGGATAGTAAGGGGCACGGCGCGATCCTGTCGATGAGTGGACGCCGTCATGCCCCGGTTAGCCGACGGTGTCGAACCAATCG
>CAZTJC010000163.1:0-2986 GCA_964613945.1 uncultured Acetobacteraceae bacterium
ACCGCCTGGATGGCGATGTACACGCTGAACCTGCTGCGGATCGCGCTCGAGCTGGGCAAGACGAACCCGGCCTACGAGGACATGGCGACCAAGTTCTTCGAGCATTTCCTCTACATCGCCGAGGCCATGACCGATCTGGGCGGGAAGGGCAGAGGCCTGTGGGACGAGGAGGACCAGTTCTTCTACGACCTGCTCCGGCTGCCGGACGGCACCGTCGACACCATGCGGGTGCGCTCGATCGTCGGTCTGATCCCGATGCTGGCCGTCGAGGTGATCGACCCGGAATTGATCAACAAGCTGCCGGATTTCGCCGGTCGCCTGCGGTGGTTCCTGCGCTATCGCCCGGATCTGGCAAATCTGATCTCGCGATGGAACGATCCCGGCGAAGGCGAGCGCAGCCTGCTCTCGCTGTTGCGGGGGCATCGGATGAAGATGCTGCTGGAGCGCATGCTCGACGAAAAGGAGTTCCTGTCGCCGCACGGCGTGCGCTCCGTCTCCAAGGTGCACGAGGCCAAGCCGTTCGTCTTCGAGCATGGTGATGGGACGTGGACGGTCGGCTACGTGCCCGGCAATTCCACGAGCAAGATGTTCGGCGGCAACTCGAACTGGCGCGGACCGGTATGGATGCCGCTCAATCTACTTCTGGTCGAGGCGCTGCAGCGTTTCCATGCCTACTACGGCAATGATTTCGAGGTCGAGTGCCCGGTCGGTTCGGGCAAGATGGTGACGTTGGCGCAAGCGGCGGCGGAGCTGGCGACCCGGTTGGTCGGCCTGTTCAAGCGCGGACCCGACGGCATCCGCCCCAGCAGCCGTGGCGACCGGTCGCCGCGCGACGCCGGCTTGGGCGAGGAAGCCATCGTGTTCAACGAATACTTCCATGGTGATGACGGCAGCGGGCTCGGCGCGTCCCACCAGACCGGCTGGACCGGCGCGGTCGCACTGCTGATCCACCAGGGCTATGGCTGGGATCGGCAGGAATCGGAGGTGGCCGGCGAAGCGGCAGAGAAGGTCGCGATGTCCTGACGGCGTCGCATTTGCGGTGACCTGGACAAAAAACGAAACCGGCTGACGGATCGCGCACCGAAATGCGCCGTTTGCAGCATTAAATATGGTGCACGCGATGAGCATTCAGCAAAGCTCGCCAACCCGAAGGAAGCGGCCGGAAGCCCTTCCTGTCGCGTAAGGGAGAGATGTAAACATGCTAAAACGTAGTGTTGGCCGTCTTGCCATCCTGCTGGGCAGCGCCCTGTTCAGCACCGCCGCACTCGCCGATGGCGGCGCCTGCAAACTAACGGCTGCTGAAGCGAGCGGGACCTGGGGGTTCGCCAGCGAAGGTGTCGCGACACAAAACTCGCAATTCGCGCCGCAAGGGGCCGTTGTCCAAGCTGGCACCGTTACCCACGTCGCATCCCCCCCCGACAAGGGAGGTACGATCTCCGGCACCTGGAGCGTCACGCTGACGCAGAACGACTCGGCCGGCGTCCACTCGAACGTTCAGTTCGGCGGCACCTTCCAGGTCAGCAAGGACACGTGCCAAGGTGACTTCTACGTCACGCAACCGGCGGCGTTGAAGCAACCCGCTTTCCGTATCGTTTTCGTCAATGGTGGGGACGAGCTCAGGACGATTTCGTTAATCCCGAACCTATTCCTCAGCTACCCGACGGCGCGCAAGCTCTAGCGTACCGTCACGCAGCGTCGAGCCGCCAGGTCCGACGCTGCGCCTGATACTTGCGGCAGGCCTCGCCGAAGCTTCGGAAGATGATCCGGCTAGCCTCGTCGGTCGCCCAGTGCCATTCGGGGTGGAACTGCACGCCGAACGCAAACGCCTCAGCATCCCGCACGCGCACGGCCTCGACCGTCCCGTCCTCAGCGACCGCTTCGATCTCGAGCCCGTCGGCGATGCGGTCGAGCGCCTGCTCGTGCAGAGAGTTGACCAGGACTTCATCGGTGCCGAGCACGAGGGCAAGCTCGCCGGAAACACGCACCGTGTGCTTGAGGCGGAACAGATGGTCGAGTTCGCCCTCGCCGGCGCGATGATCGGCACGGCCGTCCAGCAGATGCACCTGTTGGTGCAGCGAACCGCCGAGGGCGACGTTCAGTTCCTGGATCCCGCGACAGATGGCGAGCAGCGGCATGCCGCGCCGGATCGCCTCGAGCGCCAGCGGCAGCGTCGTTCCGTCCCGAGCAGGGTCGTGCATGGTGGGCGTCAGCGAGGGATCGGTGCCGTAGCGCGCCGGCTCCACATTGCTGGGGCTGCCGGACAGCAACAGGCCATCAAGACGGTCGAGCACGTCGAGCATTAGCTCGCCGACCGGCGGCAGCAGGACCGGGATCGCCCCGGCCGCGCCGATCAGGGCGTTGCCATAGCGTGTCGGCGTGGAATGCTGAGGCTCGCCGTTGACGATCTTGGAGCAGGCTGGAACGCCGACGACGATGGGCACGTGCGGTAACTCCGAGGGGCGCACCTCTTATATAGGCACGCCACCCCGTGGTCAGCCTCAATCCATCGTCGGGACAGCCTCGTAGCCCTCGGCGGCGATCGCTTCGAGGAACACGTCCTCCGGCGCGCTGTCGTTGTTGATGACGAGTTTGCCGGAGGCGAGGTCGATCTCGGCGCTGGCGCCGGGATCGACCTTGGTGACGGCGGCGGACACGGCACTGACGCAGTGTTGGCACGTCATGCCGGTGACATCGAAAGTCTGCATCGATAGCTCCCTTAGTAGACGACGACGCTGCGGATGCTCGTGCCGGCATGCATGAGGTCGAAACCCTCGTTGATGCGCTCGAGCGGCAGGATGTGGGTGATCAGGTCGTCGATGTTGATCTTGCCGTCCATATACCAATCGACGATCTTCGGCACGTCGGTGCGGCCGCGGGCGCCGCCAAAGGCGCTGCCCTGCCACACCCGGCCGGTGACCAACTGGAACGGGCGGGTGCTGATCTCCTTGCCGGCGCCGGCGACGCCGATGATGGTGCTCTTGCCCCA
>CAZTJC010000164.1:0-2889 GCA_964613945.1 uncultured Acetobacteraceae bacterium
GTCAAGCTGAACCGGATGGCGTTGGTCGCCGTGCATTCCTGGGACATCAATGGTGCCAAGGCGGCGGGCTGCGTAGGCGCCTATGTCTCGGCAGAGCGTCCATTCGCCAGCACCATGCGGGATACCGGATATTGAGGCACCTTCTCTCTTAGCTGCCGTCAGTACTTTGGTCAGACTGTAACGTCAAAGTCTGCGGCGATGGCAAGGTCACTGCGGCTTATTGGTAATCTGGTGAGTTTCCTCGGCCTCCAGAGCCGACATGTATACCATGCCGGGTTTGCACGAACCATCGGTGCCGTAATGACGGCAACGATGGCCGGGGCTGGTTTGATTGTGTTGGCCGGAAGCGGACTGTCCGGAACGGAGAAGCTCCCTCCAAGAGAACGGACATCCGATCAGTTACAGAAGGCAGAGTGAACATGATGCGGCGGCTGAGCATCGCATTAGACCAACCCCATGTTTCCAAACTGCTTAGGTTTCTGTTAAAAAGCAGGTATGCCAACGATCTTACGTATCAATGGCTGGCGGGTTGGTAATTTTTCCTAACGACCACCCTCCGGCCCATGTTTACGTACTCGGGCCAGGCTGGGTGGTTGTGGTCAACCTGATCGTCATGCATATCCGAGAGGTCATCCACGCCAACGAACGAACCGCAAACGAACTACTAAACCAGCTTGCGTCTCACAAAGATGCGCTACTGGCCGAGTGGAGGAGGTTGCATGGCTGATATTACGCCCAAAGAGTTCCGGGAAGCTCAGATGCGCGGCGCCGCACGGCTTCGCGGTCCCTTGGCCGAGAGCGCACACTACGATGCCGGACGGGGACGGCTCATCGTGCGCCTCACCAGCGGTGTGGAGATTAGCTTCCCGCCCGCCCTGGCTGAAGGATTGGAGCACGCCACCGCGGCGGACCTAGTCGTGATCGAAGTGGATGCGTGCGGGCTGGGCGTCCACATTCCTGCGCTAGACGCTGACCTCTACGTGCCTGCCTTGCTTGAAGGCATCCTGGGCTCGGAGGGATGGATGGCCGCCCGCATGGGCGCGAAAGGCGGCCGGGTCAGGAGCGCAGCCAAGACAGCCGCCGTACGAGAAAACGGACGCAAGGGCGGCCGACCGAAGAAAGTAGCGGCGGGTTAGCTGGGACGAACCATGATCCTTGTCGCCGCATCTATGGACGCCCAGGCCGCCAAAAGCGGTGCCGTCCAGAATTAGCCCAAGCGGAATGGCTGATAACAGACTGTCCGGTCTGGAGTGACAGGGCAGTGTCAAGTTGTTCGGAGGCGCCCGGCTACGGACCGAGGACGGCGGGTTGGATCACCGGCTCTCCAAAGTTCCGGTTACATCCCGCCAGACCGCGAAGGCGGCGTCGCGAGCAGCACGATGCTGAGTGGCGGTGAGGCGGTGGCGACGGAGCTGGAAGTGGTTGTGGATGCGGGCGTGGGTGGAGAGAAAGCTCTGGGCGTGACGGGCTGACTTGAACCGCCGCATCTGCCGTTCTCGTCGTCGCGTGGGCTGATGCGATACCTCGATACGGTTGTTCAGGTACTTGCCTTGCCGGTGCTCGACATGGGGCAGGATGGTGCGCCTGGCGGCAGCGTAGCTCTTGAGCTTGTCGGTGACGATCACCCTTGGCACGTATTGCAGGCTGCGCAGCAGTTTGCAGAAGAACCGCCGGGCGGCCCGAGTGTTGCGACGGCCCTGCACCAAGATCTCCAGCACATGCCCGTTCTGGTCGATGGCGCGCCACCGACAGTGCTGCTTGCCCCGGATGCGGAGGAATACCTCGCCCAAGTGCCATTTGTCGCTTGGCCTGGGGTGTCTTCCCTTCAGCGTTTGGCGAGCTGCCGGCCGAAGCGCAGGCCCCACGCGCGGATGCTCTCGTAGCTGACCACCACGCCGCGCGCGGACAGGATCGTCTCGACGTCGCGCAAGCTCAGGCTAAAGCAGTGATACAGCCATACCGCGTGCTCGATCACCTCGGCAGGGTAACGGAATCCACGGTATGGGTTGGGGCCCATCGTCATGCCGGGCAGGCTGGCATGGGCCGGGCAGAACCGCCAACCTGACAACGCCGTCGCGACGATATGATCCGTGTGGGCGTCCGTGCCGATGTGCAACGTGCGCCAGGCCCGGTGGGTCTTGGTTCCGTGCTTTTCCAGCAGACATTCGTCCGCGCCGCACAGCTTAAGCCCCGTGCTGTCCACCAGCAGGTGCAGAGGTTTGCCGCCGCGGTGGCGGACTTGGTCGGGGCACTTCCAGCGTGTCGGCCCTGCGGCTCAGGGTGGTGTGGTACGGAACGGCCAGATCGAGCCCGAGCAGGGCCATGATGGAGCCGATCAGCCCCTCGGTCTGGCGCAGCGCCACGCGGAATACGGCAGGCGGCGTCAGCGCCGTCGCGATCGCCAGGACGGAGTAGCGGGACTGCTTGCCGCGCGTGGTCGGCGTCTCAGCCTTCCAGGCCGTAACGGTTTCCTCGGTGAACCAGACCGTCAGGCTGCCGCACTGGCGTAGCGCCGTGTCGTAGGCGGCCGAGTTTGTCGTCCTACACTGCTGCTTCGGGATGTGGCGGCGGCGGTCGGCGTTGGCCTTGAACGGCAAGGTCGGATTCCGAGCAGTAATAGAAGGCAAGCCTCTCTATCCTACGTAGACCCAGCTGGCCCGGGCGATCCATGCACCACGATGGCTTGGGTGCGAAGTGTTCAACAGGCTGGCTGAGGCGAAGGTGCTGATCGAGCAATGGCGTAGACACTGAGTGTGGTGCATGGATCCCAGCGGCGTTGGCTGGGGTAGGATGCTGTCGGGGCCGTTCCCCGTCACTGTTCGGGGTTGTTGTCGTGCCGTTCAAAGCCAACGCCGAGCGTCGCCATCATATCCCCAAGCAGCGGCACCG
>CAZTJC010000165.1:0-2871 GCA_964613945.1 uncultured Acetobacteraceae bacterium
GCGCGCGAGCCCATCAGCATGACGTGGTAGTCGCCCATGGTGCCGTCGGGCGGCGAGCGGTACATGGTCATCGGGGACATCGCGATGCGGTTGCGCAGCGTCACGCCTTTCAGCGTGTAGGGACTGAACAGGTCCGGCATCGCGGTCTCCTTCGAGAGTTGGCGGTTCAGCCCTTCAGGTGCGCCAGCTCGGCCAAGCCGGCGCCGTCGGCATAGGCGGTCTTGAAGCTGTCGCGCGCCTGCCACGTGGCCCAGAAGCGGGCGATATGCTCGTAGCGCTCGTCCAGCGGCGTCTCGTTCGGGCCGAACTTCGAGAAGGCGATGGCGGTGCATAGCGTCATGTCGGCGAAGGTCGGCGCGTCACCGCCGAGCAGCCAGTCGCGGCCGTCCGACAGGTGCCGATCGACTAGGGCGGCATGGGCGATGGCTTCCTTGCGGCAATGCTCGCCCCAGGACGGGTTGTGGGTCAGCTCGAGCTTCGGGCCGAGACCCTGGTGCAGGACGTGGAACATGGTGGTGATCCGGTACAGCAGCTGCACCCAGATGCGGTCGTTCCACATCGTGTCCTGCGCCTGGTCGAGCGCGCTTTCCCCCATGATCTTGCGGCCGGGGAAGGACAGGTCAAGGTAGCGAGCGATGGCGACGCTTTCGGCGAGGTAGCCGCCATCGGCCAGTTCCAGCGTCGGGGTCTCGCCCCATGGGTTGCGCTTAGCGTGTTTCCAGCCGCGCTGCTCGCCCGCCGGGGCCATGTCGAGCACGACCTCCTCGATCTCGCTGGAGATGCCTTTCTCGTGCATCAGCAGACGTACGCGCTGCGGGTTGGGAAAAGCCGAGGGTGAAGTGAACAGGCGCATCTTATTCATGCGTGACCTTTATCGGGCTGTCCGCCAGCGCGCAAATATGGGCCGGCCCGATGCCGCAGCAGCCGCCGATCAAGCTGGCGCCCCGCCGCTGCCAATCGCGCGCCCAATCGGCGTAGCGCGCGGGCGTAATGTCGGCGCGGAGCGGGCTGACGTCGCCGTTGGCGTCGTTGTCGCCGTCATCGGCCAGGAACGCGTTGGCATAAACGCCGAGCGGCGGGCCGTCGGCCCCGAGCACCGACCGGGCGGCATCGATCGCGGCGCCCATGACTTCCGGTGGGCTGCAGTTGAACAGGATCGCGGCGGCTCCCCATTGCTGGGCGGCCTCGGCCGCCGCGATGACCGTCTCGCCGGACCGCAACGTTGCCGGCCCCGGCGTCTCGGCCAGCGTGAAGGAAACCCAGAACGGCTTCCCTGTCCGGCGAACGGCGTTCGCCGCCGCTTCGGCTTCGGCGATGCTGCTCATGGTCTCGGCCAGGAACAGGTCGATCGATGGCAGCATCGCATCGATCAGGGTGCGAAGCATGTCCGGCGCCCGCACCGGGTCAAACAGGTCCGGCTGGTAGGAGCCGAACAGCGGTGGCAGCGACCCGGCGACTTGGACTGGACGCCCCGCCTCCTCGGCCGCTTGACGCGCCAACGTGCCGGCAAGAGCCGCCAGCCGAGCGCCGTCGGACGCGAACCGGGCCTCGCCGATGTGGAACGGCACCAGTGCGTAGCTGTTGGTGGTGATCAGCTCGGCCCCGGCGGCGATGAAGGCGCGGTGCGCCGCCAGCACCGTTTCCGGCGCCTCCATCAGCGCCAGCGCCGACCATTCCGGTTGCCGGAACGGCGCGCCGGAGCGTTCCAACTGCCGACCCATGCCGCCATCGAGGATCATGGCCGCCGCACCCCGGCGACGAATTTGCGGCAGCGTTCGGAGACGGGGTCGCCGAAGACCTGCTCGGGCGAGCCGACTTCCTCGACAAGTCCAGAGTGTAGAAATATTGTCTTTGTAGAGACATGACGGGCGAAGTTCATCTCGTGTGTCACCAGAATCATGGTGCGTCCTTCCTCGGCGAGCGCCCGGATGACCGACAGCACCTCGCCGACCAGTTCGGGATCCAGGGCGGAGGTGGGCTCATCGAACAGCAGCGCTTCCGGGCGGATCGCCAGGGCGCGGGCGATGGCCACGCGCTGTTGCTGGCCGCCGGAGAGGTGCGCCGGCCAGGCGTCGCGGCGGGCTGACAGGCCGACCTTGTCGAGCAGTGCCTCCGCCTCGTCGCGCACTTCAGCCTTGGGACGGCGCTGAACCTGCACCGGCACCTCCATGACGTTGCCGAGTGCGGTGAGGTGCGGCCAGAGATTGAAGTTCTGGAACACGAAGCCAACCCGGCCGCGGACATCGCGAATGGCGGCCGTCTCGGCGCGCGAAGCGCGGGCGCCCGGCGCGCCGCGGATGATCGTGGTAGGACCGACGGTGACCTCACCGGAATCAGGGCGCTCGAGGAAGGGAATGCAGCGGAGCAGCGTGCTCTTGCCGGAGCCGCTGCTGCCGATGATCGACACCACGTCGCCGCGCGCCGCATCGAGGTCGATGCCGCGCAACACGTGAGCGGCGCCGAAATGCTTGTGGATGGCGCGCAGGCGGATGGCGTCGGTCATGCCAGGGCCAGCCGGCGTTCGAGGCCGCGCACGGCGCCGGCGGTGGCGGTGACGAGCAGGAGGTAGATCAGCGCCGCGACGCCGAACACCTCGATGGCGCGGTAGGTCTCCGACACCAGGGAACGGGCGATGCCGGTGACGTCCATCAGGGTGACGACGGAGGCGAGCGAGGTGGCTTTCAGCATGCTGGTGATCTCGATGCCATAGGCTGGCAGGGCCTGGCGAATGGCCAGCGGCAGCACGATGCGGCGCAGGATCGTCCAGCGGTTCATGTTGCCGACGATCGCCGCCTCGACGGCGCCGCGCGGCACGGCGCGCAGGCCACCGCGAAGGATTTCAGAGGTGTAGGCGGCGTCGTTGAGCATGAA
>CAZTJC010000166.1:0-2861 GCA_964613945.1 uncultured Acetobacteraceae bacterium
AAGCGGACGGTCACCTTGCCTATTCGGAGGCGGCTTCGCGCCGCATCTCGGACGTTCGGGCTCACCGGTCGGTTACCCGAAACCGGACATTTCGCTCACAACCGTGCCGCGAGATGCGCCTGCACCAGCGCGACGATCGTGGATAGGCTGGAGCTGCCGACCTCCTTCTCACCCTGAAGGAACGGCTTCACGTTCATCGGACAGGCGCCGTCGTGTGGCGCACAGAGTGTTCGCTGGCCGATCTCCTGTGAAGTCCTGCAGCGTCGTTCCGCACCAGTGGCAATTGTAACAACCTAGCGCCAGGGCGCTGGCCACAGCAGGCACGGCACATGGCGCCGGTGATCGCGAGGATTGCGAAGTGCCGCTTTACTGCCGATAACCCTTTTCACGCCGCCTAATTTCCTCCGGCACGGAGCTTTCCGCATGAGCCTCACGCGTCGAACCACGCTCCTATCGGCTCTGGGCGGACTGGCCGGTGGGCTGGCCGCTCCTCACGTCGCCTACGCACAGGCAGCGCGCACGCTGCGCTTCGTGCCGCAGGCTGACCTATCCGGTCTCGACCCGGTGATGTCGACCCTCCAGGTGGTGCGCAATGCCAGCCTGCTGATTTGGGACACGCTGTACGGCATCGACAGTCGGTTCGAGCCGCGGCCGCAGATGGTCGAAGGGCACGAGATGGCCGCCGACGGCTTGACCTGGACCTTCCGGCTGCGCGAAGGGCTGCGCTTCCATGATGGCACGCCGGTGCTGGCCCGGGACGCAGTCGCATCCATCCGGCGGTGGATGCCGCGCGACGTGATGGGCGCCCGGCTGCTGCGCGTGCTGGATGAAATGGTGGTGACTGACGACCGGACATTCCGGCTTCGCCTGAAGCAGCCGTTCCCGAAGCTGTTGCTCGCGTTCGGCAAGAGCACGACGCTGCTGCTATGTGTGATGCCCGAGCGGATCGCCAGTACCGACTCCTTCAAGGCAATCGGCGAGTACGTCGGCTCCGGCCCCATGGTGTTCCGCCGCGACGAGTGGGTGGCGGGCGCGCGGGCCGTGTTCCAGCGCTTTGACGGCTATGCCGCCCGCGCCGAGACGAACGACTGGCTCTCAGGTGGCAAACGCATCAGCTTTGACCGGATAGAGTGGACCACCATGCCGGATGCCAGCACCGCCGCCGCGGCTCTGCAGGCGGGCGAGATCGACTGGTGGGAGTCGGCGGTGACCGACCTGGTGCCTCTGCTCAAACGTAACCGGAGCGTTCAGGTGGATATTGCCGATCCGCTCGGCAACGTGGCTCTGCTCAAGATCAACCACTTGCACCCGCCGTTCAACGACCCGCGCGCGCGGCAGGCGCTGCAGCTTATCGTTAACCAGTCCGACTACATGCAGGCGGTAACGGGCAACGACGAGGTGTGGAAGCCGATGCCAAGCTTCTTCACGCCGGGAACGCCGTTCTACACCGAGGCAGGCGGCGAACGGCTGAAGGGACCCCGGCGTTTCGACGAGGCCAAGCGCCTGCTGGCAGAAGCCGGCTACAAGGGTGAACCAATCGTCCTGCCGGTTGCTACCGACGTGCCGACAGTCAAGAACCAGGGCGAGGTGACGGTCGACATTCTCAAGCAGGCCGGGATCAACGTGGATCTACTGTCGATGGACTGGGGCAGCCAGTCGGCGCGCGCCGCCAACAAGGCCCTGCCCGCTGCGGGCGGGTGGAATCTCAGCCATACCTGGGTGGCGGGTGCCGAGTGCGTGAGCCCTGCGGGCCACAAGGCGCTTGATGCCAGCGGTGTCAGTGCCCTGTCTGGCTGGGCGAAGTCCGATGCGGTGCAGAGCGCGATCGACGAGTGGTTCACCTTGACCGATGCGGCCGCTTCCAAGGCCTCCATGGACCGGATCGACCGCGTGTCCATGGAGTTCGTGACGGTGATCCCGACCGGGTTCTTCCAGTCTTATACCGCGCGCCGCAAGACTGTAGAGGGTGTGGCCAAGTCGCCGTACCCACAATTCTGGGGCGTTTCGAAGAGCTGATCCTACGGGCCAGGTCGACGTGCTTGGCACGGAAGGACTCCAGCTCGTCTGACGGCTGTAGCCGTTACGGAGTTTTGCACAGCGGCGCCGCATCGACGATGGGCGATGTCATGTTGTCGAAGCGTGGTCGATCATGGATTGACAGCAGCTAAGCACAACATCCGCACTGCTAGTGCCCGCTTACCTCACCTTCCTTCTCCAAAGCGAAACGGCAGCTTTCGGCCAGTCTCCGTGGAAGGGTGCCGTGCGCTACAGTAGCCATGTAACTGGCCAGCCAATAACTCAAGTAGAGCATGGATGGTGACCGCTTCCTGCCTCGGCACTTCGGGAGAGGTGCTTCGCCATCAGCCGAGCGCTCACCGGCAAGGTGCCAGGGTCGCGTGTCAGGATCATCAGTTGGCGGTCAGCCCAGGCTTCGTCGAGCCTTACCCCGACCAGGGAGGCGCCGATCGTGAACGCGCCCAACATGGCTGGCGGCGCAATCCCGACCCCTAGCCCGGCATGGATCATCCGGCAAACGGCATCGAAACCGGACAACCTGTATCGCAGCCGGAGCGGGCGCCCCAGGGCCTTCGCAGCATTGTCGAGCACGGCATAGGAGGCACTTCCGACATCCAGGCCGATGATGTCTTCGTCCAAGACGTCCGCGAACGGAACATGGGAGCGCTCCGCCAGGTGATGATCCCGCGGGACGATCAAGGCGAGCCGGTCCCGGCGATAAGCCCGGGCGTGCATCCCGTGTGGAACGTCCAAGCCTCCGGTGAATACACCGATATCTGCTTCGCCGTGCTCAACCCCGCTGATGACCTCGGAGCTGTTGGCTTCGCGGAGGTCGATCTTGATGT
>CAZTJC010000167.1:0-2786 GCA_964613945.1 uncultured Acetobacteraceae bacterium
GCTTGCACCAGCAGGGTGCCGCGCTTGAGGCTACCCAGCTCGGAGAGGATGAGTTTGGCCGCCTCCGCCCGCGCCAGAACCGCCCTGGCCTCGACCAGAAAAAGCGCGCCAGCCTCAGTTAGCTCGATCCGCCGCCCGACGCGGTGGAATAGCTTCGCCCCATGCCGCCCCTCGAGCGACGCGATCGACGCGCTGGCCGCCGACTGCGCGATGTTGAGCGCTTCGGCCGCACGGGTGACATGCTGGCGCTCGGCCACGGCGACAAAGACGCGAAGCTGATCGAGGGTCATCCTGACAGAATGACGGCAGCTGGGTCAGGGCGCTACTCCGGTTTGCAACCAGCGGCGCGACAGAACGCTGATTATAGGTTGCGGACCTCGGGTAAAATGCAAACCGGGACCCCGCCAGTCTTACATAAGGATTTCCTATGCTATTCGCCGCATCGGACTTGCGTAAATTGACCGTCCAAGCTGAGGACGGACCAATTGGCACCGTAGCAGATTTGCTGTTCAACGATCAAAGCTGGCGGCTCCGGTGGCTCGTGACGGAGACCGGCGGCTGGTTAAGCGGTCGGCAGATTTTGATGCATCCCTCTGCAGCTGGCCTTCCGAATGTTGAAGGTGGATTGCTGCCAGTGAATTTGAGCCGACAACAAGTGAAGGCAAGCCCGGACATCGCTACTGATCAGCCGGTGTCGCGTCAGATGGAGGCAAGCCTTTACGGGCACTATGGATGGGATCCGCTCTGGGACGTCGGCTACCTTGGCGGGTCCGGGATCGGCGGTCTCGGCCTCAGTTCCATCGGCGCGGGCATGCCGCTCGCTGGCTTTGGCGCCGCCACCGAGCGCCTTACGATGCCGGCCGATACGCCTGCTCAGGAGAATGGCGATCCGCATTTGCGAAGTGCAGCCGTGATCACCGGTTACCATGTCCAAGCGACCGACGGGCCGATCGGGCATGTCAGCGACCTCTTGGTCGAGACCGCCGATTGGTCAATCCGATACCTGATCATCGACACCAAGAACTGGTGGCCCGGCAAACATGTATTGTTCTCGCCCCGAGGCGTGACCTCGATTGAGTGGGCGAGCCACGATGTGTCCGTCAGTGCTACTCAAGGTGAAGTCAAAGAGAGCCCGGCGTGGGATCCCGCGGTCCTTACGGACGAGACATATCAGCGGAAGCTGGGTGAACATTACGGATGGCTTGAACGTCAGTAGTCCTCAAAAGTTTTAGGACTGATCGAGGACCCTGCTCCAGGATCCTCGATCAGAACGATGTCCTTTCCTGCGCCCTGCGCCACTCCGAACCTGCCTCTTGCTGGTTCAGCAAAATTATCTGGGCTGGGCGGATCTGCGGCGTGTGCGATAAAGCCGTTCGTAATTGGCAAAGGACAGACGATGCTGCGGGAATATGTCGTCACTTGCCGAGAGATCATCCGTCAATTCACGCCCAACTGGTTCACCGTCACGATGGGCACGGGTATTCTTGCTCTCGCGCTCAATCAGTTCCCAATCGCTATTCCGGGGCTGCATCAGGTTGCGGAAGGCTTGTGGTGGCTCAACATGACGCTGTTCGCGTTGTTCACCGGGCTCTACGGGGCGCGGTGGGCGATGTTCCCGCAACAGGCCAAGCGGATCTTTGGGCATCCGGTCGTCTCGATGTTCTTCGGCGCCATTCCGATGGGACTGGCGACCATCCTCAACGGCTTCCTTGCTTTCGGCATCCCGCATTGGGGAGCAACCGCGGTCCACATCGCGGAAGTCTTGTGGTGGATCGACATGGTCATGGCCGTCGCCTGCGGTGTCCTGATCCCGTTTCTGATGTTCACCCAGCAGGAACACAGCATCGAGAAGATGACCGCGGTCTGGCTGATCCCGGTCGTTGCCGCCGAAGTCACCGCTGCGAGCGCCGGGCTTTTGGTCCCGCATCTCGTCGACCCGGCGGCCGCCTTCCGCATGCTGATCCTCGGCTACGCGCTCTGGGCGTTTTCCGTGCCGCTGGCCATGAGCATCCTGGTCATTCTCGTACTTCGCCTGGTGCTGCACAAGCTCCCGCATCGCGACATGGCCGCCTCGGGCTGGCTTTCGCTCGGTCCGCTCGGAACAGGGGCGCTCGGCCTGCTCCTGCTCGGGGCAGCGGCTCCATCCATCTTCGCCGGCGCCGGAATGCCCGAGATGGGCGCCGCATCAGCTGGGCTGGGGCTGGTCGGCGGCACCATCCTTTGGGGATATGGCGCCTGGTGGTTGCTGCTCGCCGTGCTGACGACGGCGCGTTACATGCGCGAGGGCATACCGTTCAATATCGGCTGGTGGGGCTTCACCTTTCCGCTCGGCGTCTATGCGGTGGCGACGCTGACGCTGGCGCGCCAGACGCATTTGGGCTTCATCCTGGTCGCTGGCGCCGTACTCGTCGTACTGCTGGCGATGCTGTGGAGCATCATCGCCTACCGCACGCTTCGCGGCGCATGGCGGCGAACCTTGTTTGTCGCGCCTTGCCTCATGTCGGGCGCGATCCCGGCGGATTTCGAGGCGCAAGCTGAATGGGCTCGTCCGTTCGGCGTGACAGCGCCCTCAAAGCCCCAAGCGCAGATGTCGGGCACCTGAAGTAAAATTAAACAATTCGCGTCGAATACATGGGGGTATAGCCACGTTCATTGACCGTCCAACCTGGAGAAGACAGTTATGAACAAGCTCATGATTGCTGGCGCAGTCGGCGTGCTGATGTCCACGGCTGCGATGGCACAGACCAGCATGCCGACGAACCCTCATCCATCGACGCCGGCCACCT
>CAZTJC010000168.1:0-2742 GCA_964613945.1 uncultured Acetobacteraceae bacterium
GACCACACGACCCTGTTCCGCTGGGTGCAGGCCTATGCTCCCACGCTGGAACGGCGGATCAGGCAGCACCTGCGGCCGTGCAACGGATCGTGGCGTGTCGACGAGATCTACCTCAAGATCAAAGGAATGTGGACCTACCTCTATCGCGCCGTGGACAGTCTGGGTCAAACGATCGACTTCCTGCTCTCGGCCCGGCGGAACGCGGCAGCGGCTCAGCGCTTCTTCCGCAAGGCGCTGCGCCAGCCGCATACGATGGACCCTCGCACGATGACGGTGGACAAGAACCCGGCCTACCCGCGGGCGGTGCGCGACCTGAAGCAAGCCGGGCAACTATGGCGCTTTTCGCGGCTGCGGCAGCGCAAATACCTGAACAACATCGTGGAGCAGGACCACCGCCGGATCAAACGCATGGTGCGACCGGGTCTGGGCTTTGGCAGCCTGCGAACAGCCAGGAGAACGCTGGCGGGCTACGAGGCGATGGCAATAGTCAGAAACGGACAGGTGCACAACGTCGGTGGGCGAACATAAAGGCTCAGGCTGCCTTCGTTGCCGACGTGTTCCGGATCGCTGTCTAAACCAGCGAGCCTACACCGGCCAACACAATCACACCCAGAGTTCGCAACAGAACCCTCTCCTCGATGCGATAGAGTTCAACCTTTCCGTTCGCGATCAAGCGAAGGCGTATTCCCTTTGTGCGGGCTGCGGCTGCGGGATGACGCGTGGTGCATCCGGCATGACGTCCTTGACGGTGTATCCGCGTCCCCAGACGGTGCTGATGACGTTGGGCATCCCGGCTTTGGCGAGCTTGTTGCGGACCTTGCAGATGAACACGTCGACGATCTTGATCTCCGGCTCGTCCAGGCCGCCATACAGATGGGCCAGGATAGCTTCCTTGGTCATGACCATGTTCCGGCGCAGCACCAGCAGTTCGAGGATGGCGAACTCCTTGGCCGTGAGCGGCACGCGCACGCCGTGGGCGGTGACGTCATGCTGGTCGACATTGAGAGTGAGATCGCCCACACGCAACGTGGACTGGCTGTAGCCGCGGCTGCGACGCACGACCGCACGGATGCGGGCGATCAGTTCCTCGCGGTCGATATCGCATTCGACCACGTCGTCGGCACCGGCGGCCAGCGCCTTGAGCCGGGCCTGGGGGACGGCGGAGAGTGCGATGATGGGGGTGTCGTGCTTGGCTACGCGAATGCGGCTGATCAGCGTGGCACCGTCCATGTCGGGGAGGCGCTGATTGAGCAGCACGAGGTCGAACTGGTAGTCGCGCAGGATGTAGAGGGCATCGTCGCCGCTTTCGGCGAGCTCGACCCGGATGGCATCAGCTTTCAGGTCAGCGGTGATCGCTGCTGCATGCCGAACATTATTCTCAACCAGAAGGACGCGCATCTTTTGCCTCACAACCTTAACGAGCACACTTTTACGTGATCACATGCTAAACGCAAGAGCTAACATACAGTAAACACACTAAAATTTAGTAGTAATTAACTAATATTCCCGTTAAGGTTGTGATCACGCTTCATGCTTCCCGTCTAAGCTCCTGATTTCGTTACCGCGCGTTCAGGATGCCGTTAACCTTTTGGTAAGCAAATACCGTGCAATCTCTTTCTCGACGCACGTCGCGTCAGAAGGAGCCAGCCCGAACGGCTGGGAAAGCATCAAAATGAGCAACCCAACCTATTCGGCCCACGACTTTCTCACTCACGATCTGGCCCTGGTTCCCGCGCTGACCAGCATCACGTCACAGCAGTTGGACACTGTGGCCGACATTGCGCGCGCCAGCGGGCAGGAGTGGGACGTCCAGGCCGGCGACGATTATGACGGCTACCGCTTCATCCTGCTCGAGACCGTCGGGCACGGTGACGAACAGAAAAGCTTCTTTGTCGCAGGCACCGCACAACGCCATGAGCTGTTCGAGAGTAAGGATGAAAGCCTGGCGCTGATCGGCACCTTCAGCGACATGAGGGCTCTCGAGGCATGCTTGGCCGGCCTGCTCGGCCCGCAGTAACGCCAGGGGCGCTCCAAGCGCACTCACGATTGGACACCGTTGAACGGCGACGCGCAGAACTGATCGCGGTTGATCGCCGTTCCGCGCAGTCGAGGAGCTGAGCTTCGACGGCTGGGCTTTGCTGCAGAATCGTTTGATCCGGCCTGGCAGGCGTCGCGTCCGGTCACGGGGCAAGATAGTTCCCTTCAGCCGCATTGTGTGATCTCGACCCAGCTTGGCCACATCGGACCAGTCTATCGCTCCTGGGAAAGCACGATCCAGGGTGTCGGTAACCTCCTGTATGCGTTCGGGAAAACCTTCCAGAACCAACTTTATCGTCACCCTCATACCGGTCACTCCATCATCAGACCGACATGATGGACTTTCCTAAACAGAATAAGGCAGGAACGCTGCGTTCAAGCATGACCGAGTAGAAGCATGTTTTCACGCCGTGCTATCCCGGCGCGTGTACAAACGCTTGTGGCGAATTCGGCTATTGACCTGATTGTGCTGGAAATGCCGATTCAGCGGTTTTGCCGTCACAAGTCGTCACTTGCGCAACGATAATCGCGCGCCCATACAATGACTTAATCGTTGTCAAATCGGATCAGTTACGGCTTCGAAGCGCCACATCGGCCTTTCTCAACACAATCGACCTGATAGCGGCCTCAGGTTGACAGTTCGGCCATTTCCGAAGCCGGCAATCGCCAGCAGTGCCGCGCTTGTATCCCGCCACCATCGCCGTC
>CAZTJC010000169.1:0-2731 GCA_964613945.1 uncultured Acetobacteraceae bacterium
TCCAGCACGCCATCCGTATCCGGCTCGTTGTGGCAGTACGCCAGGCCCAGCCCGGTCCCTGCCAGCAGCGTCAGGGTGATGGTGGTGGACCGGCGCATGCTCAGGACGCACCGTCCGGCGTTATGGTGGCGGCGTCGAGCCGGCTGAAGGCCAGGCTGAGTCCGGCCGCAACGATCCTAGTTGTCGACCAGGACAGAAAGCCCGGGAGCGTCACCAAGGGGGTGAGCGGGTCCGTCATCGCGCCCATTCTGGCCTCGCAGCGGCGGGGCAGCGCTCGATCATGAATCCCAACGGCCTCATCCAATTCGTCTAATTCTCAGCGCGAATTTGTTTGAAGTCGGAACGTCTGAACTAAGGCCGTTGCTGTCAAGCGGGCCAATTCGGAAAGGTGACTCGCGGCTCAATAGGTCGCCTTCTTGGCGGCTCCCCGAACTTTGTCCGGGGTTAGGCGCGTTGGAAGAGCAGGTCATGGCGGTATCAGGCCGAGAAGTCACCAAGGCAGCACCCAGGCACACGGCAAAACCGCCTCACGCCCCGGCCCAGATCGAACTTCGGGATCGATCGGTTTAGGCAGTGGCTGGTTGAGCGTGATCGGCGCTTTCGGCGTCGTCTTGTGGCTCGGCAGCGGTGCAGGGCTGGAAGGCAGCCGGCATTCTCAGCGTGAACGTGCTGCCGACGCCTTCGATACTGCGAACGCCGATAGTTCCGCCGACCAGCGACACGTAGGCCTTGGTCAACGCCAGGCCGAGGCCAGTGCCGCCGAAACGACGCGTGGTCGAGGCGTCCGCCTGGGTGAAGCGTTCGAACAAGCGACTTTTCTGTTCGTCGGTCATGCCGATACCGGTATCGGTGACGTCGAACACCATCATGGAGTCATCCGCCGGGTCGCGATACGCTGACAGGGTGATGGTGCCGCCCTGGGTGAACTTCGCGGCATTGCCGAGCAGGTTAAGCAACATTTGCCGAAGCTTGGTCGCGTCCGTCTGCATCGTGATCGGGATCGTCGGCATCACGAGGAGCAGCCGGTTTGCGCGCCGTTCAACCAAGGGCCGGACATCGGCCTCGATTCTGCGCATCATCGGGACGAGATCGACGGGCTCGATCAGCACGTCCATCCGGCCTGCCTCGATCTTGGTCAGGTCCAGGAGATCGTTGATCAAACCCAGCAGGTGGCGCGCGTTGCCGTCGATCTTCGCCAAGTCGGACACCAGCGCGGCACTGTCGCCGGTCTCCTCGCACTCCTCCATGATCATTTCGGTGTAGCCGATGATGGCCGATAGCGGCGTGCGGAGCTCGTGGCTGATGTTGGCGATGAAGTTGCTCTTCACCGCACTGGCCGCCTCGGCCCGGTCGCGCGCAGCCCGCAATTCGACCTCGGCGTCTCGCCGTTCGGTGATGTCCTCGTGAACGCCGACCCACTCCACGATCGTGCTGGTCTCGTCGAGCAGCGGCAGCGCTCGCACGGCGCAAATCCGCCACGCGCCATCCGCCCGGCGCACCCTGTGTTCGAAATCGAACCGGCGCCGCTGCGCGATGGCTTCCTTCCAAGCATCGAGCGTCGGCGCCAGATCATCGGGATGGATCGCGGCCGACCATCCGAAGCCTTCGTATTCCGCCTGTTGCTGGCCGGTGAAGCGGGACCAGTCCGGTTGCGCCCCCACCATCCGCCCGTCGGGCGAGTTGGTCCAGATGATGTCGCCGACCGCCTCGGCCGCGACGCGGAAGCGCAGGTCGCTCCGCCGCAACAACCGTTGCGAGCGCTGCTGCGTGACGTTGGACGCGAGCAACGCCAGGAACAGGATGAGGAACGTTGCCAGCACCACGGACAAAGCCAGGCCGGCCGGCCCGACATGGCCAGCCGCCGTGACGGTCGCGTCCGCCATGTGCGACATCTCCGGCGTTGCCGCCGCTGCTGCGTTGGGGGTGAAATGCGCCGCCCACATGCCGGTATAGTGCATCCCGCTCACCGCAAGCCCCATCACCAGGGCCGCCGTGGCCCGCATCGCGAAGTTCTGGGGCCTGAACGCGATAAACAGCCCGGCCACCGAGGCAACGATGGCGATCAAGATCGACAGAACCACACGGCCGACGTCAAAGCTTAGCTTCATCGGCATCTCCATCGCCGACATCCCGATATAGTGCATGCCAGCGATCGCACCGCCCATCAGCAGCCCGGCGATCCCGACCCGGTACATCGCTGCAAGACGGGCCTCCCGTCCGGCCCTGAGCTGGCGCTGCTTGTTGACCCAGAAGAACGCGGCTGCCGTGGCACCGATGGCCACGAACAGTGACAATAGAGTGCGGCCGAGATCATAGGCAATCGGCGCCTGCAACTGGAAAGCGAGCATGCCGACGAAGTGCATCGACCAGATGCCGCCCCCCATCGCGACCGCCGCGGTGGCGATCCAGATTGAACGCGTTCGACCAATGCTAAGAATGGCGCGGTCTCCGAGCTCCAGCGCCGTAAAGGCAGCGAAAGTTGCAATTGCGATCGACATTGCAACTAGGATTGGATCATAGCCGATCGCCGAGTGGGTCGTATGCATGGACTACCTCTACCATGCTCCATGACATTTCTGGATACTGAGGGGCTTTGGCCCGAAGTCGCGTGCGCAGGTTTCGGTGTTCAATTTCGCATGGGCCGGAAAGACTACTGCGACAGCTGGCTTCGATTGTATCGGTGTCGGTATCTCGAACGCCCAGGTTCGACGCTTTCCAGCGCCAAGTCGCC
>CAZTJC010000170.1:0-2731 GCA_964613945.1 uncultured Acetobacteraceae bacterium
CCGCCAGTTCCTGGCCATCAAGGGCATGTCGCCGTCGCGGTTCCGCGCCTTGCAGAGAGCCAGCCGAACGCTGGCCGTCGCGGCCTAATCAACAACAAGGAAAACAGCCATGATCCGCACTATCACGCTCGCTTTGCTCGGCAGCACGCTGCTCACCGCAGCCGCTTTCGCCGCCCCCCTGGCGAATACGACCGTCGCGTTTCTGATGCCGGACCAAAGCTCGACGCGCTACGAGGAGCACGATCACCCCGGCTTTGTCGCCGAGATGAAGAAGCTCTGCCCGACCTGCAAGATCATCTACCAGAATGCCAGCGGCGACGCATCGCGCCAGCAGCAGCAGTTCAACGCCGCCATCTCGCAGGGTGCCAAGGCCATCGTGCTGGACCCGGTGGATAGTGCTGCTGCAGCCGGGCTGGTGAAGGCCGCGCAGGCGCAGGGGATCAAGGTGATCGCCTATGACCGGCCGATCCCGTCGACGCCAACCGACTTCTACGTGTCGTTCAACAACGAGGCCATCGGCAAGATAATCGCCAATTCGCTGGTCGAGCAATTGAAGGCCAAGAACGTGCCGACCGCCGATACCGGGCTGCTGGAGATCAACGGTTCGCCAACTGATGCGGCGGCCGGGCTGATCAAGAAGGGCATCCACGAGGGCATTGCGGAGGGTGGCTACGCCGTGCTGGCCGAATACGATACGCCGGAATGGGCGCCCGCCAAGGCACAGCAATGGGCCAGCGGTCAGATCACCCGCTTCGGCAAGAAGATTGTGGGCGTGGTCGCGGCCAATGACGGTACGGCCGGCGGCGCCGTCGCTGCGTTCAAGGCGGCCGGTGTCAACCCGGTGCCGCCGGTGACCGGCAACGATGCGACAATCGCCGGGCTGCAACTGGTCATCGCGGGCGACCAGTACAACACGATCTCCAAGCCCAGCGAGGTCGTCGCGGCGGCGGCGGCGGACGTGGCCGTGGCGCTCCTGCAAGGCGAGACGCCGAAATCGGACACGACGCTGTTCGGCACGCCGACCCGGCTGTTCACCCCCGCGCTCGTCACCGCTGGCAACATCAAAAGCGAGATCACCGACAAGATGGTCGATGGCAAGCCGATCACCGCCGCCTCCTTGCTCTGCACCGGTCGTTACGACGCCGACTGCAAGAAGCTCGGCATCGCGAAGTAGGAGTCCGGATCATGGCGGAGACCGTTCTGAGCCTGCGCGGCATCACCAAGCAGTTTGGCGCGGTCTCCGCCCTGAGCGGGATCGATCTCGACATCAAGGCCGGCGAGGTCGTCGCCCTTGTCGGCGACAACGGCGCCGGCAAGTCGACGCTGGTCAAAGTGCTGGCCGGCGTGTTCCAGCCGACCAGTGGCGAGATGAGTTTCCAGGGTAAGCCGGTCTCCCTAGCGGGACCTGGCGATGCCATCGCGCTCGGCATCGCCACCGTGTTCCAGGATCTCGCGCTGTGCGAGAACCTCGACGTCGTCGCCAATATCTTTCTCGGCCGCGAGATGGGGAAGCTGGCACTCGATGAGGTCGCTATGGAGTTGCGCTCCTGGACGTTGCTCAACGAGTTGGCCGCGCGCATCCCGTCGGTCCGAGAACCCGTCGCCTCGCTGTCGGGCGGGCAGCGCCAGACGGTCGCCATCGCCCGCTCGCTGCTGTCGGAGCCGAAGCTGATCATGCTGGACGAACCGACGGCCGCGCTCGGCGTGGCCCAGACGGCCGAGGTGCTGAATCTGATCGAGCGGGTCCGTGATCGCGGGCTCGGTGTCATCATGATCAGCCACAACATGGAGGACGTCCGCGCCGTGGCCGACCGGATCGTGGTACTCCGTCTCGGCCGCAACAATGGCGTCTTCGGGCCGGACGCGCCCAACAACGAATTGATCAGCGCCATCACCGGCGCAGCCGACAACTCCGTCTCCCGCCGAGCCGTCCGGCGCGCGGAAGCATCACTATGAGCGGCGGCCCTGCCGTCGACCGCAGCGACGTCCGCGTCCGGCACGACACAGGCGTCGGCGGCGCGATCCAGGGCTTTATAGACCGACTACGCTCAGGCGACCTGGGCGCCCTGCCCGTCGTCGTCGGGCTCGCGGTAATCTGGACGGTGTTCCAGAGCCTCAACCCGGTGTTTCTATCGGCCAACAATCTGGTCAACCTCCTGTTCGACTGCTCGACCGTCGGAGTTATCGCGCTCGGCATCGTCTGCGTGCTGATGGTGGGCGAGATCGACCTGTCGGTCGGCTCCGTTTCCGGGTTCGCCTCGGCCGTGGTCGGCGTGTTGTGGGTCAATTCAGATTGGCCGGTGCCGGTGGCGATCCTGCTGGCCCTGCTGGCAGGGGCGGCAATTGGGGCGGTGTATGCCGTTCTTTTCAATCGACTGAGTATGCCAAGTTTCGTCTCAACGCTGGCGGGACTGCTCGCCGTGCTTGGTCTGCAGCTCTACATCCTGGGTGCTTCAGGCTCGATCAACCTGCCGTATGGTTCGCCGCTGGTCAGTCTGGGGCAGACCTACGTAATGCCGGCGCTGGTCGCCTATGCGCTCGTGCTAGTCGCGGGCGGGACCGTGTTCTTCGCTGGTTATCGCACGGCCGCGCGGCGGCAGAGCGCCGGGTTGACCCCGCCCTCGCTGGTCGGGATCGTCGCCAAGGCTGCGGTGCTGACGGCCGGGCTGCTGGCGTTGACGTGGTATCTGAACACCGATCGCGGCGTGCCGTGGATGTTCGGGCTGTTCGT
>CAZTJC010000171.1:0-2658 GCA_964613945.1 uncultured Acetobacteraceae bacterium
CGATCAATCACGCTGTTCTGGCCGAAGTGGTGACGCCAGAGCCGTGCGCCGAGTTCGGCCGATTGATCGAGGGAAGAGCCGACCGTCAGCCACTTGAGCATTGTTGGGTGCAGACCAGCATCGAACAGCAGGAAACCAGCCGCCAAACAGCATGTGTCGGCTTGAATGCCGCAGACCAATACGCGCTGAACTGCGGCGTTCTTGAGATAGTGGATCAGTTCAACAGGCGGCGCATAGCCATGCTTCACGAACAGCCTGTCTGTGACCACAAGCGGCTCATCGTCCGATGATGGCTTCCATCCGAGTTGTCGCCAGAACGGCGTCGCGTCTTCGTTGTGGCGCTCTACCGTCGCGATCGAGTGCATCGTCGGCGCAAGTTGCTTGATGCCATCCACCTGCCATTGCGGCGGGTCGAAGCACGGCTGGACGTCGATAACGAGAAGCGCCTGTTTTATATTCCAGCATAGCAGAAGGCGTAAGGCCGCGTCACCGCGACAGCCTCGTTCCCGTTTCACCATGATATTTTGGGAAGCAAGCTTGGACGTGCGTTACATCGGGATACCGCATCATACCAACGCGGCAAGTCGGTCGCGCAGCCAGCTCTGTGCCGGGTGGGTAGTCGTCCGTTCGTGCCAGATACTGGCGATGACGAATCCAGGTATGGTGAGCGGCGGTTCCAGCACCTGCACCCGATCCGACCAGCCTTCTGCGATCCGGCGCGGGATCAGTGCGATCATGTCGGACCGGGATACCACCTCTGGCACGATCAGGAAGCCTGACGTGGACAAGGCGACGGTGCGGCGGCGGCCGATCGCCTCAAGCGCCGCGTCAGCAGGCCCGGCAAAACCGCTACCCTGAGGCGATACGACGACGTGGTCCAGCGCGCAGAACACGTCCAGGTCAAGACCACTCTGGACGCCTGGATGTCCTCGTCGCGCGATGACCGCATAATCCTCCTCGTAGAGTCGACGCTGGCGCATCGCAGCCGGCGCGTGTTCAGGTGCCGCCAAGGCCAGGTCCACCTCGCCCCGTTCCAGCTGCGTCGTGAGTGCCATTACGTCGAGCGCCCGCCACGCGATGCGGACCATCGGCGCCTCGGTCCGTAACGCGACCGAGAAGCGCGCCAGCAGCGCATACTGGACGTAGTCGCTCGCCGCGATCACCAGGGTTGCTCGCATGGTCGCCGGATCAATCGGCGTTCCTTGCTCGACGACGCGGCGGACGCTTTCCAGCGCCTCGTGCAGTGGCTGCATCAGCTCGAGTGCCCGCTGGGTCAGCACCATCCCGCGCTGGGCCGGGATCAGGAGGGGATCGCCGAGCGCCTCACGGAGCCGCACCAGCCGCGCCGACAAGGCCGGCTGACTAAGGTTCAGCCGGCGCGCGGCGCGCGTGACGTTGCGTTCCGCAAGCAAGGCGTCGAGCGTCACGAGCAATCCGAGATCGAGGTTCCTGGTATCCATCGTGTCGATAACGGCACGCAAAAGGTTCGATTTCAATGTCCGATTCCTCTGGGACATATGCTTCAGCAGCGGGCTGGAGCCCGTGACACTCCAATCGACGGCACGGATAGCAGCTTGACCAACGCGACCTCCCTTGCATCGCCACCCGCCTCCTCGATCGCCTTCCCATTGCTCGCGGTCACCCTTTTCCTGTTTTTCGTGTCGGCCAGTGTGCCCTCCCCCTTGTTCGTGGTGTTCCAGGAGCGGTGGGGGTTCTCCCCGGGCATGCTGACAGTTGCGTTCAGCATCTACTCGCTAGTGCTGCTGGTGACGTTGCTCGTGGCCGGCTCGCTCTCCGATCATCTGGGCCGCAAGCCGGTGATCGTCGCGGCGCTGATCATTCAGGTCGCATCCATGGCCCTTTTCCTGGCGGCGGGCGGGATTGGCGGATTGCTGACCGCCCGAATCGTCCAGGGGCTGTCCATGGGCGTGGTCAACGGCGCGCTGTCCGCTGCGGTGATCGAGGCGGCGCCCCCGGCTCGAAAGGCGCTCGGCAGCTTGCTGACCAGCATCTCGCCCCTGGCCGGGCTGGCGACGGGTGCCCTCGCCACTGGTGCCCTGCTCAGGGTGACGAACCAGGCGGAAGTCTGGGCATTTGGGTTGCTGAGCGGGCTGTTTTGCCTCGGCGCAGTGTCGGTTGTTCTGATTCCCGAAACGGCAAGCCGGGCGCCCGGTCTGCTCCGGTCCATGGTGCCAAGCGTGCATGTCGCCCGAGCGGCGCGGCACGGCTTCGTGCGTGGCTTGCCCCTGCTCCTATCCATCTGGGCGCTGTGCGGCTTCGTCATCGCGCTTGGGCCGTCGCTGCTGCGCAACGTCTTCGCGGTCAACAGCGGACTGCTGAACGGTGCCACCGTCGCCGTGCTCTGCGGAGCCGGCGCCGCATCCTCGCTCCTGATGCGTGGGCAGCAGCCCGGGCGCATGGCGGTGTTGGGCATGGCGGCGGTGACAGCCGGGGTCGGCTTGCTTCTCGTGTCGATCGGCACGGGCACTCTGGCGCTGTTCTTCGTCGGCAGCGCGGTGGCCGGTGCCGGGCTGGGCACGTCGTTCAGCGGCCTCATCCAATCCCTGGTGCCGCTCACCCCGGTGCACGAGCGCGCCGAACTTTTCGCGGCGATCTTCCTGGTCACCTACCTGTCCCTGGCCGTCCCGCCCATCGCCG
>CAZTJC010000172.1:0-2586 GCA_964613945.1 uncultured Acetobacteraceae bacterium
AGCCTGTTCGGGGACAAGATTTTCGCCGTCTGGATCGTGGACTACCTGTTCGCCTATGTCTTCGGCATCGTCTTCCAGTATTTCACCATCGCGCCGATGCGGAATCTCGGCTTCTCCGAAGGCATCTGGGCGGCCGTCAAGGCTGATACGTTGTCGCTGACCGCCTGGCAGGTCGGCATGTACGGCTTCATGGCCTTCGCCTACTTCTACCTGTTCGGAACCCTGCTCGGAATTAAGCTGACGACCGATACAACCGAGTTCTGGTTCATGATGCAGATCGCCATGATCTGCGGCTTCGTGACGGCCTACCCCGTCAACTGGTGGCTGATCCGGTCGGGCATCAAAGAGAAGATGTGAGCTCGCCCGTCACTGAAGACGCGAGCCGCAACCCGGCCATCTCTCCGTAGAGCTGTCGGCTTCGGGCTGCTCGATATTGTCCGCAGCTCGGTCTCGAGGTCGATGGGCGGCAGCTCGACGCCCGCCGCGGCCGCGAACACCTGCCTTTGTGCGTAGCGGCTCCGGCAACCAGCAGGTTTGCAGAGATCATTTCGGCAAATCGGCCCGAACAATCCACTTCTTGCACGATCCTATCCCCCAGGGCAGGATAAGGAGGTGGAACACACCTCTCATCCCGAAATCATCAAACGCCTCAAGCGGGCCCACGGGCACCTTGCCTCCGTCATCGAGATGATCGAAGCGGGCCGGCCCTGCGTAGACCTCGCCCAGCAAATCCATGCCGTCGAAAAGGCCATCAGCAACGCCAAGCGCGAGCTGGTCCAGGATCACATGGAGCATTGCCTGGGCGACGGCATGACCCAGCCCGGCGCGGACGCAAAGACGGCCATCTCCGAGTTCAAAGCACTCGCAAAATACCTCTGAGGTTCGCCATGCTCAACAAGGTTCGTGACTGGTTCGGCTTCGGCGGCTTCGACCAGCCCCTCACCGCCGGACACGGCCACCACGGCAGCGCGGGCGACCATGGGCACACGCACGGCGTGATCGACCCTAGCATTGCCTCCACCGAGCGCGGCGTATGGGCAGTCAAGTGGTCGTTCGTCATCCTCGCGGTTACGGCCGCCATCCAGTTCGCAGTCGTCCTCGTGTCGGGAAGCGTCGCGCTGCTGGCCGACATGATTCACAACGTGGGCGACGCCACCACGGCGATACCCCTGTGGATCGCCTTTGCGCTGGCGCGACGCAAGCCCTCCAAGACCTTCACCTACGGCCTTGGCCGGGCAGAAGACCTGGCCGGCATCCTCATCGTCCTCATCATCCTGTTTAGCGCCGTGGTGGCCGGCTACCAGGCGATCTCGCGCCTGCTGCACCCGGAGCCAGTGCAACAGCTCGGCTGGTTGGCCGTGGCTGGCTTTGTCGGCTTCATCGGCAACGAGGCTGTGGCGGTGTTCCGAATTCGCGTCGGGCGCCAGATGAACAGCGCTGCCCTGATCGCGGACGGTTACCACGCGCGCACTGACGGGATTACCAGCCTCGCGGTCGTCCTCGGGGCGGGCGGCGTCTGGTTGGGGTTCCCGTTGGCCGACCCGATCATCGGCTTACTCATCACCGTCGCAATCTTGGGGATCGTCTGGCAATCCTCCTGCGCTGTCGTCACGCGCATGTTGGACGGCGTCGATCCGGCCGTGGTCAATGAGCTCCAACACGCGGCGGAGCATGTGCCCGGCGTCAGCAAGCTGCTGGACACCAAGGCTCGGTGGCTCGGACACGAGTTGCACGCCGACCTGACCATCGCCGTCGCTGACGGGCTTTCCCTTGCGGAAGCGAACAAGGTCGCGGCGCTGCTGGAGCGCGAGTTGCGGGAGCACCTGCCCGCCTTGGCCGGAGTAAACATCCGTTTCGGCCGGGGTGGCGAAGCGGCTTCGGCGCTGGTCGAAAATCATGCGGGGCACCACCACGCGCCGAAGCCGTTTCTGTTCGAGGGCAAGCTGGCGAAGGGAGAGTTGCAGATCGTCAACACCCCCGATGGTGAGCGGATGCAGCTAACCGTCTCGGAACATGTCGAGGGTTTGAAAGCAGTGGTCATAGTCAAGCGCCATGGTGGCCTGACAGAAAGTTTGCCGCTGCTTCCGGCGACACGGCACCACCACAGCTACACCAGCCAGGAAGCTCCAGCGGAGCCGCACGAGTTCGACGCGACGTTGCAGCTCTCCGCAGCCGGACGAACCGAAGAAGTTTTGTTTCACATGGCCGAGCCGGAAGGCCATCACAGTCTACTCGACTAAGACAAGGTTAACCCTGTCCGCTCAAATAGTGCGACGCGGGACTGTATTGCAGGGAGTCAGAAGGGCCCGGTGACGACCGCGCGGATAAATTCGCTCGGCATCTACACGGGAACGAACCTGCGGCGATGGTCGCGCGCCGATCTTGCGGCGCAGTTCGGCAAGAGCGCCGAGTACCTGTTCGGGATCGTGATCGGGATCGATTGCCTCCCGGTCGAGGTGACCGCATCAGCAAATCGGGTGTTGAGAACACGTTCGAGCCTGACCTTATCCGGTGGGACGAGGCGCAAGCCGCCCTGGCGATCGGAACACGTAATCACCCTTGTGCCCGGCAGCTGACCGTGGTCCT
>CAZTJC010000173.1:0-2586 GCA_964613945.1 uncultured Acetobacteraceae bacterium
CCCCCGCATCATCCTACCTCAGCCGACGCCGCAGCGGTCCGTGCAACAAAGTCGCACTGTGGCGGTCGACACCAATGGCTCCAACACCGTCTCCGCTAGCGCCATTGATCCGGCCGGCAACGCCTCGCCCATCACGGCTACCCAGACGCTCACCATCGACATAACCGCCCCGGTCGCGTCGGCGATCTCCTCGCCCGCGATCACCAACGTCGCCGCTCCGGTCCTGACCGATGGTACTACCGATTAGGCTTTGACCTTAAAGGCGAAATCTTAAGCAATCATTCATCTTAGACGCTCATGCTCGTTGAGCACCGAGGGTTGGCTGCGTTGGTGCTGTGGAGAGTGTTAGCGCATGGATGGATTTCAGTCCGACGCCGATGCGCGCGCGACTTTTGCTACTCTGGTCTCTGATAGTGACGAGCACCGGGCTACCCTTACCCAAGCAGTGCTGGATCACACCGCCTTGGGCATCATCGGCCTCGACGCCGATCGGAACGTCGTATTGTGCAATCGGTCGGCTGCCGAGATGCTCGGCCTAACAGCTCCGCAGTTGTGGCAACCCGTCCCACTTCCGCGCTGTTTGCAGGAAAGCACCACACTGGATGCGGCCGGCAAGTTGGCCTTTGAAGTAGCTCTGCATACCACCACCGGATTTGATCGTCTCTTTGGCCTAAACGTTCCCGATCAAACGTTGCAGCTGATTCTTTTGGACGGCCGATTACTCCATGTGACTGTTCATCAGGTCGATGCGAACCACTGCTTCGTCACTTTGAATGTTCAGACTTCCGGTGAGGTGCCGCCCGAGCGGACCGACGGCCTCACTGGCCTATCCGATCGCCAATGGTTCCGTGAGCGTCTGACTGTGGAACTCACGGCGCCGAAGAAAGAGGATCAGGTAGCCGTTCTCTTAATCGACCTGGACCGTTTCAAGGCGATCAATGACAGCCACGGTCATCCTGTCGGGGATGCCCTGCTGCAAATGGTGGCACAGCGGCTACGCTCAGTTGTCCGTGATGGAGATCTAGTCAGCCGTCTCGGTGGCGACGAGTTCGCCGTGACGATGCCCGGCGTGGGCTCGCCGGAGGCAATGGGAGTACGTTTGGTAGATCTCCTGAGCCGCCCCTACCTGATCGAGGGCCATGTAGCTGTCATTGGCGCCAGCGTCGGCATTGCCGTGGGCCCGCGGGATGGCGCGGATACGGCCTCCCTGGTACGTGCAGCAGATCTGGCGCTCTACCAAGCCAAGGAGGATGGCCGACAGTCGGTGCGGGAATTTAAACAGGAAATGGACACCCGTGCTCGTGCCCGGCATGCCTTGCTCGATGACCTGCGTCGCGCCCTAGCCCTGCAGCAGTTCGAGGTGCACTACCAGCCGCAGACCAACCTCGGATCTCGTCAGCTCGTGGGTTTCGAGGCCCTGGTGCGTTGGCGTCATCCCGAACTCGGCCTGATACCACCCGACCGCTTTATTCCCTTGGCGGAGGAGGTAGGGCTAATAGTCGGTATTGGCGAATGGGTGCTTCGGAAGGCCTGTTTGGACGCGATGTCCTGGCCGGGTCAGCTCTCGGTCGCCGTGAATGTCTCGGCCAAGCAATTGGAAGATCCGAATCGATTGCCGCGGGTTGTCGAAGCCGCACTCGCAGCCTCGGGTCTGCCAGCAAAGCGTCTGGAAGTAGAGATCACCGAGAGCGCCTTGGTGCGGTATGAGCAGCAAGCGCTGCAGGTGCTGCATACCCTGCGAGCCAAGGGTGTGCGGGTGAGCATGGATGATTTTGGCACCGGCTACTCCTCCCTGAGCCAACTCCGCAGCTTTCCATTCGATAAGCTCAAAATCGACCGCTCCTTTGTGCGCGACCTTTCTAACAGTGACGAGGCAGTAGCCGTAATCCGCGCCATCGCTGCTTTAGGCGCCAGCCTAGGCATGACGACCACGGCAGAAGGAGTGGAGACGGATGCGCAGGAGACGATGGTCCGGAACGACGGGTGCACCGACATGCAGGGCTACTTGGTTAGTCGTCCTGTGCCGGCAGAAAATGTAGCCGAATTGATCCGCAGTCTCACGGTGGACATCCCGCCCTTTCAAGAGAGCATATAAATGACCACAGATTTTTTCCGTCTCGTATATTGCAGCCGAAACACGATCTCTGCTGGTTGGAGTAATCCCGCAGCTGAGATTGCAGAAATCCTTGCCGTGTCGCGAGCGAACAATGCACGTGATGGTGTGACAGGTGCGCTACTCTACAGTGATGGCTGCTTTGCCCAGGTGCTAGAGGGCGACCTCGACATGGTGCAGCGGACATTTGAGCGCATTCAGCGCGACACGCGGCATGGCGACGTCATCGTGCTGGAAGCCAGGCGAGCCGAAGCGCGCATGTTCGGGATGTGGGACATGGCGTTGGCAGAGCCGGCCGATCCCACCAAAGCCAAGGCGATACTCGGTCTAGCCTTGGCGGAACCGAACGAGGATGCCGGCACTACCGTCGTTGCATTGCTGGACGGCCTGGTTCGGCGTGAGGGCGATTGGGCAAACGCCGCATGAATAGCAATGAGGACTCCCCCGAGATCGATCGCCCACACTCGGCTTAA
>CAZTJC010000174.1:0-2563 GCA_964613945.1 uncultured Acetobacteraceae bacterium
TCTGATCGCCAACCAGCCGGCGACGCGACTGCATAGCCAGCTGGATTTCGGCGGCCACAGTACGGAGGCCAAGCACCGCGGCCGCGAGGTGGCCCGGATGCACCCGGCCGATGCGGGAGCGCGCGGGATCGGCGACGGCGACATCGCCCGTTTGTTCAACGAACGCGGCGCGTGCCTGGCGGCGATCCGGCTCACCGAGGACATCCGGCCGGGCGTCATCCAACTGCCCACCGGCGCCTGGTTCGACCCGGACGATCCCAACGACGACCAGGCGCTCTGCGTGCACGGCAACCCGAACGTGCTGACCCGCGACCACGGCACGTCGAACCTGGCGCAAGGCTGCACCGGGCAGCTCACCACGGTCGAGGTCGAGCGCTTCGACGGCAACCTGCCGCCGATCCGCGCCTATGACCCGCCGGGCTGACAGGAGCGGTCATTCCGGCTAGAGGCCTCCACCGTGACCATCTCGATCGACATGGGCCGCACGGGACGCGGCGAACCGGCGAAGCTCGACCTCGAGGAGCTGCTGGCCACCCGGCTGCTGGTGCAGGGCAATAGCGGTTCCGGCAAGTCGCACCTGCTGCGGCGTCTGCTGGAACAGAGCGCGCCCTGGGTGCAGCAGATCGTCATCGACCCGGAGGGCGACTTCGTCACCCTGGCCGGAGCGCATAGTCATGTGGTGATCGACGCCGCGGCGCATCCGGAGGCGGCGATGGCGCGGGCGGCGGAGCAGGTGCGGGCGCATCGCATCTCCGTGGTGCTGAACCTCGAGGGGCTGGAGGTGAACGGCCAGTTGCGGCATGCGGCGGCGTTCCTGGCCGGGCTATTCGAGTGCGGGCGGGCGCATTGGTCGCCGGCGCTGGTGGTCGTGGACGAGGCGCAGCTGTTCGCGCCGGCGGCCGGCGGAGAGGCGCACGAGGAAGCGCGCCGGTTGTCGCTGGCGGCGATGACGAACCTGATGTGCCGCGGCCGCAAGCGCGGGCTGGCCGGCATCGTGGCGACGCAGCGATTGGCCAAGCTGGCCAAGAACGTAGCGGCGGAAGCCTCGAATTTCCTGATGGGCCGCACGTTCCTCGACATCGACATGGCGCGGGCGGCGGACTTGCTCGGCATGGACCGCCGTGGCGCGGAAGCGTTCCGCGACCTGGAGCGCGGTCACTTCATCGCGCTCGGCCCGGCGCTGTCCAACCGCCCACTGTCGATCCGGATCGGGGCGGCCACGACTCTGTCGCGCAATAGTGGGCCCGGGCTGACGCCGTTACCCGACAGCGTGCCGGAGGATGCCCGCGCGCTGGTGTTCACCGCGATGGCGGCGCCACCGCCGCCTGCTCGGCGCCCGGTTACGGCTCCGGTCCCGGATTTGCTTTCGCAACTGGCCGCGGCTCGACCCGCCGCGCTGCACGACGCGCCGGTGCCGGAACCCGACCTGGCGGCGTTGGCCGAGCATGGTCGTGTGCTGGACGAGATCATGGCCGCCATGACCGCCGAGCCCGGTGCCGCGTTTCGCCAGACTGCGGTGTTGTATCAGGACTTTCTGGTCCGCTGCCGCATTCGGGCATTGCCAGGGGCGCCTCCGGACTTGGCAACGTTCACTCGACGGCTGGCGACGGCGCGGGCCGGGCTAGAACATGCTGTTACCACTGCGCCGGGGTGGGACGAGGTCGCTGCCGCCGCGCGTTCGCTGCCGGACGAGGCGCAGGGCGTGTATCTGCTGCTGGCGCGCACGGCGCTGGCGGCGGCGCCCTGCCCGCCGGATGCGGTGCTGGCGCGGGTGTACGGCACGCACTCGCCGGCGCGGGCGCGACGCGTGCTGCAATTCTTGGAGCAGCAGGGGGTGATCGTGCTGTGCCCGGAGGCGGATGCATGGCGCGCTGTGGCGCTGCCCGGGCTGGGCTGGCGCACGGCGCCGGGCGACCCGGCGGCCCCGGATCTCGAGGCCGCCTAGTAACGGTTCGCTTAGTTGATGCTGAGCAGCTCGACGTCGAACATCAGCGTGGCGTTCGGCGGAATCACGCCGCCGGCGCCACGGGCGCCGTAGCCGAGATCAGGCGGCAGGATCAGCGTGCGCTTGCCGCCGACATGCATGGTGGCGACGCCCTGGTCCCAGCCAGCGATGACCTGGCCGGCGCCGAGGCGGAAGCTGAACGGCTTGCCGCGATCAACCGAGCTGTCGAACTTGGCGCCCTTGACGCCGTCCTTGTACAGCCAGCCCGTGTAATGGACGTTGACGGTCTTGCCGTTGTCCGGCTGCGGGCCGGTGCCGACGACCTCGTCGTGATACTGCAGGCCGGACGTCGTGGTCACGTAGTGGTCGGCTGGTGCTGCGGATGCGGACATGGCGATGCTCAAAGCTCCGGCGATGAAGAGGGCGAAACGACGCAAGGGAAAACTCCCGCTGGGTGCGGGCGTCTGCGTAGCCCGATCACGGAGACCTGGCTACCCAGGCCCCGCGCCGCTTTCAGGGAATGAGCCGTTCCTCCCGCAGACGTGCGAACAGGTCGAAGAACGCGTCATCCGTCGGCTGATAGCTGGTGAAGCCGAGACGGCGGCTCTTGCTCATGTC
>CAZTJC010000175.1:0-2559 GCA_964613945.1 uncultured Acetobacteraceae bacterium
CGTCGCGCGGCGTGGGCAGCCTGACATGCATTCGGCCCTACGAATCGCGCTGGCGGGACGTGGACTCCATCCCAGCGTCGGTGTCCGCATGGGCAACCATCCCGCAGGACCGCTTCAATGCCCTCTGGCTGATCGCGGTGTCTCCAGCCAGTTCCTGGCGGCAACCTCCATCCAAGTGGGGCCGTTCTCGCATCGGTATCCCGAGACCTGGATCTGGGACAGCATATTGGACGAGCACCTAGCCATCTTGAGCGTCGCGTTCATGTTTCCCGGCAGCCATAAACGCTCACAAGGGAGAGTGCTCCTAATCAAGCTTGCATGCTTGCTTGCATGCCTGCCAGTCGAGACAATAGGCTCCGCAGGCCATCTTTGGTCGCGGAGAACGCCCGTGCGCCCTGCGACAGCTACTTACCGCCGGGAGGTCGTCTTCGCCCTCGCAGAAGGCGGCATGCGCCCCGCAGCTATGCGGCCGACCTCGGCGCCGACCACGATCGCGCTGCCCATGACGTCGCCGTCGCCCGCGCCTCAAGTTGCAGCATCCCGCTCTTTGGGTCCCGGCCTCTGCCGTCAGTTAGACGCCCCCGCTGCCGTGCCGATGTCGTCCGGCTCGCCAGGGCAGGGCTCCGGCCCGGCGAGTTCGCAGCCCGGCTAGGCTTCCTGAAAGCCAAGGCTGTGTACCACCTGCGTGTCGCCCGCCGTGCCGGCCTTGTGCCGTCAACGCCCAAGTCGAGGCCCGGACCCGAAGAGCCTAACTCCGCTAGACCATCCGCCGCGTCCAAGAGATTTTCTCCCGCGCTCCGCGGGGTGATCTCGCTCATGCGACGGCGGGAATATGCAGTCACTGGGGCTCGGTTGAAGCGGGCCAGGGAGGCCGCGGGGACTGCTTGGGCTGGACTCGAGGGCTTGAACATGGAGAGCGGCACCTACTACGCGGCCATGCGGCGTACGTCCTTCCGGCTCACTCATGCCGAAGTCGTCGAGGCGTTGGCTGGCGCCCACGCTGGCATGCCAGGTCCCCTCGCGAGGCTAACCACGTGGGTGCATGCGGCGGAGCGATATCCGCCGCAGCCTAACAGCGATCCGAGGCGGGTAGGGGAGGGGAATGGTCGGACGCCGCGTGCGCAGCACTCGAAGCGGTGCGCAGCGGCTGCGAGATTGTGTCCCTCCGCGTGGTGTAGCAGCGGCGCTACTGGGCAGCGTTGAGCTACCTGTCAGGCTGCCAGGGCTGGCAAGCTGACAAGAGGATCATCGCTGAGCGGCGCGATGGTTTCCAGCGTCATGTAGCGGGCACGCTGAACGGCCCATTCATCATGCTGCTCGAGTAGCAGCGCGCCGATCAGCCGGGTGACGGCGGCTTCATTCGGAAAGATGCCGACGACATCGGCGCGACGCTTGATCTCACCGTTGAGGCGTTCGAGAGGGTTGGTGCTGTGCAACTTGGCTCGGTGCTGAGCTGGAAAGCCCATGTACGCCAGCACGTCGGCTTCCGCTTCGTCCATCAGCGTGGCGAGTTTCGGCAGCCGTGGCCGGGCCTGGTCGGCGACATCACGCCATTGCTTGCGGGCCGCTCCCGCGTCGTCCTGGGCGAACGCCGTGCCGATCCAGGCCGAGACGATGCGGCGCTGGCTCTTGCCCGCATAGGCCAGGGCGTTGCGCATGAAATGCACGCGACACCTTTGCCACGTCGCGCTGAGCACCTTGGTGATGGCCGCCTTCAGCCCCTCATGCGCATCCGAGACGACCAGCTTTACGCCGCGTAGGCCACGCCGGGTGAGCCCGCGCAAGAACTCGACCCAAAACGGCTCGGCCTCGCTGTGTCCAACGGTCATGCCGAGCACCTCGCGCCTGCCGTCGGTGTTGACCCCGACGGCGACGATGATGGCGACTGAGACGATGTGGTGGTCGCGACGCGCCTTCACGTAGGTCGCATCGAGCCAGACATAGGGCCAATCGCCTTCGATCGGCCGGTCGAGGAAGGTGTGAACGCGCTCGTCGATCTGCTCGCACAGGCGCGACACCTGGCTCTTGCTGACACCCTCCATGCCGAGTGCCTTGACCAAGTCGTCGACTGAACGGGTCGAGATCCCCTGGATGTAAGCTTCCTGGATCACCGCCGTCAGGGCCTTCTCCGACATCCGGCGCGGCTCGAGGAACGAGGGAAAGTAGCTGCCGCGACGGAGTTTTGGGATCCGCAGCTCGACGGTTCCGGCCCGGGTATGCCAATCCCGGTCGCGATAGCCGTTACGCTGGTTGATCCGCTCGGCACTTCGTTCGCCGGACGCGGCACCGCACAGCGTCTCGGTTTCCAGCGTCATCAGGCGCTCGGCAGCAAAGCTGATCATTTCACGCAGCATGCTGGTGTCGGAGGACTTCTCCAGCAGCGCGCGAAGGGCGATCTTGTCGTCGGTCATCGTGGTGGTCCTCGGGTCGGAGTTGCGTGTCGCAGCTCAACCCTACCCAGCGCCGCTGCGGTGACCACCGCCGTGGATAAGTCGCCCGCCTACGCCAGACTCTCGACGGTCACTCCGGCGGGCGACTTACCCACCGCTGCTACACCAC
>CAZTJC010000176.1:0-2548 GCA_964613945.1 uncultured Acetobacteraceae bacterium
ATCTATGCGCGCACGGTGCTCGCTGCCAGCTCCGACCAGGGCGGCCCGGTGGTGATCGAGGCGCTCTCCGGGCCGATCGCCGGCGATCGCATGACCGGCAGCTTCGAGAAGCGGGACGATCGCCTGGTGGTGAAGCTGAACAGCATCACCCTGCAGGACGGTACCCAGCAGCGGATCGACGCCTTGGTGATCGCGCCGGACAGCATGGAAACCTCGGTCGCATCAAGTGTGGACCAGCATTATGTCAGCCGCTTCGTGCTCCCGGTCGCCGCCGCGTTCGTGTCAGGGCTGGGACAGGCTATCTCGCAGTCCAATTCGACCGTGATCGCCAGTCCGCTTGGCGGCGCCACTGCTTTCCAACGTCTGAACCTTGGGCAGCAACTCGGGGTTGGCGCCGGGGTGGCCGGCGCGCAATTCGGAGCGATCCTGAGGGAAGCCGCGCCGAAAGGTCCGACCGTCAATCTGGACGCCAACGTCAACGTGGGCGTTGTTTTCCTGTCCCCGTTGATCGTCGGGGAGAACTGAAAACGTGTGGCGGCGTTCGCAACGCCGCCACTGATTCTGCTGGGAGGATCTTTCCAACACAGCAGGCCTTACCATGGACACGCACATCACGACTGCGCCGGACATCAATGAACGGGTCGGTGCGCCTCTCGGGTCTCCCATCCGCCTTCCTGGCGGGCGGGGGACCCTGCCTCATTTGCAGGATCACGATCTCGGCCTGTCCAGCGACGTCGCGAATCAGGCTGAAACAGACGGGAGCGACACGCCTGAGGCCCGCGAGAGGTTGGTTCCGGCCACGACGGCGCGGTCCCGGCGTAAGGGTCTGCTCTCGACGGTCGCGGTCGTCGTGGTGTTGGTGGGGATCGGCGGTGCAGCCTGGGCCGAGCGTCAAGGTGCCCTGCATCTTCCCTTGCCGCCCCAGGTGCTGGCGTTGCTCCGGACCGGACTGCCTGCTTCGTCTCAGGTAACTGGTGAGGTCGGCGTCAAGCCTGCTAGCGTGCCAACAGCCGCAGCAGCAAGCGCGCGGCCTGATATCCAGACCGTTCGCCAGCAAGCCGAGTTTGCCGCTCTCAAGACGGGTGATATGGCAACGGAGGTCGGCATCGCGGCCAACAGCCGCCCGACCCCTTTCCCAATCCCAAATGCCGGTCTCCCTGTCGCACAGCCGGCACCGTCGGTGCCAGCCACGGCCGTGGCCATGGCTCCGCCAACCGTCGCCGAAGCCGGTGTGCCATCCAATCCGGTGCCGCCTCCCGCGCCGCCAGTCCAGGCTGTCGCGGCAGCGACTAACCCGGCGGCCACGGTGCTCAACGTCCCCACCCCGGAGATTGCTACGGCTCCAGCGACCGCACCCATGCCGTTGCCCGCACCCCCACGCGCGCCCAAGCCGCTCGATCCCGTGCAGACCGCAAGCGTGCTGCAGGCAGCGCCGTTCTCGACCAAGCAGCAGGTCGAAATGGTCGGGCTGGTGCGGGAGCTGGGCGCGCAGCTGAAGGAAAGTCGCCTCACGGTATCTCAGATGCAGGCCACGGTCGCGGATCTGAAGGAGCAGCTCGACACCCGCTTGACCGAGTTCGACGGTCGGCTGGGCCTGGCGGAAGCCGGCACCGTGTTGGCGCAGTCGGCCAAGGCTGCCTTGCCGCAGCCGGTCATGACCGCTGCGGCCGTGCCGGCACGGCCGACCATCGCGTCGCGTCAATCGGCTCCGGTTGCACCTGCCGCCCCGCCGCCGGTCAGCCCGACGAGCCGCAGCGTCAAAGACTTCCGCGTCCAGGGCGCTTCTCCCGGCCTGGCCGTCCTGAACGTGCTGATTGCCGGTCCTGGTGACGCTCCAGTGCTCTACGTTGCACTTGGCGACCAGGTGCCCGGCATCGGCCGCATCAAGTCGATCTACCAGCGCGGCACGACCTGGGTGGTGCAAACCGACGCTGGCTTGATCCAGTAGCTGGGAGGGGAACATGCAGGGTTTCGTCAACCTGGGAGCAGATGTCGGCCTCGCCATTGCTATCCTCATCCCGCTCATCTGCTATCTGACCGGCGGGGGCTTGCTGATCGCCTCGATCTACTGGTTCTGGCAGTGGCTCAACCCGGCGCGGTCGATACGACATCCTTGGATGCCGTTTGCCGCGCTGTTCACGTCTTCGGCGCTGCTGTCGTACCAGCGCATGCTGAATTTCGCCAATGCCACCTTTGGTGGCGGCGTCACCACGTCATCAAGCGCCCTGACGTCCTACACCGCCCCGACGCTCGATCCGTCGACCATGTCCGGCTCGACCCCCGAGGACACACTGCTCAACATCATCTCGGCATTCGAGCTGTTCTTCCAGGCGTATGGCGCGCTCGTCGTGCTGTTTGGCCTGCTCGGGCTGTATCACGTCATGCAGGGCAACCGGCAGCACACGACCAGCAAACCCATCGTCCAGATGGTGTTCGGCGTCGCCGTGATGAACATCCATTCGGTCGCGTCAACCGTGATCGGCTATTTCGGCTGAGCCGAAACAGTCCTGAAAGATTTTTGCAGAAACCAGGGAAGCGTTCGCAAGCG
>CAZTJC010000177.1:0-2545 GCA_964613945.1 uncultured Acetobacteraceae bacterium
TATTCGGTCTGTGGTGCGGACCCGGGTCGCAAGCACCCTGACGGCCACCAGTTAGGCGGTTGCCGCCGAATTTTCCCACTCGCGGCTCCGCGAGCCCGCTGAACCAGCCAAAAGCACGGACAATGCGGTCCAAATCAGGGCCAGCTCGGCGGCGAGCCGTTTGAGATTGACGGCCATGGCCGTCAGAAATGATTGGACGCGCATGTTGTGCAGACCGCTCCGAATGGCTCTGGCCAGCCCGTGCCAGCATTTTGCCTCGCCATGGAAACCTTCCGACCGCCAGCGGTGGCGCTGGTAAAGACGAGCGTCCTCTTCGGACCACCTCTCCTTGCGTCGACGCGCGCGCAGCAATGCGGGATGGTCGTCGCTCACGACCACCGCCTTGTTCACGCGACCCGGCGATAAGCAATCGTTCCGCATCGGGCAGTGGCGGCAGTCTTTGGATTTGGAGTAGAAGAGACGCCCATGCTCGATCTGCCGGGTCGGACGCAAAATGCTTCCTTTCGGGCAACGCAGAATGTCGTGCTTGGCGTGGTAGCGAAACCGACGCAAAGGCACCCGGCTGCAGATGGGCTCCTTTTTAGCCGGGATCACCGGATCGATCCCGCGCCGCTCTAGCGCAGCGTAGACCTTTCCATAGGCGTAGCCCTGATCGGCTGTGATGGTCTTGATCGCAACACCGGTGGTCGCAGAAACAGCATCCGCCTGACGTTCGATCTCGCCGCCCTCGTTGGCTTCGCCAGACGTCACCTCCACATCGAGAATGACGCCCCGGACGTCGTCGACGGCGGTGTGCTGTTTGTAGGCGGGCTCCAAGCGGCGGTTGCGAGCGTTCGTTGCCATCGACGCATCGGGGTCCGTCAGGCAGATCTTCTTGCGACGTCCACTCTGTTTGCTATCTCGCTCTTTGCGGGTTTTAGCCGTTTGGGCCTTTGTCGAAGCCACACTTGGCGCGACGCCGTCATCTTGAGCAATTGAAGCATCGGCATGCCTGACACTGAGGCTCTCCTACGAAACGTCGGCGCGGATCAACGTGGCGTCAATGTACACTACCTCGCCGCGGGCGATCCCGGCCGCCACGCACGCCTGCACGATGCGAACGAACATCGTGCGAAACCGATCGGCACCCCACCGCTGACGAATACGGGTCAGCCTTGAATGATCCGGCAACACGTCGGCAAGGCCAAACCCCGCAAACCAGCGGATCGCGATGTTGACCTGCGCTTCGCGCATCAGCCGACGATCATGAACGATGCCGAGCAGAAACCCGGCCAGCATGAGACGCAACGCCACCTCCGGATCAATGCCGGGCCGTCCCGCACCATCGGCGGCGTAACACGCCCGTACCTCTGCCCGGAGCCAGCTCAGATCAAGCACCTTATCCACACGGACAAGCACATGGCTCTCGAGAATGAAATCGCGGAGTGAGCCCGCAATCAGCAGCTCCGACTGACCCCGAGGTTTGCTTCCCAGCATCGCACGCCACGCTGAACCGTTGCAGGCACCAGCGAATCAGAGAGCAACGGCTTTTTCAACAGCCCCGCGTGCATTGGATGCGCAATGTCATAGCGCGCGCCGGCAAGACCCAGCGCCGCATCGTCTCTGCCTGCATCGGCACCGCGTTTGCCGAGGCTGACGCGCCTCGAGCCAGAGAGCAGTGGCGCAGCGTCGCCGACCAGCTCCGTTCCCGGGTACCCCGCTTGGCTGCTCTGATGGATGACGCCGAGGTGGACGTGCTGGCCTACATGGGGTTTCCAGCCCCGCACTGGGCCAAGATCCACTCCAACAACCCGCTGGAGCGGCTTAACGGCGAGATCAAGCGACGCACCAACACCGTTGGCATATTCCCCAACGAAGCCGCCGTCGTAAGGCTCGTCGGTGCCCTGCTGCTCGAGCAGAACTATGAGTGGTCGATCCAGCGTTGCTACATGAGCCTGGAGACAGTCGCGTCGTTGAGCGATACTCCTCCCATCAGTCTGTCACCCGTGGCAGTCTGACGCGCGGCCCAGCCCGGCCCAGGAGAACCGGATCCGGCACTCCTATACCACGCGCCGTGCCCTTCAATTTGGCGCCGGGTCAGGCACACGAACTGCCACGTGCAGTGACGCTGCTTAACCGATTGCCCGACGTGCCGGGCTGGGTTGTCGCCGACCGTGGCTAAAGCAGCCACGCGTTTCGCGAGCACATTCGGGATTTCGGCGCGAAGCCTGCCATTCCGCCCAAAAGCAACGAGGCACCGGTCTATTTAATCTCAGGGTGTGGTGGTACAGTTGATCACCATGCTGCAAGGGATGCGTTATGGGCCAGGTTCGCCACGGATGCGCCCGCACGATACAGGCAGTTCGTCGCGCGATCCAGCTACAGCAAGAGAGCGTAAGGGCTCTGGCCAGACGCTTCGGCGTCAGCCCCACCACCATCCAGAAGTGGCGCAAGCGCACCACCACCGCCGATGCCGCCATGGGCCCAAGGAGCCGCGCTCCACCGTCCTCACGCCGGAACAGGAGGCCATGGTGGTCGCATTCCGCAGGCACACGCTGCTGCCGCT
>CAZTJC010000178.1:0-2539 GCA_964613945.1 uncultured Acetobacteraceae bacterium
GGCGGCCAAGCCGCTTCAGCTTGGCCGGGTGCACGCCGCGATCCATGCCGGTGGTTAGCGCCCCACGCTTGAGGCTGTGCCCGCCGAGCTCGCGCCGGCCAAAGCCGGCCGCGACCGCGCGCGCTTGCACGACGAGGGCCACCGACTGCGCTGTCAAGGCAACCGTGCCGAGACGGGGCAGGGGAGGGGGCTCGCCAGCGGCGGTGCGCTTCGCCCGCCAGATCCTCCGGAACACCGGGCCCTCGGTAATCCCGGCCGCCGCTAGCCATCGCTCCAGCGCGCGCACCGGGCACAGTTCTGTGTCGCCATAGGGGAGGGGCACGGTCACCGCTTCGATCTGGCTGCCCTTGGTCTGCGCCAGGATCAGCCGCATGCCACGCTCGGTCGCCTCGAGGTCGGCAACCCCGATCGCGGCAAGTTCCGAGCGCCGGAGTGCGCCGGCAAAGCCGACCAACAGCAGGGCGCGGTCCCGTAGATCGACCAGGTCGTGACCGATCGGCTCGAGCAACCGGCGGAGCACCTGCACGGTGGCCGCCTTCTTCTTGCGGGGGCGCTCGCCGGCGCGGGCGGCGGTGCGCTGGATGCCGGCCAGGGTTTCGGACACGCAGGCATCGTCGGTCGGAACCGGGGCTCCTGCGGCCCGGTGGAGGTAGCGAATGGCGGCGCGGCGCAGCTTGAGGGTTTCCGGGGTGAGACCGCGCAGTCGCTCGCCGGCCAGGAAGGCGGCAATATCGGGTCCGATGGCCGGCAGTGGGCACACCCCGCGTTGCTCGCACCAGCCGCACCACATCCGCACCGCGGCCCGATAGGCCCGGCGGGTGTTTTCGGCTTTCCCGAGCTGTGCATAGGCTGCAGCGGCGTCGCGTTCGGAGGCCAGCGATCCGTCGGCAAGTGGCAAGGCTGCGATCAGCGACGCATCAAACCAGCTTCTTACCTCTGCCGCTGTGGCACCGGTGGGCGGACGGGGCAGGGGAGTGATGATCGCCAGAGCGCTTTCGGCGTCGTCAGGGACTGGATCGGTGGTGAGATCGCGCATGCGGCCACTCTGGCTGCTGTTTTCGAGACTGTCCAATTACTATCGACAACTACGCTTATCGGGAGTAGATGACCGGAAGCGACATAATCGAGGAGTAGCTTTAATCATTACCGCGCCTTAGCCAGGATGCCTTAATCGTCATGCCGTGTGACGGGTGGCTTTGTGATGAGTGCAGCGCATACTGCATCGAGTTGGAGTAGCCGCCCCACCGGCACTTGCTCGTCTTGTCCCGGGCACGTCGGGTGGGGGCATAGAAATCATCCGGCTTGGTCCGCACCCAGGCGACGAAGCGGGCCAGTTCCGGATCGGCCCGCAGCTCTCCGGGCGACGCCAGAAAGCGCGCGATCTCCGCTTCGGTGTAGCGGGCGTGGATCGCGGAATGGCAAATCTGGTGCAGCCGGACGGTAGCGCGGCGGGCTCCGCCCTTCAGCTTAGGTAGCAGGTGGTGCAGCGAGGTCTCTGTCCCAGCGATGTCCAGATCAAGCAACCGTTGCAAAGCCTCGGCCCCGCGCCGACGAGCGCGCAATACACAAAAAAGTATCATTGGTGCGCTGCAAACCGTGTGGCGGTCAACCGAGGCACTCAGTAAGTTCGATGAAGCCGAGGTCGGGGATACTGAAGTCTCCCATCCGATCGGTTTGAGGGAGGCTGCGCCGCGTGACGCCCGATCTGGAACTCGTTCGGATTCCGCACGAGACCTCGTTCAAGGTCTGGTCGCACGGCTATCCGTTTCGCACCGTCAGATGGCACTTCCATCCCGAATACGAGCTGCACCTCGTCACCAGCACACAGGGCAACCGCTACGTCGGCGACCACATCGCGCCGTTCGGCCCCGGCGACCTCGTGCTCATCGGACCCAATCTGCCGCACAACTGGATTAGCGAGGTGCGCGACGGCGAAAACGTCTTGGAACGCTGCCACATCCTACAATTCACCGAGACGTTCATCGGCGGCTGCATGGAGCATCTCCCGGAGCTGCGTATCATGCGCCCTCTCCTGGCCGACGCCGGCCGCGGCTTATTGTTCGAGCACGGCGTCGCGTCCCGGGTTGCACGCCCGATGCGTGAATTGCTGGAAGCGACGTCCCTCCGCCGCATCGCGCTCTTCATGGAGATCATGGACATGATCTCCACCGCATCCACGACCCCGCTCGCCAGCATCGGCTACCGTCCGGACGCGACGTCGTTCCGCTCGGCGGCAATGAATGTCGCGCTCGAGCACATCGCGCGGAACTTTACTCACGAGGTGAGCGAAACCGAGCTGGCGACGCTGTGCCGGCAGAGCGTCAGCACGTTCTCGCGCTCGTTTTTCCGTCATACCGGCCTGAACTTCGTCCAATACGTCAACTCGCTGCGGGTCGAGCTGGCGTGCCAGCATCTGAGCCTCGACGAGGTTGGTATCACGGAGATCTGCTACGAGGTCGGGTTCCGCAACGTCTCTAATTTCAACCGCCAGTTCCTGGCCATCAAGGGCATGTCGCCGTCGCGGTTCCGCGCCTTGCAG
>CAZTJC010000179.1:0-2362 GCA_964613945.1 uncultured Acetobacteraceae bacterium
TGACCAAGCACGACAGCCGGACCGACCAGGAGGTCTGGCGCGATCAGGCCGCGGCAATGGGATGGCACCACAAGACGGTTATGGAGAACGTTTCCGTCGAGGCGCTGACCGACGACCAGCGATTCGAGCGGGCCTACCAGTTCGCTGCCAAACACCTGGCCACGGAGTTCCACACCGCCGCTGTGCTGACCCAGGACAAGCTCCGTACCTTTGCCGCCCGCGGCCTGATCGGGGTCGGCATCGCGGGCGGCCCGGCCGACGTCGACCGGGTGATGGAGCTGCTGGAGCATCGCGGGCTTCAGATCCGGGGCGAGCACGCGGCACTGATCTTCGGCATGTTGGATGACAAGGTGAAGGTCACGAACACCGCCCAGGTCCGCATCGAGGAGACCCTGGCCGCCCGCGCCAAGGAGGCGGCCAGGGATCGCTCCGGTGCGCTGTCCCCGGCGGCGCTGCGGGCGGCGATCAATGCCTCCGGTCTCGATTTCACCCGGGAGCCCGAGCACGGGGTGGCCCAGCAAGCAGCAATCTACGCCCTCGGCACCGGCGGCAATCTCAGCTTCCTGACCGGCGTCGCCGGCGCCGGCAAGTCCACTCTGCTGCGGCCGCTGGTGACTGCCTACCACGCCGATACCGCGTTCAGCCCGGAGGGCAGGGAGGTCATCGGCCTGTCCACGGGCTGGAAGCAGGCTGACGCCCTGCTCGACACCGGGATCAAGCGAACCATCGCCATCGAACCTTTCTTGCGATCGGTTGACGACGGCTCCATCACCCTGTCGCGCAACACCGTCCTGATCATCGACGAGGTGAGCCAGGTAGCTCCCCGGCCCATGTTGCGTATCCTCGAGCTGCAAGCGCAGCACGGCTTTGCCATCAAAGGGCTGGGCGACCAGGACCAGTGCCAGGCGATCGAGGCCGGCGACACCATCGAGATCATGCGCCGCTCGCTGCCGAAGGACGCCATGCCCGAGCTGCTGACAACGGTGCGGCAGGAGACCAAGCGGGGGCGGGAGATCGCAGGTCTGTTCCGCGAAGGCCAGGCCGCCGAGGCACTGGCCATGAAGCGGGCTGACGGCACGGCCCGCCTGGTTGGCGGCGACCAGGACCAGGTGATCGACCGCATCGCTGACCTCTACATGGAACGGCGAGATGTGCTCCGGGCCGCCGGGTCCAAGCTGGCGGTCACGGTGTCGGCGCTCACGAACGAGGATGCGGCCGATATCAGCCGCGCCATCCGGACCCGGATGAAGGAGCGCGGCGAACTGGGGCCGGAGGAACGCGAGTTCGCCGCGGTCGACCAGCGCGGCACCACCTATGACCTGCAGCTGGCGCCCGGGGACAAGGTGCGGCTGTTCCGCAAGACCTCGGCCACGATCGACGGCAAGCGTGGCGATATCGGCTCCAACGGCGATGTGGTGGAGATCGTCCGCTGGACGGCAGGCGGCGTGGTACTGCGCGACAAGCGCGGCCGCGACGGCGAAGTGCAGTGGAAACGGCTGGCGGACATGAAGTCGGACCGGCTGCTGCTGGCCTACGGCCATGCCCTGACGGTGGACAGTGCCCAGGGCATCACCTCCGGCGAGCACATCAACGCCCTGCCACGCGGGACCGCGGGTGCTACCTCCTTCAAGACCTACGTGGCGGAAAGCCGCCACGTCACCCAGGTCCATACCGTGATCGCGGAAGCGGCCGTGTTCGAGGCGGTGAAGATGCGTCGCGCGCTCGGCGACGTGTCCGAGGTGACGACCAAGGATCTGTGGGACCGGGTGGCCGAAGACATGAGCACCAAGCTCTACAAGGCTCTTGGTATGGACCTGGCCAACGGCACCCGGCGCACCCGAGAGGCGGCGATCGACACCTTCATCCAGGGCGAGCACTGCATCGAGATTGCCAAGGCGGCTGGACGCAAGCCGGGGGTCGAGGTCCGTGCCCAGCTACGGGCCGAAGCCGATCGCAAGGCGGTCCGCTCGCAGCTTGGCGCCTTGGAGGAAGCGCTGACCCGAAATGGCCACGCCGTGACCGCGCTCGGCCAGGAAATCGAGAGCTTCCTGCGCACCATGCGCGACCAGACCGCGGAACTCGCCCGGCGTGGCATCGAGGCGGCGGAGCTGCGCCAGGCTCGGGATGCGGCGGCTGTCCGGCCAAACATTAGCCCAGACCCATACTAGATATGTCGTCGGTTGCCTTTGGCCGGCATCCGCGCCCTGATACTTTCCGGCCCTAACACCCAGCAGGTGGTGATATGAACGACAATCCAGCCACGCCAGATACGGACCCGCGCAAGCCCGACGTGTCCATGCCGAAGTTCAGCTCGTCACACCAAGAGGTTCTTCTCGACCGGGTTGGCCGGGAGATCGTGAAA
>CAZTJC010000180.1:0-2278 GCA_964613945.1 uncultured Acetobacteraceae bacterium
GGGTTGGCATGGTGGCCTCGGCGAATTGCGTTGGCACAACCTCGCCGTTTCGACCCATCACTTCCAACATCGACCGACGATCTCTTTGATCGCTCTAGCCGATTGGTCCAGCCGTGCGTAGGAGGGTGATGACCGTTGATCCAGACAGTCTCGCCACGCTCGACAGCCGCCAATGTCGGTTGGCGTTATTGGACGGTCCGGCCTTTGCGCCACTCGAGACCCATCGCCGCAGCATCGCCGCTCGCTTCGGCCCCACCCCGCATGTCGATCCGCTCGACGGTGGGGTGGATGCGACGCTGCTGCTTCTCTTGGAAACGCCGGGACCTCGGGGCGAGGCGCCGCGCTTCGTCTCGCGGGATAATCCGACGGGCACGGCCCGCAATCTCCGCCACTTTCTGTCCGCCTCCGGGATCGAGCGACGGCAGAGCCTGTTGTGGAACGCGGTCCCGTGGATCATTCACGCGCCCGGAGCGCGAAACCGTGCACCCACCCGGCCTGAAGCAGAGATGGGGCTCTCGCTACTTTCCGATTTCGTCTCCCTTTTGCCCGCTCTGCGTGTCGTGGTCACGGCCGGCCGCACCGCCGCCCTCGCTCACCCGCTCCTCCGCACCGCCCGGCCGGACCTGGAGCTGTTCGCCATGCCTCACCCGAGCCCGGTCTACGTCAATACTTCACCCTCGGTCGCGGAGCGGATCACGGCCGCGCTGGACGCGGCGAGCGGATGTCTTGCTGTCGCTGCCTCGGAAGAATCGGAGACCCCGAGAGGTCGTCCTCCCACGGATTGAAGACAGCAGCGCCGCTATGGCGAACATCCCGGATGTTGCGAGTCGCGAGATACAGGTCGTACTCCAACGCGGTCGCGGCCAGCAACGTGTCGATCACTGGGGGCGGGTGACCGGTGTCGCGCCGGACAGTGCCGCTAATGAGACCCCAGCGACGCACGACGGCATTGGACACCGGCAGCAAGCGCGCGCCGAACCGGGCCGCCAAGCTGTCGCGGGTCGTCATGTAGACGGCCCGCCGGGGAGCGCTATCCGGCAGATTGGCGATCCCCTTGTCGTATTCGGCAATGGTCAGAATGCTGAGATGGAGCATTGCCTCGTCCTGTCCGGATGCCCAAGCTTTCACGCGGGCAGAGCCGCCAGGGCTGATGATTTCCGCGATAACATTCGTATCGAGCAGCCAACCAATCAAAGGGCGACATCTCGTCCCAGGTCGGGATCGCGGCAGAGATCGAGGCCGTCCATGCTCAAGCTCTCCATGAAAGCCACGAAGGGCAGAGCGTCGCTGGTTTGTGGTAGCAAGCGCTCCAGCTCGTCGGCTGCGATCACCACCACCGCGTCCTGACCGCGGATCGTGACGTGCTGCGGCCCTTCGGTTCGGGCACGCCGAACCACTTCGCTGAAACGCGCCTTCGCATCCTGCAGCTTCCAAGTGGCGTCCGCATGAAGCGAGGATTTTTTCCGGGGTTCGGCCATCGCGACGCCTCCTGCTGACTATCTGACTAGATTATCGCATATGAGGAGCTTTTTACCAGCGCGTCGAGCACGGCGTCGGCGGCGAAGGTGGAATTGTCGCAGACGGAATTACTGCAGCGGTGCTTGTGTTGTGATGGCTTGCATGATGGCTTCTCGCTAACCCGATGCGAGAGAGGTCGCATCGGACGGAGCCGGGATTTAACGTCGATGAACGATGCGATGATCGACGGACCTGATCGGTCGCCGCAGCCCAATGCTGGATCGGACGCGCTGCTCGCCTACGGATGGCGGTTCTGGGCGGCAGTGCTGGTCACGGGCGTTGGGGCCGGGCTTGGCGCCGGGCTGCTGATGAAGTTGCTCCACCTCGCGCAGAGTTTGGCTTGGGGCGAGGGGAGCGGCGACTTTCTGGATGCGGTGATGCGGGCAGACCCGTGGCGGCGTGTGGGCGTGCTGCTTGCCGCTGGCGCCGTCGTCGGTGCGACCCGGCTGCTGTTGCGCCTGCGCGGCAGCGGGCATGGCGGCGCGCTGGATGAGGCGCTCTGGTTCCATGCCGGCCACCTGCCGGTATTTCGCACCCTGCTCAATGCGGTCACGTCGATCGTCATCGTCGGCATGGGCGCGTCGCTGGGGCGTGAGGCAGCGCCCAAGCAGACCGGTGCTGTGCTGGGCAGCGCGTTGGGTCGATGGATCGGGTTGTCGCCGACCCAGCGCCGGCTGCTGGTCGCCTGCGGTGCCGGTGGCGGCATCGCGGCCGTCTACAACGTGCCAATCGGGGCGGCGCTGTTTGCCATGGAGGTGCT
>CAZTJC010000181.1:0-2273 GCA_964613945.1 uncultured Acetobacteraceae bacterium
ATCGAGATCGGCACCGGCGTCATCGACATGCGTTACGAGAACCCGTTCTACATGGCCGAGGATGCCGGGTCGGCGGACCTCATCGGCGGCGGCCGGCTACAGCTCGGCATCAGTCGCGGCTCGCCCGAGCAGGTGATCGATGGATGGCGGCACTTCGGCTTCAATCCCGCCGAGGGGGAGAGCGATGCCGACATGGGCCGTCGCCATGCCGAGACCTTTCTCGGGCTGCTGGAAGGCAAGGGATTTGCCCGCCCCAATCCACGCCCAATGTTCGCCAACCCACCGGGCCTGCTACGAATTGAGCCTCATTCCGCAGGCTTGCGCGACCGGATCTGGTGGGGCTCGGCCTCGAACGCGACGGCAATCTGGGCCGCCCGCATGGGCATGAACCTTCAGAGCTCGACACTGAAGGCGGACGAAACCGGCGAACCGTTCCACGTCCAGCAAGCGCGTCAGATCCGGGCTTACCGGGCGGCGTGGGCCGAGGCCGGACACGATCGTCAGCCGCGCGTGTCGGTATCCCGATCGATCTTCGCGCTCGTCAACGACATCGATCGTGCTTACTTTGGCGGTGACGACAGCAGTGACCAGATCGGTGTCATCCACGACATGCGTGCCGTGTTCGGCCGCACCTACGCGGCCGAACCACAGCGGCTGATTGAGCAGTTGCGTGCCGACGAGGCGATCGCGGAAGCAGATACACTCCTGTTGACCGTGCCCAATCAACTTGGAGTGGATTATTGCGTTCACGTGATCGAAGGCATTTTGGCGCACGTCGCGCCCGCGTTGGGCTGGCACCGTCCGGAAGACGTGGCGACGGCGAACGACCGGCTGGAACCGGCGTTCGCGTGATCCCAGAAAGGGCGTGCGTGACCTCTTTTACCCTGTCTCGGTCAAGGTCGCCCGCCGCTCGTTGAGCATGGGAAACGCGTGCTGGTGCCAGACCGGATAAGCCGGCGTGACGTGGCTGGCGGCATCCAGGGCGGCGATCTGCTCGCCGGTGAGTTGCCAGCCGACGGCGCCGATGTTCTGCACGAGTTGCTCCTCGTTGCGGGCACCGATGATCACGCTCGAGACTGTCGGCCGGCGCAGTAGCCAGTTCAGCGCGATCTGCGGGATGCTCTTGCCGGTCTGGGACGCCACACCGTCCAGGGCCTCCACGATGCGAAAAAGCCGCTCCTCCTCGTATTGTGGACCGGTACCGGCGATATCGTGCGCTCGGCTGCCTGGCGCGGCGGGCTGGTTGCGCCGGATCTTACCGGTCAGCTTGCCCCATCCGAGCGGGCTCCACACCACCGCGCCGACACCTTGATCGAGGCCGAGCGGCAACAACTCCCATTCGTAGTCGCGGTTGAGTAACGAGTAATACGCCTGATGCGCGACGTAGCGGGCATATCCATCCCGTTCCGACGCCGCCAGGGACTTCATCAGGTGCCAGCCGGAGAAGTTTGAGCAGCCGATGTAACGGACCTTCCCGCTCCGGATGAGCTGGTCGAGCGTAGACAAGGTTTCCTCAACCGGGGTGTTGTAGTCCTGCCCATGTAGTTGCAGTAAGTCGATGTGATCGACGCCGAGCCGGCTTATCGACGCGTCGACTGCCTTGAGAATGTGCTGACGCGACGACCCGAAATCGTTCGGCCCGGTGCCCATCGGGAACGTCGTCTTGGTCGAAATTAGCAGGTGGTTGCGCTTGCCGCGGATCGCCTCGCCGAGAATCTGCTCGGCCATGCCGGCCGAATAAACGTCGGCACTATCGAATAGGCTGACGCCATGATCGAGGCAGACGTCGATTAGGCGGGACGCTCCGCCGGCATCGGTGGAACCCCAGGCTTTGAAGAAGTCGTTACCGCCGCCGAAGGTCGCGGTCCCGAAGCTTAATGCTGGCACACGCAAACCCGAGTGGCCGAGCCGGTTGAAATCCATGGTACTCTCCTGATTGGTCACCGCAGCAGTAATACGGCGCGGCGTTGGTCGCTCGGCCCAGGCCGCCTGGGTGCATGTAGTGGCGCCGGGCGGACCGATTGGCACAGCGATGCTGCTCATCATCCAAAGCCGGAATTCTGCCACTGTCGACCGATCTAGGCGGAGCACACTGTTGTTTGATCGCGGGTGTCGCAGGCGGGGGAGCGGGGCCAGGAGGCGGCCTTATCCGCCTCGGCCCCGTAACGGTGGCAACTAGATGCAGCGTGCAAAACAGTGTTGCCGGGTTGTTCGAAACCGATCGGTAGCGGACTGAGGATAGCAGCTTGGATCACCGGCCGATCGTGGTCCTG
>CAZTJC010000182.1:0-2202 GCA_964613945.1 uncultured Acetobacteraceae bacterium
CTGGTCTCCTCACGGAGACTGAATCAGATCGAACCTGTTACATCAATGGGTCCTGACCCTAGAGAATATGGCTGGTAAATCCTCGACAACCCGGGCCTGGGAGGCAACCGTGGTTCAGCCCCGTAGATCGGAAAACTCGATGCTGCCGACACTGACCTTTGCGGCTGTCTTGCTGGCCGTCACCGCCCTTGCCGATGCCGGCTCAGGCCGCCTCAACCTGCCACAGTCGATCGTGCTTGTGCTGACCGGGGCGTTGCTCAGCTTCGTGCCGGGCCTTCGGCCGGTCGCGATAGAGCCCGACTTCGTGCTCCTATTGCTTCTACCGCCACTCCTTTATAGCGCTGGTGTTGGCATGAGCTGGCGGGGCTTTCGCTGCAATATGCGCCCGATCCTGCTTCTCGCCATCGGTTGCGTTTTGTTCACCGCAACGGCGGTTGCCGCAGCATGCCACTACCTGCTCGGGATGACCTGGGCGGTGGGCTTTGTTCTCGGCGCCGTCGTTGCCCCACCCGACGCTGTGGCGCCAATGGCGATTGCCCGGCGCCTCCAAATGCCGCAGCGGCTGCTCATCATCCTGGAAGGTGAAGGGTTGGTGAACGACGCCACGGCGCTGATCCTGCTCAGCTTCGCCGTCGGCGCGGTGTCTAGCGGCGGCGTCTCGGTATCAGCGGCGCTGACCGATTTTGCCGCGATCGTCATCAGTGAACTTGCCTGGGGAATAGCGGTCGCCTGGGTGCTGCTCCGCGTCCGCCATTGGGCAAAAAACCCACAGTCGGAGATCATTCTCGCACTTCTCACTCCATACCTCGCTTTTTGGCCGCCGCACGCACTTGGTGGGTCGGGCGTTCTGGCCGCTGTCGCGTGCGGACTGTTCGTCAGCTGGAACGGGCCACGCCTGATCGCACCGGCGACGCGGCTTCAGGGCTTCTTTGTATGGGGCCTGGTCACGAACGGCATCGAGGGTTTGTTGTTTCTGCTGATCGGCCTTCAGGCGCGAACGATTGCAGGCGGAGCGACCGCGGCGGGATGGCCGCGCATGGTAGAGGCGGCGGTGCTCGTCACGGTCGTTGTTGTGGTAGTCCGCTTCGTGTGGGTGCTTCCGGCAACCTACATCCCGCGCCTTTGGCCAGCGGTTCGCCGTCGCGATCCCGTTCCCGATTGGCGGATGCCGTTCCTGATCGGCTTCACGGGGATCCGCGGCGCCGTCTCGTTGGCGGCTGCACTCGCGATCCCACACACGCTCGGCGACTCGCCATTTCCGGAGCGCGACCTGATCCTGTTCGTGACATTCATCGTCATCATGTCGACATTAATCGGCCAAGGTTCGCTACTCCAGCCGGTCAGCCGCGCCCTGGGCCTTGCCAGTGAGGGGAAACGCGAGGCGGCCGACGCCAAAGCAGCCGAAGTCGTGGCGCGGCTCAAGGGAATCGAGGCTGTTCTTGCCGAACTCGACGTCCTCGCCGCTGCCGGCGAACCCGGCTCGGCAGTCGAGGCGCTACGCCGCCGCCACGGCGACCGGCAAACTGAATATGCCGGCACGGCCGACGAGCGGGTCGACGGCAGCCCGGTTGCCGAGGACGCACGGCTCCAGGCCAAGCTGATCGAGGTTGAGCGCGCATCTATAGCCACCGCCTATCGCGACAACGAAATCACTGACGATGCTCGCCGCCGTATCGAGCGGGAACTCGACCTTGAGGATGCGCGCAATCTCCATGCGCTTGAGAGCGCCACCGGAGACCGCCATGCCGACCCTGAATCGGAGGTTGAAGGCTAGGATGGCCGAGAGCGGACTGTCCGGTGTACAGCGCAACTGCCAGAAACAGACGTCGGCAAAATCGCTGTGTCCATCATGAGATGCCGTCGCTGGCGATCGTCGCGGCCGGGGTCGTGGTCGGCTTTCCAATGCTGACGGCGCTGGCGCTGCGCTCGATGTCCGCCTCGCACTCGACCGTCTTCGTCGGCCTACTACCGCTCGCAACCTCGGCCGGCGCCGTCCTCCGCGGGGGCGAGCGTCCGGCTGCATGGTTTTGGGCGTTCTCCGGTGCCGGTAGCATCGTGGTCGGGCCGTTCGCCCTGTCGCAGGCGGGATCGAGCGACCCGGCGCCCAACTTGCTGATGGTGGCCGCGATCGGGTTGTGCGGGCTGGGCTATGCCGAAGGGACAGTGCTGACCCGGCGGCTTGGCGGCTGGCAGACAATCTGC
>CAZTJC010000183.1:0-2179 GCA_964613945.1 uncultured Acetobacteraceae bacterium
GCGGTCTCGGCGAGCGGCACGTAGCCCAGCTCGTCGATGCAGATCAGGTCGAGCCGCTCCCAGCGGCCGAGCGCGCGGCTGAGTTGGTTGGCATGCGCCGCCTCGGCCAGTTCGTTGATCAGCGCGGTCGCCGTCGTGAACCGAACCCGGCGCCGTTGGCGACAGGCAGCCACGCACAAACCCGTCGCGAGATGGGTTTTCCCCGTGCCAGCCTCGCCGATCAGCAGGATCGGTTCGGCCTTGGCGACATACTCGCCCTCAGCCAGCCCCCGCAGCTGCGACGCCGCCACACCGGAGCGGTCGAACTCGAACTCGTCGAGCGTCTTCATCCGCGGCAGCCGCGCTTCGTGTAGCAAGCGGGCGATTGCCCGGCTCTCGCGCTCTTCCATCTCGGCCGCCAGCAAGGCCTCGAGGTAGCCGACATGCGTCTGACCCTCGCGCGCCGCAGCATCGGCCAGGCGGGCGAACTGACCGCCGATCGTCGGCATGCGCAGCGTTTTGCAGTGCTGGCGGATCGCTTGTTCCTGCAGATCACCCATCATGCGGTCCCCGCGCACGGGCCGGACAACAGCGTGTCGTATTCCGCCATCGTGGGCAGCGGTCGATCGTAGCGAGCGAGTTCGCCGACATCGATCACGGCAGGCTGGCTTTTGCGCAGCCCGGCCTCGGTCAGCAGATACCGCACCGCCGCCACGTCGCACGCGCCGAGCGACACCGCCGTGGTGATCGCGACCCGCAACGCGTCATGGCCGAACTCCCGGCCCAAACCGATCACCGCCACCATCGCGCGGGTGCCGTCCTGCTTGCCATGCCGGGTCAGCAGCCGATCCCAGAGTTCGTCGTAGCTAGGCGGCCAGCGACCCGCCGCACGCATCTGGGCAAGGGGTTTGGATCCGGCGAACGCACCCGGCTTGTAGCCCAGCACGTCGAGATAGTGCTCCAGATCCAGAACATGTTGGCGGCGCCGGTGACAGCGCTCGTGTCGGGCGATCCGGCGGCCGGAGTGCCAGACCTCGACGTGCAGCGGATAGACACGCGCTTCCACCCGGCTGCCCGGGCGGAGCGGAACCGAGTAGGCGTTGGTCTTGACCAGCACGCAGCCGTGCTTGTCGACCAGCGGAAACGAAACGTCCGCCAGGTCGAACCCCTCCGGCACGCGCGCCGTCAGATGATCGCGCTCGACCACCATCGCCGCGCCGACCGGCTCCGAGCGCCCATCCAGGATCCGCGCCTCGTCCTCGCGGCAGCCCGTCAGCAAGAGCGCGTTCAGCGCATCGAGATCGGCGACATCAGGCACAGGGACCAGATGATTGCGACGGAAGTAGCCGCCCTCTCCCTCGATGCCACCTTTCTCATGGCCCTCGCCGGGCGTGCAGAACTCGGCGCTGAACCGCCAGTGCGAGCGGAACGCCACGAACCGCACCGTCTCCTCGCGCCGGTGACCCCGTAGGATCTTGCGCACCGCGCTGGCTAGGTTGTCGTAGCGAAGCAGCCGGAACACGCCGCCGAAATAGGCGAATGCGTGCTCGTGGGCTTCTAGGAACGCCTGCTGGGTCGCGTGCTGGTACGCCCGGTGGAACGCCGCGCCGCTGGCCATCGAGCGCATCGCGAACACCTGCATCCGGGTCCGCTCACCGCCGAGATCGGCCCAGGCCTCATACCAGTCCACCTGCGCCTCGTGGCCGAGCACATAGCTCTGCGGCACGAACGTCTCGCGCTTGACCAGCCCGAGTGCCCGCTTTCGATCCCGGACGTAATTGCGCACGGTCGACTCCGCGACACCGGCGTCGGGGAACGCCGTCAGGATCCGGCGATAGATCCGCCGCGCCGTATGGCGTTGCTTGCGCGGCGCCCGGCGATCCTCGTCCAACACCTGGTCGATGAACGCCGCGACGGCGCCTAACTTCGTCTTGACGCGCGTCGGGTATCGACGTGGTGGCGGCAACGCACCGGCGATCGCCTGGCGCACCATCCGACGGTGCACACCGAACTTCGCCGCAACACCGGCGATCGTGCCGACACCGAACTCATGCTCCTGACGAAGCTGCTCGAACAATTCCACTCTGGCGATCCAATCCACTGCGAGCTCCCCGCACGAACTGGGGAGAGCCTAGGTTGAGGGACGGCAGGTGGGCCAAAATCCGTCAGCACTCCGGGCCAACATTCGGTAGCAAAGCCA
>CAZTJC010000184.1:0-2115 GCA_964613945.1 uncultured Acetobacteraceae bacterium
TCAGGATCGCCAGGACGTAACGCAAGCCGCGTAGCCCGTAGTTGCGCCCCACCATTCGCAGTGTCGGTGACACGCCTCAGGCATTGTACGAATTCTCGGCCATATCTGGACGGCTGCCGTCCGTACGGATACTTCACCGGAGACAGGTGGTCCGGCATCTGGTCGATCAGGTTATAGGCGGTGATGCTCGGCGCCAGCAGATCGGCGAACGAGCGGAGATCGTCGTCGCTCAGCCCAGCCAAACCTCGTCGGCGCCATCGTGGGGACGGAACGGCCAAGGCGGAGCTCTCCTTAGGGTGCGAGGAAGCGCAGAAGCGCCGGGTCATGACGCAGGTCGGCGGCGGGACCTTCGAGCGCGACGGACCCGCGCTCGATGACGTAGGCGTAGCTCGCCACGCGCAGCGCGAGCTCGACGTGCTGCTCGACCAGCACGACGCTCATGCGCTGCGACAGCTCGATCAGCCGGTCGGCGATCTCCTCGATGACGCCGATCCAGACGCCCTCGGTCGGCTCGTCCAGCATCAGCAGCCGCGGCTTACCCAGGATCGCGCGGCTGACCGCGAGCATCTTGCGCTCGCCGCCCGACAGCGTGCCGGCGGTCTGGCCCAATCGGCTGCCGAGCTTGGGGAAGATGGCCAGCACCTCGTCGACCGCGCCACGGTCGCGCCCGCCGGCGCCGAGCAGGAGGTTGTCGCGCACCGTCATCTTGGCGAAGATCGCCTGCTCCTGCGGCACGTAGCCGATGCCCTCGCGGGCGCGCTGCTCCGCCGGCTTGCCGGTGGCGGCCTGGCCGTCGAACCGGATCGTGCCGGACATCGCCGGCAACTCGCCGGCGAGCGTCTTCAGCAGCGTGGTCTTGCCCGCGCCGTTTCGGCCCAGGATCGCGACGCCGCCGACGGCCGGGATCGCCAGCGACAGGTTGAACAGCACCTGGCTGCGCCCATACCCGGCGCACAGGTCCTCGACATGGAGGAGCGGGGTGTCAGACACGGCTGGTGTAGATCTCCTGCACGCGTTGGTTCCGCTCGATCTCGTCGACCGTGCCGTCGCCGAGCACGCGGCCCTGGTCGAGCACGGTCAGCCGGTCGCAAATGTTCTTGATGAAGTCCAGGTCGTGCTCGACGATGATCAGCGCGCAATGCTGCTTGATCGGCAGCAGCAGCTCGCCCGTTACCCGCCGCTCCTCCGGGCTCATCCCACCGGTGGGTTCGTCGAGCAGTAGCAGCTTCGGCCCCGGCGCCAGCGCCATCGCGATCTCCAGCCATTGCTGCTCGCCATGGCTCAGCTCGCCGGCCAGGTCGTCGGCACGGCCGGCCAGGCGGAAGCGGTCGAGCGCCGTCATCACCGCCCCGGCCAACCCGACCCGCGTGCGGCTGCCCAGCAGCTCCCAGTTGCTGCCTCCCGTCTGCAACGCCAGCAGGACGTTGTCGTAGACCGACAATTCCTGCAGCACGGCGGTTATCTGGAATTTCAGGCTCAGTCCGCGCCGGGCGCGCTGGTAGGGCGGCGCGGCGGTGATGTCGGCCCCGTCGAACGCAATGGTTCCCGCACTCGGCAGGTGCGCGCCGGCGATCGCCTTCAGCAGCGTGCTCTTGCCGGACCCGTTGGGGCCGATCAGCCCATGGAACGTGCCGGCCACCACGTCGAGGTCAACGCCTTCCAGCGCCTGAAGCGGGCCATACCGCTTGCCGATGCCCCGCAGCTCCAGAAGCGCCATCAGCGTCGCTTACCGTAGGAGCCGATCCGCTCGCGGGTCGACAGCACCAGGCCGAGTAATCCGCTGGGTTGGAACATCACCACGATCAACAGCACGACTCCCAGGATCACCGGCCAGAACTGCCGCACCGCCTCGGTGTCGGACAGCACGAAGCTCAGCCCCTCGATCGCCGCAGTCCCGAGCACCGGGCCGATCAGCGTGCCGCTGCCGCCGAACAGGCAGTAAATCACCGCCGTCGTCGACAGGCCCGGCCCCAAGTTGCTTGGCCCGGTAAAGCCCTGATGATACGCATACAGCGCGCCCGAAAGCCCGGCCACCACGCCCGCCGCCGTGAACACCAGCGCCTTGAACACCTGCACGCGGTAGCCGAAGAAGGCGAGCCGCTCCTCGTTCTGCCG
>CAZTJC010000185.1:0-2112 GCA_964613945.1 uncultured Acetobacteraceae bacterium
ACCGCCCGCCTCTCGGAGTGACAATCGATGTCCGCCATCCCGATTAAACTTCGCTTCGGCCGCTTTTTGAGCCAGTCCGGTTCTGCTGGCACCCGCCGCCTCATGATTGTCGGCGGCTTCGTGCTCGTTATCGTTCTTGGCTCGGTCATGATGATGACCTCGCAGCGACACAGCGAGACCGGCACAGCCATCGCCAAAGTACCCGTGCTCGATCCGCTTCCTGGCGGTCCCCACACCTCCCCAGCCTACAGCGAGCTTGCCACGCGCGCCGACCAGAACCGTGCCGCGGTTGCTGTCGCAGCGCAGCGCAGCTCCGTGGCAACGATGCCCGGCCGCGAGACCGCCGTTGCCAACGTCGATGTGCCAACTACCGTTGCCGAAACCCCCCGGCCTGCTCCCACCCTGACCCCTGCCACGTCGGAAACCCTTTCACGACCAAATCCACCGGCGCCGCGGGCCGGGACCCAAACGCCCCCGGTGACGACACCGTCGAACACCTCGGCCACGTCCGCTCAAACGACTGCTACAACCGCCGCGGCTGCCACTGCCAAGCGCCAGGCCGATGACGAAAAAGCCAAGGTCTACCAAGCCGCGATCAGCTCGTTGTTGGCGGGGTGGGGCGACAAGGCACAGTCGACCGAAATCGTGCTAACGCCGGATGAGCGCGGCGGGTCCGGCGATAACGGATCTGGCCACATCAATGCGCCGCAAGGCCGTCAAGCCTCGATCGGAGGCACTCCCGTCCCGAATGCTCGCCGCCTTGCAGATCGCGGTTCCTCGTCGGCATCTCGGCAAGTGCTCATGCCTGCCGGCCGCGGCGTTTATGGCCGCACGGTGCTCGCCGCCAGCTCCGATCAAGGTGGCCCTGTGGTGATCGAGGCACTCTCCGGTCCGGTTGTTGGTGACAGGATGACCGGGACGTTCGAGACCCGCGATACGCGAATGGTCGTGCGCCTCACGAGCATCACCCTTCAGGACGGCACCCAACAAAAGATCAATGCGCTGGTTATTGCACCCGACACCCTGGAGACCTCAGTCGCATCCTCGGTCGATCAGCACTATGTCACCCGCTTCGTCCTCCCGGTCGCCGCCGCCTTCGTGTCTGGGCTCGGCCAAGCCCTCGCGCAGTCCAACTCGACGGTCGTCGCCGGGCCGCTGGGTGGCGCTACAGCGTTTCAGAGGTTGAACCTGCCGCAACAGCTCGGGGTAGCTGCCGGTGCCGCAGCTAATCAGTTTGGCTCGGCTGTCACTGCCAACGCACCCAAGGGGCCGACCGTAAACCTCGAAGCTAACGTCAACGTCGGCATCATGTTCCTCGAGCCCGTTTACAGCGACGCCGAGCCGTAAATCGTCTGTCCTAGCTCGCAACGAGCCGGGTGATCCTTACTGCTGACGCCTTGAACAGCAGCAGGATCACCCGATGGATACGAACATCTCCGATGCCGATCTCGCCCACTCCGGCGTCGGTCTGACCGCGCCACTCGGACTACCGGGTGAAGGAAACGGCGCTTCTGAGCCACATCATCATTTCCAAGAGCCTCGCCCGATCAGCGCCACGGCCTATGGACTCCCGCCGATCACGCCTGCGGGCGAACCGACGGGCAAAGGCGAGCCTCCCGAAATCTCCCAAGCGCATGGCTCAATCGGCCCAACGCCGGATGCACGCATCCCGACCTCCTCGCGCAAATCCCGTCGCCGCTCGCTCCTGGCGGGTGTCGCAGTCATTCTCCTGCTCGGTGTTGGCGCGGCCGGTTACGTTTACCGGCAGCCTCTTCACGACATGGCCATCAGCAAGGGATTGATCGCCGCCGCCACTGATCCAAACGGCCATTTGTCGGCGGCGAGCGGGCCGATGCACTCGACGGGGAACCATCTCGAGCCCGCTACGGCGGCGGTCGCCAGCACCGGGACACCAGTTCGTGACGTCGGCGTTCCTGCAGGCACACAAGCGATGCCGGCCAAGCCAACGATCTCCACCACCGGCCGAAGTGGCGCAAGCGAGGCGGGAATATTGCCCGGCAAGTCGGGACCAGTTGTACAGCGTCAGCAGCCCGCCGATCCGGTTCCGGTCGCCGCCACCGAAATGCAGGAAATCGCAGGGCTGAAACTCGA
>CAZTJC010000186.1:0-2029 GCA_964613945.1 uncultured Acetobacteraceae bacterium
AGCCGTGACGTTGCCGTCGCCGACCCGCGGGGCGGCGACGGCTTCCACAACAATCACCGCGTCATCCCGTGGGGAGAAGCGACGCAGGCGATCACCGGCCAGCACAGCCCGAGCAACGGCGCGATGTGCGTGGCGGACCCGCGGCCGGGCCTGAACCGTGACAAGGGTGACGATTGGGTCGGGGCGGGCCATTACGGCGTCGTGCCCTGGTCGGCCAGGACGGGCGCGGTCAGCAGCGCCGCCGGCTACGACAACGGCAAATGGAGCGTCGCCGACCCACGCGCGGATGCGGGTGGCGAGACAGGTGGGCCGACAGTGCCGGCCGCCGCCGATCGGCTCGTCGCCGTCATACGCAGCATGGACGGCACCTGGCATCGGCCTTTCACGACCTACGAGCTGGCCGGCCTGCAGAGCCTCGTCGATCCCGAAGAGCAGCTTGCGCTCGACGGTTTGTCGGATGCCAGTTGGCGTGAGCGCATCGGCAATGCGGTGCCGCCCGACGCCGCCCAGGCTATCGCCGACACGATGGGCCGCACACTGCTACTGGCTTGGTCGGGCGAGGGCTTCATGCTGTCGAGCGTGCCGATTTGGGTCCGCCCGGTCGCGGTTGCATTGGCCGTCCGTCAGCCGGACGACGCGGCATGACCGCCGATCGCGGCCGACAATCCTTTCAGCTTCCCTTGCTGCAAGCGGCGTCATTCACACCCACGAAGTGGCACAGCGCCGAGGACAAAGCGCGCTTTGGTAATCAACTCCTAGCGTTCATCGCGGCAGACTTCCTCAAGGCAAAATGGACAAATGCCTTCTACGGCGAGCTGTGCCAACATTTCGGGTTCATCGCGAACTACGATCAGCATGGGTTCTGGCAGGAGTATTTCGCCGACCTTCCCAGCAAGCTGCGCTTCCTGCGTGATCTCACCCAGCACCCCTGCTACGGCGACCCGGCCTACACGTTCTCCGACCTCGAACGCGTGGTGATCGGGCGGCTTCGCGCGGCGAAGCTCGTCGAGCGTTTGCGCGAGGCTGTCGCTCGCGACACCGAGGCGATCGAGCGAGCGCTGCTACGCAAGCTGCTCGCGAAGTATGAGGCCGACGCCCCGCCGCTTCGGCCGGCGGCGCCCGTTTCTAGCGTCACCGATTGGGCTTCGGACCAGCCGTCCCTCCTGTGAGTTACCCGATGTTCACCCCGTTGGGAGTGAGCGGATGAGAATACGGATCGAGGAAATGACGCCGGGAAACCGGAAAGCCTGAACGCTAAAAAGCGAGAAGGCAAAGAAGCATTGAAAGCAAATGAGCGGGGAGGGGGAGGGAGCCTTGCCGTGCCGGTGTGCCGCCGCCGCAAGGGTCGCCCTGCGGGCGTCCGGCTTCGCCGGCTACGCCCTTGCCCCGGCGTCATCAGGCACGGCTGGCGGGGAGGGGTAACGGACCAGAGAATCAGGAGAGCACGATGTCCAAGCCTCACGCCCGGCAGGGAGAAGCACGCCGCGACCACTACGCCGAGATCACCAACCAGATCATCGCCGCCTTGAAGGCGGGCACCCCACCGTGGCGGTGCGACTGGGACAAGACCAAGACGGGCGGTCCCGCCTCCCCGCAGAACGCCTCGACCGGCGCCCGCTACCGCGGCATCAACACCCTCGTCCTCGGCATGTCGCCCCTGGCGTTCATGACCTGCGATCCCCGGTGGGCGACCTACAAGCAGGCGGCCGAACGCGGCTGGCAGGTCCGCAAGGGCGCGCACGGCACGCCGGGCTTCTTCTACAAGAAGATCGAAGTCGCAGACCGCGGCGCCGGCTTCATCGCGGGCGAGGGCCGGGGTTCGGGTGGTGACACGAAGGTCATCCCGATCTTGCGCTCGTTCACCCTGTTCCACGCCAGTCAGATCGACGGCATCCCGGACTACCGACCGCCGACCCTGGAGGAAGCGCCCTGGCGTGAGCCCGAGGCCGCCGCCGTCATCGCGCGAAACAGCCGGGCCGTCATCCGCACTGGCGGCGAGCGTGCCTTTTTCTCGCCCAGCACCGATCAC
>CAZTJC010000187.1:0-1987 GCA_964613945.1 uncultured Acetobacteraceae bacterium
TCATGCGGCCCGGCGGTTGGCTGTTCCCTGGCCAGGATCCGGCCAAGCCCATCACCACGCGCCAGCTCAGCCGCATCGTCGAGGACGCCGCCGAGGCGGCAGGGCTGACCAAGAACGTCAGCCCGCACACGCTGCGACACAGCTTTGCCACCCATCTACTCGAGGACGGCACCGACATTCGCGTCATCCAGGTCCTGCTCGGACATGCGAAGCTTGAGAATACGGCGCTCTACACCCGCGTGGCGACCAAGGTCGTGCGCAACGTGATCAGCCCGCTCGACAGAATCATGGCAAAAGGCGCGGCGCGCATCGAGCCCGATTTTGTCGGAGCCAGTCCAGGCGTCTGACCGCCGTGTCCGAGCGTCCGGCGCTCGAGATTGCCGATATCCTGCGCCGACACGGGGCTGCATTCCGGGCAGCCCATGCCGGCCACCTCAGCCTCGGTCAGCTCAAGGTCATTGCGGCGATCGAGGCTTGTCGGACCGCAGCCCTAGGCGGCCACGTCGAGGGCTGCCAGGACTGCGGTCACCGCCGCATCGCCTACAACAGCTGTCGCAACCGGCACTGTCCCAAGTGCCAGGCCGCCGCCGCACGCGATTGGCTGGAGGCACGCGAGGCCGACCTGCTGCCGGTCGGCTACTTCCACGTCGTGTTCAGCCTGCCGGCCGAAGTCGCCGACATCGCGATCCAGAACAAGGCGGTGGTCTACGACCTGCTGTTTCGCGCAGCGTCGCAGACCATGCTGACCATCGCCGCCGACCCGCGTCACCTCGGCGCCCGCATCGGCATCACCGCCGTGCTGCACAGCTGGGGCTCGGCGCTGACGCATCATCCGCACATCCACATGATCGTGCCCGGCGGCGGCATCTCGCTCGATGGTCAGCGTTGGGTCTCGTCACGGCCGGCATTCCTGCTGCCTGTGCGCGTGCTCGGAAAACTGTTCCGCCGGTTGTTCCTGACCCGGCTGGTCGAGCTATTCGACGCGGGGCGGCTGCGGTTCTTTGGCAAGCAAGCCGGATTGTGCGATCGAGCCACCTTTCAGCGTCATCTGGCGCCGGTCCGCAAGAAATCCTGGATCGTCTATGCCAAGCCGCCGTTTGCCGGGCCGGCGGCAGTGCTGGCGTATCTGTCGCGCTCACCCACCGGGTCGCGATCTCCAACCGACGGCTGATCGCGCTCGACGCGCGTGGGGTGACGTTCCGCTACAAGGACTACCGCCGTGAGGGAGCAGAGCGGTATCGGACGATGACACTGCCGACCGACGAGTTCCTCCGTCGGTTCCTGCTGCACGTGCTGCCCCGCGGGTTTCATCGCATCCGCCATTACGGCCTCCTCGCCAGTGGCGGCCGTCGCGACAATCTCGCCCGTGCTCGCGAACTTCTCGGGGTGTCGTCACCGCCGCTCGCACCTGAGGCAGATAAGGCGTCGGAGCCCACTGAGCGCAGTCCCCCTTGTCCGTGCTGTGGCGGTCAGATGCTTATCCTCGAAACCTTTGAGCGCTTTGCTCAGCCTCGCGCACCGCCGCGCCCTACCAACTCACCCGGACGGTGCACGTCGTGATCCGGCACGGCATGGACGCCCTCAAAATTGCAGCTCTGCTGTGGTTGATGGCGGAGCCTGGGCAATCCTCTCGAATTACACCTCTACTCGATCTACTCGGCCACGTTTCGGACCACCATTGACCGCTGAAGATCAGCTCGGGCTAGTATCGAGCGGCAATAACGGGCAAGCATGCCGCACTCGGTTCGCTCTTTAGCCGAGCTCAACTCCTAAAACCCCATAGTGACGGCTACCGGCCCGCGGGTTCGACCTTCGGAGACTTTCGTGCACAAAGGAGAGTCCGAAACTCTTCACGATAGCGGCCGTCGCTGAACCGCCTCCGGGTTATTTAGCCTTTTGATCCGCGAGCCCGTCGAGCAGGCACCACGGTCACGTCGGGCGTGCTTGGCTCGGAGGATTCAGGCTCGTTAGCATTGATCGTTGGTTT
>CAZTJC010000188.1:0-1971 GCA_964613945.1 uncultured Acetobacteraceae bacterium
AACTGCGCGACAGCATCGAAGGTAACCAGCTCAAGCAGATGCGCGAGCGCGGGATCGACCTGACCATCTTCTCGCCGCGCGCTTCGTTCATGGCGCACCACATCGGCGACCAAGTGGTCTCGGCCGAATGGACCGCGATCTGCAACGCGCTGTGTCATCGCGTGGCGGATCTATTCCCGGACAATTTCGCCGGCGCTGCGATGCTGCCGCAGAGCCCGGGCGTTGATACCGCCACTTGCGTCGCCGAGATCCGCAAATGCGTCCTCGATTACGGCTTCGTCGGCATCAACCTGAATCCCGACCCCTCTGGCGGCCACTGGACCAGCCCGCCGCTCTACGACCGCTACTGGTATCCGATCTACGAGACGATGGTGGAACTCGACATCCCGGCGATGGTCCATGTGTCGACCTCATGCAACGCCTGCTTCCACACTACCGGCGCGCATTACATCAACGCCGACACCACGGCGGTCATGCAGCTCATCGAGGGCGATCTGTTCCGCGACTTCCCGCAGCTCCGCTTCGTCATCCCGCATGGCGGCGGCGCCGCGCCCTACCATTGGGGCCGCTACCGCGGCCTTGCCCAGGCGATGAAGAAGCCTGATCTGCGCGAGCACCTGCTGCGCAACGTCTTCTTCGACACCTGCGTCTACCACCAGCCCGGCATCAACCTGCTGACCGAGGTGATCCCGGTCGACAACATCCTGTTCGCCTCCGAGATGATTGGCGCGGTCCGCGGCATCGATCCCGAGACCGGCTACCCTTTCGACGACACACGCCGATACGTGGAGGCGACCGCGAACCTGTCGTCTGCCGACCGGCACCAGGTGTTCGAGGGCAATGCCCGCCGGGTCTACCCCCGCCTTGACGCGAAACTCAGCCAAGCCGGCAGGTAGGACTGTGTCGTTAGTGTCCGTTCTGTCCTCAATGGCGACGCGTAGCCTGCTGACGGAACTCGCGGCGGCATGGGACGGGCCGGCGAGCGTAGAGGCGGTCGGAGGCGTCGACGCCGCGCGCCGGGTCCGGGCGGGCGAAATGGTGAATGTGGTGGTCCTTGCGGACGGCCCGATGCGTGCGCTGGCCGGCGAAGGGTTCGTGATCGAGGCTAGCCTGGCCACGGTTGCGGTCGCGAGCGTCGCCGCCGCAGTGCGGGATGGCGAGCCCGTGCCCGACCTGTCCAGTTCGGCCGCGCTCGCGCGAGCGGTGTCGACCGCCGGACGGATCGGATATTCCACCGGACCCAGCGGCGACCATCTGCTCGGTTTGCTGGACTTGTGGGGCGTCCGCAGTATGCTCCGCGACCGCCTGATGCAGGTGCCGCCGGGCATCCCGGTCGGGCATCTCCTGGCCGAGGGAGCCGTCGACATCGCGTTCCAGCAGAACAGCGAGTTGATCGGCATCCCGGGCATCGTCGTCGCCGGCGCGCTGCCAGGCGACGCGGCGTGCGATACCGCCTTCGTCGCCGGGGTCACAAGCGGCGCGGCGTGCCCCGAGGCCGCCCGCCGCTTCATCGCCTTTCTCGCCTCCGCCGACACGGCGGACGCCAAGCGCCGGCACGGCATGCGCCCGGCCTGACGCTGCAAGAAGAAACCTGAAAACCGAGGGGACAATTCATGACGAGCACCAATACGAGCGGTTTGGCCGGCGAGCAGGACAATCCGGTGACGGAGGCCGCGAACGTGCTGAGGATTGCGGTCATCGGCTTCGGGGAGGTCGGGAGCATCCTTGCTGCCGACCTGGCCGCGGCTCACGCTGCCGTATGCGGCAGCCAGCACTGATGACGGGCACAGCGGTTCAAGCCCACTGTGGATGCAGAACCCGGTCCAGATGATCGATTTTGGAAGCCGCGCCGTCCACGCGACGGCGTTGCTGGCCAAGAGTGTCATTCGAGAGTTCTACGGCCAGTGTCCGCAGCAATCGTATTTCGTCCGCTGTTCGGAAGGTGGGCGCGAGGCGTTGATGGAGGCAAAG
>CAZTJC010000189.1:0-1795 GCA_964613945.1 uncultured Acetobacteraceae bacterium
TCAACCAGGGTGATGGCTGCAGCAGCGACGAGGCCGGCCGGGATGAGCAGCAACCAGGACCAGCTTCGGCCGTCGCGCTTGCGGTAATTCGGACGGGGCTCGAAGGCGTCGGGCCACGGGATCTCGGCCGGGCGTGTGCGGGCGACAGCGGCCGGGGCGCTGTTCGGCGGGGTGGCCGGGGCGCGGGCGGCCTCGAGTTGCGGGCGCGGCAACGGCGTTGCCGGCGGTGAAAGCGGCGCCGGCGGGATGGCCGGCGGGATGGCAAGCGCCTCCGTGGAAAGGTCGGGATCAGCCGGGTCTTGCGGCGGTACGGGTTCGGGGCGTTTGACCGGCGCCGTGTAGGTCGGCGGCATCGGAATAAAGGCAGGCCGATGCGGCGGGAAACGCGACGCGTTTCCCGCACCGGACGGGCGAGGAGCGTACAACGATGCGACGTCGTCGAATTTCCGGCGCGGGGCGCTGCCGTCTTGTGCTGGTTCGGTTGTCACGTGGGCTCACCCTGTTGGCAACAGCATATCACGAATTGCCGTCGAACGGGCCGTTTCATGATGACCAACAATGGCCGAACGATGGTGGAGCTGAGCGGGATCGAACCGCTGACCTCCTGAATGCCATTCAGGCGCTCTCCCAACTGAGCTACAGCCCCATACGTTCGGGAAGCGGGCATATACCGTCGCATCCGGCCGGCGGCAATCCCCCTTGGGCGATACCGCCGACCTAAATACGTCAGTTCCGAAAACTAAGCGGATACATGTTGGTCAGCCGCGACGTGGAAATCGGCTTCGGTCTTAGAGCGAAGCTCCTCAACCGTGACGCCCGGCGCGATCTCCAACAGGGTCAATCCATCCTGGCCGGGATGATCGACCGCGAAGACGCACAGATCGGTCACGATGAGGCTGACCACGCCGGCGCCGGTGAGCGGCAGGGTGCAGCGCTTGAGGATCTTCGGCGCACCCTTGGCCGTGTGTTCCATCAACACGACGCATTTGCCGACTCCGGCGACGAGGTCCATCGCGCCGCCCATGCCCTTGACCATCTTGCCGGGCACCATCCAGTTGGCGAGGTCGCCGTTCTCGGCCACCTGCAGTGCGCCGAGGATGCTGACGGCGATATGGCCACCGCGAATCATGCCGAAGCTCTGCGCGCTGTCGAAGATGCTGGTGGTGGGCAGCATGGTGACGGTCTGCTTGCCGGCGTTGATGAGGTCGGCGTCCTCCTCGCCTTCATAGGGGAACGGGCCGATGCCGAGCATGCCGTTCTCGCTGTGGAGCTGGACGCTGATGCCGTCCGGGATCCAGTTGGCGACCAGGGTCGGGATGCCGATGCCGAGATTGACGTACATGCCGTCCTCAAGCTCGCGGGCGGCGCGGGCGGCCATTTCGTCGCGTGTCCATGCCATGATCGGGTCTCCCTAGATTTCGCTGCCGGCGGCGGCCGGGGCGGCGTCGGCGCGCTTGCGGACGGTGCGCTGCTCGATGCGTTTGTCGACGTCGGACACTTCGATCAAGCGTTTGACGAAGATGCCGGGGGTGATGATGTGGTCGGGGTCGAGGTCGCCGGGTTGGACGAGGTGCTCGACTTCGGCGACGGTGACCTTGGCGGCGGTGGCCATCGGCGGATTGAAGTTCCGCGCGGTGCGGCGGTAGACGAGGTTGCCTTCGGTGTCGCCCTTCCAGGCGTGAACGATGGCCAGGTCGGCGAACAGGCCGCGTTCCATGATGTATCGATGGCCGTCGAACTCGCGCTCCTCCTTGCCCTCGGCGATCTTGGTGCCGGCGCCGGTGCGGGTGAAGAA
>CAZTJC010000190.1:0-1724 GCA_964613945.1 uncultured Acetobacteraceae bacterium
GGATGTGTTGGCGGCGGTGGGCATGCAGCTTGAAAGGCACGATGTCGGTCCCGATCCCGAGGGCACCACCGGCCTACCCTGCCTTTGCACCAACGACCACCAGGCGGATGCGACGTCACGGGCCGCAGCTGTCTCTTGCTCCTCGTTCCTTGGCCCTGCCGTGTCGGCCATCGTAGGGTAAACACCCATTGATCACGGCCGAGGGAGCTTCGTGGCAGCCATCAACATCGACCGGTTGACCGAGGCCGAGCTGATCGACCTCAACCACCGCATCGTTGAGCGCCTGCGCCTGCTGCAACACATGCGTGCCCATGTGGACATGCTGGAGTTCAGGATCGGCGAGCGGGTCACGTTCCAACCCGACGGACGCGGGCCGGTCCAGGGCATGCTGGTGCGCTACAACCGAAAATCCGTCACCGTGCTCACCGACGATGGCCACCGCTGGAACGTCTCGCCGTCGCTCCTGTCCCGGGCGGCTGCGCCGGACAGGGCAAGACCTCCGACCCGATCGAACCTGATCCTGCTCAAATAGGCCGGGTCTTATTCCACGCCGCTCGGCGCGTTACTACCCGCAATCCGTGCAACAAGATCGCCCCGTGCTGTCGACCAGCAGGTGAACGGGACCGAAGCTTGGGCTGGGGCTAACCACGTCCAGAGGCGAATAGCGCGACTGACCGCCTCGAGTGGTCCGCGGCTCAGCTTTCCATGCAGCGATCGCCGCGTCGGTGAACCACACTGTCAAACTGCCGCGCTGACGCAGAGCAGAATCGTAGGTGGCAGAGTTCGTAACCTGGTGCCGTTGCTCTGGGATTTGGCGGCGATGCTCGGCGTTGGCTTTGAACGGCACGACAAACTACCCCAGAACGTGACCAAGGTATGTCCTCACATCATCCTACCTCTGCCGAGACAGCAGCGGTCCCTACAACAGAGTGACACCGACGCAGCGATTGACGCCGGGTAGGAAGTCCACAGTCGCAAACCGCGACCGAGGCTTTCGGTCAGCCGCGGTGCCAGGGAAGGCGCAGCCGATGCAGGGCAATGCGTCGCCTCATGGCGCGGTTGCTGAGCACCATCTCGAGACCGAACGCGACGATCGACCCCAGCGTGAGCAGGATCGCAAGGCCGAATAGCATTAGAAGGATACTGGCGATTTCTCGGTTGCTGAGGGCGAACAGAAACAGCGTGAGGATCGATAGGCATGTTGCCGCGGCGGCACCGGTAGCCAGCACAACCGCGACGTCGAGGATCAGCGCGCGGCGTTTGAGGACACCGAGCCGTTCGTCCGCCGGCTTAGCTGCCTCGTCGGTCGCTTTGGTGAGTGCGTCGGCTTGATCCGCGACCCGGGCGAGACGTCCGGCAAATACGTTCAGCAGCGTGCCGATGCCGGATAGCAGGAACACCGGGGTAAGCACGGTCTGGATGAGGTGGGCGGCGTCGTCGAACGACAGCTTATCGAGCAAGGGCGAGCTGGGCTTTCAAATTTACCAGGTCACAAGGATAGGCTGCATGCAATCTTCCACCAACAATTTGCCCAACTGATCGCCCGGATTAGGCAAGGAGACTTCTAAGAGTTGCCGTTACCCCAGCACAAGCTTAGCGGAGCGGTGCATTGCTAGAGCGTCAGCAACATCAATCTTCAAAACTGAATACGGCAAATGCTCTAAGGCGATGTAACGAAGTTTTCAGAGATCTGGGAGGCATCTACCCCCGATAAGCGTAGTTGT
>CAZTJC010000191.1:0-1705 GCA_964613945.1 uncultured Acetobacteraceae bacterium
TCCAGCTGCGGCTCGAGCACGGCGTCACCGTCGGCATGCACCGTGACCGGGATGGCCTTCGCCGCCGGCGTCTTGCTGCCGATAGCATAGTGCCAGATTGGCATCAGGACGTTGCACTCCGGATAGTAGCCGCCGATGCAGCCGATCGGGACGTCGTAGGCTACCACCAGCAGCCCCGACAGCGAGCGGTCCACCCCGTCATTGGCGACGGTCCGCAAGGTGACGGATTGCCCTACCTTCAGCCCCCTACGGTCGATGTCCGAGCGGTTCATCAGTACGACCTTGCGGGTGTTCTTGATGCCGCGGAAACGGTCGTCGAACCCATACACGGTGGTGTTGAACTGGTCGTTGGACCGCAGCGTCATCAGGCGCAGGGAGTCGTGCCCAACATCGGGCATGTCGAGGTCTTCTTCGAGGGCAGTTGGGGTGATGAACTCAGCCCGGTGAGACGGCGTGTGCCATTCCCGCCGCTCGGCCGGAAGGTCGCGACGGAACCCGCCGGGCTCCCACATGCGGCGCTCGTAATCTTTGAAGTCCGGCAGTGTGTGCCCGATCTCGGTTCGGATGGCGGCATACCGGGTCATGTACTCGTCCCACGGCACGTTGGGATTGGGATCCAGCGCCAGCTTGCCCAGCTCGCAGATCAGGCGAATTTCGCTGAGCAGATGCGGCGACGGCGGCTCGCGCAGGCCGCGGCTGCCGTGGACGCACCCGGAGGTGTCTTCCATGGAGATCACCTGCTGGCCATCGGCCGTGCGCTCGATTTCCGTGCGCCCGGTCACCGGCAGGATGTAGCTCTTCTTGCCGGCCAGCAACGCGCTGCGATTGAGCTTGGTGATCACGTTGACGGTCATGTCGATGCGGCGCCAAGCCGGTTCCATCTGTCCATGATCGGGAATGGCGCGGACGAAGTTGCCGCCGAGCATGAAGAAGACCTTGACCTCGTCCCGCAGCACGGCCTCACAGGCTTCGACCGTGTTGTAGCCCGGCTCGCGCGGCGGCTCGAACCCGAACTGCTTGCCGAGGCGGTCGGTCGGGAACAGGTCGGGCTTCTCGGTGATCCCCATCGTGCGCTGCCCTTGCACGTTGGAATGGCCGCGCACCGGGCAGATGCCGGCGCCCTCGCGACCGAGGTTGCCGCGCATCAGCAGCAGGTTGACGAACATCTGCACGGTCACGACGCCGGCCTGGTGCTGCGTGAGCCCCATGCCATAGATGCCGATCGTTGACCGCGCATGGGCATAAACATGCGCCGTCGCCTCCATGTCGGCCCGATGCAGGCCGGAGCGACGCTCCAATTCGTCCCAGTCCTGCACCCGCAGCCAATCGGCGAACGTCGAAAAGCCGTGCGTGTGCTCGGCGATGAACGCGAGATCCAGAATGGGGGCGCCGTTCGCCGCAACCGCGTCGTCGTGCAGGGCCAACACGGATTTGCAGATCCCCGTGAAGGCGGCGAGGTCACCGCCGGCTTTGACCTGATGGTATTGCGAACTGATACGCGTCGGCTGGTTGGTCAGCATCTCGGATGGCGATTGCGGGTTGACGAAGCGCTCGAGCCCGCGCTCGCGCAACGGGTTGTAGGTGATGATCGGCACGCCCCGCCGGCTCGCCTCCTGCAGCGGATGCAGCATGCGCGGCGAGTTGCTGCCTGGGTTCTGGCCGAAGAACATGATGCATTCGGTCTTGGCGAAATCGTCGAGCGTTA
>CAZTJC010000192.1:0-1688 GCA_964613945.1 uncultured Acetobacteraceae bacterium
AGGCGGCGCGCGTGATCGCGGCGGCGCCGGTGATCGCGTATTTCGCCAAGCGCGGTCGGACCGGGCATGCGCGGACCATCGCGGCGGCCCATATCGCCGCCAATGCCGAGGAGATGCGGTTCGAGTATCCGTTCACCGTCGAGGTGCCGGTCGAGCATCCCCGCTACCGGGCGGAAATCGTGACGTTCTACGACGAGTGCGCGGCGCGGTTGGCCGAGCGGCTGGCGGCCGGGCAGGATGCGGTGCTGCTGTGCGAGGGGGATCCGTTCTTCTACGGCTCGTCGATGTATTTGTACGACCGGCTCAAGCCGGTGTTCCCAAGTGAGGTCGTGCCGGGTGTCAGCGCGATGAGTGGCTGCTGGACGCGGGCGGGAACGCCGATCGCGCATGGCGACGACATCCTGACCGTGTTGCCGGGGACGCTCGACGAGGACGGGTTGGCGGAAGGGCTGGCGCGGTCGGATGCGTCGGTGATCATGAAGATCGGGCGTAACCTGCCGAAGATCCGTGCGGCGCTGGCGCGAGCCGGGCTGGCGGAGCGGGCGATGTATGTCGAACGCGGCACAATGGCGGACGAGCGGATCGTCCGGCTGTCCGAGCGGGACGAGAGCCCGGCGCCTTATTTCTCCCTGGTGCTGGTGCCGGGGCGCCAAAACGAACGATGACACGAGCGGTGAGCGGCCGGTTGTCCATCGTCGGACTCGGGCCGGGAGCGGCGGCGATGCGGACGCCACAGGCCGACGCGGTGCTGGCCGAGGCAACCGACTTCATCGGCTACGGGCCGTATCTCGACCGGGTGGCGGCGCGACCCGATCAGGTCAAGCACGCTTCTGACAATCGGGAGGAGCTGGATCGGGCGCGGCATGCGTTGCGGTTGGCGGCGGCGGGGCGCCGGGTCGCGGTGGTGTCGTCGGGGGATGCGGGGGTGTTCGCGATGGCGTCGGCGGTGTTCGAGGCGATCGAGCATGGGGAGCCGGCATGGCGGAAGCTGGAGGTGGAGGTGGTGCCGGGGATCTCGGCGATGATGGCGGTGGCGGCGCGGGTGGGAGCGCCGTTAGGGGCGGACTTCTGTGCGATCTCGCTGTCGGATAATCTGAAACCTTGGGCGGTGGTGTTGCGGCGGTTGCGGGCGGTTGCGGAGGCCGGGTTCGTGATTGCGCTGTATAATCCGCTGTCGACGGCGCGACCTTGGCAGTTGGGCGCGGCGTTCGAGCTGTTGCGCGAGGTGTTGGCGGCGGAGACCCCGGTGATCTTCGCCACCGCGGCCAGCCGGTCGGAGGAGCGCATCGACGTGACGACGCTGGACGCTGCCGACCCGGCGCGGGCGGACATGCGGACGCTGGTGATGATCGGGTCGGCAGCGACGCGGGTGATCGAGCGGGAAGGGGCGGCGCCGCTGGTCTATTCGCTGCGTCGGGTTTCCGCTTGATCGAGCCAGGCCAGGGCGGCGGCGGCGGTCGGCACGGTGACCAGGCCGTCGGGCAAAGGCGGACGGGCGAGGATGACGACTGGGGTGCCGAGGGCGGCGGCGGCGGCGAGCTTGGCTGCGGTCGCGGTGCCGCCGGCGTTCTTGGTGACCATCACCTCTATTCGATGCTGCAGCAGCAGGGCGCGTTCGGCGGGTTCGTCGTAGGGGCCGCGGGCGGTGAGCACGAGGGCGCCGGGCGGTGGGGCGGATGGCGGGTCGA
>CAZTJC010000193.1:0-1640 GCA_964613945.1 uncultured Acetobacteraceae bacterium
CGACTACCTGCTGGCGCAGCTGCCGCGGCCACCGGGTTTTCCGGCGGCCTCCGGGTCTGCTTCGTCGTAGGGCTTTGGGACGTGTTCGGGCTGGGTTCAGCCCGCCCGGGTCAGGCCGTGCGCTTCTCGGCGGCCTGGGCCGGGGTGCGCGCCATCGCGGATGGGCCGGCGCCGGGGAGGGCGCGCAGGGCGGGGCGGCGGGTGATGCGGGTCGGGCCGATCGCGACGCCGTTGGCGGCGAGGAAGGCCGCGATCTCCGCCGGGTCCTGCGAGGCGGAGACGGCTTCGACCGCGCGGATGAGCGCGTCGAGCTCGGCGGCGGCGGATTCGCGGCCGAGGCGGTGCGGCACGCCCTGGGCCGGGACCTGGGCGCGGATCAGGCTGAGGCAGTCGTCGCCGATCTGGCGGATGCGCTCGCGCGACATTTTGAGGGTCTCGGAGAGGCGCTCGAGCTTCCACTTCTGGGTGAGCAGGTAGCGGGTGATGAGGATGAAGCGGTCGCGGGCCGGCAGGGCCATCATGGTCTCGCAGATGGCGTTCCAGCGGTCGGTCGAGGCGAGGCGGGTGATGATGCTGTCCTCGCTCTCGGCCATCTGGTCGCCCATGTTGTCGCCGCGCCGGGCGGAGCCGTCGCCGATGGGCTCGTCGAGCATGACGTCGCCGGAGGCGTGGATCAGCGCCTCCTCGATCTCGCGGGTGCCGATGCCGAGGTGGTCGGCGAGCCGGGTCACGTCGCCGCCGGTGAGCGGCAGGCGGATGTCGAGCGCCTTGATCGCGGCGGGCAGGGCGAACAGGGCCTTGCGCGTCTTGGGGTTCTTGGCGCGGACGACCATGCCGCGGTTCTCGATGACGCTGTCGGTGAGCAGGATGCGCATCCACCACATCGCGTAGGTCGCCAGCCGGGAGTTGCGGGCCGGGACGACCTCGGAGCCGGACCCGGCGTTCTCGGCCGCGGCGTCTTCGCCGTTCTCCTGCCGCTCCATCGCCAGTTCGGCGGTGAGGCGGGAGCCGCTGGCCTCGGACTTCTCGAACGACCAGCGGTTGATCGCGATGAGCAGGCCCTCGGTGGCCGTCATGATGAGGTCGTTGATGTCGATGCCGGGGTTCTTGGCGCTGCGGCTGGCGGCGCGGAAGATGATGGGCATGTGGGAGCGGACCAGCTCGTCCATGGCCGTCTTGCTGGCATTGGTGTGGAACTGAAGCAGCAGGTCGCGCTCGGCGTCGGCGCTCAGCATGGCCGAGGAGGACAGGGCCTGCCGCAGCAGGGGCTGCACGGGCGTGCGCGAAGACTTCATTTTCAGTTACCTCAGGCTATTGGGGGCAAGCGTTTTTCGACTGCTAACCTGTGCTTTTTGGTAAGATGAATGTGTTGGTTTCTGACGGAATTAGAACCCTAGGAAGTTACATACTTTGTCAGCGTTCGTTCCTGGGGTCCGACGTTGTCCCGCGCTGACCGGTGTTGGCTCTGGCTCGGCGGTTATAGAGTTGCGCTATTAGGTTGAGCGCGGCAGCGCGCACGACTACCAGCCGTTCTGCATCAGCTTTGGCAGAATATTCGCCGGGCCACAGTTTGCTAGAATAATTGTTATCACAAGTTGACATCTTAAGGGTGGCTCGTCAGGCTCACTGGATGAGCAAGC
>CAZTJC010000194.1:0-1617 GCA_964613945.1 uncultured Acetobacteraceae bacterium
GTCGGTCGGCTGCACGCCGGCCAATGCCGTGACGTTGCGGGCGTAGCGCGCTTCGAGGGCGGCGGCGATCTCGGCGGCGGCGAGCTTGTGTCGCACGGGACCGGAGAGGTAGCCGTCGGCGGTCTCCCACACTTCCGTCGCGGGATTGAGGAACACGGCTTGCCCGAGCCGCTCCATGGCCTCGGCAGCGGAACATTCCAGTAGCTCGGCAATGTGGTCGGGATCGACCCGGCCGGTAGCGTTGAGCGTGACGGCCAGAGCGTCGGCCGCGGTGGTGACGATCGGGGCGTCCGGAGGCGAGATGACGCGCTGGCTGAAGATCGCGCCACGGCGGGCCAGTCCGCTATCGACGTCGTAATGCTCGATCGAGGCAACCAGCCAGCAATCGGGATCGTCGGCGAAGTGGGCTAGGTTCGGGCGGCGGTGCTGCTCCCGCTCCTCGCCGGTCTCGGCGTCGGTCTGGACCGAGACGGTCGTGTGGTTGATCGGCCCGTAGTAGCGGATGAAGTTGGAGTAGGCGCAGCGAAGCCGGACCTGCTGGTCCTGGCAGGGCTTGCCCTCGACCTGGGCGCGCAACACGTCGCGGAGCGCGTCGCGCACGCCCATGAGACCGCGGATAACCTTCACGGCCTTCAGGGCAATCCCTTCCTTGCACTTGCCTTCCTTGATGGCGACGGGCGTGACCATGCCGTCGACCACCTGGCAGAGCTGACCGGAGCGGTTGTTTAGGTAGCTGCCCTCCTTGACGGTCGCGCCATCAGCGGCACGGCCGACCCGGATCGCGCTCTCGGCCGCGACGGGCTCGTCGTCGACCAGGGCATCCGGATCGGGTTGGTGGATGCTGGCCGGCAGAAGTGACAGGGCGGCGTCGAGCTGCTCCTCGAGCGTGCCGCGATCGGCGTAGGGCAGGCAGGTATAGGACCGTCCGATGCCGTAGATCCCGCGCCGTTGACCGTGAGTGCCGAGCACCATCTCGGGATGCTCGATGAAATATTGGTTCACCAACACCGCATCGCGCCGCAGATGACGCGGCACCGCAGTCGGCGAGCCTTCTGGTGAGGGCTCGACGCCGCCAGCGTCGGCCGGATCTGCGCCGGAATCCACGTCGCTATCGGCCTGGGCCTCCGCACCGGGGTCGAGGCTTACTTCGACCAGATCATGCCATGCTTTACCGAAGTCCTGCGTTCCTGGCTGGCGGCGCTGGAACACCAGCACGTCGACCACGACGTGCGTGCCGGCCGTGGCGTTCATGCTGTATTCGGGCAAGCGCACCGCGCCGACCAGGTCGGCCATGCCGGCGATGTGCTCGCGGGCGACCGTGCCGGCCTTGTCCATCGTGCCGGTGCTGGTCACGAACAACGCCAGGCCGCCCGGCTTGAGGCGGCTGATCGAGCGGGCGATGAAGTAGTCGTGGAGCTGCAGGCCGAGTGCGGCGGTGCGCGGGTCCGCGCGAACGGTGCGGGCCGAAAAGGGCGGGTTGCCGATCACGAGATCGAAGCCGTCGCCGAGCGTGCTCCGCGTGTAGTCCTCCGCCCGGATTGTCGCGGTCGGATGGAGCAGGCGGGCGATACGCGCCGTCACGGGGTCGTATTCAACGCCGGTGAGGCGGGTGACGGG
>CAZTJC010000195.1:0-1585 GCA_964613945.1 uncultured Acetobacteraceae bacterium
ATACTCAGCGTGGTCAGATCGAAGCGAATGTTCGGCATCGTCAAGTTCTCCCGCCCTCACCTGAACCACGAAGGCTCGGAACCTCATTCCGTCACGGAGTGGGCAGGTCGCGCTAGCTCCGACGCACGTTCCAGAACTTGATGAAGCCCGGGAGCACGCCTGTTAGATCCTGTCGCACGACGGTCGGTAGGAACACCTGCGCGAGTGGGATCCATGTGACATCCTGCAGTGTTTGCGCCTGCAGCTTGCGTGCGATGGCTTGGCGATCGGCCAAGCTAGGCGCCAGGAACCAGTCACGAAACAGGCTTTCGATCGCCGGGCTGTCGGGCCAGCCAATCCAAGCATCCTTGCCGTTGGCGCGAATGGCCGGCACCACGGTGGGGTCCAGGAAGTAATCCCCGTCCGCACTGACCGCGAACACGTTCCAGCCGCCTTTCTCCGGCGGTTGCTGGCTCGTCCGACGCTGCACCACGCTGCCCCAATCCATCGACTGGTAGTCGACGTTGAAGCCCATCTTCCGCAGCAGATCGGCGGTGACTTCACTGGCCGCGTTGTTCACCGGGCTGTCGGTTCCCACCAGCATCACCACGCGCTCACCCTTATAGCCAGCGGCGGCCAGTTCCTTCTTCATCGCGTCGAAGTCACGCCGCCCCTTCATCAGATCGAGCCCGGCATCGTTCGCCATGGGCCCGTCCGGCAGGAATATGCCGACGCGACCGCCCAGCAGCGCTGGGTCCGAGCCGCCGATGGCTTGGGCGAACTCCTTCTGGTCGATTGCGGAAAGCACGATCCGGCGGATCGCCACGTTGTCGAACGGCGGATGAAGGTGATTGAATTGCAGGAACGCGATCGTCCCCGCGCGGTTGGTCACGGTCGCGCGCAGGCGCTTGTCGCGGGCCACGAGAGGCAGCAGGTCCGGGATTGGGCGCTCCCACCAATCCACCTCGCCATTCTGGATTGCGGCGAAGGCAGTGGCTGAATCGGGCACCACCTGCCATTCGACGCGATCGAAGTTCACCAATTTGGGCCCCGACGACAGGCCCGGCTGGCCGTCCGGCCGTGGCACGTAACCGTCGAAACGTGCATAGACGACGCGGGCGCCGGCAATTCGCTCCTCCGGAACATATCGGAACGGGCCGCTGCCGATCACCTCCTTGATCATGCCGGCGGGGTCGGACGGGACCAGGCTGGCGGGCACGATGAACGGCACATAAGGCGTGTTCTTGGCTAGGGCCTGTGGCAGCAGCGGAAACGGCCGGCGCAGCCGGAAATGCACCGTGCGGTCATCGCGCGCCGACAGTACCTCGGTCGCTGCCATCAACGTCTTGCCGAAGGGGTCGCGCCGTCCCCAGCGATTGAGGCTCGCGACGCAGTCGACGGCGCGCACCGGCTCGCCATTGTGGAACCGCAGCCCCTCTCGCAGGGTAAGCGCCCACTCCAACCCGTCCTCGCTGACCTCGTGCCGGGCCACCATCTCGGGCACCGGCGCGCCGGAAGCGTCCACCCCATAAAGTGTCTCGAACACCATGAAGCCATGGTTGCGGGTTACCGTCGCCGTGGTGGCGCCTGGATCCAGGATCGCGAG
>CAZTJC010000196.1:0-1501 GCA_964613945.1 uncultured Acetobacteraceae bacterium
CCGGTCTTGGGGTTTGGCGCACCAACGGTTCCGGTGATCTCGGGCTCGTTGCTGGTGTCGGGCTTCTGATCGGTCATGCACATGCTCCCTGCTCGCGACTGGAACGCCGCATCAGGCGACCGGTTCGGCAGTCGACGAGCCACCAAACGCTGTTTCGGGGTTGCCGGGGGGTGGGAGCGAGGTTATACCCCGCGCCTCAGTCGGGGCGTAGTACAGCCTGGTAGTACGCTTGCTTCGGGAGCAAGAGGCCGGAGGTTCGAATCCTCTCGCCCCGACCATTTCCATCCTCTGCGCTGATGCGCCATTGTTGCCCGACGATAAGGGAGGGACCGACGATGCTGCGTTCGATGCTGTTCGTGCCGGGAGATAGCGAGCGCAAGCTCGCCAAAGGCGCCGGGTCGGCGGCGGACGCCCTGATCCTGGACCTCGAAGACTCCGTGGCCGCGGAACGCACGGCGATCGCGCGCGAGATGGTGCGCGGCTACCTGGACGCGCACCCGGGCCGCGACGAGCGCCAGCTCTGGGTCCGCATCAACCCGCTTTCCACGCCAGCGGGCCTGCTCGACCTGGCCGCCGTGGTCGGCGGACGTCCGGATGGCATCCTGTTGCCAAAGCCCGAATCCGCCGCCGACGTGGTCATGCTCGATCACTACCTTCGCGCGCTCGAAACCCGTGACGGCGTGACGCTCGGGTCGATTAACATCATCCCGATCGCGACCGAGACGGCCGGGGCGCTATTCACCCTGGGAAGCTATGTCGGCTGTAGCCCGCGGCTCGCCGGGCTGACCTGGGGTGCCGAGGACCTCGCCGCCGTGCTCGGCGCGAGCACGAACCGCGCGCCCGGCGGCGGCTTCGCTTATCCCTACGAGATGGCCCGCGCCTTATGCCTGGCCGCAGCCGTGGCCGCCGGGGTGCAACCTCTGGATACCGTTTATGCCGATTTCCGCGACCTCACCGGGCTCGCCGCCGACGCGCAGGCGAGCCGGCACAGCGGCTTCCTGGGGCGTATGGCGATTCATCCGGACCAGGTCGCCGTCATCAACGACGCTTACACGCCGGCAGCGGCGGAGGTGGCGCACGCGCAAAGAGTCGTGGATGCGTTCGCGGCGGCTCCAGGCACCGGCGTCGTGGGCCTAGACGGCACCATGCTGGACATGCCGCACCTCAAGCAGGCGCGGCGGGTGCTGGCTCTGGCAGGACACCGGTAGCCCCTTCCCGCAGGAGCAGGGGCTACCGCAGGCTCAGGCGATGTGGATGGTCATTTCGCCGAGACCTTCCACGCCCAGCGTCATCGTCTGCCCGGCCTTGACCTCGCCGACGCCTTCGGGCGTGCCGGTCATGATGAGGTCGCCGGGCCGCAACTCCATCGAGCGCGACGCGATGCTGATGACGTCGGCGATCGGCCAGATCAGCTTGGAGACGTCGCTGTCCTGCTTGGTGACGCCGTCCACCGCGAGCCAGATGCGGCCTTTGTCGATGTGACCGACGGCCGAGACCGGAT